>PXSA01000019.1 GCA_003023565.1 Halobacteriales archaeon QS_9_68_17
TTAATCGCGCCGGCGCTTCGGCCGTCGCCGCTCCGCTCGCCGATAAGCGATCTGACGGGCCGCCCCACGTTTATGCCCGCTCCCGTGGTGCATCTATGTATGTCTGGAGGAGGGGAGACACCGAGCGCGGAAGGAGAGTCCGAAGCCGAAAAGCAGGTCAACCAGCTCGACCTCGGGCAGGTGGTGTACGACGAGGACGGGCAGGCACTGGGCGAGATCCGGGGCTTCGAGAAGGGCGGTTTCTTCGTCACCACGCGCGAAGGCGTCGAGAGCCTGAGCGTCGAACACGCCCGTTCCGGTCACGACTTCGGCGAGGCCGAACTGATGTGGCGCTGCACCGAGTGCGGCGAGATGGGTGAGATAGGCGACGGCCTGCCGGACGAGTGCCCCGGCTGCGGCGAACCGAAGGAAGCGCTGATGTACTGGACGGAGGACTGATTACCGCCCGCCGAGACGGGCCGGTATGGACATCGTCGTCTTCGGCGCGGGGAGCCTCGGGAGCCTCGTGGGCGGCCTCCTCGCGCAGGCACACGAAGTGACGCTGGTCGGGCGCGACCCGCACGTCGCGGCCGTCGCCGACGGCGGCCTGACGGTCGAGGGGGCGTTCGACGTCTCCGTGACGCCGGACGCGACCACCGGCGGGACCGGCCTGCGCGCCGACCTCGCTCTCGTGACGGTCAAGGCGTACGACACGACCGAGGCCGCCCGGACGCTCGCGACGGGGGAGTACGGCGCGGCGCTCTCGCTCCAGAACGGGATGGGCAACGAGGCGACGCTCGACGAGTTCCTCGACTGCCCGGTGCTCGCCGGTACGGCGACCTACGGAGCGGTCCGCAGCGGCCCCGGCCGCGTCGAGTGCACGGGCGTCGGCGAGGTCGCGCTCGGTCCGTGCGAGGGCGGCGACTCGGCGGCCGCGGCCCGCGCCGCCCGCGCGTTCCGCCGGGCCGACCTGAACACGACGGTCCACGGCGACATGCCCCGCCGCCTCCGGGAGAAACTGGCCGTCAACGCCGGTATCAACGCCGTCACCGCGCTCTCGCGGGTCGAGAACGGCGCGCTGCTCGACGGTCCCGCCAACGACCTCACACGGTCGGCGGCCCGCGAAACCGCCCGCGTCGCCCGCGCGGCCGACGTCTCGCTCCCGAACCGCGTCGCCCTCGCCGCCGTCGAGGAGGTGGCGACGGCGACCGCCGACAACGACTCCTCGATGCTGCAGGACGTCCGCGGCGGCCGGCGGACGGAGGTCGACGCGATCAACGGCTACGTCGTCGACCGCGCGGCCGAGTTCGGCCTCGACGCGCCGGTCAACCGGACGCTGACGGCGCTTCTCGGGGCCTGGGAGCGAGAACGGGACCTGCGCTAAGGTCGCTGCGAGTCAGGCCCGGGCGACGACCCACAGCGCGGCGAGGCCGCCGACCGCCAGCGCGAACCAGTAGCCCGCGAAACAGCGGGGGAGCGCGAAGAACACCCAGCCCGGGTACGCGAACCCCGTCGCCGAGGCGAGCGCCCGCGGCGAGGCGGCTATCGTCTCGGTCGACTCGTCGAACCGCTCGACCCGATCGCGGGCGCGCTCGACGCTGAACCGGTCGGTCCGGCGACCGGCGCGACGACCCCCAGCACGCCGCGTCGGTAGCGTCACCCGTCACGTCAGTCGATGTAGCCGAGGTCCTGCAGTCGGTCCTTCGCGTCCTCGCTCATGTCGTTTAGCACGGCCTCGTCGGTGCCGGCGGCGTCGCCCTCCCAGGGGCCGCCGACCCGGTCCTCGAAGCGCGAGAGCGCCGCCTCCACCTCGGCGACGGCCTCGTCGTCGCCGCCGGCGAGGTCCTCCGTCTCGCCGGGGTCGGAATCGAGCCGGTAGGCCTCGTCCGGGATGCGCTCGTTCCGGACGTACTTCGCGTCCGGCCGGCGCGCGGCACGCATCCGCGAGTAGAACCGCGAGTCGCGGTCGACCGTGACCCCGGCGGCGCTGGCCTTCTGCTTTAATTGCTTCAGTTCGACGACGGGGCGTGAGTACTCCACGAAGGCGAACTCCCCCTCGTCGAACTCACGGTGGTCGTCCGAGAGTAGCGACCGCCGGTCGTCGAGCGACACCGCGTCGGGGTCGTCGGGGTCGACGCCCGCGTGGTCCAACACGGTGTGGTAGAGGTCCAGCAGTTCGACCTGCCGTTCGTAGCGCTCCGCGTCCAGACCCGGGTGCTTGACCATGAGCGGGACGTTCACCAGCGGGTCGTAGATGCAGAACTCGTGACCGTACAGGTCGTGCTCGCCGTGGAGCTCGCCGTGGTCGGCGCAGACGACGACGAGCGTGTCCTCCCAGCGGCCCGCCTCCCGGAGCGAGTCGAACAGCCGCTCCAGTTGGGCGTCGATGTGGCGGATCTCCGCGTCGTACAGGCCGCGGATGTCGTCGAACTCCTCGTCGGGGACGTCGCGAGCGCCGCAGTTGTACTCCTTGGAGTTCTGGCAGACGTCGGACGAGTCGACCCCCGGTGCGAACTCGGATCCGTACTCCTCCGGCGGGTGGTAGGGGAGGTGGGCGTCCATCAAGTTGATGAACGCGAAGAAGTTCTCGTCCTCGTCGACGCCGTCGACGAACTCCCGTGTCCGGTCTATCACCTGCGGCGTCTTCGAGTCCGACCCCTCGCCGCTGGCGAAGTACTCGTGGAACTCGTTGCCGACGCTGACCAGCCAGTCGGCGGCCTTCCGGAGGCGTTCGTCGTCGTTCATCGTCTTCCAGGCCTTCGCGAGCGGGCCGCTCAGGAACTCGCCGGGCATCACCTGGAAGAAGTTGTCCTGGTCGTCGAACCCGTCGGTGAGATGGGTGTACGGCGTGATCCAGGCGTTCGAGGAGTAACAGGCGCTCGCGTGCGTGTCGGAGAGGCTCTCGGCGAGCGTCGCCGCGCCCTCGAGATAGGGGTTCTCCTGGTTCGCGTCGTGCTCGTTCGGATACAGTCCCGTGAACAGCGAGGCGTGGACCGGGAGCGTCCAGGGGGCCGGCGCGACTGCCTGCTCGAAGACGGCGGCCTCCTCCGCGAAGGCTGCAAGCCCCGGCGTCGTCGGCCGGTCGTACCCGTAGACGGAGAGGTGGTCCTTCCGGACGGTATCCATCACGACGAAGAGCACGTCTCGCCCCGATGCGTCCGCGTCAGTCATGTCTATCGGGGGTAGCCCGAGCGTTAAAAAGACTGCTTATCGCCGTCCGCGATGGTCACCGGCGTCAGAACGGGGCCTGCGGGCCCTCGTCCGCTGCGCCGTCGTCGTCGTCGACCGTCTCGCCGGGGAACGACGGCTCCATGCCGCCACCCATCCCGCCACCGCCGCCGGTGTCCGCGTGAACCTGGTCGATCTCCGGGATCTCCTTGACCATGCGGCTCTTGATGGCCTGAATGGTCATCGGGGAGATGCCACAGCCCGAGCACGCGCCGCCGAGCTGGATGGAGACCTCGCCGGTCTCGCGGTCGATGTCCTGAATGGCGGCGCTGCCGCCGTGCATCTGGATCTGCGGGAAGTTCCGTCGCAGGAAGTTCGACACCCGCTCTTTCAGGTCGTCGCCGTCCTCTTTGGCGTCAGTACTCATGGATACGGGTTGGGGGCCAGCACCCTTGAACCTTTTGTGCTACTGGTTCGTTCGCCGCGCTCGGTTCACTCGAACCCGAACGTTTCCCGGATCTCGGCTTCGATCTCGCCGACGTAGACGTCGAGCACCTCGTGGAGCCTTTCCTCCTCGACGACGATGCCGCGGACGCGCTCCGCAGGGCTCTCGGGCAGGTCGATGCGGAACTCGCCGTCGTGTTCTCGCGGGCCTTGCCCGCTCGGATCGTCCGCGGAGCGTTGCTCCGCGCTACCCTCGTAAAACGGCTCGCTCTCGTTCAGGATCTGCTGGTCGATGGCGTGGATAAGCTCCGAGTCGTACGTCTCGTTCATCGTCTCGAAGGCGTTCCTGTACGCTCGCTGGAGCTCCGTGAAGTAGTGGACGTACTTGTCCTCGAACTTCTCGGGGTCGAAATCGGCCATGCGGGGGAGAACGAACCGGGTCGACAAAAGTCGGGCGATCCCCTCGTTCGAGGCTCAAACGGCGATTTCACCCTACGGTGGCCTCATGAGGCCCGTCCGCGTTTGTTCCCACGTGTCCGGGACTCACGAAACAATATCGGATGCTGATGCCACCGTTGCCCGCTCAGCCGCCGGAACTGAAAAGCCGGTTTCACCGTGCGGGACAACCGTTAACTTCGAGGAGTATCGTGCTTCGGTCGAACCTCGAGATGGTCAGTCTAACGATACGGGAACTCGAACCCCCGAACCCGATCCCGGAGACTCAACACATGAAAACCCATTCGATCTCTCTGTCAGTTTCGCTGTCGGTCCCATTGATATCACCCACTCCCTTCAGGAGAACTCGATGACCCATACTGATGATCACCGAGGGAATCGATTCTGGCATCACTGGGAAGTCCCGAGCAGAGATATGCCGGTCGGTTCCGATGACGCACACGGAGCGTCCGTCACTCTCGATACGCGTCTCCCGCCGGGGGAAGAGGTCACTGTCGCGGGATGGACGAGTTCGATGTACAGTTACACGGATCCTGGCTATGGGGGAACTGCTTTCGTAGAGACAGACGCGATAGGCGGATCCTGTGACTTCGACGTAGTGAACGACTGACCGTGTTACGGTGAATACGAATGCCAAATAGCACGATACGCCGGCGGGAGCCGCTCGGACTTAGCGCTAGTGGCGTCGCGGGGCTTGCCGGTTGTCAGTCAGTCCTGAGCGAACAGGAATCCGATATAGCCCTTACCGTCACGAACGCGACCGACGAGAAACACGAAGTGTGGGTCCAGATGACCGGGAAAGACGACGATATCGACGACCCGGTCGGCGAAGAACTACTTTTGAACGAGAGAATGTCCTACATGGTTGAAGCGACGATGCCGCAGGCGGAGTACACGCTGACTGTCAGCGTCAACGATGTCGATCCGTTCGTGGAACGAGCGGTAACGTGGTCCGTCACGGATATATCCTGCTCGAATCAGGGGTCGGCTACCGTCGTCCCCGGGGATGAGGATCCTTCGATAGTTTTCGATACTTCGATGTGCAACACAGGATAGTCGGCCGACGATTCCGGGCTTTCTTTTTCGTATGGTTCGTCCGTGACTACCCTACACGCTCACGGCTGACGCCGTTCGTTGCGGGCAGGGTCGTCCGAGAGACGGAAGGTCAAGTCGACGGATCGACGTCACCGAAGGGTTACTGTGCTCGATTCCGTCCCGACGCCGTGATCCGCTCGTTTTCGCTACTGCTCTCAGTCCGACCGTTCACCTGTACCAGGCCGTTCTATATCGCGTTGATTAGTTTATTAGGCCGCCGTCCACAGGGTCGGCCCGTTTCAGAGAGGCCGGATAGTTGTTTTGTTCCGCGAACGGCGTCCGTCGTGTTCCGCGCGAGCGCCAACCGACCGCGCTCGTATGTAACAGAGATCCGGAACGGCCGTGTGAATCGGCGAATCGACACCATCGGCCGTCGAAGGTGTGCTGTCACCGATGGCGCGCCTCGTAACTTTCGTCCACCGCCAATAAATCACATGTGGATATAAAAACGGGTCGCTCTTGTGTAGACTCGCGGAGTAGCGTGTTAACGATGGACATCTGAGAACGCGAGACAGCCTCTCCGCCCCCGAATACAGGCTTCTCAGGTGTTGAATCGTCCGCCGTCTCGCGGTTCCGCTGTACCACAGAAGAGCGTATTCTTATCCCCGCAATGCGCCGCCGATAGCGCCGGCGATAGCACTGTCGAGCGCGAACAGGACGGAGAGGAAGACGACGACGGCGGTGAGCCCCGCGCCGCCGACGACCGCGTTGACCGGTTCCGTAACGGTCAGGCCGAGCAGCAACGTCCCGACGAAGACGAAGACAGCGATGATGAGACCACCGATAGCGCCCGCGAGCAGGCCGTGCCACGCTCCGCTCCCGAGGCCGCCGCCGCCGAGATAGCCGGCGAGGAAGCCGCCGATCAGTCCGCCGCCGATCTGGCCGATGACCGGGAGCGCGAGGCCGACGGTCGCGATCACGAGGCCGACGATGAAGCCGACCCCGACCGCTCGCCAGTCGGTCATCGGTCGATCTCCCCGGTCGCTTTGCTGTCGGTCGCCGTGCGCGGTCGGTAGGATGGCATCACCGCGGCTAGCGGGGGGACACGTATTGTTATTGCGCGGGTAGCCCCGCTAAGGCCGGACTACGACAACTGTTCGCCGACGACGTCGTCGACGCGTTCGACGAACTCCTCGCGCGTCCCCTCGGGGATCGTCGCGCCCGCGGCGACGTCGTGGCCGCCGCCGTCGCCGCCGACAGCGCGGGACGCCTCGGTCATCACGGCCGAGAGGTCGAGACCCTTTCGGGTCAGTCCCGGCGTCCCGCGCGCGGAGACTTTCACCTCGTCCTCGCCCTTCTCGGCGAACGCGACGATCGGTCGCCCGCGGTCGACGCCGTCGGTGCCGACGGCCATACCGGCGACGATGCCGACGATGGTCTCGCGGATGCGGTCGCCGGCGTCGAACCACTGGACGTGCTCCTCGCGGGTCACACCCTCCTCCCGCACCCACTGTAGCCCCTCGGAGAGGTTGCGGCGGTGGTTGGAGAGGAGAGTCCGTGCCCGGTCCAGCGCCCCGTCCCGGTCGCCGAGACAGACCGCGAGGCCGACGTCGGCCCGCTCGTAGCGGGCGGTCGCGTTGAGCAGCGTGGAGAACTCGCTCGCGTCGCGGAGTTCCGTGCCCGCCGGTTCGGCCGGGAGCGTGTACGTCGTGCCGAACAGGGCGTCGATCTCGCCCGGACGGACGCCCTTGTCGATGGCGTGCTGGAGCAGGGCGTTCGTGAGCGTCCGTTTCTCCTCGTGGCTCAGGTCGACCCAGCAGCGCCAGTCGCCCCCCGATCGCAGCTCCAGACCGAGGCCGTCGAGGAAGCGGAGCGCGCCGTTCTGGTCGTTAGAGATGCCGGGGATCCGAACGTCCGTGGCGTACTCCAGCAGTTTCGGGAGCGGGCGGGTCTGTTTCCCGTAGAGCGCGAGGTCGGTGCCCGTCTCGACGGTGCCGGCCGCCTCCCCTTCGGTGACGATCTTCCGGTTCGCACCGACGAGTTCCCCGTCGGTCGCCTGCATGTCGCCGACCGCACCGACGACGGCGAGGGCTGCGAGGTCGCGGTTGTCGCCGTCGGCGGGTTCCAGCGCGCGGGCGAGGACGTAACTCGCCCCCGCACCGGAGAGTTCCGACGACCCGTCGAGGCCGAACAGGAGGGGGTTGAGGTGGTGTTCCGTCGTCGCGTCCGCGGGCTGGTGGTGGTCGGCGATCACGGGGGTGAAGTCGCCCGCGGCCTCCCGCTCGGCGATGACCCCGAGTTGGCCGCTCCCGAAGTCGGTGAACAGGACGGTGTCGTAGTCGGTGGCGGCGATGCCCGCTATCTCCGCCTCGTCGAGTTGCTTGCTGAACAGCGTCCCGAAGGGGATCCCCGCCCGCTCCAGCGCGCTCGCGGCGACGGCGGCGCTGGTCAGGCCGTCGGCGTCGATGTGCGATGCGAGCAGCACCTCGTCGGCGGCGCGCAGTCGCTCTGCGCAGGCGTCGGCGCGGTCGGCCATCTCCGGGACGGGAGCGCTCATCGCCAACTGGTTGGCTCCCCCTCTGGGTTAAACCTGTGGTCCGCTCACTCGCGGTAGGACGGGGCGGCCGCCTCGACCGCGGCGGTCGCGAGCGACTCGAACGCCGCCTCCTCGGGCACCACGTCGACCTCGATGCCGAGGCTCTCGGCGGTCTCCCGGGTCGGATCACCGATAGCGCCGACGACGGCGTCGTTCAGGCCGTCGACCGCCGCCTCGCGGACTCCGCGCTCCGCGGCGGCGTCGAGGAAGTGCTCGACGGTGAGCGAGGAGGTGAACAGGGCCGCGTCGAGGTCGCCGTCGGCGGCGAGTTCGACGGAGTCGCCGCTCCCCGCCGGCCTGACGAGGCGGTACAGCACCGTCTCGTGGACGTCCGCGCCCGCGTCCGCGAGGCCGTCGGTGAGCACGCCGCTCCCGTGGTCGCTGCGGGCGACCTCGACACGCTCGCCCGCGACGTCGTCCGCCAGCGCGGCGACGAGGCCGGCCGAGGAGTACTCCTCGGGGACGACGTCGACCTCCCACCCGACCTCGCGCATGGCGCGGGCGGTGCGCTCGCCGATGGCGACGAGCGTCGCGTCGCCCGGCGTCCACCCCTCATCGTCGACGAGTTCGACGCCGGTCTTGCTGGTCATGACGACGTAGGGCGCGTCCTCGGGCGTCGCGCCGGTCGGTTCGACCGTGAGCATCGGGTCCGGGACGGGGTCGGCCCCCAGCGAGTCGAGCAGGGCGACCGCCTCGTCGATGCGCTCGTCGCCGGGGCGGAAGACGGCGGTGCGCACGTCGCGGTTCACGAGCCGTCACCCCGCGTCGCCGCGCCGCCGATGCCGGCCTCGCCGCCGCGGCCGCGCAGGCACTCGACCACGCGCTCGCGGGACGCGGCGACGTCCCCGATAACCGTGATCGCGGGCGGTTCGATCCCCGCCTCGTCGCGCGCGTCGACGATGGTGTCCAAACTGCCGGTGGCGACGCGCATGTCGGGCCACGTGCCGCGCTCGACGAGCGCGACGGGCGTCCCGGGGTTCTTGCCGGCCTCGCGCAGCGCCTGCGCGTAGTCGGGGAGTTTGCCGACGCCCATGAGGACGACGATGGTTCCGCCCGTGTCCGCCAGGGCCTCCCAGTCGACCGCGGACTCCTCCTTGGTTGGGTCCTCGTGGCCCGTGACGAACGAGACGCTGGAGGCGTGGTCGCGGTGCGTGACGGGGATACCCGCGACGCCCGCCGCGCCGACGGCGGAGGTGACGCCCGGCACGACCTCGAACGGGACGCCGTTGTCTGCGAGGAACTCCATCTCCTCGCCGCCGCGGCCGAAGACGAACGGGTCGCCGCCCTTCAGGCGGACGACGTCGTTCCCGTCCTCGGCGAGGTCGAGGAGGCGCTGGTTGATCTCGGACTGCGGCGTCCGCTCGCCGCCGGCGCGCTTGCCCACGTCCTCGCGCTTCGCCTCGGGGACGTTCTCGATGATCTCCGGGCCGGGAAGCTTGTCGTGGAGGACGACGTCGGCCTCGTCGACCAGTCGCGCGGCCCTGACGGTCAGCAGTTCCGGGTCGCCGGGACCGCTCCCGACGAGGTAGACGGTGCCGGTCATTCTCCTCCGCGCTTCGCCTCGGTCTCCTCGTCGCTCTCCCGGCGGGCCGCGGCGATCAGGTCGTCAGCGCCGCGGTCTGAGAGGTCGCGCGCGAACTCGCGGGCGGTGCGAGCGTGGTCACCCGCGGGGAGGTCGCGGGTCGCCGTCACGCTCTCCTCGCCCTCGCGGTCGAACACCTGTACGGCGGTGTGGACGTACTCGCCCTGGAGGACGGCGTGGACGCCGATGGGGGCGACACACCCCCCGCCGAGCTCCGAGAGGACGGTGCGCTCGACGGTCGTCTCCGCTCGCGTGCGCGGGTGGTCGAGAACAGCGTGCAGGTCCTCGGCAACGTCGCCGTCCAGCGCCGTGACCGCGAGCGCCCCCTGTCCGGGCGCGGGGACGAACTCGTCGGTCGGGAGCTCCTGATACTCGACGTGGTGGGCGAGGCCGCTCCGTTCGAGGCCGGCCTCGGCGAGGACGATGGCGTCGTACGACGCAGTCGTACGGCTCGACGAGCTTTGCTCGTCGGTGTCGACGTCGCGTTCCAGCGCCCGGCGCTCTATCCCGGCGAGGTCGTTGAACCACTCCTCGACCCCCTGCTCGTACGGGAACTGGTAGTCGTCGTCTCCGGCGTTGCGCTCGCGTTCCTTCTCCTCCTCGGTCCGCTCCTCGTGCTCGCGCTGGAGGCTCGGCGCGAGCAGTTTCTCCAGCCGCGTGTCGACGTTGCCGCGCAGGGGCTCGACCGTCAGGTCCGGGCGGGCGTCGCGGACCTGCGCCCCGCGGCGGAGGCTCGACGTGCCGACGGTCGCGCCCTCGGGCAGTTCTTCGAGGCGGCGGCCGTCCGGCGTCACCAGCACGTCGCCGGCCGCGGCGCGGTCGGGGACGCCCGCGACCATCAGGTCGTCGGGCTGTTCGGTCGGCATGTCCTTCATCGAGTGGACGGCGGCGTCGACCTCGCCCTCGATGACCTTCTCGTCCAAGCTCCGGACGAACGCACCGGTCTTGCCGAGGCGGTGGATGAGTTCGTCGCTCACCCTGTCGCCCTCGGTCTCCACCGCCACCAGTTCCGCGTCGAGTCGGCGGTCCGAAAGCGCCGACTTCACCGTTCCCTTCGTCACGCGGTCATCGGAGTGACAGGTCGCCTCGCGCCGAACCAGCGTCCCGCGCGGGACCGGCGTCGTGTCCGCGTCGCTGCTCGTCGACGAGAACGTCGGCGAAGGAACAGCAGACAGTGAGTCACCGTCCGTCGGCCGGCGCGAGCGCGCGGCGCTCGCCTGCGCCGCGGGCGAGCGTTCGGGGGAGGGCAGGTGCGTGAGGGATATAGAATACGGCGGCGAAGCCGCCGTTTCACCGCGAGCGCCGACGGCGCTCGCGGCTTTTTTGGCCGAGCTTTTTCGGAGGAGGGTGCCCGCAGCGAGCCAGAGGCTCGCGAGGACACCCGACGAGAAAAAAGGTCGTTTAGAAGTCCACGTTCGTCTCCATCCCCTCGGTCGCGTCGTCGAGGCCGTCCTCCTGCACCTCCTCGGTCATGCGAGCCGCGAGGTCGCCGTCGGCGAGGATGGTGTCGAACTCGTCGCGGTAGCGGTCGTTGGCCTGTCGGGACTCGGTCTGGGCCTTGACGACGCGGCGGTAGCGCCGGACGGTCGACTCGCTGACGCCGAACTCGTCGGCGAGGTCGCGGGTCGCCGGGTCGTCCGTGAGCCGCGTGCGCAGGTCGTCGAGGTCGAAGGGCGCGTCGCGGTCGCGGTCGCGAACGAGGTGGAGGTCCGTTCGGGCGCGAAAAACGGTCTCGCGCGAGGCGTCCAGTTCGCGGGCGATGTCGGCGTCGCTGGCGTCGTCGTAGAACAGTTCGACGAGGCCACAGAGGCCGTCGTCCGAGAGGTCGGTGCTGAAGTCGTAGCGCTCGCGCATGCTCCCGACGACGCTCTCCAGGCGCTCCCGCTGTCCGTCCCCCTGGTCGGTGAGCGACCCCCGAGTCTCCTCCTGGGACTCGGTCACCGTGTCCTCGTCGGTGACGTCCATGAAGATGTCGCGGAGTTCCTCCGTCTTTTCGTCCATTGGGAAGTGGTTGTTTCGTCCGCTACATAAAAGCTTGTTGACGGTCGATGGCGCTCGTCAACCGGTCGGCGGGCCGTGGTAAACCAGTGTATTCTTGACGGAGCCGCCGAGAGAGGGAGGTATGAGTACTGACACCGACTCGGTCGACCTGGTCGACGACCTCACGGTGGGACACGTGGCGCAGGCGGCGCTGATCGCCGCATTCGTCGGGGCGGGAGCGTACGTCTCCTTCCCGATCCCGTTCTCGGCGGTCCCGGTGACGCTGCAGGTGCTCGGCGTCTTCCTCGCCGGCATCGTGCTGGGACCGGTGTGGGGCGTCGTGTCGATGCTGCTGTACCTGACCGTCGGCGCGATCGGCCTCCCCGTGTTCGCGGGCGGCGGCGCGGGGCTGGGGACGCTCCTCGGTCCGACCGCCGGGTACCTGTGGTCGTACCCGATCGCCGCGGGCCTCATCGGCGCGGTCGTCCACCGCGGCACCGACCTGCGCGACCCGGCGGACGTCTCCCTGCCGGTGATCGTGGGCGCGCTGGTCGCCGGCACCGTGGTCATCTACGCGCTGGGCGTCGCCGGACTCGTCGCGGTCGCGGGCTACGAACTGGCCGGCGCGGTCAGCGCCGGCGCGCTGGTGTTCGTCCCCGGTGAAGTCCTGAAGACCGCGGTCGCGGCGGCCATCGCGAAAAGCGGGGCGCTCCCGACGCGATGATCGAGGTCCGGGACCTCGTCCACCGCTACGCCGACGGCCGGGCGGTCGACGGCGTCTCGCTGACGGTCGACGACGGGGAGTTCGTCGTCCTCGCCGGCGCGAACGGGAGCGGGAAGACGACGCTGGTGCGGCACTTCAACGGGCTGTTGACGCCCGACGAGGGCGAGGTGCTGGTGGACGGCGTCCCCGTAGAGGACGACCTCGTCGCCGCGCGGACCCGCGTCGGAACGGTGTTTCAGAACCCGCGGGACTCCTTCGTCGCGGCGACCGTGGGCGCAGACGCCGCCTTCGGTCCGGAGAACCTCGGACTCGACCGGGACGAGATCGACCGCCGAGTGACGGCCGCGCTGGCCGCGGTCGATATGGAAAGTCGCGAGGACGACCGCATCGACGAACTCTCCGGCGGCGAGCAGGAGCGCGTCGCCGTCGCGGGCGCGCTGGCGATGGAGCCGGACCACCTCGTGCTGGACGAACCGTTCACCGGGCTGGACGAACCGGCGCGAACCTCGCTGCTGGAACGGCTCGGCGCGCTCCACGGCGAGGGGACGAGCGTCGTCGTCGTCACGCACGACCTGCGCGACGTGCGTTCGCTGGCCGACCGCGTTGTCGCGCTGGCGGGCGGCCGGGTAGTCGTCGACGCGGCCCCGGACGAGGCGTCGGCGGAACTGTCCGAACACGGCGTTCGCGTTCCGTGGTGACCTACGAGCCGGGACCGTCGCTCGCCCACGAGTTCGACCCGCGCGCGAAACTGGCGTTCCAGACCGGGTTCGCCGTGGCGGCGTTCGGCCGGGGGACGCTCCCGGGCCTCGCCGCGGTGACGCTCGTCGCGCTGGCGGCGCTCGCCGCGGCGCGGCTCTCGCCGCTCCGCGCGCTCGTCGCGTTCCGCTTCCCGCTCCTGTTGCTGGCGCTGTCACCCGTCTTCGCGGCGGTTCGCCTCGGGCCGCCGTGGCTCGACTTCGGGGCGGCCGTCGACCCGGCGCTGGCGAGTTACCGCGTCGTCCCGGTCCTCCTCGTCAGCGCCGCGTACGTCCGCACGACGCCGGTCCGGGAGTCGCGCGCGGCGCTCCAGCGTGTCGTCCCCGGCAAGGCGGGGCGCGTGCTGGGCGCGGGGACGGCTATCGCCGTCCGCTTCTTTCCGGTGTTGCTCGCGGACCTGCGGCGGACCCGCGAGGCGATGGCCGTCAGACTCGGCGACGAGCGGGCGCTCGGGGAGCGACTGCGAGTGACCGCGCTCGCCGGCGTCACACGTGCGTTCGACCGCGCCGACCGACTCTCGCTGGCGCTCCGGGCGCGGTGTTTCGCCTGGAACCCGACGCTGCCGGCGCTCCGGTTCCGGCGACGGGACGCCGCGCTCTGTGTGATCGCCGTGCTCCTCGCCCTGTCTCCGCTGATATAAACTACCAATCGATTCCTCATTTGACGGGGACGTAACGACGACGGCGACGGTCGGCGGTAACAAGATTTAAGCGGGTTCTCCTCCGGTGATCGAACATGACGTTCGTGGCCCAGGCGGAAACCAGAGAGACCTTCTGGACCATCAGCGAGGTCGGCGAGGTCGTGTTCTACTACCTCGCCGCGGTGGCCATCGCGGTGCTCCTGTACGGTCTCTACGACCGCTTCGCCCGCTACGCCCGCGGCACGGACGACTGGTTCGAGCGACTGGACGACCTGCCCGGGCGGGTCGTCGCGGCGACGAAGATAGTCTTCTCCAATCAGAAGCAGTTCGACAGGGACCTCTACGGCGGCCTCATGCACGCGTTCATCTTCTGGGGCTTCCTGACGCTTCTGATCGGAACGACCATCCTCGGGATCGACATGGATATCGCCCGGAAGGTCGGCGACTCGTTCTGGACGGGCGACTTCTATCTCGCGTACTCGCTGACGATGGACGCGATGGGCCTGCTGTTCGTCGTCGGGATCGGAATGGCGCTGTACCGCCGCTACTGGGTCCGCAACGAGCGCCTCTGGGGCAAACACACCGGCACTGAGGACGCCTTCTTCATCTGGGCGCTGTTCCTGCTCGGCGTCGGCGGCTACGTCGCCGAGGGCCTGCGCATCGTCGGCACCGGCTTCCCCGAGTTCGAGACCGTGAGCTTCGTCGGCTGGTTCGTCGCCGACGTGTTCGTTATCGCCGGGGTGACCGAGTCGCTGGCCGCCGACCTCTACTGGTGGGCCTGGTGGTCCCACGCCGTCCTCGCGCTGGCGTTCGTCGCGGCGATCCCCTACGCCAAGCCGTTCCACATGATCTCCTCGTACGCGAACGTCGTCACGCGCGACGAGACGGCGGGCAAGCGCCTGCCCGGCGTCCCCGATGACGCCAGCCCCGAGGAGATCGGCTACAGCGGCGTCGAGGACTTCTCGTGGAAGGAAATGCTCGACCAGGACGCCTGTACGAAATGCGGGCGCTGCTCGTCGGCCTGCCCGGCGAAGGCATCCGGCCGCCCGCTCGACCCGCGCGACGTGATCCTCGACCTGAAGTCCTACCGGGAGTCGGTCGAGGCGGGCGAGACCGAGGAGAGGCCCATCGTCGCCGACGGGGGTGCCGCGAGCAGGGCGAGCGGCACGTCGTCGGACGGAGGTGCGAGCGTCATCGACAGCTCCACGATGGAGTCCTGCATGGCCTGCATGGCCTGCATGGACGCCTGCCCGGTCGAGATCGAGCACCTGAAGCAGTTCACCGGGATGAACCGTCGCCTGACGGAGTCCGGCGAGATGGACGCGAACGTCCAGGACGCGATGATGAACGTGTTCCAGCAGGGCAACACGTTCGGCGACCCCGACCGCAAGCGCCCCGACTGGGCCGACGACCTCGACTTCGAGGTGCCGGACGCCCGCGAGGAACCGGTCGAGTACGTCTGGTACGTCGGCGACTACCCGAGTTACGACGAGCGCAACCAGCGGATCGCCCGGGCGCTCGCGACCGTCTTCGAGCACGCCGGCGTCGACTACGGCATCCTCTACGCGGACGAGCAGACCGCCGGCAACGACGTCCGCCGCGTCGGCGAGGAGGGCCTCTACGAGATGCTCGTCGAGGACAACGCCGCCGCCATCCAGGACTGCGAGTTCGACCGGGTCGTGACGACGGACCCGCACGCGTTCAACACGTTCATGAACGAGTATCCGGAGTTCGACGCCTGCGAGTGGGAGGCCGACGACGTGTTCCACTACACGCAGGTCGTCGACGAACTGGCGGACCGCGGCGCGCTCGATCTCTCGGGGACGGCACTGGACTACACGGTCACCTACCACGACCCCTGTCACCTCGGCCGGTACAACGACGTGTTCGAAGCGCCCCGCGACCTCGTGCGCGCGACGGGCGCGGACCTCTACGAGATGCCGCGCAACCGCTCCGACTCGTTCTGCTGCGGCGGCGGCGGCGGCGGCCTCTGGATGGACTTCGACGAGGACTCCAAGCCCAGCGAGGAGCGCCTTCGCGAGGCGCTGGAAGACACCGACGCCGGCGACGCCGTCGAGAAGTTCGTCGTCGCCTGCCCGATGTGTGCGACGATGTACGAGGACGGCCGCAAGACCGGCGGCTTCGAGGACGAGATAGAGGTCGTCGGCCTCACCGAACTGATCGCCGAGGCGCTCGGACGGAAGGAGCGCGTCGCCGCGGCGGCCTGATTCAAAAACCTAAATTTTATAATGTATAAATATTGTTGGTATAGTCCATGTCTCAAACCGATGGCAAACGGACCACCAATGCTCAAAACACCGCAACGACGCCGGACGCGAGCGCCGCGATCAGATCCATCCTGCTTGACGGAGAGGAGATTCTCGTCGACTCCCGGCCCGCGTGGTCCGCGTGGAGTTTCCACCTGATCGCCGCGGGCCTGCTCGTCGTGGGGTCGCTTCTCACCAGCGAACCGGCGGCGATCGGCGGTGGTATCGTCGTGGCCGGGGTCATCGCCGCCTACGTCTGGTTCCAACGCGAGAAAGTCCGTTATCTCGTGACCGACCGCCGGATCGTGGTCGTCACCGGAATATCGTCGAGACAGACCAACGAGACGTGGATGGAGGACGTCCGCGGGATGCAAACCGGCGCCTCGTTTGTCGAGCGGATTCTCGGCCACGGCCACATCACCGTCTCCGACTCGATCCTCTCGCGCGGCAGTCTGATGGCACTGAGCGGCATTCAGGGGCTGACGCTCGGTGGTATCAGCAATTACGAAGAGATCGCGAACGTCGTCCGGAACCGTCAGGCCGAGCGGAAGGCGGGGACCTACTGAGCGTCGACTCGCCAGTTCTGGTTTTCGCACTCCTCGCGCAGGACGCCGAAGTACACCATGTCGACGTACTCGCCGTTCACGTGCTCGGCCTCGCGCATCACGCCCTCCTCTTGCATCCCGCAGTTCCGCAGGACGCGTTTCGACGGCTCGTTCGTCGCCAGTGCCCGGCCGCGGACGCGGTGGAGCCGTAGCTCCTCGAAGGCGTAGCGGACCAACAGGCGGGCGGCCTCGGTCATGACGCCGTCGCCGTGAACGTCCGGCGTGAGCCAGTAGCCGATCTCGGCGTGGCCGTCCTCGATGTCGAACAGCGAGACGGTGCCGAGGACGTCCCCGTCGCGGGGGCCGTCGCTCTCCGCGTCCTCGAAGCGCCGCGCGCCGTCGTCGACGCAGACGGCGAGTTCGACCGTGTCGTCGCCGGAGACGTGCTCCTCGAAGTGCTCGCGGGTCGTCTCCATGTTCGTCGGGGAGGCGCTCGTGAGCGGGCGGCGCACCCGCGGGTCGTCGATGTTGTCGCGGACGAACTCCAAGTCCTCCTCCTCGACCGTCCGGAGGGTGACGCGCTCCCCGCGGAGGAAGGCGGCACCGGGCATCACCGCACCTCCGTCCGGTCCCATTCGTCCTCCAGCAGGCCGTAGAAGTGCGTGTCGACGTACTCGCCGCCGACGAACTTCTCGTCGCGCTGGACGCCCTCCTCGGTGAAGCCGAGTTTCTCCAGGAGGTTTCGGGAGGCGGTGTTGCCCGCGAGCGCGCGGGCGCGGACCCGGTGGAGGCGGCGCTCGTCGAACGCGTAGTCGAGCAGGAGCGCGACGGCCTCCGTCGCGTACCCCTCGCCCTGCGCGTCGGGGCTGACCCAGTAAGCGACTTCGGCGTGACCCGCCGAGTCGTCGACGTGGAACAGCATCACGTAGCCGACGGGGTCGCCGTCAACGCAGGCGAGCAGGGCGGTGTCGTCGCCGTCGTACGTACCCTCGAAGCGCTCGCGCCGTTGTTCGAGGTTCGACGGGCGGTCGAACGTCATCGGGTGTCGGATCGCCGGGTCGTTGCTGTGGTCTCGCAGGAACTCCAGGTCCTCCTCCTCGACGGTTCGGAGGGCCACGCGGTCGCCGGAGAGAAACGTCGCACCTGGCATAGTTGCGAGGATTCCCTCTGACGAGATAGTTCTACCGTCGGTGTGCGACAGTGTCTCACTACCTCAGAAGAACGCAGTGACGTGCTCGCCGAGGTAGATCCACGTGAGCGCGAGCCACGTCTGGAAGGCGACGCTCCCGAGCGCGGAGAGCGCGACGAACTCGCGGTCGTCCATCCCCGCGAAGCCGGCGGGGACGGTGAGCATGCCGCGGGTGAAAAGCAGGGCGTTGCTCGCGGGGACGACGACCCGGCCCCAGCGGTCGAACCAGCGCTCGAACCGGTCGACCGACGACTCGCGCACGCGGAACCACGGCCGGTCGAGCAGGAAGCGCCGGCCGTATCGCTTGGCGAGGGCGAACAGCGCCCACTGGCCGACGGTCGCGCCCGCGGCGGCGACGAGCACGACGGCGACCCACTCCGCCGCCGAGTCCGCGAACAGGGCGACCGCGGCGGGGACGAGCGCCTCGCTCGGCGCGAAGTAAAGCAGCATCGCGCCCTCTAAGATCAGGATGCCGAACAGCGCCAGCAGCCCGTACCGGTCGAGCCACTGCCGCGCGAGCGCCTCGTCGCCGAGAAAGACGAGCGCTATCCCGACGACGGCGGCGATGGCGACGCCGGCGGCGAGCGCGAGCGGTCCGTAGTCCGCGACGAGTCGCCGGACGCGGCCGTCCTCGACGGCGGTGGCTCCCGATGGCATTCGTCCGACCAGACCACCACGCGGCTAATATGCCTTGCGGCACGCACCGGACGGTGCCCCGACCCGGGGGCCTTTTACCACCGGGCGGCAAGGAACGCGCATGACCCGACCGAGACGGCCGCGACGCCTCCGACAGGACGGCGTCCGCGGCCTCGTCAGCGAGACGGAACTCGAACCGAGCGATCTGATAGCGCCCGTGTTCGTCGACGCGACTGTCGACGAGCGTCGCCCCATCGAGTCGATGCCCGGCCACGAGCGCGTGCCCGTGGACGAGGCCGTCGACCGCGCGGAGGAACTGCTCGCGACCGGCATCGAGTCGGTGATCCTGTTCGGTATCCCGACGTCCAAGGACGACCGCGGGAGCCGCGCCTGGGCCGAGGACGGCGTCGTTCAGGAGGCGACCCGCCGGATCACGGCGGCGACGGACGCGTACGTGATCACCGACGTCTGCCTCTGCGAGTACACCGACCACGGCCACTGCGGGGTGCTGGAGGACCGCGCCGAGGAGGACCCGGACGTGACCGTCCGCAACGACGAGACGCTCGACCTGCTGGCGAGGACCGCCGTCTCCCACGCCGACGCCGGCGCGGACATGGTCGCGCCGAGCAGCATGACCGACGGGATGGTCGGGGCCATCCGCGACGGCCTCGACGAGGCGGGCCACGAGCACGTGCCGGTCATGAGCTACGCCGTGAAGTACGAGAGCGCCTTCTACGGCCCGTTCCGCGACGCCGCCGACGGCGCGCCCGCCTTCGGCGACCGCCGCCACTACCAGATGGACCCCGCGAACCGCCGCGAGGCGATGCGCGAAGCGGCGCTGGACGTCGAGGAGGGCGCGGACGCGCTGATGGTCAAGCCCGCGCTCTCCTATCTCGACGTGGTCCGCGACGTGCGCGAGGAGTTCGACCACCCGGTCGCCGCCTACAACGTCTCCGGCGAGTACGCGATGGTCCACGCTGCGGCGGAGAAGGGGTGGCTGGGTCTGGAGGGTGCGGCGCTGGAGTCGCTGCTGTCGATCAAACGGGCGGGCGCGGACCTCATCCTGACGTACTTCGCGGAGGACGTGGCGGACGCGCTCTGATAGATACGTCCGAGCGCCGGCGGTCTTTCAGTGACTATCTCGCGACCTCCGTGAGACCTGTGAAAGGCGGGTTTCCGATGACCCGAACGTTTGACTACCGCAGTCAACGACGGTCCAACACGCCCTCGCGTGAACTCGCCGCCGTGCTTGTCGGTCTCGCCGGTGCCGTCGGTGGTCTCGGTCCCATCGTCGCGATCGAGACGCTCAGGGGGAACGCTGTCGGTGGAATCGTGACCGTACGATCGCTCACCATCCTCGCCATCGGCGGAGCTATCTTCGGCGTCGGCTTCTGCCGCACGGCCGGTGACCTCCCGACGGGAAGCGACTGAACGGACGCCTTGGACGACCGACCGATCGTCCACTCCACTGCCGTCCCGGACCGATCGTCCGTTTTGCCCGATGCCGGACACGTTCACGCGTTCGTTCACCCGGTGAGCGGGCGGTTCCGACCGACCGTCCATCGCGCCCGCGCCACGGCGTCGACCGACCGTCATCCGCCGGACAGGCACCCCCGTCCCTCACGGTAAAACCTAAGCGGCGGCTCGAAAACACCGACCCGAGCGGTGGACGAACGTCCGAAATACCCGATCACGAGCGTCCGGTCGCTTGTCGCTCGATCGCCTTATATGCGTAATATCGAGTATTACTCCGGACGCGCGTCGAATAAGGGGACAGTGAAGGAAACGTGTGTCAACGAGAATTATTATATAGTTATCGATATTGGAGTTATATCGTGAGCTGGAATACGGATATGGCGTTCGAACACGAGATAAAGAACGTTCGTAGTAAAATACACTCGGCTTGGTTCGGTTCGGAGGTGACGGACGCGTGACGACCGCGCCGCTACAGGTCGACCCGCAGGTGATCGCCGACGGCGTGAACCTGGTGTGGGTGCTGGTCGCCACCTTCCTGATCTTCTTCATGCACGCCGGCTTCGCCATGCTGGAGGCGGGGCAGGTGCGCTCGAAGAACGTCGCGAACCAGTTGACGAAGAACCTCCTGACGTGGAGCATCGGCGTTGTGGCCTTTTTCTTCGTTGGGGCCGGCGTCTCGGCGCTCGTCGGGAGCGTCACCGGCACCGCGGAGTTCGGCGGCATCCTGTCGACCACGTCGCCCGACTCGGTGAACGCGTGGGTCGACTGGCTGTTCGGCGCGGTGTTCGCGATGACGGCCGCGACCATCGTCAGCGGGGCGGTGGCCGGCCGCGCGAAACTCCGCGCGTACGTCAGCTACACCCTGTTGCTGGCCGCGGTCATCTACCCGGTCGTCACCGGGTTCACCTGGGCCGGCGGCTTCCTCGCGGAACTCGGCTTCGCCGACTTCGCGGGCGGGATGATCGTCCACGGGATGGGCGGTATCGCCGGCCTCACCGCGGCCTGGGTCCTCGGCCCGCGGATGGACCGCTACAACGCCGACGGCTCCGTGAACGTCATCCCCGGCCACTCGATGACGTTTGCGGCGCTCGGGACGCTCATCCTCGCGTTCGGCTGGTACGGCTTCAACGTCGGCACCGCCGCGACGGTGTTCGCCGTCGAGGACGGGTCGCTGGTGCTCGGCGCGTACGAGACGGTCGGCCGCGTCGCGCTGAACACCACGCTCGGCATGGCCGCGGGCGCTATCGGTGCCGGCGCGGTGTCGCTGTACAAGACCGGGAAGGTCGACACGCTGTACGTCGCGAACGGCCTGCTCGCCGGTCTCGTCGGCGTGACGGCCTCCGCGAACGTCGTCACCTGGTACGGCGGTCTGATCTCCGGGCTCGTCGCGGGCGCGCAACTGCCGGTCGTCTTCCGCCTCGTCGAGAAGCGCCTGAAGATCGATGACGTCTGTGCGGTGTTCCCGGTCCACGGTTCCGCGGGCATCGTCGGCGCGCTCATGCTGCCGTTCTTCCACATCAACGGGTTCGCGGTCGACCTGTTCGTCTCGCAGGTCGTCGGCGTCGTCGTCATCGCGGTCTGGACGGTCGCGGCGACCGGCGTGGTGTTCGGCCTGTTCAAGGCAGTCGGGCAGGCCCGCGTCTCTCCGGACCACGAGCGCGAGGGCCTCGACGTCTCCGAGCACGGCGTCGACACCTACCCCGAGTTCGGCAAGCCGGACATCGCGACCGACGGCGGTCCCGAGGTCGTCCGCACCGACGGCGGCGAGCGCGACGAGGACGCGATCGAGATGGTCACCGCCATCGTCCGTCCTGACCGCCTCGGCGACGTGAAGGAGTCGCTCGCCGAGGTCGGCGCGCCCTCGCTGACGGTCACGAACGTCTCCGGCCGCGGCAGCCAGCCCGCCAAGACCGGCCAGTGGCGCGGCGAGGAGTACACCGTCGACCTCCACCAGAAGGTGAAGGTCGAGTGCGTCGTCGCGGACATCCCGGCGGACGACGTGGTCGAGGCGATCCGCGACGGCGCGATGACGGGCGAACCCGGCGACGGCAAGATCTTCGTGATGCCCGTCGACGACGCCCTGCAGGTGCGCACCGGCAACAGGGGGCCGGACGCGGTGTAGGGCCGCCCGCCGCCGTCGTGACGCCGGCACGCGCGGAGCCGTGATCCGCGCTGTCACCGGGTTGCCCCTGCCAGGTCGTCCCTTTCTCGCCGACCTCGTTACTTCTTTGACCGCTCCGGCCGAAGCGCCGGGCATGAACCACGACGAGTCCCGCGACCTCTACGACCGCGCGCTGTCGGTCATGCCGGGCGGCGTCAACTCCTCGGTCCGCGCCGCGGTCGAACCGTACCCGCCGTTCGCCCAGCACGGGGACGGCGGCCACCTCATCGACGCCGACGGCAACCGCTACGTGGACTGGGTGATGGGGCTCGGGCCGCTGCTGTACGGCCACGACACCCCCGAACCGGTGCAGGCCGCGGTCCAGTCCCACGCCAGCGAGGGACCGATGTACGGCATGCCGACGGAGATCGAGGTCGAACACGCCGAGTTCGTCGCCCGGCACGTCCCGAGCGTCGAGATGGTCCGCTTCGTCAACAGCGGCACCGAGGCGACCGTCTCCGCCGTCCGCCTCGCCCGCGGCTACACGGGCCGGAACGAGATCGTCGTCATGCAGGGCGGCTACCACGGCGCGCAGGAGTCGACGCTCGTCGAGGGCGACGCCGACCACCCGCGCCCCTCCACGGCCGGTATCCCGCAGTCGTTCTCCCAGCACACGCTTCCGGTCCCGTTCAACGACGAGGAGGCCGTCCACGAGGTGTTCGAGAAACACGGCGACGACATCGCCGCCGTCCTCGTCGAACCGATCCTCGCGAACAAGGGCATCGTGATGCCGGAGGACGGCTACCACGAGACGCTGCGGGACCTGACGGCAGACCACGGCTCCCTGCTGGTCTTCGACGAAGTGATCACGGGCTTTCGCGTCGGCGGCCTCCAGTGCGCGCAGGGCGAGTTCGGCGTCACCCCCGACGTCACCACGTTCGGTAAGATCATCGGCGGCGGCTACCCCGTCGGCGCGATCGGCGGCAAGTCGGAGATAATCGAGCACTTCACGCCCTCGGGCGACGTGTTCCAGGCCGGCACCTTCTCCGGCCACCCCGTGACGATGGCCGCCGGCCTCGAATCGCTGCGCTACGCCGCCGAGAACGACGTGTACCAGCACGTCAACGCCCTCGGCGACGAACTCCGGCGCGGCCTCACGGAGATCGTCGCCGACCGGGCCCCCGCGTACACCGTCGCCGGGACGGACAGCATGTTCAAGCTGCTGTTCACCCGCGACGCCGCCGACTCGTTCGACGAGCACTGCGAGGCCGGCTGTCGGCAGCGGGCCGACTGTCCGCGCTACGACGCCTGCCCGAAGCACGGCGCGGACGTGGCTGCCGGCGAGACCGACCGCTGGCGGCGGGTGTTCTGGCCGCAGATGAAGGAGCAGGGCGTGTTCCTCAGCCAGAACCAGTTCGAGTCCCAGTTCGTCAGCTACGCCCACACCGAGGAGGACGTGGAGACGACGCTGGAGGCGTACAAGGAGGCGCTGTAGCGCGGGATTCGATCGTTTTCCGGCCAGCGCGAGACCGCTCGCCGCTTTCGGCGAGCGTCCGAGCGTTCGGGGAAGGGCAGGCTGTCGCTACGATAGCACCCGCGAGCGAACGCAGTGAGCGAGCGGTCCGACGACTGAACGGAGCGAAGCGACGTGAAGGAGGAGTGATTTTGGTCGAGCTTTTGCCGAGCCTCGCGAGCGTGTCCGCCTTTGGCGGACCGCTCGCGTCGCGCAGCGCAAAAGGTCGCGTTACTCGGGCTTCAGACCGCCGTCCTCGACGCGCATGACGGCCTCGCCGTCGGCGAGGTTCGGCGCGTCCACGAGGCGGACGATCCGCTTGTCGCCCTTGGACTTGCGGAGGTAGATGCGGAACGTGGACTTGTGGCCGAGGATGTTCCCGCCGATGGGCTGGGTCGGGTCGCCGAAAAAGGAGTCGGGGTTCGACGCGACCTGGTTGGTGACGACGACCGCGACGTTGTGCAGGTTACCGACCTTGTCGAGGTCGTGCAGGTGCTTGTTGAGCTTCTGCTGGCGCTCGGCGAGTTCGCCGCGGCCGACGTACTCCGCGCGGAAGTGGGCCGTCAGCGAGTCGACGCAGAGCAGGCGGATGGGGTACTCGTCGTCCTGCGTCTCGCTGGCGAGTTCCTGAGCCTTCTCGGCCAGCAGCATCTGGTGGTTGGAGTTGAACGCCTTCGCGACGTGGATCTCGTCGAGGACGCTCTCGATGAGTTCGTCCATCGCCTCGTCGTCGTCGGGGCCGCCCTCGATCTCGCGGTCCTCCATGAACGCTTCAAGCGCCTCGTCCGGGAGCCCGCGGACCATGTCGTCGATGCGCTCGGGGCGGAACGTGTCCTCGCTGTCGATGAACATCGCGGCACCGCGGAGGCCGCCGTACTCCTGTGGAAGCTGGACGTTGACCGCCAGCTGGTGGGTGACCTGGGACTTCCCGGAGCCGAACTCGCCGTACACCTCGGTGATCGACTGGGTCTCGACGCCCCCGCCGAGGAGGTCGTCGACCTCGTCGACCTGCCAGCTCAGCTTGCCGATCTTCTCGCGGCGCTCCAGTACGTCAGCGCCGGTCTCGAACCCGCCGATGTCGGCGGCGTCGCGAGCAGCCTGTACGATGTCGGCGGCGGTGCTCTCGCCGACGTCGGCGGTGTTCGACAGTTCGCCGGGGCTCGCGACGGCGAGGCCCTGGAAGGAGTCGAAGCCCGAGTCCTTGAGTTTCTCTGCGGTTGCCGGTCCGACGCCGGGGAGCGTCTCGAGGTCTGCGTCCGTTGCCATACGTCTCTCTAAACCACCCCTGATACATAAACCCCAGTTAACAGGGGAGTGAAAGTGAAAGTGTAAGACACCGTCGGGGCATCGCAACTCGAAGTGAAAGGGTTTAGGAAGGAGAAGCGCGGTTCGGGGGCGAGCGTGGGGGTGTCGTCAGCGACCCTTCAGTCCCAGGGATGCGCGCCGCGCTCGTTCGGCCAGAGCGGGTACCAGTACTCCTTGTCGCCCTCGACTTCGAGTTCGCCGTCGAGGACGCTCTCCAGTTTGAACTCGGCGCTGCTGTCGCGCTCGTTGCCGGGGCGGGGGGCGAACGGGTAGTACGCCCCGCGGCGGAACGAGTAGACCCAGTAGACGCGGCCGCGGTCGGCGGGTCCGCCGCCCCGTCGGCGGCTCGCGGAGCCATCGCCCTTCCGGAACCCGAAGACGGCGGCGAGCAGACGCGACCCGTAGTCGCGCTCGATGAACGTGTCGGTCGCGAAGTGCATGCTCGTCACGAGGTCCTCGTAGTCGTCGTCGAAGAGGACGACCCACTGGTAGCCGTGGTCGTCCGTGTGGAGTTCGGCGGTGGTGCCGGTCTCTTTCTCGCCGGCTTCGAGGATGTCGATAACCTCCTCGACCGTGTCCTCGAAGTCCGTGCTGTCGACGCCAGCGAAACACAGCGCCGCCTCCTCGACGGCGTCGTACCCGAGGTCCGCCTGCATCGTCAGGTACGCCGTACTCATGCCGAACAGGTCCTCCGGGTCGGCGTCGCGGGTCGCGTCCCGCTCGGCGCGGACCCCGAGTATCTCTCGGATCCCGTCGAGCAGTCCCATACCGACCACTCCGTGCGCCCCGGCCTTAGTCCGTTCCCATTCCCGGACGGGCGCGGACCGCGCCGCCTGCTTCGGTATGGCAACCGTCACCTTGTATGAGCGCCGACTGGTATGACTCTCTCCCCTCATCCGGTCGGCGAACCCTTCGAGGCGGTCCAGCGCCGGGGCGTGTTCGAGGACTCGAAGACGTTCGTCGACGCCGTGTCGCCCGACGACCCGAGACGGTCCGGCGGTTCCGGGAACGACGCCGACTTCGATCTCGACACGTTCGTACACGGATACTTCGCGGTCGACGACGACCGGGACCTGCCGGCGGACCATCGAGGAACACGTCCGCCTGTTCTGGGACCGCCTGACGTACGACCCGGGAGAGCACTCGGGCGGTTCGCTCATCTCGCTCTCGGACGCGTACGTGACCCCCGGCGGCCGCTGCCGCGAACTCTACTACTGGGACAGCTGCTTCACCGCCGAGGGCCTCGCCGTCTCCGACCGGCACGGCCCGATAGAGAGCGTCCTCGACGACTTCGCATCGCTGGTCGACCGCTTCGGGTTCGTGTCGACGGCGAACCGCGAGTACTACACCTCCCGGTCACAACCGCCGCTTTTCTACCGTACCGCCGACGTGCTCGCCCGGGAGCGTGGGGTCGACGCCGTCCGGCCGTACCTCGACTCGCTGGCGCTCGAACACCGGTTCCGGATGGACGGCGAGGACGGGATCGACCCGTGGAGCGCCCACCGGCGGACCGTGCGACTCGACGACGCCGTCCTCGACCGCTACTGGGACGACCTCGCCGCGCCGCGGAAGGCGGTACCGCGAGGACGTCGCGGTGGCGGACACGGCCGACCGGCCGCACACGGACGTGTACCGGAACGTCCGGCCGGCCTGCGAGTCCGGGTGGGACTTCGGCAGCCGCTGGTTCGAACCGGGCGAGGGCATCGAGAGCGTCCACACGACCGAACTCGTCCCGGCCGACCTGAACGCGTTCCTCTTCGGGATGGAGCGACGGCTCGCCGTCTGGTTCGCCGGAACCGGTCACTCCGGCGCGGCCGCGGAGTACGAGGCCCGCGCCGCGAAACGCCGGCGGGCGCTCGACCGGCGCTGCTGGGACGCCGACCGCGGCTGCTACTTCGACTACCGGTGGACGACGCGCGAGCGGACAGACCGGTGGGCGCTGACCGCCGTCGCACCGCTGTTCATCGGTGCGGCGTCAACCGAGCAGGCCGTGACCGAGCGCCTCCTCGCCGCGGACCTCGCCGAGGGAGGGCTGACGACGACGCTCACCGAAAGCGGCGAGCAGTGGGACCGGCCGAACGGGTGGGCTCCGCTGCACTGGATGGCTGTCGTCGGTCCGGAGCGGTACGGCCACGGCGACCTGGCCGCCGAAGTGGCCGACCGCTGGCCGGCGACGAACCGGACGCAGTTCGAGCGCTCCGGGAAGGTGCTGGAGAAGTACGACGTTCGCGACCCGACCGCCGAGGCGGGCGGCGGGGAGTACGAGTTACGGGACGGCTTCGGGTGGACGAACGGCGTCGCCCTCGCCCTGATCGACCGGTACAGTGGAAACCGAACGCGATGTCGCACTCGAACGGCACCCACGCGTCGTTCGATGTGCGAGTGGTTTCGGCGTCCACCCCGTCAGTAGCCTTCCATCTCCCGTTCGAGTTCGCGCAGGCGCTCGACGCGCTTCTCCGTCGGCGGGTGCGTGCTGAAGACCCGCGAGAGCATGCTCTTGGAGATGGGGATGATGAAGAACGCGTTCATCTCCGCCTCGTCGCGCATGTCCTGTTTGGGAACCTCGTCCATCTCGCCGGATATCTTCAGTAGCGCGTTCGCCAGCGCGGACGGCCGGCCGGTGATCGATGCGCCGCCGCGGTCGGCCGCGTACTCGCGGTAGCGCGACAGCGCCCGAATGAGGACGTAGCTGATGATCCACACTACCAGCGAGACGCCGATAGCGACGATGATGCCGCCGCCACCGCCGCCGCGGCGACGGCCGCCGCCGAAGAAGGCCCCCCATCGGACGACGATGAAGGCGATAGTCGAGAGGAACGAGGCGAGCGTCATCACCATCATGTCCCGGTTCTTGATGTGGGCGAGTTCGTGGGCGATGACGCCCTCCAGTTCCTCCCGATCCAGCGTCTTCATGAGTCCCGTCGTCACGCAGACCGCGGCGGCGCGCTGCGAGCGCCCCGTCGCGAAGGCGTTCGGCACTCTGTCGTCGGCCACGGCCACCGTCGGCTTCGGCAGGTCGGCCTGCTGCGAGAGGCGCGAGATAGCCGCGTGAAGCTCCGGGTACTCGTCCTCCGACACCTCTTTCGCGCCCATGCTCCACAGCGTCAGCGTGTCGCTGAAGAAGTACTGGACGAAGGAGAACCCGCCGAAAAACAGCGCCATCATCAGGATGCCGCCGCCGATGTACTGGACGATCACCGCGGCGAAGACGATGTACAGCGCGAACAGCATGAACATCGTGAAGAACATCCGCAGACGGAGCCCCCAGTCCGTTTTCCACTTCATGGGCGGTCCTACGTCGTCTATCTCCTAAAGGGTCGCGCACGGAGTCGCCGACGCGGTCCGAACCGCCCGCCGCTTGCCGCCGGCCGTGGTTACAACTCCGTGGACGCCGTCCGTTCCCGTATGACTGAGACCGTACTCGTGACCGGCGGGCTGGGACGCTCCGGGCGCTGGATCGTCGACCGCCTCGCGGACGACGGCCGGAGCGTCGTCTGCGCCGACCTGGACCATCCAGGCTGGGAGATCGACCCACGGGAAGGGGTCGACTTCCGCGCCGTCGACCTCGAAGAACGCGCGGAGGCCTACGAACTCGTCGCCGAGGTCGACCCCGACGCGGTCGTCCACTGGGCGGCGCTTCCCGCGCCCGAACGCCACGCCGGCGGTCGCGTCTTCGAGACGAACGCGATGGCGGCGTTCAACACGCTGGTCGCGGCTGGCCGGGCCGACGCGCGGGTCGTCTGGGCGTCCAGCGAGAGCGCGTACGGCAACCCGTTCCGCGAGGAACCGGCGCTGCCGGAGACGCTGCCGATCACCGAGAACGAACCGCTCCGGCCGGAGGACCCGTACGGCGCGTCGAAGGTCGTCGGGGAGGAGATAGCGAAGACGGTCGTCCGGAAGTACGGGATCGGTGTGGCCTCGCTCCGCCCGTCGTGGATCCAGTACCCCGGCGAGTACACCTGCCGCGACCGCGAGGACCTCGGCGACGACCGGCCGCTCTCGGCGGTCGACCTCGCCGCGGGCGTCGGCAACTACTGGTCGTACGTGGACGTGCGCGACGTGGCGAGCATGGTCTCGGCGGCGCTCGACGCCGATGTCGACGGGCACGAGGCGTTCAACCTCGCCGCGGCGGACACCTACCTCGGCCGGCCGACGGTCGACGCCGTGGAGGCGTTTTTCGGCGAGCTGCCCGACGAGTGCGACCTCGACGGCGAGCGGTCGGCCCTGTCGACGGCGAAGGCGACCGACGCGCTCGACTGGCAACCCGCCCACGAGTGGCGCGACGCGGCGGGCGAAGCGGTCGAGGGGCCGACCCTGTACGAGTAGCGGGCGACCGCAGCGAGCGACAGTGCTTCTTCACTGCGTCCCGCGCGCGGGCTGCGGGCCGCCCGCGAACGAACATACGGTTTAAAAGCGAGAACGCCCTACGAGGCGGTAATGAGTGAATCACGTGCGTTCTGCCCGCGCTGTGGCGACTCGGTCGCCGAGCGCGAGGGGTTGCGCCCCGGCGAGGCCCGGAGCGACCCCGACCTCTGTGACGCGTGCTACTTCGAGGACTTCGACCTCGTGGACGCGCCGGAGCGGATCGAGGTGCAGGTCTGCTCGCAGTGCGGCGCGGTCCACCGCGGCAACCGCTGGGTCGACGTCGACGCCCGGGACTACACCGACGTCGCCATCGACGAGGTGAGCGGGTCGCTCGCGGTCCACGTCGACGCCCGCGACGTGACCTGGCAGGTCGACCCCGAGCAGGTCGACCGGAACACGGTCCGGATGCACTGCTACTTCACGGGGGTCGTCCGCGAGACGCCGCTGGAGGAACGGGTCGTCGTCCCGGTGCTGATCTCGCGGGGGACCTGCGACCGCTGCGGCCGCATCGCCGGCGACTACTACGCCAGCACCGTCCAGGTCCGCGCCGCCGACCGCGAACCGACGCCCCGCGAGACGGAGCGGGCCGAGGAGATCGCTCACGAGGTCGTCGCGGAGATGGCGGCGACGGGCGACCGGAACGCCTTCGTCACCGAGGCGAGCGAGACCGACGACGGCCTGAACATCAAGGTCTCGACCAACAAGATCGGCCAGAAGACCGCCCGGAAGGTGGTCGAGGAGTTCGGCGGCACCTTCGGCGACTACGAGACGCTGGTCACCGAGGACGAGGACGGCAACGAGGTGTACCGCGTCACCTACGCCGTCCGCCTGCCGCCGTTCACTCCGGGCGACGTCATCGACACCGACGACGACGGCGGTCCCGTCCTCGTCCGGAGCGTGCGGGGCAACCTGAAGGGTCAGCGGATCACGACCGGCGAACGGTACGAGGCGTCGTTCGAGGAGGGCGACGCGCCCGACGCCCGCAAACTGGGCACCGTCGGCGACGCGGGGGAGACGACGCTCGTCGCCGTCGAGGACGAACGCGCCGTGCAGGTGCTCGACCCGGAGACCTACCGGACCGAAACCATCGCGCGCCCCGACTACCTCGACCCCGACGCGGAGACGGTGCTGGTGCTGAAGAGCCGCGCCGGGCTGCACGTTCTCCCGGACCCCGAGGCGGTCGGTCGGAACGACGAATGACCCGGGGAGACGGGGGCGACTCCGGCGCGGAGCGGAGCGGCGACTCCGAGCGCGAGACGGCGTCGGACCTCGCCGCGGTCGTCGAGAAGGCCCGCGCGGAGACCGCCATCGCGGAGCTCCGCGAGGAGGGGGTCTACGACGACGCCCGGAAGGTCCGCGAGTACGGCACCGCGGCGGTGGCGCTCCCGGTCACCGACCCCCCCGCTGAGACCGACGTGCGCGAAGTGGTCCGGCAGGTCGACCCCGACCTCCGCAGCCCCGACCTCGAAACCCTCCTGCGAGAGCGTGGGTGGACCGACGAGGAGACCGACCGCGCTCCGGGCTCGTGGGCGGTCCTCGGCACCGTGATCCTCGTCACCTTCGGGGACTGTCCGCGCGAGGGCGAGGTCGGCGAGGCCCTGCTCGAACTCCACGGCGGCGCGGACACCGTCCTCGCGAACGAGGGCGTCAGCGGCGAGCAGCGCGAGCCGTCCGTCCGCGTCGTCGCCGGCGAGGGCGACACGGAGACGATCCACACCGAACACGGCGTCCGCTACGCGCTCGACCTCGCGGAGGTGACGTTCAGCCCCGGCAACAAGGCCGAGCGCGCCCGGATGGGCGAGGTCGTCGACCCCGGCGAGCGCGTGTTCGACATGTTCGCCGGCGTCGGCTACTTCACGCTCCCGATGGCGAAGGCCGGCGCGCGCGTCACCGCGACCGAGATCAACCCGACCGCCTTCCGCTACCTCACCGAGAACGCGGTCCTCAACGACGTGCAGGACGACGTGCGTCCCTTCCGGTCCGACTGCCGGGACGTCGAGGTGACCGCGGAGCGGGTGGTGATGGGGTACTACGACGCTTCCGAGCCGAGTTCGGACGGCAGTCGGACGGGGTCCGACCCGTCCTACGAGTACCTCGACGCCGCGCTTGACGCGCTGGAGCCCGGCGGCGTCGTCCACATGCACGAGGCCTGCCCCGAGGGACTGCTGTGGGAGCGCCCGGTCGAGCGCCTCGAAGCGGCCACGGAGGAGCGCGGGCGCGGCGTCGACGTGCTGGACCGCCGCCGGGTCAAGAGCCACAGCGAGGGCGTCGCGCACGTGGTCGTGGACGCGCAGGTGTCGTAGGTTCGCCGAGGACGGAACGCCCGGGTCCGCCTTCCGGCAGGCAAAGCAATACGGCGCTGGACCTGTCACCGTATCGCATGCGCTACTTCGACTGCGGCACGCTGATCGACGGCTTCTCGGACGACCCGGTCCACGACGCGCGGGTAGTCGTCGAGGACGGAACGGTCGCGGCGGTCGGTCCCCGCGAGGAGGTATCGGCCCCCGAGGACGCCGACCGCGTGGACTGCACCGGCGAGGTGGTCGTCCCCGGCCTCGTCGACGCGCACGTCCACCTGCAGGGGTCGCGCTCGATGGACCCGATGGACTGGGTCACCGACAGCACGGCGCTCGGGACGGCGCGGGCGACCGCCGACCTGCGGTCGCTCCTGTCGGCCGGGTTCACGGCGGTCCGGGACGTCGGCAGCACGACCGGTCTCGCGCTCCGCGACGCCGTCGACGAGGGGGCGATCCCCGGCCCGCGGGTCTACACGTCCGGACAGGCCATCTCCCAGACGGCGGGCCACGGCGACGTCCACTTCCTGCCCGCCGAGTGGGTCGAGGACGGCGACGGGATCTCGACGCTGGCCGACGGCCCGGCCGAGTGCCGGAAGGAGGCCCGGCGGCGGTTCCGCGAGGGCGTCGACTGCCTGAAGATCATGACGACCGGCGGCGTCCTCTCCGAGAAGGACGCGCCCGACCAGAGCCAGTTCACAGACGCCGAGATCGGCGCGATGACGGAGGAGGCCCGCCGCGTGGGCGTCCCCGTCGCCAGCCACGCGCAGGGCGCGCCCGGCATCAAGAGCGCCCTGCGCAACGGCGTCGACACGATCGAGCACGGCTTCTACCTCGACGAGGAGGCGGTCGACCTGTTCCGCGAGACCGGCGCGACGTTCGTCCCGACGCTGTCGATCATGCACCGCATCGTGAACCACGGCGCGGACCACGGCGTCCCGGAGTACGGGCTGGAGAAGTCCCGCGAGGCCAGCGAGGCGCACTACGACGCCGTCCGGCGCGCCTACGAGGCGGGTATCCCCATCGCCGCGGGCACGGACTTCATCGGCCCCGACCTCGTCCCGCACGGCGAGAACGCCCTCGAACTGGAACTGCTCGCCGACGAGGTCGGGATGACCGAGATGGACGCGATCAGGGCGGCGACGAGCATGGCGGGCCGCACGGTCGCGGACGACGCCGTCGGCGGGATCACGGAGGGCAAGTACGCCGACCTGGTCGCGCTGGAGGCCGACCCGCTCGACGACGTTTCGGCGGTGCGTGACGTCGCGGCCGTGTACCGCGGCGGCGAGCGCGTCGCCGTCTGAGGCCCTAGTCGAACCCGCGGGGGCGGACGCCGCCGTGGTAGAGCAGGTGCGCGCCGGTCGCCGCCATCGCGAGACCGACCAGTCGGACCCGGCGCTTCGACCCCTCGCCGGGGCGGAACTCGACGTTCAGGGCGGCGTCGTAGCCCGCGCGGCCGAGCCGTAGCATGAGGGCGGGAGCGACGGCGTGGACGACCCCCGATGCGACGAGCGTCAGGCCGGCGAGGCGACTGTACTCTGTCGCCGCGTCTTCGGTCATGGGCGTCGATCGGGCCGCGGGGAACAAACCTTTCATGTTTCCGCGTCCGAACGTCGGGGTATGGACCGTCAACAGATACTCTCGATCCTGCTCGTCGTCCTGATGATCGGGTCGTCGGTCGCCTACGCCGCGGCGATGATCTGACCGAGGAGAGACGAAAATGGCAACACTCCGGGAACGAGTCCGCTGGTCCCTCCGCGAGGGCGTCGTCATCGCGGCGATCCTCGTTGCGTGGCTGATCGTCGGCGCGCTGGTCGCCTTCCCGTTCGAACTGCTCCAGATAGCCTTCCGCCTCCGGATCGCTTTCCCGGTGCACGAGCTTCCCATCTTCGCCGTCGCGCAGGCGAACGTCGCACTGTACGTCGTCGTCCGGGCCGGCACGCTCCTGATCGACCACTACCGCGGTGACGAGGAGGTCCTCGGTTAGTTCACGTCCCATACGTCCGAGATGGGGCTTTTCTTCCCCGAGCGCCCGCTCTCGCCGCTCGATCCGCCGGACGCGCTCGATCCGCTCGACGCGTCGTGACTCCCGTTGCTCGACCGTCCCGAGGTCCGCGAGCGTCGGTCGGTGACGCTCCCGCCGCCGGCCGCGTCGGGGTCGAACGCCGGGAGGTCCGGCCGGGACATCCGGTCGACCTGCTCGCGGAACCAGTCGGGCATGTCGGTGCGCGCGCGGTCGAAGAGGTCCAGCAGCGACGAGTCCGCGAGGTAGGTCGCGCCGTAGTCGTCCGGCGCGCGGACGACCCGGCCGCAGGCCTGAACGACGGTGCGCAGGGCGGTGCGGTAGTACCACGCCCACTGGTCGTCTTCGAGGCGGTGAGCGACCCGCGAGTCGCTCGTGTTCGGGTAGGGAGCCTTGCACAGCAGTTGCCAGCGGGCGAGGTCACCCTCCAGGTCCAGCGCCTCCTCCATCTTCACCGAGAGGAACACGTCGGGGTCGTCGGTCGCCTTCCACGTCTCCAGCGCGGCGTCGCGGCCCTCGCGGTCGTGCGAACGGACGCGCCCGGCAACGCCGAAGTCCGCCAGCAGGTCGCGCAGGCGCTCCTGAATGGCGTAGGAGTGGCAGTGGACGATCCCCTTCTCGTCGGCGTGTTCCTGCATGATCCGGACGAGCGCGCGGGCGACGTCCGGAAGGGTCTCGTCGCGCTCGGCGTAGGTCATCTTCCCCTGCGTCACGTCGTACAGCGGGCGGTTCTCGACCGGGAAGGTGTGGCCGACGTCGACTAGCGCGACGTCGTCGGGGTTCAGGCCGACCTGCCGGCAGAACGCGGCCTTGTTCAGGATGGTCGCCGAGAGGAGCGCGAAGCGGTTCCCCCGGTCCCAAACGGTGTGTTTGAGGTACTTCTCCGGGTTCATCGGCTTGATCGTGAGGGGGCCGCCCTCCCCGTCGTCCGCGCCGGCAGGGGGTTCCTGCTGGTCGACCAGCCACTCCGTCGCGCTCCCCGGGTCGCGGTAGTCGTCCACGAACCACTGTAGTTCGGAGATACGCTCCTGCAGGCGGTCGCGGGTGCGGGCCTCGTCCGGGGTGAGTTCGGGCGTCGCCAGCAGTTCGTCCTTGCGGCGCTGACAGGTGCCGACCAGGGCGTCCGCGTACTCGACGGCGCGCTCGACGGAGTCGACCTCGGGGACGCGCAGGTCGTCCCAGATGGGGACCGAGCGGGGGTCGAGCTCGACGGTCGCGTACATCTCGGCCCACTCCGCGAGGCCGTGGGCCTCGTCGACGACGCAGACGTCGCGCTTGCGGAACACGTCGGAGCCGGCGGTCTGCATGAAGTACGCGAGCGTCATCGCGGCGATGCGGCGGTTCGAGGCGATGGCCCGGTCGGAGAAGTACGGACACCGGTGTTTCACCGAGCAGTCGTACCCCGACTCCCTGACGCAGGGGGCCTGATTCACCGGGGTGTTCGTCTCGTTCGAGAGGATGCAGTCGTAGTTGCCCTTGCCCCGGACCACGTTCAGGTCCGAAAGCAAGGGGTCCTCGGCCACGTCGTCCAGTTGCGACACCTGCGGCGTCGTGTAGTAGGCGTCGGTGGCGTCGCCGGGGGAGGCGTCGTCCGCGTGCCGGCTGGCACGCTCCGGACTGGCGGCGGCAGCCGTCCCGTCCGTGCGCCGGGCGCACCCGGCGATGGCGCGGGCCAGCAGGGACTTGCCGCTCCCGGTCGGCGCGCGCACGAGGACGACGTCGTTGCCCGCCGCGAAGGCGTCGCGGATGTCGTCGAGCGCCGTCTGCTGGTCGCCGCGGTAGGAGGGCGCGGGGAACTCGTCGTGGATCCGCTCGGGGTTCACTGTCGGTGGACGGTCGGCCGGTACCCTAAACCTAACTATAGTAGCTATTGAAAATCAATACACACCCGATCGCACGACTGCAGTGCGATCGGTGTGTACATCGTTTCAATTATTACTATACTCGCGACCGGGCAGCGCCGCGACGTCCTCGGCGGTCGGGTCCTCCGGCAGGTCCTCGACGCAGTCGAAACAGAGGAAGTGCTCGGTGCCGTCGGCGTCGAACTCCAGCGTGACGCCGCCGGTCTCGTCGCCGCCGAACGTCCAGATGTTGGCGATGCCGCCCGCTATCTTCACCGGACGACCGCAGCCATCACAGGGGTCCGTCGTCATGCCGCGTACTCCGCGCTCGCGGGGGAAACCGCTTTCCCCGACGCGCTTTTGCTCGCCGCCCCCGAACGCCCGGCCATGGAGGTCAACTGCGAGGGCTGTGCCGGCTGCTGTCTGGACTGGCGGACGCTCGCCGACACCGACCTCGACCACGAGCGCCGCGGCCCGTACGAACCGATAGACGACGAGTACAACCTGGTCGCGCTCACCCGCGACGAGGTGCGGGCGTTCCTCGACGCGGGCCTCGGCGACGCCCTGCGTCCCCGTCTGTGGTACGACTGGGAGCGAGCGGACGGCGCGGGGGGCGCGGTCGACGGCGACCGGGACGCCGGCGTCCGTATCGACGGCGCGCCGGTCGCCGCGGTGCGCGGCCGCCCCGCCTTCTTCGTCGGCCTCCGCCGCGCGCCGAAACCCGTCGCGCCGTTCGACCGCGACGCGGCGACGTGGCTCCCCACCTGCGTCTTCCTCGACCCGGAGACGCTCCAGTGCCGGATGCACGACTCCGGGCGCTACCCGAGCGAGTGCGCGGAGTTCCCCGGCCACAGCCTGACACTCGACGTGGAGACGGAGTGCGAGCGCGTCGAGGGGGAGTTCGGCGGCGAGCGCCTGCTCGACGGCGACCCGCCCGACGACACGACGGGGCCGCTGTTCGGCCCGCAGGCGCTCGGCCAGAAGGTGTTCGTCCACCCCGACCCCGAGAGGCTGGACGGCGTCGTCGACCGTACGGTTGCGGGCGATCTCACCGCCGAGGACAGGGCCGAGTTCGCCGCGGTCGCCGCGGCGTCGACGCCCGGGTCGACGGCGGTGAACGACGACGCCTACGAGCGGGCGTGCGACGTCGCGCTCGACGCCGACTCGTGGGTCGGCGAGGCGGTCAGCGACTGGCGGGAACGCGCCGGGGGTCCCGGTGAGCGGGCGACGGACGCGCCGCTCGCCGACCGGGTGGAGCGCGACCGCGGCGCTCCGGACACCCCGGGCTGGTGACGGGCTGGAGTATCGGTCGCCCGCCGGCCGCGGGGGCGACGAGGCAGCAAGACCGAAGAATGAGCGGCGCTACTGCTCTTTGATCTGCTCGAACTGGTTCAGCAGGTCCTCCGTGGACTCGCCCGAGTCGTACTCGACCGAGCCGTGGTAGACGGTCCGCTCGTCGTCGAAGTCGGCGTCGACTTCGCTGTTTTTCTGCTCGCGCCGCTCGTGTTCGTCCTCGTCATAGGCACCCATTGACATGGCACTTGTCTACATGGTAGGAAACTGTCGTATTTCAATGTAACGGTCATTCAGGATCGAGGACCACTAGCCGCTGACGGGACGGATCGAAGACAAGAGGTAAATCGCAGGCTTCCCTAGCCCCGACCGTGGCACGTCCGCTCCGATTTCGCCGTTCTCCCGAGCGCTGGACCGCGTCTCGGGTTCACGACCGGTTGTTCGCCGACCTCGACCAGAACCTCGGAGCGGCGTCCGTCGACCCGCGGTTCGGCCCCGCCGGCGACTGGGAGACCCGCCGGTTCGAGATGGACAACGGCGACCTCGCCCTGTTCATCTGGAACGACGAAGCCGCCTACTGGATGGGCAACACCGAGACCCCGAGCGCGCTCTGGCGGACGGACAAGTTCGACTGGGGCGAAGTCCCCTATCAGGTCTCCCGGTGGTGCCAGCGGGAACTGCTCGCGGACCTCCACGAGGAGTCGCCGTGGCTGGAGCCGTACCCGCACGTCTCCTGGTTCTTCCTGCCGGTGTTCATGTCGAAGGACGGCCGGCACACGACGCGGGAGTTCTTCAGCGACCACGCCGCCGGTTTCCCCGACGCCGGCCGCGACGAGGCGCTCGGCTTCTACGAGTCGTTCCTCTCGACGGGCGTCCTCGACCGGCACCGCGGCGAGATGGCCGGGAAACTCGGCACCAGCGAACAGCTAGACCTCGTGCGGATGAGTTCCGCGATGGCCGAGTTCACCGCCGCGAAGCTCCTCACCGACGCGGGCTACGAGATCACGCCCGAGATAGAGGTGACGACCGGCCACTCGCTCGACTTCCGCGCGGCCGTGAACGACCACCACTCGCTCGTCGAGGTGACCCGTCCCCGCCCGCCGACCCAGCGCGCCGCGAGCACGGCCGTCGCCGCGGTCCGCGAGACGGCCGAGACGAAGACCAGCGGTCAGTTGAGCGAACACGGCGGCGGCGCGGTGCTGTTCGTCGACTGCTCCAGCTTCCGCGACGACGAGTGGCTCGCCGTCCGGGGGGAACAGCCGGCGGTCCGTCACCGCCCGGCCGTCGTCTACCGCGTCCGCCCGGACGGGCACGCGGAGGGGTACTCCAAGGGGTCGGTACCGATCGACCTCGACGGCGTCATCGAGCGGGTGTAGGCAGTCGTGTCGCCGTCGCTCGCCACGCCGACCAGCGGCGGTACGAGCGACCGCCGCGGCCGCGCCGCGGGCGGAGGTCGTAGTTTTTTACCCGCGCGGTCCGCGTCGTCGCGTATGAAACGCACCGGCGGCACGACGGAGTCGAAGCGCAGAGCCGGCGAGCGGGCGGCCGAGGCGGTCGAGGACGGGATGGTCGTGGGCCTCGGCACGGGGTCGACGGCGGCCCACGCGATCCGCGCTATCGGCGAGGCCGTCGACGCCGGTCTCGACGTACAGGGGGTGCCCACGTCCTACCAGTCGCGACAACTCGCGGTCGATGCCGGGGTCCCGCTGGTCGAACTCGACGAGGTCGAGACGGTCCACGTGGCCGTCGACGGGGCCGACCAGTTCGCCGGCGGCGACCTGATCAAGGGCGGCGGCGCGGCCCACGCCCGCGAGAAGATCGTCGACGCGACCGCGGAGCGACTCGTTATCGTCGCCGACCCGTCGAAGGAGGCGGCGACGCTCGACCGCCCCGTCCCGGTCGAGGTGCTCCCGGACGCCCGCCCGCTGGTCGCGGACCGGGTCGCTGCCCGCGGCGGCGACCCGACGCTCCGGAGCGCCGAGCGGAAGGACGGCCCCCTCGTCACCGACAACGGCAACCTCGTGCTCGACTGCGACTTCGGCGCGATAGGCGACCCCGCGGCCCTGGCCGCGCGGCTATCGGCGCTACCGGGCGTCGTCGAGCACGGCCTGTTCGTCGGTCTCGCGGACGAGATACTCGTCGGTCACGAGGGCGGCGTCGACGCGAAAAAACCCTGATCCGCCGCGGGGGCGGTCAGGTCGGAAACGGATGGACCTGTTTACAGGTCGCGCGGCTGGACCGTCTTCCGGTCGTTGGCCTCCGCGCGGTCGGCGGCGTCGGCGAGGAGTTCGTCGACTTCCTCGTCGAGTGCCTCGTAGAAGTCGGAGGCAACGTTCTTGTCGTTGAGCGCTTCCTTGACGGCGGCTTTGACAATGAGGTCTGCCATACGAATTGGGGTTACCCGGCACCCTTTATAAGGTTTCTCAAATCGCCCGGCGAGCGGGCCTGAGTCGGGCGTACAGGGCACGATCGTGTCGCGGAGTGTAGAGGAAGAACGGAAAGCTTTAAACCAACTCAGAAATCGCCCGGCGCGAACGCGGAGCGACAGGCAAGAGTGGCTCGGGCGCGGAGACCGGCGTATGCGCGAACTACTCGACGCGGTCGCGGCCGGCGACCTGTCGCCGGCCGAGGCGGAGGCCGAACTGCGGGGATACGCGACGGGCGAAGCCGGGCGGTTCGACGCCGCCCGCGAACAGCGCCGCGGCGTTCCGGAGGCGGTGTTCGGCGAGGGGAAGACGCCCGGCGAGGTGGCCGAACTCGTCGACACGGCCGTCGAGACGACGGGACGCGGGATCGCGACGCGTGTCGACGGCGAGCAGGTCGCGGCGGTCCGAGAACGTCTCGCCGAACGCCACCCGGACGCCGACGTGGAACACCGCGAGCGCTCGGCCGTGCTCGTCGCTCACGGGGCCGAGTTCAAACCGCCGGGTCTCGACGCGACCGTCCGCATCGTCACGGGCGGCACCGCCGACAGGGGTCCGGCCGGCGAGGCGGCGGCCGTCGCGAGCGAGATGGGCGCGACGGTCGACCTGATCGAGGACGTGGGCGTGGCGAGCATCGTCCGCATGCTCGACCGGGTCGACGACATCCGGGCGGCGGACGTCGCTATCGTCGCGGCCGGTCGCGAGGGCGCGCTCCCGACCGTCGTCGCCGGGCTGGTCGATACGCCGGTCATCGGGCTTCCCGTGGCCAGCGGCTACGGCCACGGCGGCGAGGGTGAGGCGGCGCTCGCGGGGACGCTCCAGTCCTGTACCGTCCTCTCGACGGTGAACGTGGACGCGGGCTTCGTCGCGGGGGCACAGGCGGGGTTGATCGCTCGGTCTATCGAGGTGTCTGCCGAAACGAAAAACGATAGTTGAAATGTAACGAGTTTCGATACTGGTATACTGCAGGATCTAACTGTTATCACAAAGAGTTGTTCTCGTTTCCCGAAATCGGGGACGGTTTTGGAAAGAATATTTATTGGTGGCCGCCATAGCACGAAACACCGGCAACGAGGTTGCCGGATGAAACCAATGCCCAAGTGTGATCACTGCGATGCACACGTGTCCGAGCGATTCGCGCGTGTGTTCGCGGACGGGCACGGGCGCATCTTCGCTTGTCCGAGCTGCTCGGCGAACGCAGGAATCGCCGAAGCCGCACGACAGCGCGCCCGAGGCTCGTGAACGGCCACTGGGACCGATAGCGGACGACCACCACGCGAAGCCTTCGTCTTCCGTGCCGCTTTTCCTCGTCGTCGCCCACCACTCGCCAGTGACCCATTACGTGTACGTAGTGGAGTGCGCAGACGGGAGCCTCTACACGGGGTACACCACCGATGTCGAGCGCCGCGTCCGCGAGCACGACGCCGGCGAGGGCGCGAAGTACACGCGCGGTCGGACGCCCGTCGACCTCGTCCACGCCGAGGCGTTCGAGACGCGCTCGGCGGCGATGTCCCGCGAGCACGAGATCAAACAGCTCTCACGGGCGGGGAAAGAGCGGCTGGTCGATTAGTCGTCCGCCGTCGCCCCCGTCTCGGCGACGACCGGCGCGATCGGCGCGGACAGCGTCGCGGCGCAAGACCACGGGGGAGACCGGGAACGCCCGGAGGCCGACGGGCGGCCGTACGAGATCCGCGGCCGGGTCGGCGACCCCGCCGGGACCGTCCTCGACGCCGCGGACGAGGTGGACGCGGTAGCGGTCGGTCCGCGCGACCGACCGGCGGTGCAGCAGGCGCTGTTCGGCGGCGTCTCGGGGGAGATCATCGAGAACGCCGACCGGCCCGTCGTCGTCGTGTAGCCGCCGGGTTTTTCGCGTTCGGGGGCGTGTTGCCGGGTATGGAGACGCCGATCACGTTCGGGACCGACGGGTGGCGCACCACCCTGGACGAGTTCACCGCGCCGCGGGTGCGGATGGTCGGACAGGCGGTCGCGACCTCCCTCGACGACGAGGGGAGGGGCGACGACCCCGTCGTCGTCGGGTACGACGCCCGGGAGAGCTCCCGCGGGTTCGCCGAGGAACTCGCCCGCGTCCTCGCCGCGAACGGTCACGACGTCCTGATCCCCGAACGCGACCGCCCGACCCCGCTCGTCGCGTGGGCCATCGTCGACCGCGACCTGGCCGGCGCGCTCATGGTGACGGCGTCGCACAACCCGCCGGAGTACAACGGGGTGAAGTTCATTCCGGGCGACGGCGCGCCCGCGCTCCCCGCGGTCACGGACGCGGTCGAGGAGCGCCTCGCCGAACCGACCGCGCTTCCCGAGGACGAACACGGGAGCGTGCGGGAGGTGGACCTCACCGAGTCGCACTTCGAGCACGCGCTGGACCTCGTGGACGCGGCCGTCTCCGACCTCACGGTCGTGTACGACGCGATCCACGGGAGCGGCCGCGGCACGACCGACGCCCTGCTGGAGCGTGCCGGCGCGACCGTCGAGCGCCGCCGCTGCGAGCGCGACACGGGGTTCGGCGGCGGGTCGCCGGAGCCGAGCGAGGAGCACCTCGAACCCCTCATCGAGGCCGTCCGCGAGGCCGACGCGGACCTCGGCATCGCAAACGACGGCGACGCCGACCGCCTCGCGGTCGTGACTCCGGAGCGGGGCTTCCTCGACGAGAACCTCTTTTTCGCCGCGCTGTACGACCACCTACTCGACGGCGACTCGGGGCCGGCCGTCCGGAGCGTGTCGACGACGTTCCTGGTCGACCGCGTCGCGGAGGCCCACGGGGAGGAGGTCGTCGAGACGCAGGTCGGCTTCAAGTGGGTCGCGCGGGCGGTCGCCGAGCACGACGCGCTGGTCGGCGGCGAGGAGAGCGGCGGGTTCACCGTCCGCGGCCACGTCCGCGAGAAAGACGGCGTGCTGATGGCGCTGCTGGCCGCCGCCGCGGCGGCCGAGGAGCCGCTCGACGCGCGCGTCGACCGACTGCTCGACGAGCACGGCGAGATCCACCAGGGGAAGGTGAGCGTCGACTGCCCGGACGGCGAGAAAGAGCGCGTCATCGACGACCTGGAGGGCGTCATCCCGGACGCGGTCGCGGGGGCCGCCGTCGAGGACGTCGTCACGGTCGACGGCTTCAAGCTCCTGCTCGACGACGGCTCGTGGACGCTCGTCCGCCCGAGCGGGACGGAGCCGAAACTGCGCGTGTACGCCGAGGCCGGCAGCGAGGAGCGCGTCGAGACGCTGCTCGCGGAGGGGCGAGGACTGGTGGAACCGCTGATTTAACTCGCCGGCCCGCGACGGTGAGGTATGGTCTCGCAGGAGACGACGGTCTCGCTCGCGTTCGTCGCCGCCGGCACCGTCCTCTGGTATCTCACGTACAGCACCGTCGAGAACGACCTGTGGGCGTGGATCGTCCTCGTCGGGGTCGGCGTGCTCGTACCGACCGTGATCAACGAGCGCCGCGGTTAGCCTCGGGTCCCGCGCAGGCGGTCCTCGCCGACCGGTTCGATCTCGAACCCCAGCGCCTCGTAGAACGGGCGCACGTCGCGGTCGAAACGGGCGGTGAGCCGACCCGCGCGCTCGGCCGCGGACTCGACGAGCGCGGTCCCGATCCCCTGCCCGCGGCGGGCGCGGCGGACGGCGGCCGCGTCGACGTGTGCGCCGTCTGCTCGCGGGTCGAGGAGGAGCGCGCCGACGACGGCGCCACCCCCGACGGCACCGCGACGGCGTCGGTCGCGCGCGAGCGGTCGGCCCCGGTCATCCCCCCTTGATCAGTCTGACGACGGTGACCCGGTCCGTCTCGACCGGTTGGTCCTCCGGCACGGGGCGACCGTCGACCATCACCGACGCCTCGTGGGGCGACAGGTCGACCTCGGCGAGCAGGTCGGCGTACGTGGGGTCGTCCACGGAGAGTTCGTGGGTCTCCTCGCCGGCGACCTCGACGGTGACGTCCATAGCGGGGGGTTGCCGTCCGCCGGCCGTAAGCGTGTCGTCGGCGCTCTCACGGCGGCTCGGAGACCGCGGGCGACGGAGCCGACGCCGGTCCGGCCGCGGCTGCCGGTAGTCCCCGGCGACCACGCCGAACAGGGAGCCGAGCCCGAGCAGGAACACGAGCAGGCCGACCGGACCGCCGACGTAGGGGGCTTGCGTCGCCACGGCGACGACCAGTCCGAGGACGAGCGCGAGCCAGCGGCTCTCGACGCTCGCGGCGGACAGCAGGACGACGCCGAGGACGTACGCGCCGTACCCGACCCACGCGAGCGGGACGAACGGGAACAGCCACGCGAGCGAGACGAACGGGAACAGCCACGCCAGCGCGACGTCCACGACGGTGACCGCGAACAGGAGGAGACGACCGAGCGCGCGTCTCGGGGGCTTTATCATCGTCAGGTCCCTTGACGGGGATATGAGTACGCCGGACGCCGAGGCCGACCCCGCGCCGGGACGGAACGAGATCTGGATCGAGAAGTACCGGCCGCAGTCGCTGGACGATATCCTCGGACAGGAGGAGATCACTGACCGTCTGAAGAGCTACATCGAGCGCGACGAACTGCCGAACCTCATGTTCTCGGGGGAGGCCGGGATCGGGAAGACGACCGCGGCCACGAACATCGCTCGCGAGGTGTACGGCGACGACTGGCGGGAGAACTTCCTCGAACTCAACGCCTCCGACGAGCGCGGCATCGACGTCGTCCGCGGCCGGATCAAGGACTTCGCGCGGGCGAGTTTCGGCGGCTACGATTACCGGATCATCTTCCTGGACGAGGCGGACTCGTTGACCAGCGACGCCCAGTCGGCGCTCCGCCGGACGATGGAGCAGTTCTCGGGCAACACCCGGTTCATCATGTCGTGTAACTACTCCAGCCGGATCATCGACCCGATCCAGTCCCGCTGCGCGGTCTTCCGCTTCTCGCCGCTGTCGGACGAAGCCGTCGAGACGGCGGTGCGCCGCATCGCCGAGAACGAGGACATCGAGGTGACCCAGGACGGCATCGACGCCATCGCCTACGCCGCGGACGGCGACATGCGTAAAGCGATAAACGCCCTGCAGGCCGCCGCCGTCATGGGCGAGACGGTCGACGAGGACGCCGTCTTCACCATCACCAGCACCGCCCGCCCGGAGGAGGTCACGGAGATGGTGACGGAGGCGCTACACGGCGACTTCATCGCCGCGCGGTCGACGCTGGACGAACTCCTGACCGAGAAGGGGATCGCCGGCGGCGACGTCATCGACCAGCTTCACCGCTCCGTCTGGGAGTTCGATCTGGACGACGAGGCCGCCGTCCGCGTGATGGACCGCGTCGGCGATGCCGACTACCGCATCACCGAGGGCGCGAACGAGCGGGTCCAGTTAGAGGCCCTGCTGGCGTCGCTGGCGCTCGAGGACTAGGCCGGGTCGACGCCGGTGAACTCGAAGCGCGCGCCGCCGCTCTCGCTGTCCGTCACCGTCACCGACCAGCCGTGGGCCTCCGCTATCCGCTCGACGACCGACAGGCCGTAGCCCGTGCCGTTCTCCCGGGTCGTGTACCCCGACTCGAACACGCGCTCGTTGTCCTCCGGCGAGATGCCGGGACCGTCGTCGGCGACGACGAAACACGCGTCCGCGACGAGACAGCCTGCACCGGACGCGTCCCCGGTCTCGCTCGGCGCGACGACGTCGGCCGAGAGGTCCGGGTGGTCCGCGACCGCCGCCGCTATCTCGGAACGGCGAGCGGGGTCCGACGCGACGAACAGAGAGGTCGTAGACCAGTCGTGTCAGCGTTTAGTTACGCGAAGCAGGCGTGGAGAAGGGATACCCGTTCCGGGTGGTCGGACCGCGGCGGCGGTATCAGCCGTTCGCGGCGAGTATTGCGTGCCCGAGCGCGGCGGCGAACGTGACTCGGAGCAGGTACGGGACGAGCAGGGCGGCGGCCCGGCGCGCGAACGCCCGCACGGTCGCGACCACCGAGGGCGACGACCATCCCGAACGCCAGCCCGAGGCTCTACAGCGCGAGAAACGCCGGCGTCCACGCGAGGGTGAACGCGAACTGGAGGGCGAACAGGCCGACCACGACGCGGACGGCGGGGCGGTCGATCCCCCGTCGGCGGACGAGATACGCCGCGACGCCGAGGGGCGCGAACGGGGCGGGCCGGACGACGCCGAAGGCCGCGCCGGGCGGGTATTTCCGTTCGTAACGCAGTGAGTGGGTTCGCCGGTGCGTCGCGGCGAACGCACGTCGATAGTTACGAACGGAAGTATCGAACCACGGTTTCTCCAGCGACCGGAACCGCTCCGAGTTCGGGCCGCCCAGGAGGGCCGGGGCCGCACCGGGGACGTTGACGAGGGTCACGCTCGCGACGAGGTCGGGGCGGTCGCCGCGGTCGAGCGACCGGGACGAGTCGGTGCGGCTCTGCATGCGATGGGGGAGGGCCGCAACCGGCAGGATCGTTCCGCCGGCCCCGGCGGAAAACGACCGCCGCCGCCGGCCGTCTGCCCCGCTTTCTCGCCCGATCCGGCGTTTGCGGAACTGTTATACGGACTGCGCGGCCACGTTCCTGTACCATGAGCGAACTCGAAGAGGAGTACCGCCTCGAGTATTTCGAGGCGAACGACTTCGTTCGGAGGGAGTGTACGGAGTGCGGGGCGCACTTCTGGACGCGCGACGACGACCGCACCACCTGCGGCGAACCGCCCTGCGAGGACTACGGGTTCATCGACAACCCCGGCTTCGACGAGGAGCACAGTCTCGAAGAGATGCGCGAGGCGTTCCTCTCGTTCTTCGAGGAACACGGCCACGAGCGCATCGACCCGTACCCGGTCGCCGCGAACCGCTGGCGCGACGACGTGCTCCTGACGCAGGCCTCCATCTACGACTTCCAGCCGCTCGTCACGAGCGGGCAGACGCCGCCGCCGGCGAACCCCCTGACGATCAGCCAGCCCTGCATCCGGATGCAGGACATCGACAACGTCGGGAAGACGGGCCGGCACACGATGGCGTTCGAGATGATGGCCCACCACGCGTTCAACACGCGCGATGACGTCGACCCCGACGAGTACGCCTACCACGGCGAGGTGTACTGGAAGGACCGGACCGTCGAGCACTGTGACGAGTTCTTCGAGTCGATGGGCGCGAACGTAGCGGAGATGACCTACATCGAGGACCCGTGGGTCGGCGGCGGCAACGCCGGCCCGGCGATCGAGGTCATCTACCGCGGGGCCGAACTCGCCACGCTCGTCTTCATGTCGATGGAGCAGGACCCCGACGGCGGGTACGGGATGAAAGACGGCAACCGCTACTCGAAGATGGACACCTACGTCGTCGACACCGGCTACGGGCTAGAGCGGTGGACGTGGGTGAGTCAGGGGACGCCGACGGTGTACGAGGCCGTCTACCCCGACATGATCGCCTTCCTCAAGGACAACGCCGGGATCGACCTCACGGAGGAGGAGGAGGCGGTCGTCCACCACGCCGCGAAACTCGCCGGCCACATGGACATCGACGAGGCCGAGGACATGGAGGCGGCCCGCGACGCCATCGCCGACCGGATCGGGGTCTCCGCCGCCGAACTGGAGGAGCTGATGGAGCCGCTGGAGGACATCTACGCCGTCGCCGACCACTGCCGGACGCTCGCGTACATGCTCGGCGACGAGATCGTCCCCTCGAACGTCGGCACGGGCTATCTCGCCCGGATGGTCCTGCGCCGGACGAAGCGGCTGGTCGACACCCTCGGCGTCGACGCGCCGCTGGACGAACTCGTCGACATGCAGGCCGAGCGGCTGGGGTACGAGAACCGCGACACCGTCCGCGACATCGTCCGCACCGAGGTCGAGAAGTACCGCGAGACGCTGGAGCGGGGCTCGCGCCGCGTCGAGCAACTGGCCGAGGAGTACAGCCAGCGCGACGAGCCGATCCCGACCGACGAGCTGATCGAGCTGTACGACTCCCACGGCATCCAGCCGGACATGGTCGAGGAGATAGCCGCGGAGAAGGGCGCGACGGTCGAGACGCCGGACGACTTCTACGGGCTCGTCGCCGAGCGCCACGACACCGCCGGCGGCGCGGCCGAGGGGACGGCGGAGGACGAGCGCCTCGCCGACCTCCCCGGGACGGACCGCCTCTACTACGAGGACCAGCAGGGCACCGAGTTCGAGGCCGTCGTGCTCGACGTGTTCGAGCGCGAGGACGGCTACAACGTCGTCCTAGACCAGACGATGTTCTACCCCGAGGGCGGGGGGCAGCCCGCCGACACGGGGACGCTCTCCTCGGACGAGACGACCGCCGAGGTGACCGACGTCCGGATCGAGGACGGCGTCGTCTTCCACCGCACGGACGAGGACCCCGGGAAGGGCGATTTCGTCCGCGGGCAGATCGACGTCGGGCGGCGGCGACAGCTCATGCGCCACCACACGGCGACCCACATCGTCATCCACGCCGCGCGCCAGGTGCTCGGCGACCACATCCGTCAGGCGGGTGCGCAGAAGGGTGTCGACTCCTCGCGGATCGACGTCAACCACTACGACCGCATCTCCCGCGACGAGGTCAAGGAGATAGAGCGGGTGGCGAACGAACTCGTGATGGAGAACACCTCCGTCACGCAGGAGTGGCCCCACCGCAACGAGGCGGAGGCCGAACACGGCTTCGACCTGTACCAGGGCGGCATCCCGCCGGGGACGAACATCCGCCTCATCCACGTCGCCGAGGACGTGCAGGCCTGCGGCGGGACCCACGTCGAGCGGACCGGTGACATCGGCACGGTCAAGGTCCTCTCGACCGAGCGCGTGCAGGACGGCGTCGAGCGGCTCACCTTCGCGGTGGGCGAGGCCGCCATCGAGGGCACGCAGGAGACCGAGGACGCGCTCTACGAGGCCGCCGAGGTCCTCGACGTCTCGCCGCAGGACGTGCCCGAGACGGCCGAGCGGTTCTTCGCCGAGTGGAAGGAGCGCGGCAAGCGGATCGAGGACCTGAAAGAGGAGCTCGCCGCGGCCCGCGCGAAAGGTGCCAGCGGGCACCCGGGCGGCGACGAGGTGGACGTGGGCGACGCGACCGCCGTCGTCCAGCGCCTCGACGCGGACATGGACGAACTCCGCGCCACCGCGAACGCGCTGGTCGAGGAGGGGACCATCGCCGTCCTCGGTAGCGGCGGGGACGGCGTCCCCGCGGGCGATGCGAGCGGGGGCTCGTCGGACGAGGGACGCGAGTCCGACGGCGCGCAGTTCGTCGTCGCCGTGCCCGACGGCGTGAACGTGAACGCGGGCGACGTGGTCGGCGAACTCGCCCGCAAGGTCGGCGGCGGCGGGGGCGGCCCGCCGGACTTCGCGCAGGGCGGCGGCCCGGACGCCGACGCGCTGGACGACGCGCTGGACGACGCGCCCGACGTGCTTCGGCAAGTGAGAAACGCGTGAACGAGGACGAGTACGCGGCGCTCGTCGGTCGTCTCACCGACGACACGCTGGCGGCGCTTGCCGGCGCGGAGGGGCCGGACGACCGGGAGGACGCCCTCTGGTCGGCGGTCGGCGAGTTCGTCCCGGAGATGGACCGCGAGGTCTGCGAGGCCGTGCTCGACCACGCCGACGCGACCCCGATGGACGACCTCGTCGAGGAGGTCGCCGCGATGCGGGACTCCGACGACGCCGAGCGCGTCCGCGCGGAGGCCTTCACCGTCCTCCTGCAGGACGTCAACGCCCGCGTCGCGGCGCGGGACGGCTACGACCCCGAGTGATCGCTTCAGCCCGGCGCGTCGCCCGCCACGTCGACTGTCGCGCCGCGTTCGTCGAGTCCCAGGACCGCGACGGCCGCCCGTCCGACCGTCTCGGCTCGTTCTTCCGGCGCATACACGCCGAGTCGCCACTGGGTTCGCTGGGCGGCCTGTAACCCCTGTACCAGCGCGGACTGCTCGTGGAGGCGGCGGACGCCGCCGTTGACGACGACGCGCGACGACGATTCGGGCATGCTCGGCCGGCCGGGGCTGTCGAGGACGACGGCGCGTTCCGGGACGTCCGCCTCCGCGGCGACCTCCGCTTCGAGGTCCCGCACGCGCTCGTGGCCCGCGCCGACGACGGCGTCGGGCACCGCGTCGAGTTCGGCCCACACCGCCCGCTTGTAGAGGTCGCGCGTGGCGAGGCGGGCGGCGGCGTCGGCCGTCTCGTCGCGTCGGCGGAGTTCGGCCATCAGTTCGTCGTCGGTCATGCGGGCGAACTGCTCGGCATCGACATCGGTCTCGTTGAGCAGGCGCTCGCAGACGCGTTCGAGCATCGCGCCCGCGATGCGGGAGACGTGGTGGCGGTACACCGTCGCGTTCATCAGCGCCCGGGCGACGAGCATGCTCTCGGCCGTGGCGACGTTGCCCTCCGCGAGCGCGAGGTGGCCGTCGACGAACGTGAGCGACCGGACGAGCCGACCGTGGTCGATGGTGCCGTACGGGACGCCGGTGTGGTGGGCGTCCCGCACCAGGTAGTCCATCCGGTCGACGTCGAGTTCCCCGGAGACGATCTGGCCGAGTTCGCCGTCGCCGGCGACGAGGTCCGCCACTGCGTCCGTGTCGAGGCCGTGAGACTCCAGCACGGCTGCGAGTTCGCCGTCGCCGATCAGGTCGTGGACCTCGTCGTGGTGGCGGCCGAGGCGACGCCGGATGATCCCCTCGGTCTGGTGGCCGTACGGCCCGTGGCCCACGTCGTGCAGCAGCGCCGCGGCCCGCACCGCCTCGGCGCGGGAGTCGCTGACGTCTAACTGGTCCAGCGCGCGGCCGGCGAGGTGAAAGACGCCGAGGCTGTGCTCGAAGCGCGTGTGGTTCGCGGAGGGGTAGACCAGGCGGACGGTGGAGAGCTGTTTGACCTGCCGGAGGCGCTGGAACGCCTCCGCGTCGAGGAGGTCGCGGGCGACGCCCTCGACCTCGACGTAGTCGTGGACGCTGTCCTTGATCGCGTTCATGTACGGCCAGTGACGGCGAGGCGACAAAAACGGGTCGGGTCGCCGACCGTTTTATTACGCGCCCCTGACTGGTCGAACGCGTGCATCCGAAACGCCTCGCGGACCTCCTGTTCCTGTACGCCGGCGCGCTGCACATCGGGCACTACACGGTCGCGCATGGCGTACAGGTCGTCCCCGGTTCGGCGTGGCAGCTCGTCAGCGGGTCGACCTTCTGTGCGCTCGCCGCATACCGGTGGACGCTCCCTCCCGACGAGACGAAGCCGTCGGCGTACGGGCCGCTGGTCTACGTCCTCGTCGCCCTCTGCGCGCTGACGACGCTACTCACTGCCGGTCTCATCGTGGCCTGACCGCGCGGGTGGGCGTCGCTCGGCCGTCGCGGCCGCGACAGCGGGGCGATCAACGGGGACCGCTGTAAGTCGTTTCGGTACTTCGGACCGGGGTCGCCGAGGTAAACAGCTACAGCGGTCCCTATAAGTCCGCGGCGCGTCGAGTCCCGCGTGATGCCGACCGCGAACAATGACGGGACCGCGCTGTACTACGAGACGGACGGCGTGGGCGAGACGGTCGCGTTCGTCGGCGACGTGGGCTACGGCGCGTGGCTCTGGGGATGGACCGCACCGGCCGTGGCCGGCCCGTTCGAGGCGCTCGTCTGGGACCTGCGCGGGACCGGCCGCTCGGACGCGCCGGCGGGACCGTACGACGCGGCAACGCTCGCCGCCGACCTGGAGGCGGTGCTGTCGGACGCCGGCGTCCGGACCGCGCACCTCGTCGGCGCGGGCCTCGGCGGACTAGTCGCGCTGGAGTACGCCCGCCGCTACTCGCGGGCGGAGACGCTGACGCTCGCTGGCACGGCAGCGAGCGGCGACGAGTTCGCGGATCCGGAGGTGCTGTTCGCCGACCCCGCGGACCCGACCGCGCTGCGCGAGTCGCTCCGGGCGGGGTTCACGACCGACTTCCGCGAGACGCAACCGGACGTGATAGACGGCATCGCGGAGTGGCGGCGGACCGACGACGCCGGCCCGGACGCCTGGCGCGCGCAGGCCGCCGCCGTCGAGAGCTACGACGCCGACCCGCTGTACGAGATCACGCTCCCGGCGCTGGTGCTGGCGGGCGAGGACGACCCCGTCGTGTCGCTCTCGGCGGCGGAGCGACTGGCCGCGGACCTGCCGAAAGGCGAGTTCGAGGCGTTTCCGGGCCGCCACCTCTTTTTCGTCGAGCGGTCGCGCCCGGTGAACGACCGCCTGCAGGGGTTCCTGCTCGACCACGCGGACGCGGACCTGGCGTGAGCGACCGGCCACGACGTCACGGACCCCGGCAGGATCACCGCGCGGGCGAAACGCACTTCCCCCTATAGGTGTTGGAAAGCACTGATGAGTCGACCGCGTATCGCCGTGTTAAACGCCGCGCACGACCCCGAGCACAACCGTCGAAACTTCCGGCGGGAGCTCGACGCCGACGTCACGGAGTTCGACGTCGTCGGCCAGGAGTTCCCGGAGACGCTCGAAGTCGACGCCGATGAGCGGAGCTCATCGAGCAGTACGGCGCTGCCGTACGACGGCTGTCTGGTCACGGGGTCGCGCGCGTCGGTCTACTGGGACGAGGAGTGGATCGAGCCCACGAAGGAGTGGGTTCGGACCGCCATCGACCGCGGCCTCCCGTTCCTCGGCGTCTGTTGGGGGCACCAGCTCCTCGCGGACGTGCTCGGCGGGCGCGTCGAACCCATGGGCGAGTACGAGATCGGCTACCGGACCGTCGAGCGGACCGGCGACTCCGAACTGCTAGACGGCCTCGACGGGGAGTTCACCGTCTTCACGACGCACTCCGACGCCGTGGTCGAACTGCCGCCGGGCGCGGAGCTCATCGCCGAGAACGACTACTCGGTCCACGGCTTCCGCAAGGACCGCGTCTTCGGCGTGCAGTTCCATCCCGAGTACGACATGGAGACCGCCGAGTACGTGACGGAGGGGAAGGACCTGCCCGACCAGCGCGTCCGGAAGGTGCTGGACGGGGTCAACGAGGAGAACTACGCCGCCGCCTGCGAGGCGAAGGCGCTGTTCGACAACTTCGTCCCGTACTGCGTCCCGGTGTTCGGTGACTCGGGTCGCGGTAGTATCGAAGCGGTGTACAGCGGACGACGGGCGAATCCTTTTTGTTCGGAGCGGAAAAACGCGGAATCGATGAGCGTCCCCTCTGCCCTCGAACCGTTCCGACAGCCGGAGTATACCGGCGAGAACCGCTGTACGCCGTGTACGGTCGTCAACAGCATTATCGCCGCGGCCGGGAGCGGTGCCGTCGGCTGGGCGGTGGCGTCCGCGGCCGGCACGGCGGCGGGTGCTGCCACCGGCGCGGCCGCCCTCCTCGTCTGCGCGGCCGCTATCTACCTCCGGGGCTACCTCGTTCCCGGCACGCCGACGCTGACGAAGCGGTATCTGCCGGACCGCGTGCTCGCGTGGTTCGACAAGGTGCCCGAGGACGCCGCGGTCGCGGACCCGGCGGCGGACGCGGGGGTCGAGGTCGACCCCGAGGAAGCGCTGCTCGACGCCGGCGCGGTCGAACCCTGCGAGAACGTAGACGACCTCTGTCTCGCCGATGGCTTCCGCGCGTCGTGGCGCGGCGAGATGGACGGGGACGTGACCGCGGCGGACGCGGTCGACGCGCTCGGACTCCGCCGCGAGGACTGCACGCTGGAGTCGTTCGGCGACGCCTACCGGCTCGAACAGGGCGGCACGCGCCTCGCGCGGTGGCCGTCGGAGGCCGCGCTGATCGCCGACGTCGCGGGCGCTCGCGCCCTCGCCGACGCGTCCGGCGAGTGGCGGCGGCTG
>PXSA01000020.1 GCA_003023565.1 Halobacteriales archaeon QS_9_68_17
CACACTCGGTCGGCCTGTATCGGCCGGTTCGCGCCGCGGGCGCGCTCGTACTCGACGTCGACCTCGTCCTCGAAGGCGTAGGCGAGCGTCGGGTTCCGCATGATTCGGTCGTCGCTCGCGCGTTCGAGGAACCACCGTTCGGCCATCTCCTCCTGTGCGAGCGAGAGAGCGCCCGAGAACTCGTCGCGCTCGGTGAACATCAGGTCGGAGATGGCGTCCCACGGCCGTTCGATCCCCGTCGCCGCGCGGGCGTTGCTGTTCGTCACCGATAACGGTCGCTCGATGCCCCCCGGATCGTCCTCGTCTCCCCCGGTCCAGAACACCTTGCGGTACCGCGGTGGCAGGTCGTTTTCGTCCAGATCGCGTCCGTCGTCGTACACCCGGGTCGTCAACAGGAACTCGACGACGTCAAGCGCCCCGTCGTTCATTCCCCGAAGGATTGGAACGGGGGAATATTAAGACCGTCGAAGCGCCGACCGGGGTCGGTAGACCGCGTCACCGTTCCGATACCCGTCGGGCGGCGGGTCGCGACGACGTAGCTCTCGGTCAGTCGTCGAGGGACTCCTCGTCGACGAAGACGACGAACGTGCTGCTGTGGAGGTAGCGCTCGTACTGGTACGCACGGTAGCCGTCCAGCGACGACTCGTACGCGGCGGCGTCGTTCCGCAACGAAACGACCACCGGCGGCGGGTCGTCCTCGACGTCGGCGGCGTCCGAGGTGCTGTTGACGACCAGGTCCGCGTCGCTCCCCTGGAGTCGATGCTGTTCGGCCTCGACGTACCACGCGAGCGGCAGGCGCTCGAACCACCCGCCCGGATGGGCCGGTGGCTGGTCCGCGTTCGACTCGTTGGGCATGTCGAACTCGTTGCCGTAGTAGACCACGTCGACGCCCTCGTTCTCGCGGGCGATCCGGGCTATCGTCTCCAGCGTCGGCTTCATGTCCGACGACGACTGGGCGTACTGAACCAGTTCGTTGTCGGGGCTGGCGGGCTCTCTGTAGGAGGTGCCCATGGCGGCCCCGCCGACCTGTGCGACCAGCAACAGGACGAGGACGACGGCGGCCGAGATACCGACGACGTCGCCGTCGTCGTACGCGTCGACGCCCCAGCGACCGACCAGCGCGAGACCGACCGCGGCCGGGAGCGCGAGCGGGACCACCGCGTGGATGGTGGCCCACGGTGCCGGAATGTCGGTGATGATCGGGTAGCCGAAAACGCTCACCGCCCCGATGTACCCGCCCAGCGCGACCAGGTCCCGCGGCCCCTCCGCGGAGTACCGGTCCGCGACGAAGCCGACGGCCGCCAGCGCGACGAGCGCGGCCGCGCCCGCCTCCATCGTCCTGACGTAGTCGTTCCAGTAGCGGAGGAACTCGTGGCCGTGACCGGACCCCCACTGGTGGACGAACTTCGACCAGCTACCGACCAGCGCCTCCTCGACGACGGCGACGAACATGCCGGGCCGGCCGGCCGCGAGTTCCTCCAGCGACCAGTACAGCCCCATCCCCTCGGTGTCTCCGTACCCGGGGTAGCCGCCCTTCCGCGGGGCGTAGAAGAAGACGACGACCGCGAAGAACTCCGCGACGACGGCGACCGAGAGGAGGATCGCCCGCTTCCGGGCGCGGACGGCGTCGGGGAGGTCGGCGAGCAGGCGGCCCCGCGCGTCCCGCGAGAGGCGGCCCATGGGGTCGAAGGTGAGCGCGCCGCTGGCGTACCGGCGCAGTTCCGCGCCGGGGGTCCGGCCGCGGACGCGAGCGAGGAACAGTCGGTGGTCGAGCAGGAGCGCGGCGGCCCCGAGGAGACAGAGCGCGTACACCAGCGCGTTCTCCTTGGTGGTGAACGACAGCGCGTACGACCCCGTCGCGGCGAACAGGTAGCGGTCCTTCCGGGTGTCGTACCAGCGGACGAACAGGCCGAGCGCGACGAAGGTGAAGGCGGCGAGCAACACGTCGGTCCGGAAGAACCGCGAGTAGTAGAGCAGGATGGGGTTGAACGCGAGCACGACGGCTAAGGCGACGACTTCGCTGTCGCGCAGGCGGTCGCGGAACAGCCACGCCGACAGCGGCAGGCAGGCCCCGACGAGCGCGACGACCAGCCGCATCGTGACGTCGTTCGGTCCGAGCAGGGAGAACACCTTGCTGTTGACGAGCGGGAGGAACGGACCGTGGACGATGGGCCGGTACTCGTGAACGCCCGTCTCGGCGTATCGGAGCGTCCAGTAGGCCACGCGGGCCTCGTCCTGATGGGCGACCCGTGACCCGAGGTCGTAGAGGCGCGCGAGGAGGCCGAGCAGGGAGACTGCGAGGACCGCCGCCGCGGTGCCGCGGCGGCCGGAGATGGCGTCCGGGAGCGAGGGCCGACCGGTCATGGTCCGTCTGTGATCAGTTGTGGGTAAATGATTTATGGGTCTGGTTTCCTCTTGGATACAATATCTTCTTAGCGATTTGAACCGGAAAGATTATTTACTACATATAGGAATTAATAAATATGGACAGTATACTTGATATCTATTCAGACCAGATATTAATAGAGGGAATAAAATGGATGTCTGTATTATCAGTTTCTCTAATCATCTATTTTAAATCACTGGATGAAATTTCAAACTTGGAATCAGCTTTATGGGCAACATCGGTCCTTATACTTGGAACCTACCATATTGGGATTGGCGCGTTATTATTGGCTATGTTTTTTACAAGAATTGCACTATTAAAAGACTAGTATTAAGTCTTTATATTAAGACCTACGTTTGTGTGCAATAGAATAACCCGTTGGAAGTGGATGAATTCGAATCAGCCAATTTGATTGAAGTCGTATCTGTAGGAAATAAATATCGACTTGAATTTGAGATGAAGGGAGCAGCGAGTATTCCAGGTCCCTCTCCTTATTCAACATTGAATTTAGATGGAGCCCGGAGGGAAGATGCATCCCTTCTCCCGGGAGAGTATGGGTTTTCAACTCGAACTTGGCTCTGCCTTTGGGAGTAAACCGTAGCATATAAAACTCCTTTCCCACCCCTGCTGGTTTTATAGCCATTTAAGTTCGTGAAGGTCATCAATCCGTGCATGGCAAGCGACACCACGCCCGTCGTCGTGCGGGCGTACCGAACGCCCCAGGGCAAGGAGGACGGCGTCTTCGCGGACGTCCGGAGCGAGGACCTGTCGATCCCGCTCATCGACGAGATCCTCGCGGAGACCGGCCTCTCCGGCGAGCACATCGACGACCTGATGTGGGGCTGCGCGCAGCAGCGCGAGGAGCAGGACAACAACCTGGCGCGGGTCATCGCACTGCTGTCGGACCTGGGCGAGAACGTTCCTGCCACCACGATCAACCGCTGGTGCGCGTCCTCGATGCAGGCGATCATCTCCGCGTCCGACGCCGTCCGCGCCGGCCAGCGCGACGCGGTCATCGCCGGCGGCGTCGAGTCGATGTCCCGCGTCGAGATGGGCGAGGGCCACGGCTACATCCACCCGCGGATGGCCGAGGCGTACAACGTCGGCGAACTCCAGATGGGAATGACCGCGGAGGCGGTCGCCGACCGCTTCGACGTCTCCCGCGAGGAGCAGGACGAGTACGCCGCCCGGAGCCAGCAGCGCGCCTACGAGGCGACCGAGGAGGGCCGCTTCGACTCCCAGATCGTCCCCATCGAGACCGAGGACGGCACGGTCACCGAGGACGAGGGCCTGCGCCCCGGCACGACGACGGAGAAACTGGCGGAGCTTCCGACCGTGTTCAAAAGCGACGGCTCCGTCACGCCCGGCAACGCCTCCCAGATCAGCGACGGCGCGGCCGCGACGCTCGTGACGAGCAGGTCCTTCGCCGAGGATCACGGCCTCGAGATCATGGCCGAAGTCGGCTCGAACAACGTCGTCGGCGTCGACCCCCGCATCATGGGCGTCGGTCCCGTGCCCGCGACGGAGGGCCTGCTGGAGCGGACCGGTCGCGACATCGACGACTACGACCTCGTCGAACTGAACGAGGCGTTCGCCAGCCAGTCCCTTTACAGCCAGCAACAACTCGGTATCCCGGACGACGAGTTCAACGTCAACGGCGGCGCTATCGCCATCGGTCACCCGCTCGGCGCGAGCGGCGCGCGCCTGCCGGTGACGCTGATCCACGAACTCCAGCAGCGCGGCGGCGGCCGCGGTCTCGCCACGCTCTGTGTCGGCTTCGGGCAGGGCGCGGCCATCGAGTTCGAGGTGTAGGCCGCCCGCCGGGCGGTCCGGGCGAGCGCCACCGTGGGACTCCTTCCTGCCGTTTTCGCGCCCCGCGATTCGCGCCCGACAGCGACGCCCGCGCTCGTCGGGACGGTTGCACGCCAGTTCCGCCGTTCGCCAGACCGGGTGGCGAACGGCCGGGGCACGGTTCCGACCGCTCCCATCAGGGCGTCAGCACGACCTTGATGCAGCCGTCCTCCTTCTCCCGGAAGGTCTCGTACATCTCCGGCCCCTTCTCCAGCGGTTCCTGATGGGTGATGACGAACGACGGGTCGATGTCGCCGTCCTCGATCCGCTCCAGCAGGGGGTCGAGGTAGCGCTGGACGTGGGTCTGTCCGGTGTTTACCGTCAGCGCCTTGTTCATCAGCGGGCCGACGGGGAAGTCGTCGACGTGCCCGAGGTAGACGCCGGGGACCGACAGCGTCCCGCCCTTCCGACAGCACCTGATCGCCTGTCGGAGGACGTGCGGCCGGTCCGCTTCCAGGTTCACCTGCTGTTTCGCCTTGTCCATCTTCCCCATGAGGCCCGTGCCGTGGGCCTCCGTCCCGACGGCGTCGATACACCGGTCCGGGCCGCGGCCGCCGGTCATCGCCATCAGCCGGTCGTACACGTCCTCGTCCTCGAAGTCGATGGTTTCCGCGTCCCCGTGCTCCCGCGCCATCCGGAGGCGCTCCTGCACCCGGTCGATCGCGATCACTCGCCCCGCGCCGAGCATCCAGGCGCTCTGGACGGCGAACTGGCCGACGGGGCCACACCCCCACACCGCGACCGTGTCGTCCTCCTCGATCCCGGCGTTCTCGGCGGCCATGTACCCCGTCGGGAACACGTCCGAGAGGAGCAGCACCTGCTCGTCCGACAGGTCGGAGTCGACGTTCACCGGTCCCACGTCCGCATACGGGACCCGGAGGTACTCGGCCTGCCCGCCGGCGTAGCCGCCCATCATGTGTGAGTAGCCGAACAGGCCGGCCGGCGACTGCCCCATCACCTTCCGGGCGACCTCCGCGTTCGGGTTCGAGTTGTCACAGAGCGAGTACAGGTCCTCCTCGCAGAACCAGCACGACCCGCAACTGATCGTGAACGGGACGACGACGCGGTCGCCCTCCTCCAGCGTCTCGACGGCGTCGCCCGTCTCGACCACCTCACCCATCGGTTCGTGGCCCAGCACGTCCCCCTCGCGCATCGACGGCACGTAGCCGTCGTACAGGTGGAGGTCCGACCCGCAGATGGCCGTGGCGGTGATCTCGACCACCGCGTCGTGCGGGTTGACGATCTCGGGGTCGGGGACCTCGTCGACGCGAACGTCCTCCTCGCCGTGCCACGTGAGGGCTCTCATCCGCGCCCCCCGTGGCGCTCGCGGTTCACCGCGCCGGTGTTCTCAGCCCCGCCGTCGGACCGGCGGGGCGGCCTCGCCGCCGGTGAGAGACGGATCTCGCTCACTACGGATTCACCGTTCCCAACGACCCCGCCGCGTTCATTAAACGTGTGTCCCGGATCCGCGGAGAGATAGCCGCGCTGACAGGCGGTTTCGGCGGTCTGCTGTACCGCTCGGCGGCCTACACGAGGTCCTCGTAGCGCGCGCCGGTCTGTTTCAGCGTCTCCGTCGAGTAGAGGCGCTCGTGGTCGTAGGGGAGGTGTTCGCTCGCGAGTTCGTCTATCTTCTCGTCGACGGCGTCGGGGTCGCGGCCGTGGATCATGGTGAACACGCTGTAGGGCCAGTCCTGTTCCTCGCGGCGCGGCCGGTGGTAACAGAGCGTGACGTACGGCAGACCGCCGACCGCGGTGCCGCGGTCGTCGAGGTCCTCGTCGGGCACGTCCCACACGACCATGCAGTTGCTGTCGAACCCGGTGACGACGTGGTTGACGACGCAACCGATCCGCTTGATACAGCCGTCGCCGCGCAGGCGCTCGATGGCGTCGAGCACGTCGTCCACGTCCGCGCCGACGGCGTCGGCCACGTCGGCGTACGGCGTCGAGGTCAGCGGAAAGCCGTCCTGTATCTCCAGCAGGAGGTCGGCCTCGAAGTCGGAGAGGTCGCCCGCGGCGTTCTCGCTGATGCGGGTAGCGTCGACGGCCGTCTCCGAGAAGCTCTCCCGGGCGAACCGGTCACCGTTCACCACGGGGAACTCCAGGTCGATGTAGTAGTCCGTGAGCATCGGGAGGTTCAGCACCTCGCACCCGGTTCGGTCCGCTATCTCGGCGAGTATCTCGTCGCGGCGCTCCAGCGACCCGGCGGTGACGACGAACCACATGTTCCACTCGTGGTCGCGCCGGTAGTTGTGGTTCACCTGCCGGTAGCCGTTTATCACTTCGGCCACCTCGTCGAACCGGTCCTCGGGGACACCGACGGCCGCGAGCGTCGAACTGCCGATCACGGGGGGGTTCAGGACGGGGCCGAACCGGCGGAAGATCCCCTCGTCGGCGAGGCGTTCGACCCGCGCGAGCGCGTCCGCCTCGTCGGTGCCGACCGCGTCGCCGACCGCCCGAAAGGGGCGGCGTTCGACGGGAAACCCGCTCTGGAACCCGTCGACGAGTCCGGCGTCGGGGTCGTCGATCCGCTCGCGCCACTCGCCCGCCTGAAGGCTCATTGATCGTTCTCGGGACGGGACGAACCTACCTTTTTCGGGTCCGTCCGAACGCGCTCGCGGTGCCGACGCCCCCGAGTTCTTTGCCGAGCGGGACCAACGAACGATACATGACGCTGCCCGACTGCTCCGACCGTACGGTACTGCTGACTGGCGGGACGCGAGGCATCGGCCGCGCGGCGGCGCGGAAGATCGGTGATCTGGGCGCGACGCTCCTGCTGGTCGGCCGCGACGCGGAGCGGGGCGAGGCGACGACCGAACGCCTCCGCCAACGGGGGGTCGACGCGGAGTTCCTCCGCTACGACCTCGCCGCACAGTCCTCGGTGCGGGACCTCGCGGCGACGGTGCGAGAGCGCGTCGACGCCCTCGACGCGCTGGTGAACAACGCCGGTCTCGCCCGGAGCAGTCGGGAGCGGACCGCGGACGGGGTACCGGTCACGGTGGCGGTCAACCACCTCGCGCCGTACCTGCTGACCCACGAACTGCTGCCCCTGCTGACGGACAGCGCGCCCTCGCGCGTCGTCGTCACCTCCTCGGGAGTTCACGAGCGTGCCTCCCTCGACCCCGACGACCTCGACCTACGCGGCGATTACGAGGGGTTCGACGCCTACGCCCGGACGAAGCTGATGAACGTCCTGTTCACCTACGAACTCGCCGACCGCCTCCGCGGGACGGGCGTCACCACGACGACGTTCCATCCCGGGTTCATTCCCTCCAGCGGCCTCTACCGGGACAGCGCCTTCTACGTCCGGGCCGCGATGCGTCTGCTTTCGATACTCCCCGTCGGCCAGACCGTCGAGGACGGTGCGGAAGCGCTCGCGTATCTCACGTGCTCGGAGGAGGTCGCCGACGTGACCGGGCGGTACTTCGACGGGACGACCCCGGCCGACCCGTCCTCCGACGCGCGCGACGAGCGCCTCCGCCGAGCCCTCTGGGACGAGAGCGCGGAACTCGTCGGCGTCGACCCCGACTGGCCGCGGGCGGAGCGAGAGACCTGACCGGGGACCGTCCCCGCCGGCGACGCCGGCCCGGTCGAACCCCCTCTGACGGCCGCCGGAAACGGGACGCTTTTGCGGCGAGCGCCACAACCCACGGGCATGGCCGAAGCAAGCCCGCAGTACGGTGACTGGCCCCTGAAGCGGCTGATGACCGAGGTAGTCGGCTCCGGGCACAAGTCCGCGGCGGACATGACCCGCGAGCAGGCTCGCGAGGCGTTCCAGCGGATCCTCGGCGGCGAACCGGATCCGACGACGCTGGGCGCGTTCTGGCTGGCGAACCGCTGGAAGCGCAACAACCCCGAGGAACCCGCGGGCTACACCGACGTGATGGTCGAGGAGTCGGTCGAGCGGGCCGAACCCGACGCCGACCCGGTCGACTGCGGCGCGAACTACGACGGGAAAAACGACAGCGCGCTGCTTGGCGTCGCGGCCGGCGTCGTCGCCGCCGGCGCGGGCACGCCCGTCGTCGCCCACAGCGGCGACCGCGTGCCGACGCACGAGGCCTGCGCGTACAAGCACGTCCTCGACGAACTCGGCGTCCGCACCGACCTCGACGTCGGCGAGAGCGCGGACATGGTCGACGAGACGGGCTTTGGCTTCTACTATCAGCCAGCGTTCAACCCCGGCGTCGACGGCCTGTACGACCGCCGCGACCGGATGGGCGTCCGAACGTTCGTCAACACCGTCGAGACGCTGGCGAACCCGGCGAACGCCGACGTCCACCTCGGGAGCTTCTACCACCTCGCGTTCGCCGAGAAGGTGACCGACACGTTCGCCGAGATGGAGACGGAGAGCCCCGACCGCGTCATCATGTTCCAGGGCATGGAGGGGTACGACGACATCCGGCCCGGCTACACGAAGGTCGCGGAGTGGCGGGCGGCACCACGCGCCGCCGCAGGACCGAGCGGGGAGCAGGGCGACCCGCGAGAGGTCGACTTCGACGACTACGAGATCGAGACGCCCGAGTACGGGATGGAGTTCGAGGAGGAGGACCTCGAAGTCGACGACGTGGCCGCCGACTCCGCGGCGATCACCGAGGCCGTCGTCGCCGGCGAGCGCGACGACCACTTCGCCGACGCCGTCGCGGTCAACGCCGCGTTCCGCATCTACGCCCGCGACGACGCCGACTCCCTGGACGAGGGGCTGGAACTGGCTCGCGAGGCCGTCGCCGACGGCAGCGCCGAGGCGGTGCTGGAGGACCTCCGCGCGTTCTGAGCGCGTCGGACGCCGAGCGCGCCGCCCAGCACCTCGAAGCGCGCTCCGCCGTCACTTCGGGATCGCGACGTTCGCCAGTTTGTCCCCGCCGACGACCGTCCCCTCCCGGGTGAGCGCGTAGAGGATCCCGTCGTCGTCCGCGGTCGCCTCCTGTAGCACCTCGTACGTGCCCGGGTCGTACAGCGTACCGAGCGGCGTGCCCGCCGTCACGCGCTCGCCGAGGCGGCGGCCGGGGTGCGGGCGGAAGAGGCCGGCGTCGGCGGCGTCGACTCGCCCGAGGTGGTTTCGGGCGACGGTCCGGTCGCCCCCGCTTGCCGGTTCGTCCGGGAGGACGCCGAGATGTCGGAGGACGTTCAGCACGCCGCTGACGCCCGCCTCGACCGCCGGCTCGACGATCTGTTTGTTGTGGGCGAGTTCGGGCGTGATCGTCGGGACGCTCTCGCGGGTGGCCGCGACGCGGAACTTGCCGGCGAAGTTCCGGCGGTTCCACTCCGCGCTGGCGTCGTCGCCCGCGGGTTCCGCGAGCAGGAGGTCCGTGTCGAAGGCCTCCGCCAGTGCGCGGGCGTCCTCGTCCCCGTCCATGAACACGACGTGGGTGTGCATGTCGGGACTGCCGGTGTGGAGGTCGACGGCCGCGTCCGCGTCGACGGCGTACGCCCAGAGCCCGGCGGCCATGCGCTCGTGGAGCGTCCCCGCCGGGTCGCCGGGCCACACCCGGTTCATGTTCGAGTGAGCGCTGTCGAGTTCCTCCGGCGTCGTGTACGAGACGCGGTCGAACGTGAGCGGGTTCGCGACCGGGACGGCGACGACGCGACCCGCGAGGTCGGCGTCGACGAGGCGGTCGTGGACCCGCCGGAGGACCTCGGTCCCGTTCACCTCTCTGCCGTGCTGGGCCGCTTGCAAGTACACTGTCGGACCGTCGCCGCCGTAGGTGTGGACCGTCGTCGTCACCTCGACGCCGGAGGGGAGGCGTGCGAGCGTCACGCGCTCGGCGCTGTGCATGTTCGGGTACTCGGCCCGCGACGCCTTGTACGTGGGGACCGCGGCCCGGCCGGTGCGGGAGTCCGTCGCCTCCGTCCGGTCGACGAAATCGACTATCCAGTCGGCGACCGCCTCGCCGCGATCCTCCTGCAGGAAGTGCCCGCCGCCCTGGATCCACGTCTCCGGTTGCTCGTCCGCGGTCGGGAACACGGACAGTGGGTCACCCCGCGCCGACCGGGTGACCGGGTCCGAGTCCGAGAGGAGGACGAACACCGGCTTCTCCCGGTCCGCGAACGCCTCGCGGGCGTCACCGACCACGTCCGCGCCCTCTATGTCCGGATCGATGGGGACGCGACTCGGGAGGATCCGCGCGCCGGCCTTCGAGTCGTCCGCGGTCACACCGTCGAGTCAGTCGTCCGCCGGCGGTGCCTCCGCTCCCGTCGCGCGCCCGTCCCGCCACGAGAAGAGACTCGCCAGCGCGGGGCCGGTGACGTTGTGCCAGACGCTGAACAGCGCCGGGATGAGCGCCGCCTCCGCGCTGAAGAAGGTGGTCGCCAGCGCCACCGCCAGACCGCTGTTCTGGAGGCCCACCTCGAACGTGCAGGCCCGGACGCGGTCCTCGGCCATCCCGGCCGCGGTGCCGACGCCGTACCCGCCGGCGAGGCCGACCGCGTTGTGCGCGACGACCGCCGCGAGAACCGCCGCCCCCGCGGTCACGATGTTGTCGACGTTCGCGCCGACGACGCCGGCGACGATGGCGACGATGGCGACCACGCTCACCGCCGGGAACACGTCCACGCCGACCTCCGCGGCCCGCGGTGCCCGCCGGTCGAGGTAGTACCGGATCGCGAAGCCGAGCAGCACCGGTATCAGGACGATCTGGACGATCGTGGTGAACATCGCCAGGAACGTCACCTCGAGGCTCTCGCCGATGAGCGCCAGCGTCCAGGCGGGCATCACGACCGGCGCGGCGAGCGTCGTCACGGTCGTGACCGCCACCGAGAGCGCCACGTCGCCCTTGCCGAGGAACGTCATCACGTTCGACGCCGTCCCGCCGGGGGCGGCACCGACGAGGACCAGGCCGATGCCGACCTCCGGCGGGAGCGACAGCACCCCCACCAGTCCGTACGCCGCGACGGGCATGACCAGCCACTGCGCGACCGCGCCGATCGCCACGTCCCGCGGGCGCTCGACCAGCCGCCGGAAGTCCGCGGGCTGGAGCGTCAGCCCCATGCCGAGCATGATGACCCCGAGAAGCGGCGCGACGTAGTCGAGCACCGGCAGGAACGGCTCCGGCGCGTACAGCGCTACGCCGGCGAACAGCAGCACCCAGACGACGAAGTACCTGTTCGCTACCTCGCTCGCTCGACGCAACTGATCGGCCGCGGTCACCGCGACCCCTCCGATACCGTCATAGGGTAACGTCCGACAACAGTAACAGTTAGCACTGTCGGTAGTCACAAATCTGCACCTCGGTCCGGGGTCACGGGGGCCGTCCCGCGGCGCGTCTCCAGTAGGGTTTTCACCCGGGCCGCCCCACCTGACCGTATGAGCGACCTGACCGCGACCCTGCACACCAGCAAAGGCGACGTGGAAGCGCGGCTGTTCGAGGACCGCGCGCCCCGCACCGTCGAGAACTTCGTCAACCTCGCGGCGCACGACCCCGCCGCCGACGCCGACCCCGCGCCCGACACGGTCACCTGGGAGGACCCGGAGAGCAACGAGGTCCGCGGCGACGCGCTGTACAACGACGTGCCGTTCCACCGGGTCATCGAGGACTTCATGATCCAGGGCGGCGACCCCACCGGCACCGGTCGCGGCGGTCCCGGCTACGAGTTCGAGGACGAGTTCCACGACGAACTGCGCCACGACGACACCGGCGTCCTCTCGATGGCGAACTCCGGCCCGGACACCAACGGCTCACAGTTCTTCATCACGCTCGACCCTCAACCACATCTCGACGACCGCCACGCCGTCTTCGGCGAAGTGATCGACGGGATAGACGTGGTCGAGGAGATCGGCGACGTCGCGACAGGCCCGAACGACCAGCCCGAGGAGGAGGTCCTGCTGGAGTCCGTGACGGTCCACGACGAGTAACCCCGGCCCGCGGAACGCACCGTTCGGAACGACCGACGCGACCCCGGACCGGCGTGCCCGCGATCGGCGCGGCCCCGAGTTTCCGTATCAGTCGACAGCGCCACGATTTCCGTTGTTCGGAGCGACACCTGACAACCAACCGGGCGGTTCGACCGCCTCGGTCGTGGTTGTTTCGGGGGCGCAGTTCCGGACAGGGAACCGTAAGCCGAAAGACCGTTCGCGTCCAGCGTACGGGTGATGAGCGACTCCGACGAGGTTCTCGCGGCGAGCGACATCGGCGAGAGCGATGCGCCGCCCGTCGAGGAGAAGCCGTACAAGGTGATCTTCGAGGCGAACAGGTGTTTCGGGGCGGGCAAGTGCGCCGAGGTGGCCGACAACTGGGAGATGGACCTCGCAAGCGCCACGGCGAAGCCGAAGTCGTACTTCTTCGACGAGGGCGGTCTGGAAGAGAACGTCCGGGCCGCGGAGGTCTGTCCCGCGAAGAAAGGCGACGGCTGCATCCACGTCGTCGACCGCCGGACCGACGAGGAGATCGCGCCGGACCCGCACGGCGACGGCACGCTCTCCGTCGACTGGTGAGCATGCCGGCGGACGAGCGGACGAGCCGTCACGGGATAGACGACACGCAGGACCACGTCCGCCGCCTGCTCGGGTCGTTCGTCCCGCAGTGGCTGGCCCGCCGCGCGGTCGTCGTCGACGTGCGGACCGACGCGGACAGCTACGACGCCGGCGAACAGGTAGAGATGACGATCACCTTCCGGAACCGGCTCCCCGTGCCGATGACGGTCGAGACGCCGAGCAAGCGCCTCTGGGGCTGGACCGTCGACGGCGAACTCGAAGCGAGCGACGAGCCCCGGAAGCGAAGCACCGACGGCGGGTCGATCGCGTTCTCGCCGCGCGGGCGCAAGGTCCTCACCCGGACGTGGGACGGGCGGTTCAAGCGCGTCGACGACCGGACGCGCTGGGTCCCCGCGGAACCGGGCACGTACGAGGTCGGTGCCTTTCTCGCACTCGGGGAGCAACGACCGGCGGACACCGCGACGATCCGGGTCGAGTAGGTCCGCGTTCGACGGACGGCGTTACGACCCGGGTCGACCGGCGGCCGCGGGCGGTACCGCGACGGCGTGACGCGCTCAGTGCACCCCGTCGAGGTCCCCCCTGTGGAGGTGGCAGGCGGCGAAGTGCCTGCCGTCGCCGTGCTCCGTCGGGACCTCGTAGGCGGGTTTCTCGCGTGCACAGACGCTCTCCTCCGCGAACCATTCGCGGAGCAGGTCGGCGGCTTCCTCCCACTCGCCCTCGCCGACGAGACCGATCGCTTCGTCGACCACGTCGCCCGCCTGACCGCGCGGTTCGGCGTCCGCGAAGAACCGCTGGCGGATCTCGGCGGCGCTGGTCACCTCGAACGTCCGCCGGTCGACCGCGCGCATGAACCCCCGGACGTTGTCCCACTCCGCCGGCGAGAAGTCGTGGTCCGGCGGCGCGATCAGTTCGGGACAGCGCGTCCGGAACCGACAGCCGCTCGGCGGTTCGATCGGGCTCGGCACGTCGCCCTCGAGCACGCCGCGGGTGCCGCTCTCCCGCGGGTCCGGCACCGGGATCGAGGAGAGCAGCGCCCGCGTGTACGGATGCTGCGGGTTCTCGAACAGCTCCCGTTTGTCCGCGAGCTCGACGAGCTGGCCGAGGTACATCACGGCGACGCGGTCGCTGATGTGGCGGATGACCGAGAGGTCGTGCGCGATGAACAGGTACGTGAGGCCGAACTCGTCCTGCAGTTCGTTCATCGTGTTCAGCACCTGCGCCTGGATCGACACGTCCAGCGCGGAGACCGGTTCGTCACAGACGATCAGGTCGGGGTTGACCGACAGCGCACGCGCGAGGTTCACGCGCTGGCGCTGCCCGCCGGAGAAGGCGTGCGGGTATCGGTTGTAGTGTTGCGGGTCGAGGCCGACCTTCTCTAAGAGCTCCTTGGCGCGGGCCTCCCGTCCCTCCTCGTCGCCGTACAGGCCGTGGGCCTTCATCGGTTCCTCGACGATACGGCCCACCTTCATTCGCGGGTCCAGCGAGGACTGTGGGTCCTGGAAGATCATCTGCATGTGTCGCCGCTGCGAGCGCAGGTCCTCACCGCCCATCTCCGCGAGGTTGCGGCCCTTGAAGTAGACGTCGCCGCCGGTCGGCTTCAGCAGGCGGAGGATGGTTCGCGCGAGCGTGGACTTGCCACACCCCGACTCGCCGACCAGTCCCAGCGTCTCCCCCTTCTCGATCTCGAAGGTCACGTCCTCGACGGCCCGGACCTGGTCGCGGTCGTACTTCAGCGGGAAGCCGCCCGCAGTGTCGAGGGTGAGTCCCTCCAGAAAGCCGCTCTCGCTGGTGAAGTACTTCGTGAGGCCGTCGACTTTCAGGAGCGTCTCGCCGAAGTCGACGTCGCCCGACGTCGCCGCACTGGGGTCCGTCGCGCTCCGCCCGTCAGGCTCCCGGGCGTCACTCATCGCTCCCGCCTCCGTCGGTCGTCAGTTCGGGATCGGTCTCGCCCTGCGTCTCGTTCCCGAGCGGGTCGCTCCCCCAGTAGCCCGCCATGAACGTCTCCTCGTGTCTGAGACAGGCCCCGCGGTGGGGCGTCCCGTCCCCGTCGACGACGCGGTTCTCCGGGTGGACCTCGATGCACACCTCGCGGGCGTGCGGACAGCGCGGGTGGAACCGGCAGCCGCTCGGCGGGTTGATCGCCTCCGGCATCACCCCCTCGATCGGGTTGAGTTCCTCGACCGTCTCGTCCGGCCGCGGGATCGAGTCGAGCAGCGCCCCGGTGTAGGGGTGTTTCGTGTCGTAGAACAGGTCTTTCACCTCGGCCTGCTCGATCACCTCGCCGAGATACATGACGTTGACGCGGTCGCAGATCTCCGCGACGACGCCCATGTCGTGGGTGACCCAGATGAAACTCGTTTCGTACTTCGCCTGGAGGTCCTCGACGAGGTCGAGGATCTGCCCCTCGACGGTGACGTCGAGCGCCGTCGTCGGCTCGTCCGCGATGATGAGGCTCGGCTCGCAGGCCAGCGCCATCGCGATGAGCACGCGCTGGCGCATCCCGCCGGAGAACTGGTGCGGGTAGTCGTCGTACCGCGCCTCCGGCTCGGGGATGCCCACCTCCCGGAGCATGTCGATGGCCTCCTGCTCGGCCTCCTCCCCGCCGAGATCACGGTTGATCTCGATGAACTCCTGTAGCTGCCCCCCGACCGTGAACACCGGGTTCAGACTCTCCATCGGGTCCTGGAAGATGATCGCTATCTCCCGGCCGCGGATCCGCCCCCGCATCTCCCCGTTCGACAGCATCTCGTCGCGCTCCCGCAACTCGCCGTCCGGCCCCTCTTCGAAGCCGACGAGCGTTTCGCCCTTGAACCGGACCTCGCCGCCGACGATCTCTCCGGGGTCCTCGACGAGACGGAGGATCGAACTCGCGGCGACGCTCTTGCCGGCCCCGGACTCGCCGACGATGCCGACGATCTCTCCCTCCTCGACGGTGAAGGAAACGCCGTCGACGGCACGGACGGTCCCCTCCGCCGTGAAGAACTGCGTTTTCAGGTCGCGAACCTCCAGCAGCGGTTCGTCCGCGCTCATCAGTTATTCACCCGTGGGTCGAGCGCGTCTCGGAGGCCGTCGCCGAGCAGGTTGAACCCGACGACGGTGATCAGGATGGCGATCCCCGGCCACACGCTGAACCAGGGGTCCGGCAGCATGTAGCCCCGCGAGTTCGAGAGCATCTGCCCCCACGACGGCTTCGGGGGCTGGACGCCGTAGCCCAGGAACGAGAGCCCGGCGACGATGAGGATGCTCACGCCGATCTGGAGGGTCGCTTGGACGAGCACGGGTGCGAAGCTGTTGGGGATCACGTGTCTGAGGATGATGTTCCGGTCGCGGACGCCGGCGGCCCGGGCCGCCTCGATGTAGTCCTCCTCGCGGACGCTGACGACCCGCGAGCGGATGAGCCGCGAGAACACCGGGATCGTCGTGATCCCGACGCCGACCATCGCGTACGTCAGGTCGCGGCCGAACGCGGCCATGAACGCGATGACCAGCACGAGAAACGGGATGGCGTACAGCGTCTCGGCCCCGCGCATGAGCGCGTCGTCGATCCACCCGCCGTAGTAGCCCGCGACCGCGCCGATGAGCGTACCGAAGACCATCCCGATCGCCGTCGAGATGAACCCGACCTGGATGGCGATCCGGGTGCCGTAGAACAGACGGACGAGGATGTCACGACCGCGGTGGTCGGTGCCGAGCGGATGGTCCCACGTCCCGGCACCGAAGGCGTTCTCCGTCCACGCGGGCGGGAGAAGCGCCCGCACGTCCGCGGGGTCGTTCTCCGGGTGCGTCCAGACGGTGTTCGCGAACCAGTACTGCTCGACCCCGAGATTGGCGAAAAACGAGTAGTTCGCCAGGTAGTCGAACACGACGGCGTCGAGGTACGCGACCACCGCGATGAACGTCATCACCGTGATGATCGCGAGCCCCACGAGCGCCGTCGGGTCGCGCTGGATCTGCAGGAGCGTGTAGCTGAGGCCGACCCGCGACTCGATCTCTTCTTCCTCGACGCCGCCCTCGCCGCGGTCCGAGGAGAGCATCTCGTCCGATTGGGTGTCGCTCGTTGCCATGTTACTCTCGTTCTCCGTACGTCACTCGCGGGTCGATGTACGCGTACGACAGGTCGGTGAGGATCACGCCGATAACGAAGGTGAGCCCGAAGAAGATGGTCGTCCCCATCACGAGCTCGTAGTCCTGATTGTTGATCGCCCTGATGATCAGCCGGCCCATCCCGTTGATGCTGAACACCGTCTCCGTCAGCACGGCCCCGCCGAGCGCCTGCGTCAGTTGCAGACCGACGACCGTGATGACGGGGAGTTGGGCGTTGCGGAACGCGTGCTTCCGGAGGATCGTCGACTCGCCGACGCCGTAGGCGCGGGCGAGTTTCACGTACTCCTCGTTCAACACCTCCAGCATGGCCGACCGCTCGATGCGCGTCACCGCCGCCATCTGGAGCGTCCCCAGCGTTATCGTCGGCATGATCAGGTGCTCGCCGGCGGTCACCAGCACGTCCCACCGGGTGCTCGCTCCCTCCACGCTCGCCGGGTCGGCCCACGGCATGATCAGGTCCGTCGCCGGGAGCAGGTTCAGGTGGAACGAGAAGGCGATGATGAGCAGGAGGCCGATCCAGAACGACGGCGTGCTGACGCCCATCAGCGCCACTACCCGCGAGACGTGGTCGGTCGGCTGGTTGCGACGCTTCGCCGAGATGACGCCAAGCGGGATCGCGGTCGCGAGCGCGAAGGTGAAACTCGACACGAGCAACAGCAGTGTCACCGGCAGCCGCTCCATGATCTTCTGGGTCACCGGCTCCCCGAAGTAGAGGCTCCGCCCGAGGTCGCCCTGAACGACGTCCGCGAGGTAGTTGACGTACCGGACGTACAGCGGCTGGTCGAGGCCGTACTTCGCGCGGATCGCCGCCGCCTGCTCCGCGCTCGGCGACGGGCCGAGCATGATGCTCACCGGATCACCCGGGATGGCGTCGGTCAGCAGGAAGGTGATGGTCACGATACCGAGCATCACCGGGATGGCCTGCAGTACTCGCCTGACCGTGTAGCTTAACATTCCCACGAAACGATCACCTCCGTTCGTGCCCGAAACCGAAAGAGGTCGGCGTCACTGATCCAAGGAGACGTTGTTCCAGTCGCTGACCAGGCTGAAGCTGTTGATCGGATGCGCGCGGAAGTCGTTGACGTACTCCCTGACGCCGAAGCTGTTTTTCAGGTTGTACGAGGGCAGGTGGGCCCGGTCTTCCAGCATCGTCGTGATGGCCTCCTCGTACATCCGCTTGCGCTCCTCCCGGTCCGGCGTCTGGCGGGCCTCGACTATCTGGTCGCTGATCCCGTTGTAGTAGGTCCCGTCGGTGACGCCGTGGGACTCCTCGACGAAGAAGTAGTACAGGTAGTCGTCGGGGTCGATGGTCGACGACCACCCGAGGGGGTACATGTTGTAGTCGTTGGGGTCGCCGCTGACGTACTGGTCGAGGAACGCACCCCAGTCCAGCCGCTGGACGTTGGCGCTGTAGCCCGCTTCCTCGATGCCGTTGGCGACCGTGATACCGAGCTGTTCCCGCTTGTTGTCCGGCGGGACGATGATGCGCGCGGTCCAGTCGTCGGGGACGTTGTCGTTCCCGTCGAGGATCGACTTCGCCTCGTCGATGTCCTTGTCGTTCGGGACGTTCTGCCACTCGTCGAGCGGCATGTCCCAGTTCTCCGCCACGGTCTTTGGCAGCGGGCTGTACTGCCGCACGCCCGTCGGTTCGACGAAGTTCTCGACGGCCTGGTCCATCGAGAAGGTGTAGTCGATGGCCTCGCGCACCTCGGGGTCGGTCGTCGGCCCCTCGTTGCAGTTGAACGCGAGGTAGAAGTACCCCATCGCGTCGACCTCCTCGATGGAGACGTTGTCCTCGCCCTCGACCTGGTCCCAGAGCTTCGGCGGTATCTCCTCGATGACGTCGTTCTCGCCCGTGGTGATGCTGGTCACGCGCGTCGTCGGTTCCTCGACCGGCACGAACTCGACCTGTTCGAGGTCCGGCTGGGAGTCGCCCCAGTAGTCGTCCCAGCGGGTGATGCGCGCGAAGTCACCCTCCTGCCAGTCGTCGAACTCGAAGGGGCCGGAGCCGACCGGGTTCTGGTTGAACCCCTCCTTGTCGTCCTCGCGGACGCTCTTGGGGACGACGTACCACGTGAGCACCTGCTTGAACGGCCCGAAGGGGTACTTGAGGTTGAAATGGACCGTCCGCTCACCGTCGGTCTCGACGGTGTCGATCATGTTCAACTCGGTCGCGTTCTCCGTCTCCTCCTCGACCGGTGCCTCGAAGGAGTACTTGACGTCCTCCGCGGTGACCGGGTCGCCGTTCTGAAACGTCGCGTTCTCGTCGATCTCGACGGTCCACCGCGTGCCGTCCTCGTTCTGCTCCGGGTCCCCCGCCGCCAGCTCGGGCTTGATGTCAGTCCCCTCCTCGTTGTACGTGTACAGTCCCTCTACTACCTGATTCGTTATCTGGTCGGACGGTACGTCGTTGAGTACGATCGGGTCGAACTCGACCGGGCCTTTCACCTGTGCGAGCGTGAGGCCGTTGCCGTTACCGCTGCCACCGCCGGCACCGCCTCCGCCGTCGCCGGAACAGCCCGCCAGTCCCACTACACCTGCTGCACCGACCGCCTCTAGATACCGTCGTCGGCTAAGTCCGGATATCGTTCGTTCTGTCATGTCGTTAGCCTCATCCAGGGATGGCTGCTGATATGACCCACCCATCTAAAAGTATAACGATTTAAAATTACGGTTGTGAAAATCATTTGATAATTGCTTCTATCACGTACGACGCCGGTGGCGATCCCTGAACGCACGCGGGAACGGGACACGCACCCGGCCGTCAGTGCGTCGGCCGGGACCGTAAACGACTTGCCCGAAGACGGGAAGATACGACCGCGCGAGGGTGGCTGAGCTAGGCCAAAGGCGGCGGGCTTAAGACCCGCTCTCGTAGGAGTTCAAGGGTTCGAATCCCTTCCCTCGCATCCTCCCGCGAGCGGACCCGCGCGCCAGTCGTCGAACGGTAGTGACCCGGACCACGCGACCGGCAGCGTTCGCAGCGGGCCGGATCCCGTCTCTCGAAGTTCTCTCGACATGAACTGATACGAGCGACGACCGGCGCTCGCCGAGAAACCTCGAACACGAGCTCCCGGCCGCCTGCGTGATTCGATGACCGTCGAGACGCACGTATGCGATAGATACACAGGCACATTGCGGACTTATTATTGCCGTGTCGTTACACAGCCCGCATGACTGACCCGTTCGGTCGCGCGATCCGCGACCACGGCCGCGGCGACAGGGCGGCACCGCTCGTCCAGCGCGACGGCGAAGCGACCAGAGAGCACCCGGTCGAGGAGTTCTACTTCGGGTCGTTCGACCCCGAGCGGCCGGACCACGCGTGGGTGGCCGAGCGGATCGACAAAGGTCCCCTGCTCGATATGGGCGCGGGGGCGGGCCGCGACGCACTGTACTTTCAGGAGCGGTTCGAGACGGTGGCGCTAGAGGTGAGCGACGACCTCGTCGAGACGATGGAACGCCGCGGCGTCGACGACGCCCGGGGCGGCGACATGTTCGCCCTCCCCGGGTCGTTCGAGCGCGACCGGTTCCGTTCGGCGCTCGCGTTCGGCACCCAACTGGGCCTCGCTGGGTCGATGCGGGGGCTCCGCGAGTTCCTCGGGGACCTGGCGCGCGTGACGACGCCGGACGCCACGGCGGTAGTCGACTGCTACGACCCGGAGCGAGCGGCCGCGCGGGAGCTACTCGGCTTCCGCGACGACCCGACGCCCGGCCTCGCGCACCGCGTGATGTGGTTCGAGTACGAGGGCGAGACCGGCGACGCCTTGCTGTTCCGACTGTTCTCTCCCGACCGGCTGCGCGAGGCGACGGCCGGCACGGGATGGACGGTCGAGGCCGTGCGGTACGGGGACGCGGAGTCCTGTCACTACCGGGCGGCCCTGACGAAACAGTAGGGACTTCCGCCGCGAGCGCGTACGCACGGGCATGACTGACGATACCGACGCGGCGCGGGACGCCCTCGCGTCCCACGGCGCGTTCGAACCCGGGGAGGACGACGCGTTCGCCTGCACGACGACCCCGTTCGACGCCGCCGTCGCCGTCGACCCTGCCGAGGGGAAACGCGACGGGGTCGTCACCGTGACCGTCTCGATGCCGACGCTCTCCGCCGCCGTGGAGAGCGAGGCGGTCGCCGACGTCGTCGAGGACGGCTGGTACGAGACGCTCGAACTCCGCTTGGAGGACGCGTTCGACGTCGCACGGACCACGACGACCGACCCCGTCGCGGTCGACCGCGACGGGGAGGAGGTCCGCGTCGAACTGACGTTCACCGGCCGGGACGCCGAGCAGGGGGTCGATGACGCGAAGGCGCTGATCGACTTCGTCGAAGGAACCTACGTACAGGGGATAATCCCCGGCTACGACTACGGTGAGCCGGTGTCACAGCTCCGACAGGCCGCCCGCCAGCGCGGCGAGCGCGCCGCCGAAGACGACGGCGGCGACCGGTCCGGCGGACCCGGCGGAACGCCGCTGTAACGCGAAACGGAGCGGCGGTGCTCAGTCCATCGCGATGTAGGTCTGTGTGTCCTCGACGCCCTCCGTCGCCTGGATCTCCGTCGCGGCGATCCCCTTCACCTCGGCGGGCGAATCGACGGTGACCCTGGCGATGAGGTCGACGTCGCCCGCGACGATGTAGGCGGATTCCACGCCCTCGATGCGCTCGATGTCGTCTTGCAGTTTGTCCGCCTCGCCCGTGTTCGCTTTGACCATGATGTACGCTGTAACCATTTCAGACACCTCCGGCGGCGGCGTGACCCGACTCGCCGACGAGGATCTGGCGGACGTCCGAGAGCACGCCGAAGTCCGCGAGGACGACCAGACGGTCGCCCGCATCCAGCGACTCGTCGGGGCTCGGGATCTGGAGCGGTTCGTCCTCCTTGCCGAACGCGAGCACCGTCGCGTCGGCCGGCAACTGGAGTTCGCTGACCGTGTACCCCCGGGTCGGGGCCTGTTCGGTGACGGTCAGTTCGACGACCTGGAGGTTCTGAGCGATGTCCGCGATGGCGCGGATGTCCCCGCCCAAGAGCGCGTTCTTCGCGCCGATCGCGCCGAGGCGCTCGGGGTAGACGATCTCGTCGACCTCTTCGGCGTACTTGCGGTAGATCGCCTCGCGGTAGTTCTCGTCGATGCGAAGCACCGTCCGACAGCCGTAGTGCTTCCCGATCATGCAGGCCGCGAAGTTGACGTTGAGGTCGCCGGTGAGCGCGCCGACGGCGTCGGCCGACTCGATGCCCGCCTGTTCGAGGATCGCCTCGCGGGACCCGTCACCCTCTATCACCTCGTACTCCTCTTTTCGAGCGCGTTTGGCCTTGGCGGCGTCCCGTTCGATGAGCGTCACCTCGTGGCCTTCCTCTCGCAACACCCGTCCAGTTCGCAGACCGACACGTCCGGCTCCAATGATAACGAACCGCATACTGTGGAGTACGCGAGGCCCCTTCAATAAGTTTGCCCTCACCCCGCCGCCGACCAAAGGTTTTTGTCATGCCAAAGAATACCACACATTGGTATGGTTCACGCGTTCATTATGGTGAAGACCGCCGCCGGGAAGTCCGAAAACCTCCTCGCCACCATCCGTGAGCTGGGACGGATACACGAGGCTCACATCGTCGCCGGCGACTACGACATCATCACGGAGGTCGACGCCGAGGAGGTGTACGACGTCCTCCATACGGCGTCGTCCGAGATACAAGGGTTCGACGGCGTGGCCGACACGAAGACGTACATATCGATGGGCTAGTCTCCTCCTCCCCGCCGTGTCGCCCCAGACCGGCCGCTTTCCGCGCCCGGAGGTCGTCCGGGAGGTCGGCGCAGACGCGGTCGAACACGTCGGCCGTCGCCTCGGCCGTCCCGATCGCACGGTCTATCCGCCGCCGCGGCGTCTTCGGCCTCGGCGACGAACGCCTCGTCGATCGCGTCCTGCTCGCGGAGGTACTCCTTCGGAGTGTTACTCCGTGTGCCCGTGCCGGAACAGCAGGACCGCGCTCATCGGACACCTCGGGCGGTCCGCGTGGCGTTGGACCGGTACGTCGGAGAGAGCCAGTCACTCCCGCAGGGCGTAGCGGCCCCGACCTGCGAGGCCTCCTGTCGCTCGAACGGCGGGTAGCCGCTCATCCACCCGCGCCGCCGGAGCGCCAGCGCCCGCTCGTCGAAGCGCCCGCACCGTGTTGCGGTACAGGACCCGCGTCGTCTCCGTCGAGAACGGCGTCTCGTCGAGGTCCCGCTCACCGATAACTCGGCACACGGGCGACGTACTCGACGCCTCGCGGCAAAGCCGTTCCGATACGCCAAAGGCCGTTCGCGCCTCACGTCCGGACATGGTGTCGGTCGCCTCGCTCGTCGGCTTCCTCGTCATCGTCGCGGTCCACACGCTCGTCGCCACCGTCGCGACGCGGTACTTTCGGGTCCGACTCAAGACCCAGTGGGGGGCGGCGCTTTTCGCCCTCGCCGCGACGCCCGTCCTCCTCGTCGTCTCGACGCTGGTCCTCTCGGGAGTGCTCGGCCTCGGGGGCAACCTCGGGGACAGGAACACCGTGCTGTTCGTCGTGGTCCTCCTCCCGTTGACGCTCGGCTACTCGATCGACCTGTTCTGGCTCCCGTCGCCCGAGGAGATCGATCTGCCGGACACGCGCCGAGACGGGCAGTAGGAGCTAGGTCCGGTCAGCGCCGGGCGTCGAGGGCGTCGGCGACGGCCGCCTCGGCCGCCTCGACGACGTGCTCCGGCGAGCGCGTCGCGTCGATCCGGACGAACCGCTGTGGGTCGAGTTCGATCAGCGTCTCGTAGTTCTCCCGGACCCGCGAGAGGTACTCCGTTCGCTCGAACTTGTTCGTCTCGCCGCTTCGCTCCACGGCGGTGTGAGGGTCCAGATCGAGGTAGATCGTCAGGTCCGGTTCGACCGTGAACGGCTGGTGGACGCCGCGGACGTACTCCATCGGGCGCTCGATCTCGCCCTCCAGCGTCGCGCCCTGATAGGCGTACCGCGAGTCGGAGTAGCGGTCGGAGACGACGAGGTCGCCGGCCGCGAGCGCGGGTCGGACTGTGTCGGCGAGGTGCGCCGCGTGGTCCGCGGTGTAGAGGAACAGCTCCGCGAGCGGGTCGGCGTCGTCGTCGCTCAGGGACCGGTAGACCGCGTCGCCGTACCACGACTCGGTCGGTTCGCGAGTGAACGTCGCGTCCGGGTGCGCGTCGTGGAGGGCCTCCCACACGGTGGTCTTGCCGCTCCCGTCTAGTCCCTCCAGCGTTACGAGCATGCGCGGAGGTTCCCGGCGCTCGCATATCAGTTGCCCGGGTTCCGCCCCGTGCGGGTCTCCCCGGTACTTTTAGGTCGGTTCCGTAGCTAGTTCGCGTCATGAGGGTTCTTGTTACCGGCGGTACGGGGTTCATCGGCGAGAAGCTCTGCCGGGAACTGGACGAGCGGGGACACGACGTGACCGCGCTCGCCCGGGATCCGGCCGAGGCGGACCTCCCGGCGTCGGTAGAGCGGGCGACGGGCGACGTCACGACGTACCGCTCCATCGAGGGGGCGTTCGAGGACCAGGACGTCGTCGTCAACCTCGTCGCGCTCTCGCCGCTTTTCAAGCCCCGCGGCGGCGCGAGCCACGAGAGCGTCCACCTCGGCGGGACGGAGAACGTCGTCCGCGCTGCGGAAGAACACGGCGTCTCCCGTATCGTTCAGATGAGCGCGCTCGGCGCGGACCCCGACGGACCGACCGCCTACATCCGGACGAAAGGCCGCGCCGAGGCCGTCGTCCGGGACTCCGGCCTCGACTGGACGCTCGTCCGGCCGTCGGTCGTGTTCGGCGACGGCGGCGAGTTCGTCTCCTTCACGAAGAAGCTGACGCCACCGTATCTCGCGCCGCTGCCCGGCGGGGGCAAAACCCGGTTCCAGCCGGTCTGGGTCGCCGACCTGGTCCCCATGCTCGCGGACTGCGTCGAGGACGACGACCACGTCGGCGAGACGTACGAGATCGGCGGCCCGGAGGTGCTCACCCTCGCCGAAGTCGCCAAACTGGCACGCCGCGCCGCGGGCCAGCCCGTCACGGTCCTTCCCGTGCCGATGGCGCTCGCGGGCGTCGGTCTCAAGGTCGCCGGGTCCATTCCGGGGTTCCCGATGGGGGCGGACCAGTACCGGTCGCTCAAGTTCGACAACACGACCGCGGACAACGACGCCGACGCCTTCGGACGGTCGACGGAGGACCTGACGACGCTGTCCGAGCACCTCGGTGTCGACCGGTAAGCGGCCTGTACAAACTTAAGATGGTTGAGTAGTAACGCGTGAAAATATTATCAGATGCGGTAATCACGCCCTACGGGGCGGTGCTTCCTTGCGATTTAGGGAGTCTCTACGGCCGTGGTACGTAGTCACACCATCACAAAACTTATAATCGTCATCGCTCTCGTTCACTGCAACGGAGCCCCGGAGACCAAGCATGAAACTAGCGATGATCGGATTCGGACAGGCCGGTGGAAAAATCGTCGATAAGTTCCTGGAGTACGACGACCGAACGGGGAGCGGGATCGTCCGCTCCGCCGTCGCGGTCAACACGGCAAAGGCCGACCTGATGGGTCTCGAACGCGTTCCACAGGAGAACCGCGTGCTCATCGGTCAGTCCCGCGTCAAGGGACACGGCGTCGGCGCCGACAACGAACTCGGCGCGGAAGTGGCCGAAGAGGATATCGACGAAGTACAGGGCGCGATAGACAGCATCCCCGTCCACGAGGTGGACGCGTTTCTCATCATCGCGGGGATGGGCGGCGGCACCGGCAGCGGCGGCGCGCCGGTGCTCGCGAAGCATCTGAAGCGGATCTACACGGAACCCGTCTACGGTCTCGGCGTCCTCCCCGGCACCGACGAGGGCGGGATCTACACGCTCAACGCCGCGCGGTCGTTCCAGACGTTCGTCCGCGAGGTCGACAACCTGCTCGTCTTCGACAACGATGCCTGGCGCAAGGCCGGCGAGTCCGTCGAGGGCGGCTACGCGGAGATCAACGACGAGATCGTCAAGCGCTTCGGCATCCTCTTCGGTGCCGGCGAGGTCGGTCAGGGCGACGAAGTCGCCGAGAGCGTCGTCGACTCCAGCGAGATCATCAACACGCTTTCCGGGGGCGGCGTCTCCACCGTCGGCTACGCCCGCGAGGAAGTGGAAAACGAGAACGACGGCGGCGGCCTCCTCTCCCGGTTCACCGGGGACGAAGACGACGGGATCGACACCGCGCATACGACCAACCGCATCACCAGCCTGGTCCGGAAGGCCGCGCTCGGCCGTCTCACGCTCCCCTGTGAGATCGAGGGCACCGAACGCGCCCTCCTCGTGATGTCCGGTCCGCCCCAGCACCTCAACCGGAAAGGGATAGAGCGCGGCCGGAAGTGGCTCGAAGAACAGACCGGTTCGATGGAGGTTCGGGGCGGCGACTACCCCGTTCCCAGTTCCAACTACGTCGCCGGCGTCATCCTGCTCTCCGGCGTGAACGACGTTCCCCGCATCAAGGAACTCCAGCAGGTCGCTATCGAGGCGCAGGACAACATCGAGGAGATACGAGAGGAAAGCGAGGACAATCTAGAGAGTTTAGTCGAAGATGACGAAGATGAACTCGAACCGTTGTTCTAAGCTCGCGACGCTACTCGTCGCCCTGACGGTCCTGACCGCGGCGGTCCCCGCGGCCTCCGCCCTCGCGACGGTGCAGGCGGACGACGCGCCCGAAGAGGCACAGGTAGGCGAAGAAGTGACGGTGACGTACACGCTCACCGACCTCTACGAGGGCGACACCCCCCGGCAGTACACGCTGCGGGGCGATACGAACCTGACGAACGCCTCGTGGTCGGTGACCGCCTTCGACAGCGCCGGCGACCAGGTCGGCCAGACCGAGAACTACGGCGGGAGCTCGTTCGAGCACTCGGTCAGCGCCGACGACGACGTCGCACGGCTCGAAGTGACCGTCACCGGTACCGTTCCGGAGATAGCGAACCTCAGTTACGACCCCGCGGAGACGTTCCTCCTGACGGAGTTCACGGAGGTCCGTGACGGCGGCGGGTCCACCACCATCGACACCTGGCAAACCCACCACTACACCGAGGACAGCCGGGAGGCCCGGAACGCCATCGAAGCCGCCGAGTCCGACATCGACGACGCCCGCGACGACGGCGCGGACGTCGCCGACGCCGAGGACGGCCTCGACAACGCCGTCGGCTTCTACGAGGCCGGCGAGTTCGACAGGGCCATCGAGAACGCCGAGTCCGCGCAGGACGCGGCCGAGCAGTCGCAGTCGAGCGCCCAGACGCAGGAACTGCTCCTCTACGGCGGCGTCGCGCTCGTTGCCCTGCTCGTGCTCGGCGGCGGGAGCTACGTCCTCTACCAGCGTCAGCAGGACGACTACGACAAGCTGGCGTAACCACCGTTTTTCCTTCTCCCTCGCGAAACACCGAGCCATGCGTACCGTCGTTCCGTTCGCGGCCGACTCACCGAAGACCAGATTGAGCGACGTCCTCACGGCCGACGAGCGGTCATCGTTCGCCCGCGCGCTGCTTGACGACGTGCTAGCGACGGTGCGGGCCGGCGGCGGCGCGCCGACGGTGCTGTCGACGGCCCCGTTGGAGGTCGACGCCCCCGTGGCCGTCGACGACCGGTCGCTCTCGACCGCGGTCAACGCCGTCCTCGCCGAGGCGGACGGCGCGGTCGCCGTCGCCATGGCCGACCTCGGCATCGCCTCCGCGGCCGCGGTGAAACGACTTTACACCGCGGAGGGCGACGTGGCGGTCGCGCCGGGTCGCGGCGGCGGGACGAACGCGCTGGTCGTCCGCCACGGGGACTTCCGGGTGGACTACCACGGCGTCTCCTACCGCGACCACCGCGAGCGCGCCCGCGAGGTCGGCGCGAGCGTGAGCGTCGTCGACTCCCACCGCCTCGCGACCGACGTGGACGAACGCGCCGACCTCGCGGAGGTGCTCATCCACGGCGACGGCCCCGCGCGAGACTGGCTGGTCGACGCGGGGTTCGAACTCGACGCCGGCGGCGGGCGAGTGACGGTGCGGCGCTAACGCCGGCGCGTGAGGTAGGGCATGCCGGCGGCGGCGAGCGCGCTCGGCACGCTCATCGCGACGCCGTTCGCGGTCGCGTCACCGAGCGTGACCGCGGCCATCGGGACCCGCGAGTCGACGAGCCGCGAGTCGACGAGCAGGAACAACGCCACCGTCGGCACGAGGTAGCCCGCGAAGCCGCCCACTCCGGACGCGAGCGTCAGGGTCTTCCGGTCGGCCGTCTCCCGGATCGCGACGACCGCGCCGACGATGCGGCCACGACGGGGCCGACGAGCAGGGTCAGCAGGAACGCGAAGATAGCGAGCACCACCGCGGCGACCCCCCCGACGGCGTCGGCCGCGACGGGCAATCTGTCGTTCACCGGTTCGATCACTTCGACACCTGCGCGGCGTTTCCGCGACTGGTACGCTTTTGAACCTGGGGGGAAGACTGGGGAACGATGATACCCGGGGCCGACGAGTACGACATCGACGTTTCGATAGTCGACGCCGCCGTCGAGGAACTGCTGTCGGTTACCCCGGACGACGTCTCCCCCGCGGACGAGCTCTCGTTCTGCCGGAACGTGTTCGTCCCGCTGACGACGGCCTGCCGGTACACCTGTACGTACTGCACGTACTTCGACCCGCCGGGCGAGGCGACGCTGATGAGCACCCCGGAGGTGCGCGAGACGCTCCGACAGGGGGCGGACGCCGGCTGTACGGAGGCGCTGTTCACGTTCGGCGACGACCCCGACGACCGGTACGAGGCGGTTCACGCCCGACTGGACGAGTGGGGCCACGACTCCATCCACGACTACCTCCGCGAGGTCTGCGAGATAGCGCTGGAGGAGGGCCTGCTCCCCCACGCCAACCCCGGCGACCAGACCCGCGAGGAGATGGCGACCGTCGCCGACGTGAACGCGAGCATGGGCGTGATGCTGGAGACGACCGCGGAGGTGCAGGCCCATGGCGGCCCGCGGGCGAAGAACCCCGGCCAGCGCCTGAACACGATCCGGAACGCGGGCGAACTCGGCGTCCCGTTCACGACGGGCATCCTCGTCGGCGTCGGCGAGGACTGGACCGACCGCGCCGAGAGCCTGCTCGCCGTCCGCGAGATGCACGAGCGCTACGGCCACGTCCAGGAGATAATCGTCCAGCCGGTCGTCGAGAACGAGCGCTGGCGTGGCGGGACGCCGGACGTGGAGACGCTCCGACGCGCGGTGGCGATGGCCCGGTACTGCCTCCCCGACGAGGTGTCGATTCAGGTGCCGCCGAACCTCGCGCCCGCCCGCGACGTGGTCGACTGCGGCATCGACGACCTCGGCGGCGTCTCGCCGGTCACCGACGACCACATCAACCCCGACTACGAGTGGCCGGCCCTGCGCGAACTGGAAGCCGTCGCCGAGCACGCGGGCGTCCCGCTCGCCGAGCGGTTACCGGTCTACGAGCGGTACCTCCCCGCCGACCTCCGCTCCGACGACCTCGGCGGCGTCCCAGCGTCGGGCGAGTGGGTCTCCGACCGGATTCGGGCGGCGCTCGACGCCGACGACCCCGCCGGCGAGCGCTATCGGGCGGTCCTCGCGGGCGCGTCGCTGGCAGCCGACTGAGGGCCGCTCTTCCAGCATCCGACGAGTGAGGTCCGTCGGTTCGTACCGGGTGTAGGAGTCTCACTACCCGTCGGCCCCCGTGACGGCGAAATCGACCACCGTAGGCCCCTTCTCCAGTATCCCCTCGTAGCGGTCGCCGCGGACTTCGGCCAGAACGACCGCCATGCCGTCGTCCGGCAGTTCGTTGCGGTGGGTCGCCCCCCGCGTGACCGACGGTTCGTCGCCGAGTGCCTGCCCGAGGGGTGGAACGCCGTCCCGTCGGTCGGCGTGGTCCGAACCGTGACGTAGCGCACGCTCGGTCGTTTCCCGTTCGGTGTCGAATATCTACGGGGAACTCGTTCGGCGGCGGGAAGCGCCGCCGTATCGGCCAGCAGTTCGCGATGACCGAGGCGAAACCGATCCTCGCGACGCTTTGCTCCGAGTTCGAGTCCGAACGACGATACGACGACCTGGACCTGTCCGCGTCGGTGACGCTCCAGCCGAAAGGCGACGTGGCGATGACCGTTCGGGAGCGCTAGCCCTCCACCACCCACCGGTCGTCGCCCGTCCGCTCTAACACCGCCGACTCGCGCAGCGTCACGCGCTCGCCCGTCGGCGTCGCCTCGCGCTCGCAGTCGGCGCTTACCTCGGTAAGCCGGCCGAGCACCTGTGCCGTCGGCGGCTTCTGCGCCGCCGCGCAGTCGTACACGGTCAGTAACCCGCGCTCTCGCTCGTCGTACACGACGACCCGAGCGTGCTGCGGGAGTTCCCACGCGTTTTCGCCGGCTTGCGCTAGCTTGTTCATACGTCCTGTAGCACCAGTCCCGACTAAACGTTACGCGTGCCTCGCACACGGCGCTCCGCCGGCGGCCGCGACGGGCGCGGTGGCGACCGTCTCCCTCGACGTCTCTCCTCGGGACCTCTTTCAGTCGTCCGCGACGCGCGATCTCGCCTCCAGTATCGGCGTCCCGTCGGCTTTCGGCCCCAGTTCCGGACCGTGCGGACGGTCGTCGAGGTCGATGACGCGGCGCTGCCGGTAGTCGGTCGAGCGCTCGACGGGCGTTCGCCCGACGGCGGTGATCATGTCGACGTACTCGTCGAACGAGCGGAACTCGCCGTAGTCGCCGCCGGCGCGTTTCGTGATCTCCTCGGAGAGGATGGTGCCCATGAAGTCGTCCGCACCGCAGTTGAGCATCTTCAGGCCCTTCGCATCGCCGAACTTCACCCACGAGGACTGGACGTGCTCGACGTTGTCGAGGAACAGTCGGGAGACGGCGACCATCAGTTCGTCCGCGGCGTCGCTCGCGCCGCCGTCGACCATGCCGTACTCGTACAGCGGCGTGGTCTCGTGGACGAACGAGAGCGGGACGAACTCGGTGATGTTGCCGGTGCGGTCCTGCAGGTCGCGCACCCGTTTCAGGTGCATCGCGCGGTGCATCTCGTTCTCGACGTGGCCGTACATGATCGTCGCCGTCGTGTCGAGACCGACGTTCGCGGCGGCCTCCATCGCCGTCAGCCACTCGCCGCTGGTCATCTTCCCCGGACAGATGACGTCACGGACCTCGTCGACGAGGATCTCGGCGGCGGTGCCCGGAACGCTGTCGAGACCGGCGTCGGCGAGGCGGCCGTACACCTCCTCGTACGACCAGTCCGTGCCGCGGCGCGCGTGGTACGCTTCTTCCGGCGTCATCGAGTGGAGATGGACGCCGTCGACGCTCATCGCCGCCATCTGCTCGCAGTAGGTGCCCGGATCCGTGTCGTACCGCGCCGGCGACTTGTAGTTCAGGTCGCCGCGGTCGCTCGCTTCGAGGATCTCTCTGTGTTCCTGATCCAGCGCGAACCCCGGGTGAAGCCCCGAGACGGAGGTGACCTCGTACACACCCATCTCGACGGCGTCCCGGACTATCTCGCGGGACCCGGCGGGCGTCTTCGTGAAGCCCGAATGGGCCTCGTCGCTGTCGGTTTCGAAGTTCTCCGCAGTGTCCTTGAAGTTACAGAAGAGACAGCCGGTGTTACAGGCGGTCGTCACGTTGTTGTTGAGGTTCGCGACGAACGTCACCTCCTCTTTCCGCCCGGCGTCGACCCCGTCGGCGTCGGTGCCGGTCGTCAGCAGCTCGACGCCGTCGGCGACGGTCAACCGGTCGCCGTCGCGCGCCTTCGCCAGCGCGTTCTCGAAGGACTGGTCGGTCTCCGGGCGGTGCTCGAACTCGTAGTCGTCCGGCACCCCCTCGCCGGTCTCGAACCTGTCAGCCATTGTTAGGTAGAGTGCGGGCCAGCGCTATAACACTGGGGATAGGCGATCCCTCGGCCCCACCCGGCGTCACACCGCATCGCCGGTGAGCGCGCCACGTCCGCGTCGGCCATACTCATCGCGTCGGCGATACGACCCAGCAGTTCCATCTCCGCCGGGTCGATGCCGTCGGCGGCGGCGACCACGGCGACGAACTGGAGCGCCCGCTCCTTCCGTTCCGGCGATTCGAAACGAAACGGTGTGGCGGGCCGGGGTTCTCCCCGCGGCGCAACTGAAACCTTCTTAATCCGCGCGCTCGCCAGTTCCGGGTATGACCGTGGTGGTCGGCGCGTGAGTCGCGTCACGGCAGCACTGCTCCGGACCCGGACGGCCCGCGGGAGGTGGCTCGCGTGACCAGCGTCAAGGAGTTCCGCATCGACGAGGCGGCGACGGACAGCGACCTCGGCGAGGGGTCGTTCGTGTTCACGGACGACTACTCCGTGTTCGACTGGGGGAAGATGCCCGACGAGGTCCCCGACAAGGGCGCGAGCCTCTGCTCGATGGGCGCGTACAGCTTCGAACTGTTGGAGTCCGAGGGCGTCCCGACCCACTACCGGGGCGTCGTGCCGCGGGGCGGCGGCGACCCCGTCCCGCTCGCCGACGTGGACGAACCGCCGACGGAGATGGCGATCGACCTGACGCAGGTCCCCGACCTCCCCCACGAGGGCCGGGCGTACGACTACGACGCCTACCACGAGGCGGCGGGCGAGAACTACCTGATCCCGCTGGAGGTCGTCTTCCGCAACCGCGTGCCGGTCGGGTCCAGCCTGCGCCGCCGGACCGACCCGTCGGACCACGGCCTCGACTTCACGGCGTGGCCCGACGACGCCGTCGACCTCGCCGACCCCATCGTCGAGTTCTCCACGAAGTACGAGAAAAGCGACCGCTACCTCACCCGCGAGGAGGCCGACGCGGTCGCCGGCGCGGCGTCGATCGACGACCTCGACGCCATCGCCCGCGAGGTGAACCGCATCGTCACCGAGCGCGCCGCCGAGGCCGACCTGCGCCACGAGGACGGGAAGATCGAGTGCCTGTACTATCGGGGCGAGACCCGCGTGGCGGACGCGGTCGGCACGTTCGACGAGAACCGCTTCAGCTACGAGGACACCCAGATCTCGAAGGAGGTGCTCCGGCAGCACCACAAGCGAACCCAACCGGAGTGGGTCGAGACCGTTCGGGCGGCGAAAGCGGAGGCCAAGCGCGAGGACGTCGCCGACTGGAAGTCGCGCTGTGACGCCGCGCCGGAACCCTTAGACGACGGCGTCGTCCGGGTCGCCCGCGACCTCTACGCCGCCGGCGCGAACGCCTACGTCGGCCGCGAACTGTTCGACGCGCCGCCGCTCGACTCAGCGATCGGCGAGGTCTGGCGGCTGTAATCTCTCCATTCCTAATTGACAAAACCTTTCCATAGCGTTTGAATTTTTCAACGTTTATAACAAAGATTATATAAAAGGGAGATAATGTACCTCGTATGCACCTATTCGGACGGCTACAAGGCGAGATCCGTCTGAAACCAGACCTGTCAGTCTCTCAGTGGCACAGGTTCGGGTGCGAAATCATGGTGTGGTAGACGTCATCGATTCCAGATAACGGGAACCTGAGCACTTCAGGTCCCAAAACGAAGCTCGGAATGCCGTTTAAGCGACCGCCTCGTCGAGCACGTACACGGAGATCTCGTACCACTGGCCCTCGAAAATCCCGTAGACGGTAGGATCATCGCCCTGCCGGTCCACGTGGCCTTTTGCCCGGTCGACGAACGACTGTAGCGGCTCCGAGCCGGGATAACGTTCGATGTACCTTCCATGGTTAACTGCAGATCGAAGGAGAGCACGCTCTTCATCAGGGAGGTTTTCGCCTTGTATCGGAACTAAGTCGTCGTTCGTTTGTGCCATCGTCTCTTCTATGTGTATTTCGATGGTGCGGTCGCGATCGTCCGTCGAGCGTTCCGACGCAGTTCCGGTCACTGCTTCGACGCAACCGGCATCCGCGGCAGTCAGTCCGGCGACGGTAGCGAGGACCGTTCGACGTGATCGGAGCGAGGGCACTGACCGAGATCGCGTCTACCGTGACAAGTACTTTCCGTGCGAATACCGACGAAAGCGTTCTTTTAAAGTCTGCCCTCGGTCAATACGACTGCAAATGGTCGACCCAACGTCGGATCTCGGCGAGGACGTGAGCGAGGAGGACGCGCCGGAGTGCGTACAGTGCGGCGACCCCATCGTGGCGGAGACGGACCACCGCGTCCGCACGACGGTCGAGGACGGTACCGTCGACCACCGACACTTCTGTAGCGACGGCTGCCTCGACGAGTGGCGAGACGACTGACGGTCTCACCTGTTCTCGGCCGCCGTCCACGTTCGCCCCGTCGCCCCGACGTAGCGCGATCCCGGACGAACGAGCCGGTTGTCGTCTAACTGTTCGAGGCAGTGCGCCGTCCACCCGCCGGCCCGCGCCACGGCGAACGTCGCCGTGAACAGGTCCCGGGGGACGCCGACGCCGTGGAGCAGCGCGGCGGTGTAGAACTCGACGTTCGTCTCCAGCCTCCGCTCGGGCTTGTGCTCCGCCAGCGCGTCGACGGCCACGTCCTCGAACTCGCGAACGGTCTCGAAGAAGTCGGACTCGCCGCGCTCCTCGTAGAACCGCTCCGCGGCGGTCGACAGCACCCCCGCGCGGGGGTCGCGGACCCGGTAGACGCGGTGGCCGAAGCCCATCAGGCGCTCGCCGGCGTCCAGTTTCCCGCGGACGTACCCCTCCGAGTCGCCCGACTCGTGGACCTCACAGAGCATGTCGAACACCGGTCCCGGCGCGCCGCCGTGGAGCGGCCCCTTGAGCGCCCCGACGGCCGCAGTCGTCGCGGAGACGACATCCGACTCGGTCGACACCACGACGCGGGCGGTGAACGTCGAGGCGTTGAGGCCGTGGTCGATGACGGTGTTGAGGTACGTCTCCAGCCCGCGAACCGCCGCCTCGGACGGCTCCTCGCCGGTCAGCATGCGGAGGTAGTTCGCCGCGTGGCCGAGGTCCTCGTCGGGCGCGACGGGGTCCTCACCCTGTCGGTACCGCCAGTACGTCGCGACGATCGTCGGGAACGCGGCGACGACCCGCCGGGCGTCTTCCTCGGGGACGCCGTCGTCTGTCCCGAGGGTCGCAGCGGCCGCGCCCATCCGGAGGGCGTCCATCGCGGGCTTCCCGTCCGCCGCGGCCCGACGGAGGACCGCCCGCACCTCGTCGCCTATCTCGTGCCGCCCTGCGAGGTCCGCGCGGAACGCGGCGAGCTCGTCGTCGGTCGGCAGTCGGTCGCGCAGGAGCAGGAAGTAGCTCTCCTCGAACGTCGCGTTCGTCGCGAGTTCCTCGACCGGGAACCCCCCGACGACGAGGTCGCCGCTCTCGCCGTCGATGTCGCTGAGTCGCGTCTCCGCGACCGAGACGCCGTCTAACCCCGGGGAGAACGTTTCGTCGCTCATATTCGAGGTCAGACATCCCGTGAGTTAACTCTTTCCCGGGTGTGGTAGCCGGTCCGAGCAGCAGTTCCTCGAAAAAGTGTCCGAGTGATCAGTCGTCGACGGACTCTTCCACCGACTCCGCGTCGGCCATCGCGCCCCCGATGCCGTCGAGCGGCCGGTCGGGGTTGGCCTCGGTCGCTTCCCGCGTGAGGCCCAGCTGGTAGTCCTCGGCGTCGTCCCGCAGCGTCGTGCGGCCGCGGTGGACGCTGACGTCGTTGTTCAGGTGGAGCTTCACCGCTTCGAGCAGGGCGTCGGCTTCGAGCGGCTGGCCGCGGTTCCTGAGGGCCTCCACCGGGGCGTCGTCAGAACTCGACGAGTTCTGATCGCCCGTCGAGCTTTGCTCGACGACGTCGTCGGGCACGTCGAACGCGCGCTGGGTGATGATCGGTCCCTGGTCGAGGTCGGTCGTCACGTAGTGGGCGGTGACGCCGGCGATGCGGACGCCCTCCTCCAGCGCCTGCCGGTAGGCCTTCGCGCCGGGGAAGGCCGGCAGCAGGCTGGGGTGGACGTTGATGATGCGGTCCTCGTACCGGAACACGACGTTCGGGCTGAGGATGCGCATGTAGCGCGCGAGGACGATGAGGTCGGTGTCGTGCTCCGCGAGCAGGTCGAGCAGTTCGTCCTCGTCGGGCCGGCCCTTCTCGTCGCCGATGTCGTGGAACGGGACGCCGTACTGCTCGGCGAGCGGCCGCAGGTCGTCGTGGTTGCCGACGACGACGCTGATGTCCGCGCCGAGGTCGTCGTTGGTCCACGCCTCGAACAGCGCCTCCAGGCAGTGCGACTCCTTCGTGACGAGGACGGCGACCTGCTGGGTGTCCCGGTCGCTCGGGAACCGGACCTGCACGTCGACGCCGAGGTCGTCCCCCAGTTCGTGGAGGTCGCGCCGGAGCGTCGCGTCCGTACAGACCATGTCGGCGGTGTCCACCGACATCGTCATGCGGAACAGGCCGTCGCGGACGGCCTGGTCCAGGTCCTCGATGTTGATTCCGCGCTCGAACAGGAGCGTCGTCACTCGCGCGATGAGTCCGGTGTCGTCCCCTCCGATCACCGTGATCTCGGTCAAGTCGGTCGTCATCGCCACCACCCCCCGTTCGGTCGATGCGGCGTCATCGCCAACCTCTCCGCCACGCGACGGGAAAAGCCTTCTTTTCGGTGCGAACGTCGAATAGCCACGAACGTGTATATCGGGGCCGAGTCACAAGAGTTTTTGAACACGAACGCGCCCGTTCAGGTGATGAGCGCCTACACCGCCACCGTCACGGTACGACTCAAGCGCGGCGTGTTAGACCCCGAGGCCGAGACGACCCAGCGCTCGCTCGAACGCCTCGGCTTCGAACTGGCCGACCTCCGCTCCGCGGACCGCTTCGAGATCGACCTGAACGCCGAGTCGCCCGAGGCGGCGGCCGACCGCGTCGACGAGATGGCCGAGCGCCTGCTGGCGAACCCGACCATCCACGACTACGACGTGACCGTCGACGAGCGATAGAGCGATGACGGTCTCCATCATCGGGTTCGGCGGGTCGAACTGCGACCGCGACGCCGAGCGCGCGCTCTCGCACCTCGGTATCGACGCCGAGATCGTCTGGCACGAGGACGGCCTCCCCGAGGACACGACCGGCGTGGTGCTTCCCGGCGGGTTCTCCTACGGCGACTACCTGCGCGCCGGGGCGATGGCCGCCCGCTCCCCCATCATGGCGGAGGTGCGCGAGGCCGCCGCCGACGGCGTCCCCGTCCTCGGCGTCTGCAACGGCGCGCAGATCGGGTGCGAGTCGGGGCTGACGAAGGGGGCGTTCACGACGAACGAGAGCGCGCGGTTCCAGTGCGAGCGCGTCCACCTCCGCGTCGAGGACGCGGACACGCCCTGGACGGCGGCGTACGAGGAGGGCGAAGTGATCGAGGTCCCCATCGCCCACGGGGAGGGGCGCTACGAGGTCGCCGACGAACGCCTCGACGAACTGGAGGGCGAGGGCCGAGTCCTCTTCCGGTACTGTGACGAGGACGGCGAACTCACCGACGAGGCGAACCCCAACGGGTCGAAACACAGCGTGGCCGGCGTCCTCGGCGAGGACGAGACCGTGGCCGTGCTGATGCCCCACCCCGAGCGGGCCTCGCTCCCCGACGTCGGCCCCACCGACGGGCAGGGGATCCTCCGCGGATTCGAGCGCGCGAACTGACTATCTCAGTTTCAATATTTCGGTGGAACATTCAAGTTCTTCCAATACGATGCACGGACGAGACGACATCGTAACAGTAAAAACACATGTCGGGAAGAACAACGGTTCTCCACGTCGAGCCGTCGGACGACGCGAGGTCGCGCGTCAGCGAGGCGCTCGCTGACGCCGGGATGACGGTGAAGCCAGTCGGCGACCTGTCCGCGGCGCGCGCGGCGCTCGACCGGTCGTCGTTCGACTGCGTCGTCGTCGAGGCGGCCTTCCCCGACGGCGACGGACTCTCGCTGGCCGACGCCGTCGACGGCGCGTTCGTCTGCTACACGGACGCGGGCGACGAGTCGCTCGCCGGGCGAGCGGTCGCCGCCGGCGCGGACGGCTACGTCCCGAAGGGCGACGGCGTTTCGACGCTCGTCGACCGGGTGACGGCGCTTCTCGACGACGCGGAGCGGTCGGACGCCGGCAGTCCGGCCTCCGCGGCCGGCGATGCCGACCGCCACCTCTCGATGCTCGTCGAGCAGTCCCCCCTCGCTATCGTCGAGTGGAACCTCGACTTCCGGGTCGCGGAGTGGAACCCCGCCGCCGAGGAGCTGTTCGGATACGAGCGCGCGGAGGCGCTCGGCCGCGGTCCGACGGAACTCATCCTCCCGGCGGCCGAGCGCGAGGGGGTCGAGGCGATGTGGGACGACCTGCTCGCGGGAGAGGGCGGTCGTCGGGGGACCAACACGAACGTCCGGAAGAACGGCGAGACGGTCGTCTGCGAGTGGAACAACGCTCCGCTCGTCTCCGATGACGGGGAGGTGGTCGGCGTCCTCTCGTTCGTTCGGGACGTCACGGAACAGGTCCGGCGCACCGAGGCGCTCGAATCGCTTCAGGAGACGACGCGGGAGATGATGCGCGCGGAGACGAAAGACGACGTCGCTGGGGCGGTCGTCGACGCCGTCACCGACCTGCTCGACCGGCGCTTGGCCGGCGTGCGGTTGTACGACGAGGAGACGGGCTGTCTCGAACCGGTCGCGACGGCGGACGTCGCCGTCTCGGTCCTCGGCGAACTCCCGCCGGTCGGACCGGGCGACGGTATTCTGTGGGACGCCTACGCCGCGGACGAACGCACCGTGTACGACGCCGTACCGGTGAACGAGACCGTCTACGGCGATGCCTTCCCCGAGAGCATCGGGAGCGTCTCGTACTTCCCGCTTGGCGACCACGGCGTGCTCGTGCTCGGCTCCCGCGAGACGGAAGGCTTCGACGACACCGACGTCCCTCTGGCGAACATCCTCGCCACGACGGCGGCGGCGGCGCTCGACAGCGCCGAACGACGGCGGGAGCTCGAACGCCGCGACACCATCGTCGAGGCGGTCGGTGACGGCGTGTACGCGCTCGACGCCGAAAGCCGATACACCGCCGTCAACGACACGATGCTCACCATCACGGGGTACGAGCGCGAGGAGCTGCTCGGCGAGCACGCCTCGGTCCTGATGGACGACGATGACGTCGAGGCCGGCCGCGACCTCGTCGCCGACCTGGTCGCCGGCGAGGGCGACCCGGTGAAGACCCACGAGGTAACCGTGAAAACGAGAGAGGGCGACCGGATCCCCTGCGAGGTGAACATGTCTCTGCTCCCCTCCGACGCCGAGTTCGAGGGGACCGTCGGGACCGTCCGGGACGTCAGCGAGCGCAAGGAGGTGGAGGCCGCCCTGCGCCGACAGAAGCGGAAGGTGCGAAACCTCCACGAGGTCGCCTCGGACCTCGACGCCTGTGAGACCGAGGCGGAGGTTTACGAGCAGGCGATCACGGCGGCCCGACAGGTGCTCAACTTCGACGTCTGTGCGGTCCAGCGGATCGAGGGCGACGAGTCCGTCATCGTCGCCCTTTCCTCTGGACCGGTCCCGGACGAGATCGATAGGCGGTCGGAACTCGGCGGCGACCTCGTGGCCGTGACCTACCGGACCGGCGAGACTTGGCGGGTCCACGACGTCAGAGAGAGCGACGTTGCCGACCCCGTCTTGGACGAGTACCGCTCGGCGCTTTCCGTCCCCATCGGCGACGTGGGCGTGTTTCAGGCCGTGTCGACGTCGGTCTCCGCGTTCGACGAGAGCGACGAGGAACTGGCGGAACTGCTCATGGCCCACGTAGCGAACGCCCTCGAACGGGTTCGGTTCGAGTCCGAACTCCGCGAGGAGCGCGACCGCTTCGCCGCCCTGTTCGAGAACGTCCCAGACCCCGTGGTGAGCGTCCGGAACGACGAGGACGGCGTCCCCGTCTTCACCAACGCGAACCCGGCGTTCGAGTGCGTCTTCGGGTACGACGCGGACGCCGTCCTCGGCGAGTCGGTCCACGACTACCTCGTCCCCCCGGAGCGACGGTCCGAGGCGGAGTCCATCAGCAGGCGCGCGGCCGCCGGCGAGACGCTCGAACGCGAGGTCAAGCGCCAAACCACCGACGGCCTGCGCGAGTTCCTCCTGACGGTGGTCCCGGTGCGACTCGACGAGTTCAACCCCGAGCGGTACGTCGTTTACACCGACATCACGGAGCGCAAACAGCGGCGAAAACGCGTCGAGGTGCTGAACCGCGTCCTCCGCCACGACCTGCGAAACGGGATGAACATCATCAGAGGGTACGCGGAGACCCTCTCCGGGGAGGTCTCGCCGGAACTGGGGACCGCCGTCGACGCCATCGAGAACCGCGCGACGGAACTCATCGAACTCGCCGAGAAGACCCGAACGGTCGAGCGGACGTTCGGCGACGGCACGCGCGGGGTGGGACCGACCGACGTGTCCCGCGAGGTCGCCGCGGTCGCAGACCGCGTCCGCGAGGAGTACTCCTCCGCAAGCGTCGAGTACTCGGTGCCGGACCGCGCGCTCGCCAACGCCGACGGCCTCCTCGAAACGGCCGTCTACCACGTCGTCGAGAACGCCGTCCTCCACAACGACCGCGAGAACCCGTCGGTCCGGATCGACGTCCAGTACGAGGCCGATTCGGTCGCGATAGCCGTCCGCGACGACGGCCCGGGGATCCCGCGGGCCGAGCGGGAACTGCTCTTCGAGGACCGCGAGATAACGCAACTGCGCCACGCCAGCGGACTCGGTCTCTGGCTGGTCAACTGGGTCGTCGATGGGTCCGGCGGCACGCTCTCGTTCGCCGACAACGACCCGCGGGGAAGCGTCGTCACTATCCGGATGCCGCGGGCCGGACAGGAGGTTCCCGCCGGCGAGACGGAGGTCGGATCGGACCCGTGAACGGTCGGGCCGCGTCCGAAAAGGAGCCCGCGTCGGTTAGCGTGTCAGCGGCATGCTGTAGCTCTTCTCGCGTTCGAGGACGGCCTCCCAGGTGCGCTCGCACTCGCAGGAGACCTGTTCGAACACGGACGGGTCCTGCCGCAGGTCGAAGTCCTTGATCGCCTTCTGGACCCGGTCGTCGCACTCGCCGCAGTTGTGCGGGCCGCGGTCGCTCCCGTGGCCGACGGGGTCCGAGACGACGATCGCGTCCGCGTCGGCCGTGTCTTCGAGCACCTCCGCGACGCTCCAGAGCCACGGCGGCCGGTAGCCGTCCCGGAAGTAGAGTTCGTCGACCATCGTGTAGCGCTGGACGTTACACGGGTTCATCGAGACGGTGTGGGCGTACTCGGCGCACTTGCGGACCGACCGCTTCATGTCCTCGACGGCCTCGGCCTCGCTGATGAACGGCGGCTTCATCAGCAGGTACGCCTTGATGCCCGCGCCGGCCGCGTCGGCCTCCTCGCTGGCCGCGACGAACTCGTCGAAGTCGAAGTACTTGTTCACGCAGTCGTGGCGAACGCGGTCGGTGCCGGTTTCGAGACCGACCGCCACGTCGGTTTCGAGGCCGACCTCGGTGAAGTCGGCCAGCGTTTCGCGGTCGACGAAGTCGGGGAGGCTCTCGACGACGATGCGGTCGCGGTCCGCGAACGCCTCCGCGATCGCCTGCCGGCTTTCCGCGCCGACCTCGCGCTCGTCGAGGAAGGAGCCGCTGGTGTAGATCTTGATGAGGCCGGACTCCTCCTCCGCGTTCTCCGCCTCGTGGTCGAGGCAGGCGTCGATCTGGTCCATCAGGGCGTCGTGGGCGACGCTCCCGCCCTCGACCGACTCGGCGACGTAACCGCACATCGTACAGCCGCCGGCCCGCGCCCAGCGACAGCCCCCGGTGTTGAGGATGATGGTGAGGCTCTGGTAGACGCCGTCGGGCGTGTTGTCCTCGTCGATCCACACGCGGGTGGGCTCGTGGGGGTCGTATGACGCCTCCTTCTCGGAGCGGATGTCCCGCATCACCTTGTTGTGGGCGTCCATCCCCTTGCCCTGCTCGTACACGTCGGGGCTCGGCTTGCTCATTGGCGGTCCGTAGCGGTCCGAACGGTAAAGCGACTTCGTTCACGGCCGCCCCTGGCGCTCGAAGACGCCGGCCAACAGCTCTCGCTGGCCGACGCGGAGGTGCTGGTGGAACGTCGGCTGCGTGATCCCGAGCACGTCCGCCACCTCCTCGCCGTTTTGCGACCGGGGCCACTCGAAGAAGCCGCTGTGGTACGCGACCTGCAACACCTCGCGCTGCCTGTCCGTCAGGCGGGCGGTCAGGGCCGACCAGGGGTCGCCGTCGGCGTCGTCGCCCTCCGTCACGTCGCTTCTGGAGACCAGTTGCGCGCCGTCGAACTCGGTCTCGAACCGCTCGACGAGGCGGCGAACGTCGGCGTTCTCGCGGACCTCGACGACGACCCGCGCCTGCCCGCCTTCCGCGCTGGCCGTCGACAGCGTCGCGCCGTGGTCGGCGACGTACTCGACGAGCGGCGATTCCCGGATCGCCACCTCGTACACCCGGTCGTCGCCGTCTCCGAGCGTCCGCAGGTCGTCCACCGTCGACACGCCGTCCGCCCACGCGGCGACGGCCGCCTCGTCGGCGTCGTCCCCGCGGACGAACAGGTGGAGGCGACCGTCGGAACGGAGCGAGCGCCCGACGAGTTCGACGCCGCAGTCGACCGCCTCCGAGAGGTCGACGAGGAGCGACGAGGGGTCCCGAAGCGTGAACGTGAGTTCGACCGCGCCCGTGTCGATCCGTGCCGAGCGACGCTGTGCGGTGTTGATGGCGTAGCCGATGGTCTCGCCGAGCTCCGCGAGCACGTCCCGTTCGTTCGGCCCGAACGCTTCGCGCGACCCCGTGTAGACGACGAGCACGTCGTACAGAACGTTCTGGTACGTGACGGGCACGGCCGCGACGGAGCGGTACCCGCGCGACCGCGCCATGTCGATCCGCTCGTCGGGCAGGTCGCTCCTTGCGACGTCGGACACCACCGTCACGCGCCGTTCCTCCACGGTCTCGGCGAGGACGGGGTCCTCGGCGGCCGACACCGGCGAGTCGGTGACGTACCCGTCTCCCACGCCGGCCCAGAACCGTGGCGTGACCGCCCCGTCTTCGAGGTCGTAGCGCCCGAGCCACGCGAACTGGTACTGGTCGGCGGTGCCGAACTGCTCGCAGACGAGGCGCTCGATCTCCTCCCGGGTCGAGACGTGGACCAGCGCCTGGTTGACGTCCCGGATCACCTCGTTCATGTCGTTCAGCGACTCCAGTTCGTCGCGCTGGTCGGCCAACTGCCGCTCCCGGTCCCGGAGCAGTCGGTCCCGGTCGGCCCGGTCCAGCGCGCCGCCGACGTGGGCGGCGAGTATCTCCGCGAGGTCGCGGTCGTACCGGTCGAACCGCTTCCCGTCCGTCACGCCGGCGTAGAGGACGCCGTGCTCGCCGAGCGGAACGCGGAGGTCGGCCGACAGGCCGTCCGGTGCGTCGTCGCCCTCGCTGAGGTCGTACCGGCGGTCGTCCGACCGGGGGAGGATGAAGTCGTCGACGGCGACGTCGACGGCCAGGTCCGCGTCGGAGAGCGCCGCCCTCGCGTCGTCGGTCGCCGCGGCGGGTCGCATCGATCCCCCGGACTCTTCGAGGAGGTACGCCCTGTTCGCCGTCGCGCCGAACAGGTCGCGGGCGGTCTCGACGGCGCTCGATAGGATCGACTCCTTCGCCGTCATGGTCATCAGTTCCCGGGTCGTACCCAGGAGCGCGTCCCGGGCGCGCTCCCGTCCCGGATCCCCGTCCGGCCGCTCGCAGCGCCAGTCGACGACCCCGTCCGGGAGCGTCTCCCGGGACCGAAGCCACTCGCCGACCGGCGTCCCGCCGTCGTCGGGCACCGTCGCCGCCAGCGCGTCGAGCGTCAGGTCGTCGGCGGAACACCCCCAGAGGGACCGTGCGGCGGGGTTGGCGTCGACCACGGTGCCTTCCTCGTCGACGACGAACACCGGGTCGTCGACGGCGTCGAACAGCACCTCGTAGGAGCGCTGTCGCCGCCGCCCGTCGACCGCGTTCCTGATGCGGTTGGCGAGCAGTTCGTACTGGTCGGTGCCGGTCGATTTCCTGATGTAGTCCGTCGCGCCCGCGCGGACGGCCTCGGCCGCGACGCTCTCGCTCCCCTCGCCCGTGAAGAGGACGAAGGGGACGTCGGGTCGGCGCTCGCGGACGGCGTCGAGGAACTCTAACCCGTCTATCGACGGCATCCGGTAGTCGCTCACCACGCAGTCGACCCGTTCGCCGGCGTCCAGCCTGTCAAGCGCGACTGCGGGGTCCGTCTCGGCGACGACGCCGATGTCCGGTTGCGTGCGTTCGAAGTGGTCGGCGACGAGCGATGTGATCCGCTCGTTATCGTCCACGCAGAGTACTCGGATATTCGAAGTCATCGAAAGTTTTCCATCGGTGTTTACCTCCGAAACGCGCTACCGGTCCAAATATCTTAGGGAACTATTCGACTCAGCCTAATATCATGGCGGGAAGGTATATGCCCTCGTATCAGTTTCTAACATACATGCAGCGCAAGGCTGTCTTGGTAATCGGTACAGTGTTGGTCGCATCGGTCGCAATGGGTTCGGCCGCGTTCACCAGCGGTAGCGTGGACCGGACGGCGACGGTCGACGTAGTCGGCGACGACCAGGCGTTCACCGGACTGCAGGCCGGTGACAGCGTCGTCGTCCAGCAGAGTGACGGTGGCCAGTTGTCCATCGACTTCTCGCAGGCGGCCAACGCTGACGGCATCAACGGCGACGCCAACTACACTATCGGCGACAAGACCGGTGACTTCGAGAACGAGACCGGTTCGTACGCGTTCAACATCACGAACAACGACGGGAGCGCACACGACTACACGCTCTCGTACGCGTTCACCGGGTCGCAGTCGTCCAGCTCCAGCGTGACGTTCACCGTGTACGACAGCACGGACACCCAGATCGCGTCCGCGTCCGACAGCAACGACGGCTCGTTCTCGCTCGCGGCCGGCGAAACGGCGTACGTCGTGATGGAGGTCGACTCGACCGGAGCGACGGAGAGCAACGACCTCGACGGCGACGTGACGATCACGGCGACGTAACCTCGTCCACCCTCTCGGACTGATGTACCGTTACGTCGGTGCGGTCGTGCTGGTCGGGTTCGTGGCGCTCTCAGCGGCCACCCCGCTCGGAGTCAGCTACGTCTACTCCGACAGCATGGAGCCGACGATATCGACCGGCGACGGGTTCGTCGTCGTCCCCGCGGACGACGCCGACCCGGGAGACGTCGTCACTTTCTGGTCCGACGAGCGCGGCGAGTACGTCACGCACCGCGTCGTCGAGGAGACCGACTCGGGGTACGTCACGAAGGGGGACAACAACCCGGTCATCGACCAGGCGACCGGCCACCCGCGCGTCCAGCAGTCCGACGTGGAAGGGACCGTCCTGACTTTCGGTGGTAAGCCGGTGACGGTCCCCTACGTCGGCGACGCGGTGCAGTTCGCGACGGCGAACGTGACGGCGCTGGCGGGGGCCGGCGTTCTGTTGCTCGCCGCGCTCGTCGGGACGCCCGCGTCCCGTTCGCGGGACGTGCTCAGTGTGGGAACGCTGTTCCGCGGGCTGATCGCGGCGAGCGTCGTCGGCGGCGTGGTCGGCGTCCTGCTGACCGGTGGCACGGTACGTTTCCCGGTCGGCGACGACGCGGACGGCGTCACGTCCGACACGGTGGTCTTCGAGAACGACACCGCGAACGTGACGGTATCGACGGCGTCGACGCCGTACACTTACCGGGCGGTCGCGGCGTCCGGCGTCCGCGTCGTCGACACGACGCCCGCGGGAGACGACCCGAGGGCTTCGAGCGGCAACGGAGGGCCGGCGTCGACTGACGACGGCGGTGGGTCCGCGACGGCCGACGACGGACGCCCCGCGACCGACGAGGTCACGCTGACGCTGGCGAGAGACGGGTCCGGCGCGGACGAAGCGACCGTCCGGGTGTACCAGTACCCGAAGGTCCTCCCGGCGACGGTCGTCCGGGCGGCGCACGCCGTCCACCCGCTGGTCGCCGCCGTGCTGACGGTCGGCTTCGGCCACCTGCCGGTCGCCGCGCTGTACCTGCTCACTATAGACGGGAGAGAACCGCTGCGGTCGAGCCGATGGCGCGGCTCGCTTCGGGGGAAGTGAGATGCGCCGACGCAGCCGTTCCCGCCGTCGCTCGGGCCGACCGTGGCTATCGGTGGTCGTCGTCTCGGTGACGAGCCTGCTCCTGCTGACCGCGATGCCGCCGTCCGCGTCGTTCGACACCGGCAGTGCGGAGCGGTCGACGGGCGTTCCCGTCGTCAGCGACGCGGACGCCGTCCACGCACTCAGCAACCACTCCGCGATGAACACCGGGGAGACCTGTAAGCTGGTCACGGTGACGAACCGCTTCGACCAGTCGGTGACGGTCACCGTCACGCTCCGCGGGGACTCCGAGAAGTACGGCAACCTGACGCTGGGGAGCGGCCGCGAGGGGACCCAGACGAGCTTCTCGCTCGCGTCGGGAGCCGAGCAGAAGGTGGGGCTGGAGACCGACGACAACAGCTCCTACGACGGCGACCGGGTCTACTACCACGCGAACGCCACGACCGACGGCGTTCGCGTCGTCGCGACGGACAGGCACTCGACCATCGACGACGGCACGCTCACCACGGACTGCGACATCACGTTATGAGCTGGATCGCCGCCGGACGGCTCCGGTACGAACGGCTGGTCGCGGCCCGCGGCAGGAGCGTCGTGCTCGCGCTGGTGCTGCTCGGCGTTGTCGCCGCCGGCGTCACGGCGGTCGGCGTCGCTTCGCCGCCGACGGAGACCACCCGGATGGCGACGGACACCGCCGAGGTCACCGCGACGGGGTCCGACTCGGCGACGGTCACCGGCGAGAGCGAACTGTACGACCGGGGCGAGGTCGTCCGTGACAGCCCGGCGTATCTGACCGATGCGGCTCCGGAACTCACGGTCACCGCCGAGACGAGCGTCTCCGGCAGTCGGTCGGCGACCGTCACGCAGGAGCTCGTTCTGACGTACCGCGCGAAGCGCGACGGCGAGACCTACTGGCAGGAGTCGGTCCCGATCGGTCACGAGGAAGGGGAGGCCGACGACGAGTCCTCGACCGTGTCGGCGACGGTGAACGTGGCCGACGTCCGCGACAGGATCGAGACGATACGCGAGGAGACGGGGTCGCGGACGACCGTCAGCGCCGAGGTGACACATCGCGCCGCCTACGAGACGGAGGCCCGCAGCGGGGAACTGCGGAGTTCCGCGGCGCTCAGCATCAACGACCGGACCTACTCGCTCGGCGACGGCCTCGGCGCGTCGGACGTTTACCACGACCGCGAGACCGTCACGCGACCGGCCGAGGACCGGACGACGGTCGTGTTCGGCGTCGCCGTCGCGTCGTGGTCCCTCTGGACCGCGCCGCTGGCGCTCCTCGGTCTGCTCGGGGCGGGACACGCGGCCGCTGTTCGGCGGCGCGACCCAGACCCGCGAGCGGTCGAGCGTCGGATCGAACGCCAGCGGTTCGCCGAGTGGGTGTCGCACGGCGAAGTGCCGGACGACGTGGCGGACCGGCGCGTCGCCATCGCCTCGCTCGGAGACCTGGTCGACGTCGCTATCGACGCCGACCGGCGTGTCGTCCACGACCAGGCGGCGGAGCGGTACGTGGTGATCGACGGGGCCGTGGCGTACGTCTACGTCCCTGACGACCGACCGCCTGCTGGGGACGGACCCGAGACGGCCGACCCGCTGGAGACGGCGACCGCTCGCTCGGGCGGGGACCGGACGAGCGTCCCGGGGAAGAACGAAAACGACGCGGCGGCACACGCACTCGACGAAACAGGGACGGAGGAAGACGACGTGGCGGCACGCGCGGGGGAAGAAGGGATGACGGAAACGGACGACGCGGCGGCACGCGAATCAGCAGACGGATCGGCGACGGACGGCGTCTCCGAACCGGAGGCGGAGGAGGACGAGTCCGACTCGGCCGCGGTGGGGACCGCGGACGAGTTCGTCTGGAGCGACCCCGCTTCGGAGAGCGACTCCGAGGCGTGAGACGCGCCTACCGCCGCATCCGCCGACGGTACTCGGCGACGACGGCCGTGCCGACGAGCGCGCCGAGCGTGTTCGCACCGGCGTCGGCCAGTGAGAAGGCCCGGTAGGGGACACCCGCTTGCACCAGTTCTATACCGATGCCGTACGCCACAGCACCGCAGAACGAGAGCGTCGCAGCCCGCCGGGTGGACCGCTCGCGGGTCGCCAGCGCGCCGGCCAGCGCGCCGGCCAGTGCGGCGTAGCCCGCGGCGTGGAGGAGTTCGTCCACCGGGAGTGGCCCGGCCGCTCCGCCGACGGGGCCGGGCGGGACGACGGACGCGACGAGGAGGATGGCGGCAACGAGGACCGGCGGGACCCAGCGTTGGGACACGTCCGGTACCCGGAACCGGCCGCCGAAAAAAGTGACCGGCTCGGTCCGACGGCGGGGCGACGAGGGTATCGCCGCCGGCATCCGCAGGGACGCAACCGACAACGGTTACGCCGCTACGCTAACGGCTAACACGTTGGAGAGCGTATGTAACGAACGTAATTAACAATGACCGATATCGGAGGGTTTCAGGACAGAGTCGCCAGGGTCGACCTGTCCGAGGGAGACGTGCGGTACGAGGGCATCGACACGGAGGACGCGAGGAAGTATATCGGCGCGCGCGGACTGGGCGTGAAGTACGTCTTCGAGCAGGGGCCGGACGTGGACCCGCTGGGACCGGACAACCTGCTGGCGTTCATGAACGGTCCG
>PXSA01000018.1:0-23694 GCA_003023565.1 Halobacteriales archaeon QS_9_68_17
ACTCGCACGTGAGCATCTGCACGACCCGTACTTCGCGCTCCACGCCGCGGAGGAACTCGACATGGGAGGCCGCATCGACCCGCCGGTGCAGTACCGGCGCGGGTTCTGAGAACGCCGCTTTCGTCGCGTATCGGCGTCAGCGCCGCGGTGCCGACGCCCCGTCACTGCTGCCGGCGCGTCACTCGTCTCGCCGCTCGGTCGAACAGCCCTGCGACGGCCGCCACTCCAGATACTGCCCTCGCAGGGCGCTTGCACCCGACGAGTGCACCCCGCCGCGGGAGACTGGTACGCAGTTACGGTTACCGCAGCGCCGTGACGCGTCGTCACCAGCGTCAACCGCGTGTTACTCGACCGAGGTGAAGTAGACGGCGAGGAGGGCGAAGCCGATGCCGGCGGCCTTTCTCGCGGTGAACGGCTCGTCGAGCACGGCGACGCCGGCGATCGAACTCGTCACGAGAAAGAGGCCGAACACCGGCGTCACGACGCTCACCGGCCCCATCGACAGGGCACGGTAGTACGCCAGGATGCCGACCGCGAGGCAGAACCCGGCGGCGTACATGTACGGGGCCTTCGGATGCGTCACGTACTCCGCGACCGGGTGATCGGCGGCCGCGACGACGACCAGCGCGACGATGACGAGAATGGTGTTCGAGACTACCGTCGCCACGTCGCTCGGGATCGACTCGGTCGCTATCTTCATCAGCGGCGCGACGAGGGTGTAGGCGACCAGCGCGATGACCGACCATCCGATGTAGTTCATACCGACAGCGGGGGGCCGAAGGGGTGATAGGGTTTCGAATCGGTCCCGCCTGCGGTACCGTCTCGCACGCCCTTCGTCAGGAACTGGCACGGACAGGAAACCCTTATATCGGGGCCGTCGACTGTCGTACACATGACCGACAAGCGCGAACTCCTCGACCTCCTGCTCGAAAACGCGCGCTACTCCACCGAGGACCTGTCCCGCATGACTGACCTCTCCGAGGAAGAGGTCGTCTCCACGATCGAAACGCTCGAAGACGAGGGCATCATCCGCGGCTATCAGGCCGTCGTGGACTGGCACCGCGTCAAGAAAGAGCACATCCGCGCGGAGGTCGAGCTGAACGTCACGCTGGACCGCGACACGGGGTACGACGACATCGCGGAGCGCCTCGCGCGCTTCCCCGAGGTGACGACGCTCCAGCTCGTCAGCGGCGACTACGACTTCCACCTCGAAGTGGAGGGCGACTCGCTCCAGGAGGTGTCGAACTTCATCAGCGAGCAGGTGGCACCGACGCCGGAGATCACCCAGACGGTCACCCACTACGTGATGGAGACGTACAAGGACCGCGGCATCGACTTCGAGGACGGCCACGACGACGACGACCGACTGTCGGTCTCCCCATGACCGCGGCCGTTCCCTTCGGTCGTCTCCCGCGGCCGGTCCACGAGAACCACCTCCGGGGGTGGTTCTCGTGAAGCTCTCGGACAGGGTCGAGCGCGTCCCCCCGTCGGGGATCCGCAGGTTCTTCGAACTGGCCGAGGAGATGGACGACGTGATCTCGCTGGGCGTCGGCGAACCGGACTTCTCCGCGCCGTGGGCCGCCCGCGAGGCGGCGATCCAGTCGCTGGAGCGCGGGCGCACCTCCTACACCGCCAACCGGGGGATGCGCGAACTCCGCGAGGCGATCAGCGACCACGTCGCCGCCCGCTACGACCTGGACTACGACCCCGACGACGAGGTCCTCGTCACGACGGGCGTCAGCGAGGGGGTCGACGTGGCGATGCGCGCGCTGGTCGATCCCGGCGACACCGTCGCCGTCCCCCAGCCGTCGTACATCTCCTACGCGCCCGGGGTCATCTTCGCGGACGGCGACCCGCTCCCCGTCCCGACCCGGGAGGCCGACGACTTCAAACTCACCTACGAGCGCCTGGAGGCCAGCGGCGCGGCCGACGCGGGCGTGCTCATCACCTGTTACCCGAACAACCCGACCGGCGCGGTGATGACGGCGTCCGAACTCGAACCGGTCGCCGAGTTCGCCCGCGAGCACGACCTCACGGTCATCTCCGACGAGATCTACGCGGACCTCAGTTACGGCTTCGACCACACGTCGGTCGCGACGCTCCCGGGAATGCGCGAGCGGACGATCGTGTTCAACGGGTTCTCGAAGACGTACGCGATGACCGGCCTGCGCCTCGGCTACGCGATGGCCCCGCCCGAGGCCATCGCGGGGATGAACCGGATCCACCAGTACTCGATGCTGTCCGCGCCGACGACGGCCCAGCACGCCGCGCTGGAGGCGCTGCGCTCCTGCGACGACGAGGTCGAGGAGATGGTCGCCACCTACAACCGGCGACGCAACCTCGTCCTCTCGCGGTTCGAGGAGATGGGCATCGACTGCTTCGAGGCGAAGGGCGCGTTCTACGTCTTCCCCGAAGCGCCCGGCGGCGACGCCGAGCGGTTCGCCGAGGACCTGCTCCACGAGCAGGGCGTCGCCGTCGTCCCCGGGAACGTGTTCGGCGAGGGCGGGGAGGACCACCTCCGGGTCTCCTACGCGACCGGCACGCAGGACCTGAAGGAGGCGATGGACCGCATCGAGGCGTTCCTCTAGACGGGCGCGCCGAACCGCCCCCGAGCACCCGTGTGCCCCGCCCCCTGACTGCTACCCCAACATTAACGGACGCGTGCCGCGACCGAGGGTGTATGGTATCCGATCGTATCAGACGAGCGTTAAGTCGTTCCCGCCACGCCGCCCTCGGGGCGAGCATCGGCGCGGCAGTCGGCGGGTTACTGAGTCGAAACGCGGCGAGTTCCGGGGCCGCGCTCGGCGCGCTCGCCGGCGCGTTCGTGGGCGAGTCGCGCGTCTCCGCTCGCACCCGCGTCGAGGACGCGGTCGACACCGAGACGTAGGGTCGCCGCCCCTCGACACCCTTTTGACGGCGTTCCGCGACGTTGGCGTATGGTCGAGTACCGCCGGATACCGGAGGACCGCGCGGCGGAGTTCCGCGAGATGCTCCGCTACGCGTTTTCGCCGGAGGAGGGGCCGGGTGGAGACGGCGACGAGGACGCGTCCGAGTTCGTCCGCCGCGGCCTCTTCGAGCGCGACGCGCTGCGGTGTGCCTGCAAACACCGGTCGTTCCGGATGCGGGTCCGCGGGGAGTTCCGCGACGTGGCGGGTCTCTCCGGCGTCGCGACGCCGCCGGACGTTCGACCGTGGCTTCTACGGCCAGTACGGCTGGGCGACGGCGACGAAGTACGCCACCTACGAGATGCCGCCCGGATCGCTGTCGTTCGCCGCCGACGCCGCGGGCGGCGAACACCGCCCGCTCGACCCGGACGACTGGGCCGCGGCGGACCGGACGTACGACGCTCACGCCGAGGGGTTCGCGCTGGCGATGGACCGCACGGAGACGTGGTGGCGCGAGCGCGTGTTCGACAGTTCGTGGGGCGACCGCCCGTACGTCTACGGGTGGGATCGAGACGGCCAACTCGCGGGCTATCTCGTCTATCGCGTGAACGCCGGGGGCGACGGGAAGGTTCTGGAGGTCCGGGAGTTCGCCCACGCCGACCGGGAGGCGCGGCTGAACCTGCTGCGCTTCCTCTACAACCACGACTCGCAGGTCGAGACGGTGAAACTGCCCCAGCCCGAGACGAGCGGACTGCTTGACGCCGTCGACGACCCGTCCGCGGTCGACTGCGACCTCTCGCTCGGACCGATGGTCAGAGTCGTCGACGTCGCCGAGACGCTGTCGGCGCTGTCGTACCCCGCCGACGGCCACCTCACCCTCGCCGTGTCCGACCCGCTCGTCGACCGGAACGACGGGGTGTTCGAACTGACGGTCGAAGGCGGTGCGACGACGTGCCGGCGGGCCGACGACGCGACGGACGCGCCCCCGGACGTCGAACTGGGCGTCGGCGCGCTCTCGCAACTGGTCGTCGGCTACCGGTCCGCCGAGTCGCTGTCGGCCGCGGGCGAACTCGACGCCGCGACCGCGGACGCAGGGGAGACGCTGGCCGCGCTGTTCCCGGAGGCGGACCCGTTCCTGCGGGAGTTCTTCTGAAGCCCGCCCCGGGAACTCGCGGGACTCAGCGCTCGGCCGGGCGTCGCGCCAGGGTGGACGGCGTCGTACTACCCGGTTGTACCACCAGATAGAAACCCCCTTTAGGCTTCACACGGGAGAAGCGAGTAATGGCGGAACCGACGGGAGACGCATCGACGGGCGGAGAGACCGACGCGGCGTCGAACGCGGGGGTCGCGTCGAAGCTATCCGCGATGGGGCCGGCGTGGCTGGCCGGCGCTATCGCCGCCGGGCCGGCCACGATGGCGCGGTGCGCTCTCGCAGTACCTCGCCATGCGGCTTGGCCTGCTCACCGCGGACGGCATCGTCTCGGTCGTCGAGCGTCGCCTCGGCGAGGCGTGGGCGTGGCTGCTGGTGGTCGACGTGGTCGTCGCCGCGGGGCTGGCGCAACTGATCATCATGAAGACCGTCGCCGACGTGAGCGCGGCGGTGACGGGCGTCGACGCCCGGATCTGGGGGGTGACGTGGGCGGTCGTCCTCGCGGTGGGCCTCGCAGGGCGGGGGTACCGCGTCGCGGAGGTCGGCGCGAAGGTGCTCGTCTCGGCGGTCGTCCTCGCGTTCGTCGCGTCGCTGTTCGTCGTTCCGATCGACCCGGCGGCCGCCGCCGGCGGACTGATGCCGGTCATCCCGGCGGGCGTCAACGGCGCGTTGCTCGCTGCGGGCGTCCTCGGCGGCGCGGTCCACGTGACGCTGGTGACGATGCAGTCCTACACGATGCGGGCGCGGGGGTGGAGCCGCGACGACTACGACCTCGCGGTCTTCGACGTCGGCGGGTCGATGCTCGTCGCGTTCGGCGTCTACAGCCTCGCCGTCTTCCTCGTCGCCGCGAGCGTCCTCGACTCGCCGGGCCTGACCGCGGTCGGGGCCGCGCAGGCGCTCGAACCCGTCGCGGGGTCGGGCGCGAAGTGGCTGTTCCTGCTCGGCCTCTGGGGCGCGGCCGTCTCGACGCTCGGCGGCAACACCGTCGTGCCGCCGTACCTCGTCGTCGACAAACTCGGCTGGGACACCGACGTGTCCGACCCGCGCTACCGCGCCCTGCTCGTGGCGGTGGCGCTGCTCTCGGCCGGCGGTGCGTTCCTCGGCGGCGCGTTCTTCCCGCTGCTCGTGCTCGTGCTCGCGTTCGGCCTCGTCGGGACGCCGTTCGCGCTGGCGCTCGTGCTGTACCTGCTCAATCGCGACGACGCGGTGCCGGAGACGAACCCCACGGCCGCGAACGTCGGCGGTCTCGCGCTGCTGGGGGTCGCGACCGTCACGGCAGGGTCGTTCCTCCGGGAGCAGTACGCCTCCGGCGTCGACGCCGTGACCGGGCTCGTGCTCCTGTTCGCGACCGTCCTCGCTGCCGCGACGCTGGTCCTGATGGCGCGGTTCGGGCGCGAGACGCTCACCGGTTCGCGGGCGTGACGATGGCGTCGGACCTCCCCTTCCCCCTCTCGGGGACGACGCTGATCACCGGCCCGTCGAACGTCGGCAAGACGCGGCTGACCGCCCGGGCGATGGAGGCATGGGTGGCCGAGCGGGGGTCCGACGGCGTCGTCGTCCTCGATTTCGCGCCCGTGGTCGAGCGTGACGGCGGGGTCCTCGGCGGGCGGCTGTCGCGGTTCGCGGCCGTGCCGGACGGGGCGTGGCACGGGCTCCTCGACGCCCACGCGCCCCGCGCCGACGGCGAGGACGAGGCCGCCGCCCGACGGCTGGCCGCCGACAACGCCGACCGGGCGGCGGCCCTCGTCGACGAAGCGCCCGCGGACCCCGTCGCCGCGTTCGTCAACGACGCAACCGTCCCGTTCCAGCACGAGCGCGGGGACCCCGACCGCCTCGCCGACTACTGCGAGGGGGCCACGGCGGTGCTCAACGCGTTCGAGGGCGACGAACTCGGGACGGTGGACCCGGTCTCGCGGGCCGAGACCGCCGCGCTCGACCGACTCCGCGAACGGGTCGACCGCGAGCGCCGGCTCGGCGACTGATCGACGCCGGGCCCGGAGGTCGGCCACGAAACGTAAGTACCGGCTCGTCCTATGGATAGGAAACCGATGACGGACCACTCCGCGACGGGGGCACCCGCGCGGCGCGACCGGGTGAGACGGCGATGACGGACATCGAGGTCCCGGACGGGCTCGATATCGTCGACCGCGTCACGGACGCGTTCTTCGCGCTCGACGGGACCTGGCGGTTCGTATACCTCAACGACCGGGCGACGGAGATGCTCGACCCGTCCGGTCGGGGCCTGCTCGGGGAGGTCATCTGGGACGTGTTCCCCGAGACGGCTTACACCCCGTTCCCGACCCAGTTCCACGGCGCGATGGACGAGCAAAAGCCCGTCGCCTTCGAGACGTTCTACAACCCGCTGGAGACGTGGTTCGAGGTCCGCGCCTACCCCGCGGAGGACGGCCTGTCGGTGTACCTGCGCGACATCACCGAGCGCAAGCGTCAGGAGAGCGAGGCCAACCAGCACGCTACCATCGTCGAGGCCGTCCACGACGGCGTCATCACCCTCGACGACGGCAACGAGATCACCTACGTCAACCGCGCCGTCGAGGCGACGCTCGGCGTCCCTCGGGAGCGCCTCGTCGGAAAGCACGTCTCCGCGCTCCCGCGCATCGCGACCATCGACAGCGAGAGCGCCGACACGATGGACGAGGTGCTCGACGAACTCCGCGGGGGCGACCAGACGGAGGAGCGCCTCGAAGTCACCTTCGAGATGGCGGACGAGTCGACGCGGGTCGGCGAGATCCGGATGGTCCCGATCCCGGGCACGAACACCGACAGCGTCGCCGGCGTCATCCGTGACGTTACCGACCGCCACGACTACGAGCGCGTCGTCACGTCGCTCCACGACGTCACCCGACACCTCTTTCAGGCCGAGACCCGGGACGAGATCTGCGCGGTCGCGGTCCACACCGCGTCGGAGCTGCTCGACCTCCCGATCAGCGGCGTCTGGCTCCTCGACGAGGGGCGGGACCGGCTCACCCCGGTCGCCGCGACCGCGGGCGCACACGACGTCGTCGGCGGCCTTCCGCAGTTCGGCCGCGACGAGGGGCTCATCTGGGACGCCTTCCTCAGCGGCGAGTCCGCGCTGTACGACGACCTCAAGGAGAACGAGGGAAAGTACAACCCCGAGACGCCGATCCGGAGCGAGTTGATCGTCCCCGTCGGCGACCACGGGGTGTTGATGACCGGTGCCCGGACGGTCGGGGCGTTCGACGAACGGGACCGGGAACTCGCGGAGATCCTCGCCGCGAACACGGCGCTGGAACTCGACCGCACGGAGCGCGAGCAGTTGCTCTCCGAGCGGGAGACGACGCTCGACCAGCAGACCGAGCGCCTGAGAACGCTCGAAACCCTGCTCGACGACCACGCGGGCGAGGCGATCCGGACCGCGCTCGACGGGCTCGACGGGCTCGACGGGCTCGACGGCGAGCAAGCAGCGGAACTCCGGTCGGCGCTCGCGACGGCCGACCGGATCGTCGGCGACGCCACGGAGCTGTCGGCGGGGCGCGCGACGCTCGGGTCCCGGACGTTCATCGACGTCTCGGAGGCCGTCGACGCCGCCAGAGAGAGGGTCGCGGCCGACGAGACGGTGCCCGTTTCGGACGTGTCGGCGGCCGTCGTCGAGGACGCGACGCTCCGGGCCGACCGCGACCGGCTGGTGCGCCTGTTCGAGACGCTGTTCCGGTGGTCGGAAGCGGGGTCGACCGCCGACGCCCGCGTGGGCATGCTCGCCGAGGCGGAGGCGCGCTCCGTCGCCGACGGCGGGTATCCGGGGGGGATCTACGTCGAGCGAACGGGCGCGACGCCGGAGTGCGTCGAGGCCGTGACCGACCCCGAGGCGGACGGGCCGATCGGGCCGGCGATAGCGCGAGAGATAGCGCAGGCCCACGGCTGGACGCTCGTCGCGGCGGAGACCCACGACGGGACGCTCCGCTTCGAGCTGTCCGAGATCACGACGCTAGAACCGGCGGGGGAGTAGCGTCACCGAGAGCCGGCGGGTGACCCTGAGAGGTCCTGACAGATCCGGCGATGGGCGTCGTGGTCCGAAAGCTCGCCGAACGTGTCGTCGATCTGCTCGCGCAGGACCGCGAGTCGGTCCTCCAGTCGCGAGTACTGCTCGCTGGCGCGGAGTTCCGCCTCGCTTTTCTCCGAGTCCAGAACGGCCTTCTTCGACGCGAGCGAGAAGAACTCCTGTATCTGCTCGTCGTACGTCGACCGGAGGAGGAGCTGGTCGACCGTATCGAGCAGGTCGCCGCGGGCGACCGGCTTCACGACGTAGTCGTCGAACCCCATCTCGATGATGTCGAAGTCGGGTTCGACCGCGGTCACCATCGCGACGCGGCACTCGAGGTCGCGGTCGCGGATCGCGTCGAGGACGCGGTCGCCGGAGAGACCCGGCATGCGGCGGTCGAGCAGGACGGCGTCGACGTCCTCGTCTATCGCGTCGAGGGCCTGCGCACCGCCGTACGCGGTTCTGACGGTACAGTGGTCTCCGAGCCAGGAGGCGTAGAGGTTAGCGAGGTCGGGCTCGTCCTCGACGACGAGAACGGTCGGGACGTTCGTCCCCGTCATAGCGAAGTCCCACCCGTGAAACGACCCATTGTAGTAAGATTCACGGCCGAACTATTTTAATATGTCGGTCGTTCTAGGAACGAAAGAACGTCACGCCGCCGCGGCCGGAGACGGTTCAGCGCGCCGGGAGTCGCGAGGGGTCGTCCTGCAGCGGCGGTCACCGGATACCCGAGCGCGGGCACTGCGGCCCGAACGCCCCCCGAATAGCGCTCCCGCCACATAACACACTCGACGCTGTCTTCGACCCACACACCGGTCGTGAGAGAGCGGGCCGACGCGACCGCCGCCGGATCGACCTCCAGGAGGCGACGAGTCGACGGGTGGTCTCCTCCGGCGGGTCGCGGACGCGACCGGTCCGACGCCGCCCTCGTCGTTCCGGTTCGACGACGACGAGACGTTCCGGTCGGTCGCCGCCGCGTTCGAACTGGTCGGCGAGACGTCGGAGGTGCCGGTCAGGACATCCGGTCGTCGATGACCGAGCGCAGACCGGCGACAGCGTCGGCGTCGTAGGCGAGTTCCGTCCCGCCCGCGTCGACCGAGAGTCCGCCGGTCGGCGTCCCCTCGCCGACCGCTCGGACGGGCGCGACGCCGTCGAACGCCGCGCGCACCGCGACCGGATCGGTCGTCTGGACGACCGCGCGGCCGGGGCGCTCGTGGAACAGGGCGGCCGTCGGGTCGGCGGCGGCGGGGAGCGACACGTCGAGGCCGGCGTCGTCGGTGACCATCTCCGCGAGCGCGACGGCGAGGCCGCCGTGGCTCACGTCGTGGACCGCCCGCGTCGCGTCGGCGTCGGCCACGTCGGCCAGCGTCTCGACGAACGCCGCGGGGTCGTCCGCGAGTTCGGGGAAGCGGTCGCTCCCGCCGAACTGCGCGAGGTACTCGGAACCGCCGAGACCGAGGTCCCGGCCGTCGAGCGCGGGGTCGCCGACGACCAGCACCGCGGCGTCCTCGTCGGCCGCGAGCGGCGGCGCACCGTACCGCTCCTTGGTGCCCGTCATCGCCAGCGTCGGGGTCGGCGGGATGGGGCCGCTGGGGGAGTCGTTGTACAGCGAGACGTTGCCGCCGACGACGGGCGCGTCGAGCGCCGAGCACATGTCCGCGAGGCCGTCCACGATGCCCTTGAAGCCGCCGTACACGTCCGGCTTCTCGGGGTTGCCGCCGTTGAGGCAGTCGACGGCGGCCAGCGGCGTCGCGCCCTTCGCGGCGAGGTTGGTCGCGTTCTCCAGCGCGACGGCGCGAGCGCCCTCGTACGGCGCGGCGTCGGTCCAGTTCGGGTCCGCGCCGGAGGAGATCGCGAGTCCCTGCTCGGCCTCCCGCACGGCGAGGACGGCGGCGTCGTCGCCCGGCGGCACGCTCGTCCGGACGCCGACCTCGTGGTCGTACTGGCGGTACACCCAGCGCTTCGAGGCGGTGTTCGGACTGCCGACGACCGCCTCGAACGCCTCGGCGAGGTCGGCGTCGGGCAGGTCGCGGTCCGGCCGTTCCGGCTCCTCGTGGGGCAGGTCGTTCGTCGGCGCGCCCTCGCCGAGGAACTCGGCGGGCGCGTAGCACATCCGCTCCTGTGACTCCGCGAGCAGTATCTCCAGCGCGTTCATGTTCGGCTCGCGCCGGTGGACGCGGTCGAGTTCGACCGCCGCGCCGAGACCGCCCTTGGCGACGAGTTCGCTGGAGGCACCGCCGAGGCCGGCCGCACCGAGGTCGCGAGCCGACTCGATCAGGTCCGCCTCGACGAGGTCCTCGCTGGCCTCGATCAGCAGTTTCTCCGTGTACGGGTCGCCGACCTGCACGGCGGGGCGGTCCTCCGTCTCGGCGTCCTCCGAGAGGTCCTCGCTGGCGAAGGACGCGCCGCCGAGGCCGTCGCGACCGGTGGCGTTGCCGACGAGGACGAGTTTGTTGCCCGGCTCCTGGGCCTCCGCGGTGACGAGGCGGTCGGGGTCGTCGATCAGGCCGACGCAGGCGACGTTAACCAGCGGGTTCCCCTCGTAATCGTCGTGAAAGGCGACGCTGCCCGCGACGGTGGGGACGCCGATGGAGTTGCCGTAGTCGCCGATGCCCTCGACGACGCCCTCGAAGAGGTACCGCGAGTGTTCGCGGTCGACATCGTCGGATGCGGTCCGACGTGCAGTCGAACGTGGTTCGACTAAGCCGCCGAAGTACAGCGAGTCGGCGAGCGCGATGGGGTACGCCCCCATCGACAGCGTGTCGCGGACGATGCCGCCGACGCCGGTCGCCGCCCCGTCGTACGGGTCGACGTAGGACGGGTGGTTGTGGCTCTCGATGCCCATCGTGACGTACGTCTCGTCGTCCAGCGAGACGACCGCCGCGTCGTCACCGGGGCCGACCACGACCCGTTCCCCCTCGCTGTCGAACGCGGAGAGCAGGGGGCGGGACGAGCGGTAGGCGCAGTGCTCGCTCCAGAGGTTCTCGAACAGCGCTTCCTCCGCCCGTGTGGGGTCGCGCCCGAGTTCCTCGACGACGAGTTCGCGGTCCGAATCGGCGAGGCTCATCCACTCATCTGTTCAAACACACCGGATAAGAGGCTTTCTATATGCATTTTCGTGTATATCCGTGCGACCGCCGCGACCGCCGTCGCGTCCGCACCGACCCGAGACCGGGGCGTTTTTGCTACCCCCCTACGAAGGGCGAGTCGTGCTGTCGGTCGAACTTCACTGCCACTCGTCGCTGTCGTACGACGGCCGGGACCCGGTCGAACTCCTGCTCGAGCAGGCGGAGGCCGTGGGGCTGGACGCCCTCGCCGTCACCGACCACGACGAGATAGACGCCAGCCTCGACGCCGCCGCGAAGGCCGAGGAGTACGACCTCGTCGGCATCCCCGGGATGGAGGTGTCGACCGCCGCCGGCCACGTTCTCGCGCTGGGCGTCGAAAAGCGGGTTCCGGAGGGCCTCTCCTACCACACGACGCTCAACCGCATCCGGGACCTCGGCGGCATCGCCGTCGTCCCCCATCCGTTTCAGGAGTCGCGCCACGGCGTGCTCGCGAACGTCTCGAAGGACGCGCTCGCCAGGGCCGACGCCATCGAAGTGTACAACTCGCGCCTACTCACTGGCCGGGCCAACCGGCAGGCCGAGTCGTTCGCCAGGGAGCGCGGCCTGCCGATGACCGCCGGGAGCGACGCGCACATCGGCGAGATGGTCGGACAGGCGGTCACGCGGATCGGGGCAGAGGAACGAAGCGTCGACGCTATCCTCGACGCCGCCCGCGAGGGCCGGACCACCGTCGAGGGCAAGCGGACCCCGTGGCACATCAGCTTCCGTCAGGCCGCCGGCGGCGCGAAGCGCCGGGTGAAGCAGGGCCTGTTTTCCTTCCTCCGATGACGTTACAGGGGGCGACCCCCGAGACGGTTCGGCGGGCGCTGGACGACGCCGACCCCTTCCCCGGCACCCGCGGCTTCGCCGGCGAGGTCGACGGGACGCTCGTCCGGGACGCGCTCGGGCGCTACCCCCTGTTCGTCGACGGCGACGAGTGGTCGCTACCGCCGGGCGACCTCACCGACCCGGTCCCGTTTCCCGCCGGTCACGCCCGCCCCGCGGACGACCCGGACGCGGACCCGGACCGCGTCTGGACGCTCCCGGACCCCGCTCCCGCCACCGACGAGCGCACCGCGGTGCGGAGCGTGCGGGACGCGCTCGCCGCGAGCCTCGACGACGCGAACGAGGCGGGCGGCGAGAGCGCCGCGGGGGACGCGGACGACCCGGACGCCGCGGACCGCGACGACGCCGACGACACGACCACTGCGGTGGCGTTCTCCGGCGGCGTCGACTCGGCCGTCGTCGCCAGTCGGGTCGACGGGTCGCTCTACGCCACCGGGTTCCCCGAGAGCCACGACCTCGCGGCCGCCCGCGAGGCGGCGCGGGCGATGGACGCCGAGGCGGACCTCCGGGTCGTCGAACTCTCGCTCGACGACGTCGAGCGCGCCGTCCCCGAGGTGGCCCGCGCCACGGGCCGGACTAACGCGATGGACGTGGGCATCGCGCTCCCCCTGTATCTCGTCGCCGAACGCGCCGCCGCCGACGGCCACGACCGCCTCGCCGTCGGACAGGGTGCCGACGAACTGTTCGGCGGCTACGCGAAGGTCGCCCGCGCGCCGGACGACCCTCGGGTCGAGGCGGACACCGTCCGCGGCGCTCGCCGAGAGGTCCTCGGGACGCTCCCCGACCAACTGGAGCGCGACGTGCTGGCCCTTCGGGGAGCGGGGGTGGAACCGGTCGCGCCGATGCTCGACGACCGCGTGACAGCGGCGGCGCTCTCGCTCCCCGGCGAGATGCTCGTCGACGACCGCGGGGAGCGAAAGCGCGCGCTGCGGCTCGCCGCCCGCGAGTTCGTCCCGGACGGCGTGGCGTTTCGGGGGAAGAAGGCCGTGCAGTACGGGAGCCTCGTCTCCCGCGAACTCGACCGACTCGCGCGGCGGGCGGGGTTCAAGCGCCGGATGGACGACCACGTCTCGCAGTACGTCGCCTTCAGGACCGGATAATTACTGAAACCCGAGGTACTCGACCGCTTATGTCTCCGGAGGACGTACCTCTCCTCCGATGCGCCGTTCGCTCGTGATCGCCGGAGTGTTGGTCCTCATCGCGCTGGTCGCGGCCGGCGGTATCTCGCTGTTCGCGCCGTTTACCACCGACGACGTCGCGCCACAGCACGACCGAGAGCCCGAACTCGTGCACCCGAACGAGAGCGAGAGCGGCTTCTACCCGTATCTGAACGCCCGGCCGCGGTTCACGAAGCGCAGCCCGGTCAACATCATCGTCCACGGCAACGCGTCGCGAGTGGTCCAGATACTGCGGGAAGAGACGGCCACCCAGTGGAACGAGACGCGGGAGGACGAACAGGACATCGGCGGGTCGGCGATCGTGACTGGCGAGAACGAGACGCTCGCCAACGGGACCGTGATCAACGAGTCGGTCGCGGCCAACCGATCGGACGTCAACGAGAGCTTCGTCAACGGGAGCTACGCCAACGCGACGGAGAACGGCAGCCGCGCCAACCGCACGAACGCCACGGCCGAGAACGCCACCGCGGCGAACGAGTCCGAGAACGAGTCGTTCATCGACAGCATCGACCCCACGACGGCATGGGCGCGGACGACGGGCGCGACCCGGTGGGCGTACGTCACCCCCGGCCCCAACGAGAGCGGCGAGTGGGTGCAGGAGTCGATGCAGGTCCACACGGGCGAGTACTTCGGCTCTCGGGTCCACATCCGCCTGTACGAGAGCCCGAACGAGAGCGAGGAGTGGGTGTTCATGCAGGCCCACAAGGAACACTACGACTGGTTCACGCTCCGCCACCGCGTCGATAGCTCGGAACAAGCCCAGTCCTACGTCGAGCAGGAGTTCATGGACCAGCCGTTCGTCGAGGAGAACGGCGTCTACCGCATCTACCTCGACAACGGCGGCCCCTCGGACTCCGACGGATGGACGACGGTGATCGAACTCGCCTACCTCGTCCCGTTCCTTCTCGGTCTCGGGCAGTCCGGGCTCGGCCGCTCCGTCCGCTCTCACCTCCACGGCCTCGACCTCGCCCGCGTCGAGGAGGTGCGAGAGCGAACGACCGTCCGCCACGTCGTTCTCCCGCTGGTCATCGTCACGCTCCTGCTGTCGGTTCGCTACGGCGGTATCTATCTGGAGAACAACGCGCCGATGCTGTCGATGCACGCCATCGCCGCGCTCCTGTACCCCGTCATGGCGCTCGGCATCCCGGTCGCCACGTGCCTCGTCGCGAGCGGGATCGAGCGGCAGTACGATGCGGCCGTCATCGCGTCCACCTCGCTGTCGGTCGGGATCTGGCTCGACTACGCCTACCTCGGCATCGCGACGCTGCCGATCGAGGTCGTACTCCAGCGGATCGTCGTCATCCTCGCGCTCGGACTGATCGCCGGCGGGGCGGCCCGGCAGGGCGTCCGGGAGGGCCACAGGCGGTGGAACGACATGCTGGTCGGCGGCGTCACGCTGTGGGTGGTCGTGCTCGCCGGGACGCTACTGGGCTACTTCTGAGCGTCGCCCCCGCCGGACACCGCCTCGATCGCCCGGCGGCCGATCTCGGCCACGTCCGCGTCGAACCGACCGGCTTCGCCCGCGGCCAGTTCCGCCGCGGCGAACCACTCCCATGCGTCCGCCGGCGCTTCGCCCCGGGCCGGGGAGAGGTCGCGCGAATCCGCCGCGGCGTAGTAGACGTGGTCGACGTGCTGGTGGCCGACCTCGCCGTCGTGGACGTTCACGTCGGCCAGTTGGAAGTGTTCGGGCTCCGGGAGCGGTTCCACCGACCCCGACGACACGTCCCCCGTTTCGGCGGTGAGCGTCACGTCGAGGCCCGTCTCCTCGCGGACCTCGCGCTTCGCCGACTCGTGGGGTAGTTCGTCACGGTCGACGTGACCCCCCGGCGGGAGCCACTTGCCGAGTCGCTCGTGCTCGTGCAGCAGCGTCGCGCCGTCGTCGACGACGTAAACGGTCGCGGTGAAGTGGCGAGTCGTCTCCATGCCGGGGCGAACCGACGCGGGGCGCTTGTAGGTGTCGCTCTCGGCCGCGAACGATGGAGGAGTCGCAACGGCGGCGTCCGTCCGCTCACCGGGGCGTTCCCGCCGGCAGTGGCGTCCGTCCGCTCACGCCGACGCGGCGTCGCTCGCGTCCAGGATCTCCTGATAGCGGTTGCGGATGGTGACCTCGCTGACGTTCGCCACGTCGCCGACCGTCGACTGCGTGACCTTGTCGTTCGTCAGCAGGGCGGCCGCGTAGACGGCGGCGGCCGCGAGACCGACCGGCGACTTGCCGCTGTGGACGCCCTCGTCCCTCGCCGTTTGCAGGAGTTCTCTGGCGCGGCGCTCGGCCTCGTCCGGGACGTCGAGTTCGCTGGCGAACCGCGGGACGTACTCCGCCGGGTCGGCCGGCCGGATCTCAATGCCGAGTTCGCGGATCACGTATCGGTACGTCCGGCCGACCTCCTGTTTCTCCACGCGGCTGACGGTCGCGATCTCGTCGAGGCTGCGCGGCGTGCCGACCTGTCTGGCGGCGGCGTACAGCGACGCTGTGGCGACGCCCTCGATGGAGCGGCCGGGCAGCAGTTCTTCGTCGAGCGCGCGGCGGTACACGACGCTTGCGGTCTCGCGGACGTTTCCGGGTAGGCCGAGCGCGGAGGCCATGCGGTCTATCTCGCCGAGCGCCTGCTTCAGGTTGCGCTCTCTCGCGTCGCGCGTGCGGAAGCGCTCGTTCCACGTTCGGAGGCGCTGCATCTTCTCCCGCTTCCGCGCCGAGAGGGCGTTGCCGTAGGCGTCCTCGTCCTGCCACCCGATGTTCGTCGACAACCCCTTGTCGTGCATCGTGTTCGTCGTCGGCGCGCCGACGCGGGACTGCTCGTCTCTCTCGCTGGCGTCGAACGCGCGCCACTCCGGGCCGCGGTCGACGGCGTCCTCGTCGACGACGAGACCGCAGTCCTCGCAGACGGTCTCGCCCTGCGCCTCGTCCGTGGCGACGTGGCCGCTGCACTCCGGACAGACCGTCCGCTCCTCCCGCTCTCGTTCGTCGTCGGTCTCGCGTTCAGTCGGCGCGTGGTGGTCCGCGCGCCCTCTGGTGCCGATGTCAGTCATTTTGAGTCCGACTCAGGGGACAGCACCCGCAGAAGCCCTGAGCGTGTGTTTTTTCTCAGGACTATCGCATCTTAAGCATGGCGTCGGCGGCGGCCCGTGCCGGTGTTTTCCCGCCGTTTCATCGCCTCTAACTATCGATCAGGGGCTTCTCAGATCCGGGTCGAACGGGCCGCTCGGGTGCGAACGACGACGGCCGGAGACGCCGGCGGACGGGGGGTCGGCGTGGTGCGCCCCGAACGCGGACGAAGGGGCCGGCGACCCGGACGGCCGTCGGCGCGGCGGGAAGCCCCGCATATCGAAACCCTTACTCCCCGGAAGGCAGTGGCTCGGACTATGAGCGACACGCCCGTAAACTCCGACGAGGTGCGCCACGTCGCGGACCTGGCGCGGGTGGACCTCGACGACGACGACGTCGACCGGTTCACCGAGCAGTTCGCGGACATCCTGGCGTACTTCGAGACGCTGGACGAGGTGCCGGAGGTTGAGCGCGAGGCCGACCTCGCTAACGTCATGCGCCCGGACGAGGTGCGCGACAGCCTGAGCCAGGCGGAGGCGCTCGCGAACGCCGAGGAGACCGAGGACGGCTACTTCAAGGGGCCGAACGTCTCATGAGCGACGACGGGGTCTTCGTCACCGAGGAGCGGATCGAGGGCGCGGCGGACGGCCCGCTCGCCGGCCAGACCGTCGCCGTCAAGGACAACATCTCCACCGAGGGCGTTCGCACCACCTGCGGGTCGGAGATGCTCGCGGACTACGTCCCGCCGTACGACGCGACGGTCGTCGAACGCCTGAAGGAAGCGGGCGCGACCATCGTCGGGAAGGCCAACATGGACGAGTTCGGCATGGGGTCGACCACCGAGACGTCGGCCTTCGGCCCGACCGAGAACCCCGCCGCCGAGGGGCGCGTCCCCGGCGGTTCCTCCGGCGGGTCTGCGGCGGCCGTCGCCGCCGGTGAGGCCGACCTCGCGCTCGGGTCCGACACCGGCGGCTCCGTCCGCAACCCCGCCGCGTTCTGCGGCGTCGTCGGCATCAAACCGACCTACGGCCTCGTCTCGCGCTACGGCCTCGTCGCGTACGCGAACAGCCTCGAACAGATCGGGCCGTTCGGATCGACCGTCGAGGAGGCGGCCGAACTGCTCGACGTCGTCGCGGGGCCGGACCGGCGCGACGCCACGACCCGCGACGAGGGCGCGGACAGCGACTACGCGGCCGCCGCCGACGGCGACGTCGACGGTCTGGAGGTCGCCGTCCCCACCAACCTCGTCGATGGGGCCGACGAGGGCGTCGTCGAGACGTTCCGGAGCGCGCTCGACGAGCTGGAGGACCGCGGCGCGACCTACCACGAGGTCGAGCTGCCCTCCGTCGAACACGCGGTCGAGGCGTACTACGTCATCGCGATGTCCGAGGCCTCCTCGAACCTCGCCCGGTTCGACGGCGTCCGCTACGGGCACCGCGCCGACGCCGACACCGGCGAGCAAGGCTCATCGAGCAGTGCGACGCAGTCACACGACGGCAATTGGAACGAGGCGTTCGCCCGGACCCGCAAGGAGGGCTTCGGCGAGGAGGTCAAGCGGCGGGTCCTCCTCGGAACGTACGCGCTCTCCGCGGGCTACCACGACAAGTACTACAAAAAGGCCCAGGACGCCCGCGCGTGGGTGAAACAGGACTTCGACGAGGCGCTCGAAGACGCCGACGTGCTCGCCAGTCCGACGATGCCGGTCCCGCCGTTCGAGCGCGGCGGGAGCCTCGACGACCCGCTCCAGATGTACCTCGCCGACGCCAACACCGTCCCGGTCAACCTCGCCGACCTCCCCGCCATCTCCGTCCCGGCGGGCGAGACGGACGGCCTCCCCGTCGGCATCCAGTTCGTCGGGTCGGCGTTCGATGAGGAGACGATCGTTCGAGCCGGGAGCGCGCTGGCCTGACTGCGGGTCAGAGCCGGCGTCGCCTGTCGTCGCGGTAGTAAAGCGTCGCGACGCCGAGCGCAAGCAGCAGGAACCCCCACCACATCGAGTCGTAGGGGAGGAGTTTCAGTATCAGCGTGACGATACCCGAGGAGAGCAGGGACCAGCCGAGCGTCGTTCGGTGTGCCATATGGGGGTGTAAGCGGTCGAGCCTTATAGGCGGCGTCCGTGATCCGGCGACAGGAATCGGCGGTTTCCGGGGCGGACAACGTCGACACTGCGGCCGAGGTTTAGCGGGCGTCGCGCCGTCGCTTTCGGATCACGTGCTGGACGAGGGACGCCGCACCCGCCGCGAGGAAAACCACCGCGGCCCCCGCGATGTGGTTCAGGACCCGCGGCCTGTCTTCCGCCGACGTATCTCCCTCGGGACGACCACGTCGGGGTTCGGAACCGAACAGCGGTGCTCGTGAGGAGAGCTCCATACTATGTAGAGGCGTTCGAACCGGATAAAGAGATCTGAGGTGTGGTATCATACCGCATACCGGGCCTCTCTCGGGCGACCGTGACGCGCTCACGTGTGGTCCGTTCGGACCCACCACCCAGCCGCGCCACCGGCTACCGCTCCGGCCGCGGGGCGCACTCGTACCGCTCGATATCGCCGGAGCGGTCGTCGGTCCTACTCCTCGTACGCGAGGTTCATGATCCACTGCGAGAAGGCGTCGCTGTTGGCGTTGACCTCCTCCTCGCCGATGAACGGCGACAGCATGTCGCCGGCCATCAAAAGCGAGAAGTCGAGGTCGCGCGCGGTGGGCGAGATGAGATAGGTGTTGTGCCCGTCGTAGACCGTCTCCTCGCGCTGGACGAGTCCCTCCTCCTCGAGGGAGTCCGCGATGCGGCTTCCCTTGCGAGACGTGACGTCGAGTTCCTTCCAGAACTCGCTCTGGTGGATGCCGCCGGTCTCGCGCACGAGTTCGAGCGCCCGGCGCTCCTCCTCGGGGAGCTTTTCCTCGACTGCTGACGCGCTCACGCCGACCACCTCCGGACGTTGCCGGTCGCGGCTACCATTGTACTGTTCACAAGGCACTCCACCGTGCTTAAACCTGCCCTTCGAGGTCGGCTTCGCGATAGGTCGCCTCGCAGGGCGGCCCGTCCGCGAACCAGTAGCGCGACCCGCAGTCCCCGACCAGGACCAGCGACGAGGAGCGCGTGCCGAACCCGTCCCCGTGGACGCAGACGCCGTACTCGTGGTCGGCAAGCACGTCGCCGGCGCGGTCGACCCAGTCCTCGGCCGTCTCGCCGGGTTCGGGGGCCAGCGCGGCCCGCACGTCGCGGGCGTTGCCGGCCTGCTCGCGGGCGGCCTCGGGCCGGGCGTCGGGGACCGCGAACTCGCCGTCGGCACCGACGTTGACGACGACGTGAACGCCGGGTTCGAGCCGCGAGAAGCCGAGGCGGCCGTCCCACTCGAACAGGTGCGCCGCGGCGTCGTCGGCGAGGACGAGGTTGAACCCGTCGTACTCGCGCTCGTCGACCTCGCGCTCGACGAAGCGGGCCGCGTCGTCGGCGGACTCGCGGCGGAGCGCGTCCCTGACGAGCAGGCCGCGGGAGCGCTCGCCCGCGAGGTCGGCGTCCGTCCACCGGTTCGTTATCGCGACCAGCAGGCCGTGTTCGTTGTAGCCGATCCACGTCCCGCCGGCCTCGGCGTCCAGCGGTGCGACGACCCGCGGTTCCTCGTCGACGACCGCCGGCGGTTCGGACGGCCGCCCGAACAGTTCGTCGCGGTTCGCCGCCACGACGACCGGCGCGTCGGGGAACACCTGCCAGGCGAGGGTGAGCGTGCACACGGGCGTGCGTTGGGCCGGAGGGCGCTTAAAACGTCGTGCGGTCAGTGCTGGACGTCGACCTCGACGATGTCGTCGCTCCGGTCGTGTTCGAGTTCGCGGGCGACGTCCATCGCGAGGTCGTAGTCGCAGAACCGCTCGACGAGCCACAGCGAGAGGTCGATCCCGGAGGTGATCCCCCCCGCGGTGACCACGTCGCCGGTGTCTACCACGCGAGCCTCCTGCAGTCGGGCGTACTCGCGGAGGTCGCTCCGCGCCGCGTGGTGGGTCGTCGCGGGGCGGTCGTCGAGGAGACCGGCGTTCGCAAGCAGCATCGCGCCGGTACAGACCGAGGCGACCGTCGTGCCCTCCGCGTGGCGCTTCGCTATCTCCTCGGGGAGCAGCCCCTCGTCGACCTCGCGGCGCACCCCACCGCCGTCGTTCCACCCGCCGCCGGGGACGACCAGCAGGTCCGGGTCGTCGAGGACGCCGTCGGCGACGAGTTTGGTGCCGTGGCTCGCGGTGACCGTGTCCACGACCTCGCAGGTGGCGTAGGAGACGTCGAAGGTCTCGTTCATCTCGTCGGCCATCGCGAACACCTCGTAGGGGGCGATGGCGTCGAGTTCGTCGAAGCCGTCGAACAGGAGGATCGACACGTCTTGCATACTCGTTCCACGAGGGGCCGAGTAAAAAGGCGTAGTGGAAGGTGTGAGAAACGATATCAGTCTCGCCGGAGCCGTTCGCGGACGGTCTCGCGCTCGACCGTGCCCGAGGCCGTGCGGGGCAACTCGTCCGCGAACCCGGTCGTCTTCGGGCGCTTGTAGGGCGCGAGGCGGCCGTCGAGGTGGTCCCGGACGGCGGCCTCGTCGAGGTCGCCGGCGACCAGCGCCGCGACGCGCTCGCCCCACTCGGGGTCGTCGAGGCCGACCACGGCAGCGTCGCGGACGGCGGGGTGTTCGCGGAGCGCGTCGGCCACCTCGCCGGGGTCGACGTTCTCGCCGCCCGTGACGATGCGGTCCGACCGCCGGTTCAGGACGGAGAGCCGACCGCCGTCGTCCACGTAGCCCACGTCGCCGGTGTGCAGACCGCGGTCACCGAAGGCGTCGCTCGTGGCGTCGGAGTCGCCGTAGTACCCCGGCGTCACGGTCGGGCCGTCGACGACGAGTTCGCCCGGGTCGCCCGGCGGACGCTCCTCGCCGTCCTCGTCGACGACGGTCACGTCGGTGACCGAGAGCGGGCGGCCGACGGTGCCCGGGTGGTCGACCGCCTCGCCCGGTCGGGCCGTCGCTATCTGCGACGCCGTCTCGGTCATGCCGTAGGTCGGACAGACCGGGACGCCGGCGTCGGCGCAGCGCTCGATCAGTTCGTCCGGAGCGGGCGCGCCGCCGAGCAGGACGAACCGGAGCGAGTCCGCGAGGCCGTCGCGCGCGTCGAGCATCCGGCGGAGCATCGTCGGCACGAGCGAGGTGCCGGTCGCGTCGCGCTCCGCGAGCGCGTCCGCCGTCGCCGCCGCGTCGAACTCCCGCTGGAGGACGACCGTCGTCCCGTAGACGGCCGAGCGGACGACGGGTGCCAGCCCGCCCGTGTGGTACATCGGGAGCGGGTCCAGCCACCGGTCGTCGGGGAGGACGCCGAGGCGGAACGCCGACGCCGCCGCGCTCGCGAGCAGGTTCCCGACGGTCAGGACGACCGCCTTCGGTTGCCCCGTCGTCCCGGACGTGAACAGGACGCACTGCGGGTCGTCGAGGCCGCGGGCGACGGTCGTCACCGGCTCGGGGTCCGCGGCGGCGAGCGCGGCGGTGGTCGCGCCGGTGTCCCCGCCGGCCGTCGGGTCGTCGACCGAGGCGACGGACGTCTCCCCGGCGGCCTCGGCCGCCGCGGCCCCGGTGTCGCCCTCGCAGACCAGCAGCGTCAGGTCCGCGCGATCGACCCGTGACGACAGTTCGGCGGGCGTCAGGCGGACGTTCAGCGGGACGAGCGTCGCGCCGAGGCGGGCCGCCGCGTGGACGAGGCGGACGAACGCCAGTCGCGAGTGCATCAGGACGCCCACGTGGTCCCCCTCGCGGACGCCGAGCGCGGCGAGGCGGCCCGCAGTCTCGCCGACCGCGCCGTCGAGGTCGGCGTACGTGAGCGACTCGCCGGACTCGTGGACGACGACGGCCGTCTCCTCGGGCGCGCTCCCGGCCTGTAGCGACACGGGATCGTGGAGGTGCCGGGTCATCGGACCCACGCTCCGGTCGTCCCGTTGCCCGGCAGTTGCGGCACGTGGATCTCGCCGTCGCTCACCGGCGCGGGGTCCGCGGCGAGGTCGTCGGCCAGCCACTCCGCGGTCGCGAGGCCGCAGGCCGGTAGCTCCGGAAGCGACGCCGCGAGGTGGACGGCGGCGGTGCGTGCGACGACCGCGTCGACGGTGGTCGTGACGACCGGGGTCACTCCCGCTCTGCGCGCGCGGAGCGCGGCGGCGCGCGCCCGGTCGACCCCGCCCAGCGCCATCGGTTTGAGCACGACCGCGTCGGCCGCGTCGGCGTCGAGCACGGCGTCGACGCCGTGAGTTCCGATCCCCTCGTCGAGAGCGACGCCGACCGGGCCGCCGCGGAGCGCGGCGTGCCCGTCGAGGTCCTCTGCGGGGAGCGGTTGCTCGACGACGGCGACGCCGCAGTCGGCGAACGCGGCGAACGCTCGCTCCGCCTGCTCCGGCGTCCACGCGCCGTTCGCGTCCGCCCGGAGTTCGACGCCGCGCCCGACGGCGTCGCGGACGGCGCGAAGCCGTCGAACGTCGTCGTCGACCGACCGCGCGCCGACTTTCACCTTCACACAGTCGACCCCGTCGGCGACGGCGTCGCTCGCCCTACGGGCGGTCTCTCGGGGCGGGGCGTCGCCCACGGTCGCGTTCGCGGGGACTGCGGTCACCGCGCTCTCTTCGCCGAGGTAGCGATACAGCGGGACGCCGGCGCGGGCGGCCCGCAGGTCCGCGAGCGCGAGCGAGAGCGCGTGGCGGGCGGCGGGGCGGTCCGCGTCGACAGCGTCAAGGGCGTCGAGGGCGGCGTCCGGCCCCTCCGGGAGCGCCGCGGCGGCGCGTTCGAGCGCGTCCCGGCAGGCCGCCAGCGACTCGGTCCATCCCGGCAGCGGCGCGGCCTCGCCGACGCCGTGGCGGTCGCCGTCGCCGACCCGGACGAGGACCCCCTCTCTCTCGGTTATCTCGCCCCGAGCGGTGCCGAGCGGCCGCGAGAGCGGGACGGTGAACCCCCGATGCTCCAGGCGCATCACACCACCAGACCCAGCGCGAACAGCGCCGAGAAGCCGGCGAGGAGCTTGCCCGTCCGCTCCAGCGCCGGGTTGAGCGCCTCGCCCGACCGCTCCGTGCGGACCGTCCGCGTCACCAGCGCGGCGTAGGGGAGCGTCAGCAGCGGGAGGAGCACGCTCGGCGCGACGCCGGTCAGCCAGAACCACACCGGCACCGCGTACGCGAGCGCGAGCAGGGCGACGAACTGGACTCGGCTCCAGCGGTAGCCGAGGACGACCGCCAGCGTCGTCTTGCCCGCTTCGGCGTCGGTCTCCATATCGCGCACGTTGTTCACGACGAGGATCGCCGTCGAGATGCCGGCGACGGGGAGGCTGGCGAGCAGCGCGGTCGCCGTCAACGTGCCTGCCGGCACGCCCGTCGCGAGGGGGTCGGCGAGCACCTGCGCGGCCTGCACGTAGTAGGTGCCGGTGACCGCGACGACGCCGAAGAAGACGAACACGAAGAGGTCGCCGAGGCCG
>PXSA01000018.1:23764-113424 GCA_003023565.1 Halobacteriales archaeon QS_9_68_17
ATGAGCGCCGCGCCGACGAACGCGACGAGCGCCGGCAGCGGCGCGAACACGCCGTCCCGGGCGGCGAGCCCCGTCCCGACGATGACCGGCGCGGCGGCCGCGGGCATCGTCTGGGGGCGCGCGGCCATCAGCCACGCCTTCGTCCGGGAGACGTCGGCGGCGTTGGCGACTTCCGTCATTGTCGGGCGTTAGGAGAGGCGGGCCATAGCGTCTGCGGTTGGCGGAGGACGATAGGGGCGACGTGCGGGCGTCGCGGCGGCGGTTTCGAGAGAAAGCGTCCGCGAGCGAAGCGAGCGGTTTCCCGGGCGTGACCGCAGGGAGCGCCCGGAATTTTTTGATCGACATTTTTTGGCCGAGTGGTCGCCGAAGGCGACCCCGAGGCGAAAAAAGGTCGTCGGTCGTTTTAGTAGTGCCAGGGGTAGTCGTCGAAGTCCGGCTCGCGGTCCTCGACGAAGGCGTCGCGGCCCTCCTGTGCCTCGTCGGTCATGTAGCCGAGGCGGGTGGCCTCGCCCGCGAACACCTGCTGGCCGACCATGCCGTCGTCGGTCGCGTTGAAGCCGTACTTCAGCATGCGGACGGCGGTAGGGCTCTTGCCGGTTATCTCGTCGGCCCACGCGAGCGCCACGTCCTCCAGTTCGTCGTGGGGGACCGCCTCGTTGACCATGCCCATGTCGGCGGCCTCCTCGGCGTCGTAGTTCTTTCCGAGGAAGAACACCTCGCGGGCCTTCTTCTGGCCGACCTGCTTGGCGAGATAGGCGGAGCCGAACCCGGCGTCGTAGCTGGCGACGTCGGGGTCGGTCTGTTTGAAGACGGCGTGGTCCTCGCTGGCGAGCGTCAGGTCGCAGACGACGTGGAGGCTGTGGCCGCCGCCGACGGCCCAGCCCGGAACCACGGCGACGACCGGTTTCGGCATGAAGCGGATCCGGCGCTGCACTTCGAGGATGTGGAGGCGGCCCGTCTCCGAGGCCCGCTCCCCGTCGCCCTCCTCTCGCGGGCTGCGAGACGGCTTTACCGTCTCGTTCGAGGCGGTTCCACCGCCTCCCTGCCCGCTCGAACTGCCCGAGGAGCGTAGCTCCTCGCGGTACTGATAGCCGTCCTCCCCGCGGATGGTCTGGTCGCCGCCGGCGCAGAAGGCCCACCCGCCGTCCTTCGGCGAGGGGCCGTTGCCGGTCAGCAGGACACAGCCCACGTCCGTCTGGCGCTTCGCGTGGTCAAGCGCGCGGGAGAGTTCGTCGACGGTGCCCGGCCGGAAGGCGTTGCGGACCTCGGGCCGGTCGAAGGCGATGCGGACCGCCCCGACGTCGTCGGCCCGGTGGTAGGTGATGTCCTCGAAGTCGAGGGCGTCGACCCGCTCCCAGCGCTTTTCGTCGATGAGTTCCGAGACCATCGTTGCCGGCACTGCGGCCGGGAGGAGGAAATAGGTTCCCGTCCGTCGCCCCGTGACGCTTTTGTCACTGTGCCGATAACGGCCGCGGTAAGCGGTCCCCCGCATGGCAGACACGTACTACGACGTCCTCGGCGTCCCCCCCGACGCCGACCAGGAAGCCGTTCAGTCGGCCTACCGCGAGAAAGTGAAAGAGACGCATCCCGACGTGTGCGCCGACCCGGACGCCGGCGAGCGGTTCAAGCGGGTCACCCGCGCCGAGAAGGTGCTGGGCGACGAGGACGAGCGCGCGACGTACGACCGACTGGGCCACGAGGCGTACGTCGACCGCGTGAGCGGCCGGAACGCCGCCGGTTCGGAGCGGTCGCCGTGGACCACGGACGAGCGCCGGGACCCGAGCGGGGCCGCACGACAGCACGCCGCTGGCGGCGCGACGGGCGGCGGACGCACGACGACCGGTCGCACGGGGACCGACGAGTGGGGAAGCGACGGCGCGTGGGGCAGCGGCGCCGTGGACTGGGGCGGCGACGGCGGGTGGAGCCGGAGCGACGAGCGAGAGAGGGGTGCGGAGCAGGGCGGCACCGGTCGCTCCCGCGCCCAGCGGCGACAGGAGTCCTACCGCGAACGGGACGGCGGGGAGGAGACGGGGTACGCGGTCCACGACTGGGGCGACGAGGACGTCGACGGCGGCCGCGACGCCGGCGTTCCGCTGACGCAGGAACACCTCGTGTTCCTCGCTGGGATGGTGTTTCTCTACCCCGTCCTCGCGTTCTTCTCGGTGACGCCGGCGTTCCCGCTGGCCCTTCGCCTCGTCGTCGGAGCCTGCACGTTACTCATCACCGGCTACCTGCTGACGATCCCGCCGATCGGAACGGCGGTCTTCGGCGTCTGGAGCGTGCTGTCGCCGGCGGCCGTCCTCCTGCTCCCCGTCGATCCGTTCTCGCTCCCGGCGCTGTTCGCGCTCGGCGTCTGCTGGGTGCCGTTCGGCTACTCGCTCGTCGTGGCGCGCGCGCTGCGGCGGTAGCGGGGCGGTCCCCCGCGCCTCAGTCCGAGAGCGCGTCGGCGACTGCCTCCCCGACCGCCTCGCGCTCTCGGTGGCTCCGCTCGGCGTCGAACGGCACCTCGACCACCTGCGTCCCGTCGCTCGACAGGGAGGCGCGGTACGTCTCGCGGAACGCCTCCCGGTCCCGGACGCGCGCGAACTCCAGGCCGTAGAGGTCGGCCGCGGGCGCGAAGTCGAGGCCGTGAGGGGTCTTGAACTGCTCCGTGAACGGCGGGTCGAAGTCCTCGACGGGGAGCATGTGGAAGATGCCGCCGCCGTCGTTGTTGATCACGACGACGGTCGCGTCGATGCCGCACCGGCCGACCGCCAGCAGGCCGTTCATGTCGTGGTAGAACGCGAGGTCGCCCGTGACGAGGACGAGCGGGTCGTCCGTCGCGCTCCCCGCGCCGAGCGCGGTGCTGACGATGCCGTCGATGCCGCTCGCGCCGCGGTTGCCGAGTACCGCGAGATCCGCGGCCCGCGGCGCGCCGAAGCGGTCGAGGTCGCGGACGGGCATGCTGTTCGAGACGAACAGCGTCGCGGGGTCCGGGGCGTCCTCGACGACGGTCGCGAGCACGTCGCCCTCGAACCGCCGCTCGCCGCGGGCCTCGGCCACGCGCTCCCAGTAACGGTCCTCCGCGTCCTCGAACCGGTCCCGCCAAGCGAGGTCGACCGGCGAGTCGACCCGGTCGGCGAGGCGGCCGAGCAGGCGCTCCGGGTCCGCCACCACCAGGTCCGAGGCGACGAACTCGGCCTCGCGCCACCCGCCCGCCGGGTCGACGACCAGTTGCCGCGCGTCGGTCCGGGCGAGGTACTTCCGGAGGGGCTTCGAGGTGGGCGACGCGCCGAACCGGACGACCAGACCGGGGGCCGGCCAGTCGGCGGTCACCCGTTCGGTCAGAAACGCGTCGTAGCCGCCAACGACCGGCGCGGCGGCGACGTGCGGACCGTACCGGACGCCCGACAGCGGGTCCGCGAGGACGGGGAACCCCGTCGCCTCCGCGAAGTCGGCGACGACCGTCGGCGTCCCGGCCGTCGTCCGGACGTGCGGACTGTCGGCCGCGCTCGTGCCGCGCTTCTCGTCCTCGGTCCCTTCCGGCGGTTCCAGCCGCTTGCGGAAGGGGCAGTTGAGGTGGACCGGGCCGGCGGGCGCGCCCGTCGCCTCGGTGAGCGCCCGCGCCGCCGTCGTCCGGAGCGAGCGCAGGGTCCGCCCCTCGGCGCGCGGTTCGGGCAGGGCCGCGTACCACCGGACGGCGTCGCCGTACAGCTTCTCCTGGTCGACGGTCTGGTTGGCTCCGCTGTCGCGCAGTTCCGGCGGCCGGTCCGCGGTCAGCAGGAGGAGCGGCACCCGCGCCTGCGACGCCTCGATGACGGCGGGATGGAAGTTCGCGGCGGCCGTGCCGGAGGTACAGACCAGCGGCGTCACCTCGCCGGTGCGCCGGGCGCGGCCGAGCGCGAAGTACGCCGCCGAGCGTTCGTCGAGATGGGAGTACACCGTCACGTCCTCGTTGCGCGCGAACGCCATCGTCAGCGGCGTCGACCGACTGCCCGGGGAGACACAGACCGCGCCCACCCCGGCGGCGGCGAGTTCCGCGACGAGCGCGTCGGCCCACGCCTCGTTGTGTGCTGCGGCGTCCATCACTCCAGCGTGTCGAGCATCGGTCGGTACTTCAACTGGACCTCGTCCCACTCGCGGTCGGCGTCGCTGTCGGCGACGATGCCCGCCCCGGCGAACAGCGTCGCGTCGTTGCCGTTCGCCACCGCGGAGCGGATGGCGACCGTGAACGTCCCGTTGCCCGCCGCGTCGAACCAGCCGACCGGCGCGGCGTACCACCCGCGCTCGAACGTCTCCGTCTCGCGGATGGTCCGCCACGCGAGGTCCGGCGGGAGGCCGCCGACGGCCGGCGTGGGGTGGAGCGCTTCGACGAGGTCGAGGACGTGCTCGACGTCGACCAGTTCCGCTGAGATCGGCGTCCGGAGGTGCTGGACCGAATCGAGCTTTCGGACCGTCCGCTGTCCGGTGCGGACGGACGCCGCGAACGGCGAGAGCTGGTCGCGGACGGCGTCGACGACCAGTCGGTGCTCGTGGACGTCCTTCTCGCTCCCTAAGAGGTCGCGGGCGAGCCACTCGTCCTCCTCGGGGGTGTCGCCCCGGCCGGTCGACCCGGCGAGCGCCTCCGTCTTCAGTTCGCGCCCGCTCAGCGAGACGAGGCGCTCCGGCGTCGCGCCGAAGAAGCTCCGCCCGCTCTCGTCGGGGTCGACCAGGAAGCGATAGCAGTCGGGGTACGTCGTCCGGAGTCGCGCCAGCGCGTCCGGCACCGAGAGCGACGAGTCGAGCGCCACGTCGAGCGCCTGCGCGAGCACGACTTTCTGCAGGCCGCCCTGCCCGATGCGTTCCAGCGCCGCGTCGATCTGGTCGCGCCACTCCGCTTTCGACGTCGTCGGGCGGCGTTCGGCGACGCCCGGGGGGTCGACGGTCGGGCCGGGCGCGGGCAGTTCTCGGAGTTCGTCGACGAGCGCGTCGAGTCGGTCCTCGACGGCGTCGGGGTCGTCCGGGTCGACGGCGGTGACGGTCAGCCAGGCGTCCTCGCCGTCGCGGGCGACTTGCACGCGGGGCAGGAAGAAGTAGCCCGCGGGGAAGCCCTCCCAGCCGCCGTCGGGGTCGTGGTCGTCGTGGAACGCGAACCCGCCGAACAGCCGCGGGCGGGCGGGGGCCGGCGTCGCGCCGGCGTCGAAGGCGGCGAACAGGTCGTCGGCCGCGTTCCGCACGGCCGCGAATCTGTCGTCGATCCCGCGGTCCGCGACGAGGGTCGCGGCCGCCTCACAGCCCACGACGGTCGGCTCGTCGGGCGCGGTCCAGACGGCTCGCGGCGAGTCGAACGCCGACAGCACCGCTCGAAAAGAGACTGCGTCGATCGCGCGGCTCCGCGTCACGAGCGGCGTCTCGCCCGACCCCTCTCGCCACGAGCCGCTGCGCAGCGTCTCCATTACGGTCAACTGAGGAGTGCGTCGCCTTCAGCCTGTCCCTCCCGGGTACGGACCGCCGTATCGTCTTCGAGGCGACCGCGACGGCACGCGGTCGCACGGAGAAACGGCTACGGCGACCCGCGTTACTCCTTGCAGCAACCGCCGGCTTCCTCGCCGAAGTCGACGGCGAGCGGCTCCGAGATCGTCTCGTTGATCGCTTCGAGGCGGACGTCGAGTTCGTTCTGTGACTCCAGGTACTCGGCCATGACGGGGACCGAGTGAAGCTCCTGTTGCTTGCGCTGGACCTCCCGCAGGTCCTCCTGAGACGCGTCGCCGGTCTGGCGGGCGAGCATGAACTCCTGACGGACCTGCTCGAACTCCTCGATCTTCTCCTGGGCCTCGTCGGACGCCTCGACGGCCGCCTTCGCCTCCTCGAACGCCTGGTACTCGGGCGTCTCGGCGATCGCCTCGCCGAGTTCGCGGCCGAGCGATTCGAGGTCCTCGTCGTCGGTTTCCGCCGCCGCGTCGGTTTCGATGCTCATGCCCGAAACGTGGGATGCGATCCGCTTGAACCTGCCGGAACCGGCGGGCGATAGCCGCCGTCGCTGTCGCCGCGATTCGTCTCCCGACGGGACACTCGGCGTTCTCGAAAGCCGAGAGGTAGAGTACCACGGTACCTCGTGATCTGGTATCGTGTGTTCGAGAAATTTGATGTCTCAGGGGTTATTAGAGGGGTTGTCCGCGGTCTTCTCCGCTGGAGGAGTGCAGAATGAATATATACAAATTCAGGAACGTATGGGCGTTTATCGCGCTCGCAGTCGTGTGGGGATCGTCGTTTATCGCGATCAAAGACGGGCTGAACTCGCTGCCGCCGGTGCTGTTCGCCGCGCTACGGTACGACATCGCGGGGCTGGTGGTGTTAGCGTACGCCGCGCACGCGGTCGAGAGGTGGATGCCGCGGACGCGCGACGAGTGGCGGCTGATCGGCGTGGGCGGCACGCTGATGATCGGCGTCCACTTCGCGCTGCTGTTCACGGGTCAGCAGTACGTCAGCAGCGCCATCGGGGCGATCATGCTCTCGACCACGCCGGTCGTGACGCCGCTTTTCGCCTACCTGCTGCTCGCCGACGAGACGCTCTCGCTCTCCGGCACCGTCGGCGTCGTCCTCGGACTGGTCGGCGTCGCGGTCATCGCGCAGCCGTCGCCGTCGTCCGTCGACGGTCAGCCGGTCGGCGTCGGCCTCCTCTTCCTCTCGGCGGCGAGTTTCGCCCTCGGGTCCGTGCTGACGCGGCGGTTCGACGTGGGTCTGTCCACCGTCCCGATGCAGGCGTGGATGATGGTCGTCGGATCCGTCATCCTGCATCTGATCAGCTTCGGGACGGGCGAGTCGCCAGCCGACGCGACGTGGGGACCGACGGTCGTCCTCGCGGTGCTGTACCTGGCGGTCGTGGCCGGCGCGGGCGGGTTCCTGCTCTACTTCTACCTGCTGGAGCGGGTCGGGCCGAACGAGGCCAGTCTCGTGAACTACGCCACGCCGGCGGTCGCCGCCGTCGCGGGGTGGCTGGCGCTCGGCGAACGGATCACCGCGACGACGGTGCTTGGCTTCGGCGTCATCGTCGTCGGGTTCACCCTGCTGAAGCTGGAGGCGATCACCGGGTTCGTCGCGCGCGACGCGGCGGCCGACCGCGACGCGTCGGGCGGCGCGGGCACGGTCGTGGTCGACGGCAACGTCTATCTCAAAGACGCCGAGTGACACCGCTCGCCACCCGGTCCCGGAAGCGTCGCCGTTAAACGGCCCGGGTGGCTAACGAGTGCTAATGAGCCAGCAGTCGGAGTTCTCCGAGGGCGACCTCCGGAACACGGGGATGAGCCTCAGGCACGACCGGGAGTGGGACTACGAACTGGAGCGGATCGTCGACGAGATAGGGGAGAAAGACGCCGAGAAGGTCGGTCTCCAGTTCCCCGAGGGGCTGAAGCGCCGCGGCCCGAAAGTCGCCGACGACATCCGCGAACTCGTCGACGACGATGTCACCGTCATGCTGTCGGGCCAGCCCTGTTACGGCGCGTGCGACCTCGACACCTATCTGATGAGGCGGACCGACGTGTTCGTCCACTTCGGTCACAGCCCGATGAAGGACACGGACAAGGTGATCTACGTCCCGCTGTTCTCGAACGTCGACGTCTTCCCCATCATGGAGGACGCGCTGGAGGAACTGCCGGGCGACGAGGTCGGCCTCGTCACCACCGCCCAGCACATGAACCAGTTCGAGGACATGAAGGCGTGGCTGGAGGAGCGCGGCTACGAGGTCCACACCCGCCGCGGCGACGACCGCCTCACCCACGAGGGACAGGTCCTCGGCTGTAACTACGCCTCCGCAGAAGTCGACGCCGACCAGGTGCTGTACGTCGGCGGCGGCAAGTTCCACCCGCTCGGCCTCGCGATGGAGCACCCCGACAAGAAGGTCGTCATCGGCGACCCCGTCAACAACGTCGTCACCGTCGCGGACACCGAGAAGTTCCTGAAACAGCGCTACGCATCGGTCCACAAGGCGATGGACGCCGAGACGTGGGGCGTCATCTTCTGCACGAAGATCGGTCAGGGCCGCTGGGAGCAGGCCCAGGAGGTCTTAGACGACAACGACGACGCCTACCTCATCACGATGGACGAGGTCACGCCGGACCGCCTGCGGAACTTCGACATGGACGCCTTCGTCAACACCGGCTGTCCCCGCATCACCACCGACGACGGCCCGCAGTTCCACAAGCCGATGCTCACGCCCGGCGAGTACGAGATCGCCGTCGGCAACGAGCCGCTGGACGAGCTCTCGTTCGACACGTTCCACGGCACCTGGTAAGCGGTTCTCCCGGTCTCTCTACTACTCGTCGTACTCCGCCGACAGCCAGACCTTCCGCTCGTAGCGCTCGGCCGGCAGGTCCAGCGCGTCCGCGAGAAAGGGGAGCGCCAGCTCGGCGCGAGCGGTGCCCGTCGCCCCGCCGAACTTCTCGACCGACAGCACACCGTTGCGCCGGAGTTCGTCCCACGCGCGCCGCCAGTTCTTCCGGAAGACCAGGTCGGTCCGGTCGTTCTCGAAGACGACGGCCTCCCGCTTCGCGTCGTAGGCGAGTTCGCGTCGCCCGCCGCGGCCGAACGGGCGCACGAACCGCGCTTCCTCCGCGTGACGCGCGAGGTCCGGCCAGACATCCTCGAACTCAGTCATGGGGATCGGTACGGCGAGACGACGCTTGAGTCTCGGGGACCGTCACGCCTCGTTCTCGAACACGAGGCAGTACGAGCGATCGAAGCCGTAGTTTTCCTCGCGGTGGCCGTACTCCGACGAGGGGTAGGTGTCCATGGTGGCAGGGGTACACGCCCGTGGCAAATACTTTAAGTCGATGTGAGAACGGAACTCGACCGATCACGCGGCCGGCGCGAGTGTAGTCGTCCCCGGCGACGACCGCGCGAGCGTACGAGGGAGGGCAGGCACTCGGAGCGTCCCCTCGCCACCGCGAGGGGTCGCGCACACTGGCGGTCCTGGCGGACATAGAAAGAGCGAGGCGCGACTGCCAAGGAGTGCCGAGGGCTTTCCGGTGCAAAGAGTCATAGTGTTGCGTTCAATAAGCCCTCATTAATGACAGATAGCACCGAACCGGAGAACAGACTCTTCGACTGGTACAGGACCTACATCGGGGAACCCGACGCGCGGACGGACGTTTACCTCGGGTTCGGCCTCTTCTTTGGGGGGATCGCACTGGGCGTGCTCGCGCTCGTGCTGTTCTTCTGGGGGAGCCTGGCCGAACCACGGACCGACCCCTACTTCGCCCGCATCGGGCCGGCGTACACGCTCGGAATGCTCTCGTTACCGATGGCGATGATCGGCATCGTTACGCTGTTGCCGGTCGAGAGGAAGGCACGCTACGCAGCGGCCGCGGGCGGGGTCGTCAACCTCGCCGCAGTCGTCTGGTTCAACGTCGCGTACCCCGCCGACTGGAACGGCTACGGCGCGGACCGGACGATGCAGGTCGTCTCGGTCTACGCGACCGGTCTGACCGTCGTCGTCGGGGCGACCGGCGCGGCGCTGGTCGCGCACCAGCTGGCACAGGCGACCCCCGACCCGGGCGACATCGAGGCGGTCGACGAGGACGACGAGGAAACTATCTCCGAGGAGCAGATCGAGCAGGACATCGAGAGCGCAATGGAGGGCGTCGACATGTCCTGGGGCGGCGTCGAGAAACACGAGGGACGGCAGATCTCCTTCACCACCGATACGGACATCGACGCATCCGCGTTCGACGTCGAGGCGGAGACGGACCGCTCGGTGGGCGTCGACTCGCAGGTACAGGGCCTCCGACAGATGAAAAGCGGGGAGAAAAAGACGGCGACCTCCGAGTCGACGGTCGACGACCAGACCGCGAAACTCAACGAACTCCGCGAGCAGCAGCGCCGGAAGGGATCCGAGTCGAACGACGCCGGCGAACCCGGGTTTCTGGACCGCCTCCGCGGTAAGATCGGCCTGAACTGATCTAATGCCGGATTATTCCAGGACGATATTCCTGGAAGTTATCGAGAAGACTTATTACTGGACGGTGGCGTGTCACAGGTATGGCTAAAGGCCTAGACGTCGGCACGATGAACATCCTGTCGGCACAGCAAGACGGTAACGACACGGTATTCGTCCAGCAGCGCAACTCCTTCGTAGAGATCGAGTACTCCGACATGGCGGAGCAGATGCTCTCGCGGAGCGAGGTCCTCCACATTCGGAAAGACGACACGGTGTACGTCGTCGGCGACGACGCGCTCAACTTCGCGAACATCTTCAACCGCGAGACGCGCCGCCCGATGAAACACGGGATCCTCTCCAGCGACGAGCAGTCCGCCATCCCGATGATGAAGCTCATCATCGAGCAGGTCGTCGGCGAGCCGGACCGCCCCAACGAGAAGCTCTACTTCTCGACGCCCGCCGATCCGATCGACTCCGACCTCTCGACGCTGTATCACCAGAAGACGATCGAGTCGTTCCTCGACGACATGGGCTACGACGCGGAGCCAATCAACGAGGGGATGTCCGTCATCTACTCCGAACTCGCGGACAACAACTTCACCGGCCTCGGCATCTCGTTCGGCGCGGGCATGACGAACGTCTGTCTCGCCTACTACGCGGTCCCGGTCATGAAGTTCTCCGTCGCCCGCGGTGGCGACTGGGTCGACGAGCAGGCCGCGCAGGCGACCGGTACGCCCGTCGACAAGGTCACCTCGATCAAGGAGGACGGCTTCGAACTCGACTTCACGACGGACGTCGGCGGCGTGGAGGGCGCGCTCTCCATCTACTACGAGAACCTGCTCGACTACGTCATCGAGAACATCGTCCGCGAGGTCGACGAGGAGGACGTCGAGGAGGGCCTCGACGTGCCAGTGGTCGTCACGGGCGGCACCTCCAGCCCCGACGGGTTCGAGGACCTGTTCCGCTCGCACCTCGAAGACGCGAACATCCCGTTCTCGATCAGCGGCGTGAGTCACGCCAGCGAGCCTCTCTACAGCGTCGCGCGCGGTGGCCTCGTGGCCGCCCGGTCCGACGAGGAAGACCCCGACGCGGGGACGCAGGAAGCGGAAGCGGCCGCCGACGAGTAACGGCCGCGGTTCCTCTTCGTTTTTCGCCCGGGTAGTCGCTACTCGGCGTGTTTCTCCTCGAATCGCCGCAGTGCTTCCTGCCAGGATTCGAGTTCGACCGGTTCGCTCTCGTGCTCGACGGAGACGCCGACGTAGCCACAGCGCTCGCAGACCTCTGCCTCGCTTCCCGCCAGCGCGTACGTTTCGAGCGTCGTTTCACAGCGTGGACAGTCCATACTGGGTCCTGATAGGTGCGTCACTAATAATCCCTCGCTTCGAGGGGTTCTTCGGCGGTAGAGGCTACTCTGAGTCCTATATAGCCGGATCTGGGTCCCCATCACTGCCACCCGTGATTACTACTGCGTATTCGAAAAAGTTTTTGTATGCGCAGAGGATATGGACGAGTAGCATGAGTACGACGCCGACGCCGAACGTGGACCGCACCGTCGAAGGCTGTCAGCCCGCGGACGTGACCCCGGTGGACATCGACGCCGGGACCCTCGACTCGACCGCGCCCGAGTACCTCCGCGACCTGAAGCGCGAACTCGTCGAGGAGAACTTCCAGCCGGCCGGTCTGACGGTCGACGCCTGCTTCGACGAGGACTGTTCGCTCGCGACGCAAGAGGAGATAGAGCGCGTCCGCGACTACGTCCGCGCCGCCTCCTTTCTCGGAGCCGCTCGCCTTACCCTCCGTTTCGACGACGTGGCGAACGAGGCGAAGGTCCGGCCCGCGGTCGACGCCTGCGCGGAGCGGGCCCGACGTGAAGGGGTAACGCTGACACTGGACGCGCCCATCTCGTTCGACTGAATGAGCACACGGAGCGCGCTGTCCCGCCGCCTCGGCGTCGTCGCCGGCTTCGACGACCCCGACGCGGGACTGGAGCAGTACCCCACACCGCCGGACCTCGCCGCGTACCTGGTCCACGTCGCGGACCTGCGCGGCGACGTCGAGGACGGGACGGTCGTCGACCTCGGAACAGGGACGGGAATGCTCGCGCTGGGTGCCGCGCTCCGCGGCCCCGAGCGCGTCGTCGGGGTCGACCTCGACCACGATCCGCTGCTCACCGCTCGCGAGAACGAGCGCCGCGTCGCCGCGTCGGCGGCCGTGGAGTGGGTGCTCGGCGACGCCACCGACCCGCCCCTCGCCGTAGAGGACGCGACGGTCGTGATGAACCCCCCGTTCGGCGCGCAGCGCGGGAACGAACACGCCGACCGCGCGTTTCTCGACACCGCGGCCGCGATAGCGTCCGTGTCGTACTCGATCCACAACGAGGGGAGCCGCGACTTCGTCGAGTCGTTCGCGGCGGACAACGGCGGCGAGGTGACCGAGGCGTTCCGCGCCGAACTGGACCTCGATCGCCGGTTCGACTTCCACGACGCCGACCGAGAGACGCTCGACGCCGAAGTGTTCCGGATCGTCTGGAACTGACGGTCAGCGCCCTTCTCAGCGATACGTCTCCTTCTCGGCGACGCGGACCCGAGTGCCGTCCGCGACGGCGTACAGCGCGTCGTCCCGCCGCTCGATCCGCAGGTCCTCGACGGCGACCGACTCGTTCTCGGCCGGGAGCGGTCGTTCTGCGACCGTCCGGTTCGCCGCCGTCACGCGGAGCGCGAACCCGCCGCTCTCGTGGGCGACGACGCTTACGTTCTTGCCGCGCACCTGCGGGTCGGCCGTCGCCGGCGAGGAGCTGTACGCGTGACGGGGGCGTTCGCCCTCCGCGCGTAACCAGACGTGGTACGCGGCGTCGCCCCCGGCCGCCGTCCACCCGGTCCGGCGCACGTCGACCGACGACTCCCAGTCGACGCCCCCGACCCGCACGGTCGCGGACCCGCCGTGAGCGAGGCGCTGTGTCGACACGGCTCGCGTCCAGATGTGGCGGTCCCGGTTGATTACGATGACGCCGCTCGTTCGGACGTCCGTGTCCTCGCCGAACAGGGAGACGTCGAACGCGGGGATCATCCCGTTACGGACGTCCTCGGCGTAGGTGACGGTGTAACCGTCGACCGTGACCGACCGGTCCGACGGCGGCGTCCCGTCGTCCGCCACCGTCAGCGCGTTGACCGGAATAGCTGGCCCCGCGAGCGCGGCCAGCGCGACGACCAGGACGACCGCGGCCGCCTGCCGGCGGGACGCGCCGCCAAGCGTCGGGAGCGAGCGCTCCGACGCCGTCACCGCGGCGGTGACCAGCGCGGCGAGCGCCGCGACGAGCGCAAGTCCGACGCCCTGATAGAGGACGTACTCGCCGTTGCCCCGGAACCAGTACACCGCCCAGAGCCCCTGCGCGACGGCGAACGCGAGGACGGCCAGCCAGATCCGGAGCGCGCCCGCCGTCCGCTCGCGGCGGTGCGCCACCGCGACGCCGAGCAGGACGCCGAGAAGCAGGCCGAGCGCGTGGCCCTGAACGGCGACCTCCGCCCACCAGGGCGGTCCCGGCGGGGACCCGGACGTGCCCGCGGTGACCACCGGGGAGAGGACGACGCGGTACGCGCGGTTCAGGATCGCCTGCCCGCCGAGCGCCGCGACGACCGTCGTCAGGGGGTAGTGGACGAGCGCGAACCCCGCGAACGCGAACACGACGCCCGAGAAGCCAATGACGGGGCCGATGGCGAACAGCCCCGTCAGCAGTCCGACGGCGACGACGGCCGCCGGAAAGAGGACGAACGCGCGGACGTAGGGGTTCGTCCGCCACGACGAAAACGAGTGCGCGCCGCGCTCGCCCGGGTAGTGGCCCCAGGCGTACTCGGCGATCGGTGCGAGCACGAGCGTCCCGGTAAGGTTGCCGAGCAGGTGCCCCGGGCCGCCGTGGGAGAACGCCGCCGTGACGATGCCGACGGGGTAGAGATAGGACCACGCGCGGAAGGGAAGCGTCACGGGGTCGTTCCAGTGGACGAGGCCGCGCTGGACGAAGAGGTAGACGCCGAGGACGACGGCGACGGAGACGAGCGTCCCCCAGGGGACGCCGAGGAGAAAGCGCGTCCGGAGTCGCCGCCCCGACGCCGCGTGCGATCGGTCCGCGTACCAGGCGACGAACAGGGAGGCTAAAAGGGCACCGACGACTCCGGCGGCGTACGCGAACGACATACCGGAGCACAGGGACGCCCCCGATATATTCCTTGATGCTCGCGTTCGGGTTCGTAAACTACAAACGGCGCTCGGGGGAATACGCTCCCATGGAACTACGTGTCATCGACAACACCGAGGACGAACTCGCCATCGAGATCGGCGGGGAGGACCACACCTTCATGAACGTCCTCAAGGGCGCGCTGCTGGAGACCGACGGGGTCACCGCGGCGACCTACGACGTGAACCCCGAGCAGTCCGGCGGCCAGACCGAACCGATCCTCACGGTCAAGACCGAGGCGGGGACCGACCCCCTCGACGCGCTGGAGGGGGGGACGAACCGCGTGACCGAGAAGACGACCGGTTTCCGCGAGGCGTTCGAGGGCGCGGCCTAACAGAGCGTTATCACCACGAAGACGTCCCCGTCCGGCGCGACGTGGACGTCAGTGCCGATCGCTTGACGGTTCTCCGAGCGGAGCTGACTTCCGAACGACGGGTCTCCGTTGTACGCCCGCACGATGTGTTCCGACAGTCCGCTCTCGTTGAAACGCTCTATCGCTCGCCCATCGTCCTGGCCCTGCAGGACGTACGGTGCTCCGGCGGGCGTGCGCGAGCAGGAGTATCCGACCGACTCGAACGCGTCCCGCAGGCTCTCGTCGGGCGCGTTCTCGCCGTACTGGCGCGTCACCCGTATCTTGTTGTAGCGCTCGGCGACGGCGTCTAACTCCTCGTCGGTTCGGATATCGGTCACGCCGGCGTCCGCGCGGCGCTCGTTGACGCCGTCGACGACGCCGGCTTCGACCGCCGAGAGGTTCGTCCCGTTCGCAGTCTCCGCCTCGCCGGGCACGTCGCCGAGGCCGTCGCCGCCGAGCCCCGGCACGGGGATCACGCCGGCGGCGACCAGCGCGACCACCGCGACCAGCGCGACGCTCGCGGCGATGTACTCCTTGCCCAGGTCGAGGTAGCTTCCCGTTTCGAGTTCGGACTCGTCGAACCGCTGCTCGCGCTTCTCCAGGTGCATGTGGCCGCACCGACTGCACGGCGGCGAGTTCTTCGGGTGGTTACGGCCGCACTCCTCGCAGACCCAGACGTAGGTGGTGCCGGTGTCGACGGTGCCCGTGTTCTGGCGGACGACCGCTTCCTCGAACTTCCCGTGCCCGCAGTTGTCACAGGGCGGGTCGTTCTCCTCGTAGGGTTTTCCGCACCACTCGCAGCGCCACTTCATTCGTGAGAACGTTCGGGGGGGTGAGGAAAAACCTGTCGGCACTGGGAGGAAGGCCCCCGGACCTCCTCCCGAAGTCCGACCCCTCGGTACTCGCGCGCCGCGGGGTACTCCGATATGACCGTTTCGCTCCGGGTCGCCATCGGTGACCACCCGCGCGAAAACGTGGGTGAAAAAGCGCTCACTTCGTTCGCGCCGCTACGGCCGGACCGGTACGCCGCGCTCGTCGAGGTGTTCCTTGACCTCCCTGATCGAGTACTCGTCGAAGTGGAAGATGGACGCGGCGAGGGCGGCGTCCGCGCCGGCGTCGGTGAACACCTCGTAGGCGTCCTCGGGACCGCCGCAACCGGAGGAGGCGATGACCGGCGTCGAGACGGCGTCGCAGACGCCCTTCGTCAGCGGGATGTCGTACCCTTCCTCGGTGCCGTCGGCGTCGATGGAGTTGACGAACAGTTCGCCAGCACCGCGGGACTCGGCCTCCGTCGCCCACTCGATCACGTCCACGCCGGTGCCCTCGCGGCCGCCCTTGACGGTGCATTCGAACCAGCAGGACTCGCCGTCGACCTGCGCGTAGTGTTCGCCCTGCCCGTCGAAGCGGCGTTTCGCGTCGACGCTGATGACGATGCACTGACTGCCGAACGCCTCCGCCCCTTCGGTGATCAGTTCGGGGCGTTCGAGCGCGCCGGTGTTTATCGACACCTTGTCCGCGCCGGCACGGAGCGTCTCCTTGATGTCGTCGCGCGTGCGGATGCCGCCGCCGACCGTGAGCGGGATGAACACCTCGTCGGCCACGTCCTCGACGACGCCGAGCATCGTCTCGCGGCCGTCGGCCGAGGCGGTGATGTCGAGGAAGACGAACTCGTCGGCCCCGGCCTCGTTGTACAGTTTCGCCATCTCGACGGGGTCGCCGGTGTAGCGCAGGTTCTCGAAGTTGACTCCCGTGTACACCGCCGCGTTCCCGTCCTCGTCCAAGTCCACGTCGATGCAGGGGATGATTCGCTTCGTCAGCATTTACTATCCGATGGTTCGCGCGTGGGCCGTTTGACGGTTTCGACACTGGCGAGTTCGGTTTCGAGGGGTCGGAAGATACGCGGCGGCGGCCGGGGCCGCCGCGGACGCCGCGCTTCGGACCGTTTAAGAGCCGTCCGACAGAATCGTCGAGCATGACCGGCGAAGACGAACACGGCCATCAGGACACGGACGCATCGGACGCAGAACCCGGCCGCGAGACGGCCCCGCAGAGCCCGTATGGCATGCGAGCGGTCGGCATCGGCTTCGCGGTGCTGGCCGTCGGCCTCCTCGTCGCGTTCGCAGTGCCGCTTTTGCTTGGCTGAGTCCCCTCCGCTTCTCAGACGGAGTCGACGAGCGCCGTCCCCGCGAACACCGCCGCCAGCGAGAGCGTCAGGTTCAGCGCCGCGTTCGCGGCCGCCGTCCGTCGCTTCCCCCGGTCCCACAGCTGTACCGTCTCCACGGAGAACGAGGAGAACGTGGTGAACGCGCCGCAGGCACCCGTGCCGAGAAACAGCAGGCTCGACTCCGACGCCGTCGAGGCAGTGAGCGCGCCCAACGCGAGGCTCCCGACGACGTTCACCGCGAGCGTGCCCCGGGGGACGTCCGCCCCGTGTGCGACGACGCCGTAGACGAGGTGACGGGTCAGTGCGCCGAGCACGCCTCCGAGGCCGACGAGATAGGCGGGGTTCACGCGCGCACCCTCGCGGCCACCCGGAGCGCGGTCCAGCGGCCCAGCACGACGCCGAGGAAGCCCAGCGCGTAGTTGCCGACGACGTTGAGCACCGCGACCGTCGGGGCCGCCGTCGCCGTCTGGACCGCGAACGTGCTGTACGTCGTCAGCGACGAGAGAAAGCCCGTGCCGAGCGCGACCCGTAGCTGCCGGGAGAACGCCCCGACGAGCGCCTCCTCGTAGAGGACGAACCCGAGGAGGGCGCTCCCGACGACGTTCGCGGCCAGCGTCGCCGGTCGCGCCGGTAACACGAGGTCCGTGGCGTACCTGACGCTTGCACCGGCGAACCCGCCGAGCGCGATCAGGACGGTCGACTCGACCGTCACCAGCGAGCGTGACTCGGTCATCGGTTCGGGCTGTCTCGTCGGCAACGCGAATAGCTTCCGGATCGGGGACGTGTGCGCCGTGAATTCACGAAGACATACTCCATCAGCCTTGACACGGTCCGTGGCGCGTCGGATCGGTATGCAACTCCGCGTGGCTCTCGACGGATTCGAACGACACAGCGAGCGCCGGTTCCCGGAGGAACACCGGACTACCGGCGCGTTTTCGGGGGGTGAGGGCCGTCTCGTTCACGTCGCGCCGACCGGCGCGCACGTCGCCGGGCCGGAGTTCGACCCCCTTACGCCTGCTCCGGGGGCTACGGCTACACGTGGTTCCGTGGTTTGCTCTCACCGTCTTCAGGATTTTTGTCGATGTGCGCGTGCGCGCGTAGGCGGCGTGTCCGGACGAGTCGTGGGTAGCGGTAACACGGAACGCCGGCGACCGTTCACCCCTCGTAGCGGTCCACGTTCTCGAACGTCGGTGACGGCCCGTCGTCGGGGGCCGCCCATCGGACGCCGTTGTCTATCACGTGTCGGATCGTCTCCTCGCGGTAGATGGGGTACGTCTCGTGGCCCGGCCGGAAGTAGAAGACCCGCCCGCTCCCGCGGCGGTAGCAACACCCGCTGCGGAACACCTCGCCGCCCTCGAACCACGAGAGAAAGACGAGGGTGTCCGGCTCCGGTACGTCGAAGCGTTCGCCGTACATCTCCGCCTCGGCGACGACGAACGTCTCGTCGACGCCGTCGGCGACCGGGTGGCCTGGTTCGACCGTCCACAGACGCTCTCGCTCGCCGCTCTCGCGCCATTTCAGCGAGCAACTCGTCCCCATCAGGCGCTTGAACGGCTTCGAGTGGTGCGCGGAGTGGAGGGGGAGAAAGCCCATCCCGTCCCGGACGCGAGAGACGACGCGGTCCACGACGGCGTCCTCGACCTCGTCGTGGGCCGCGTGGCCCCACCAGAGCAGGACCGCCGTCCCGTCGAGGACGTCCTCGGGCAACCCGTGTTCCGGTTCATCGAGCGTCGCGGTGGTGACGTCGTGTCCGCGCTCGGCGAGGGCGTCGGCGAGGGCGGCGTGGATACCGTCGGGGTACACCTCTGCGACCTCGTCGTCCTCGCGCTCGTGGCGGTACTCGTTCCAGACGGTGACCGAGACCATGTCGTCTACCGCCACGGCCACGGCTAAAGGTCGACCGGTCCGAGAACGGGAGAACGGAGAGCGGTTAGAAGACGTACTCGTCGTCGTGGCCCATCATCCCGTCGTCTTCCAGGCCGTGGTCCTGGTCGTCGTCCATGGGGCCGCTGGTCTTGAAGGCCTTCAGTCCGGTCGACAGGAGTTCTTCGACCGCTTCCTCGCGGTTGACGAACTCCCCCTGCTCGACCATCTGGGCGATCTGCATTTCGAGGTGTTCAGGGATATTGATCTCTACGTTCGGCATCGGATACTGGATTTTTGTCGGAGGGATATTTAACTCTGACGGGGAGACACACAGGTATCGAGAACATTCGGTCGTGATTCGTATTATGAGTTTTCCTCCACGAGAATCGAAGTTTCAGAACCGCGAAAAAATATAAACGCCCCGAGAATAGCAGTGTACGCGTATCGGCGTAGCTACCTCTGTTTACCGGTTTTTCATCATGTCCTGCACCGCTTCCCGGATGGTGCTACCGGGACGGCTCAGGCGCTTCACGTCGTCGTGGATCTCGTTGATCTTGAAGTAGCTACCCAGAGCGAGGAAGGTCGGCGGCCAGAGGCCGACGAACAGGCCCATCTCCTCGTTCCCCTTCCCGAAGTAGTAGTACCACGACAGGGCGATGGATCCGACTGCCGCCCAGGAGAGCGGGCTCATGCCCGTCTTTTCCGCCCCTTTCTTCACGTCTTTCATCCTCTCCTGTTGCTGGCTTTCCTGTTGCATTGCTTCTGTAGAGAAGGCCACGCAGTACTTTGTTATTGAGCGCGTGTCGGGGTTTACACCCGCGTTATTACCGGCGTTTCCACCATTCTCGTCTGTTCCACTGACTGCCGTCTGTCTAGCCGCGGCGTAACCTCCGGTTATCCGTTCGCGAGTCGTCAGGACTACTATCGTCCCGCCGCTTTCCCCGAGTATGGTCAGAGACGTTACGGAGCTCTACCACGAGTTCGGCGACGACCGGCTTCCGCCGGGACAGCGAAAGACGGAGAAGTTCCCCGTCCTCTCCAAGAGCGGGACGCCGGAGTTCGACCCCGAGACGTGGGAGTTCTCCGTCACCGGCGCGGTCGGGAAGGAACTCTCTTTCTCGTGGGACGAGTTTCGGGACCTGCCGTGTGAGACCCAGCGTCAGGACTTCCACTGCGTCACCGGGTGGAGCAAGTTCGACTGCGAGTTCAGCGGCGTCACGTTCCCCGAGCTCGCCGAGCGCGCGGCCGTCGCGGACGGCGCGGTCCACGTCATGTTCTACGGGATGGACGACTACACGACCGACCTGCCGCTGGAGCAGTGCATGCGCGACGAGGTGCTGTTCGCGTGGGGCCACGACGGCGATGACCTGCCGCGGGAACACGGCGGCCCCCTCCGCGTCGTCACGCCCCATCGGTACGCCTACAAGGGGTCGAAGTGGGTGAACGGCGTCGAGTTCCTCACCGACCCCGAACGGGGCTACTGGGAGAAGCGCGGTTACTCCGACAGCGCGGACCCGTGGAACGAGGAACGGTACAGCTGAGGCGGTCGGCGGGGGACCTCCTCCGGGACGCCCGGAGGTCGTAACACTTAGGCGGACTCTGGCCGCACGCGGACCTATGACAGTGAGCGACTGGGGCGACTGGTTGCCCCGCGCCGTCGAGGACGCCGACCCCGACACCGTCGCGGTGTGGTATCTCGGCTGTAACGGCTTCGTGTTGAAGGGAAGCGAAGGGACGACGCTGTTCATCGACCCGTACGTCGGCACCGGCGACCCGCCGCGGACGGTCCGGATGGTTCCCGTCCCGTTCGACCCCGAGGACGTGGACGGGGCCGACGCGGTGCTGGTGACCCACGAGCACGTCGACCACGTTCACGGGCCGAGTCAGGCCCCGATCCTGGAGCGCACCGGCGCGACGCTGCACGCCCCCGACGACAGCCTCGACGTCGCGCTGACGGAGAAAGACTGGCAGTCGGACCGCGACATCGCGGACGACCAGTTCGACGAGGTGGCCGAGGGCGACACGTTCGAGGTGGGCGAGTTCACCGTCCACGTCGAGGACTCGTACGACCCCGACGCAACCCACCCGGTGAGCTACGTGATCGAACACGACGCGGGGACGTTCTTCCACGGCGGCGACACCAAGCCGAGCGACGAGTTCGACCGCATCGGCGAAGCGTACGATATCGACCTCGGCGTGCTCGCGTTCGGAGCTATCGGCAACGTCCCCGATAAGGAGACGGGCGAACCGGTCCGCACGCGGTGGTACTGCGACGAGAACGAGGCGGTGAAGGCTGCCCGCGACCTCCGGTTCGACCGCTTTCTCCCCAGCCACTGGGACATGTGGAAAGGCATGACCGCGGACCCGAAGGTACTGTATCATCACGCGCGGAGCTACGAGTACCCGCGGGAGATAGAGATCGCCGAGATCGGCGACCGAGTCGACCTGTAGCGGCGGTCCGGGCCTCGGCGTGACCCGCCGTCCCCGTCGCGGCGGAAGACCCATGCGTGAGGAAGGCGACCCGGCGAAGACGGAGTCCTGTCAGTTAACGATTATTCGCCGTACGGTATCGAAACGGCGGGAGTTCTACCGGCTGAGATCCCCCGTGTCTTTTATGGTCATGCCCCAGATAAGAACCGGTATGAGTAGCCAAGTCGACACGGACGAAGAAGTATCGATCGCCGCCAACGGCGTGACCGTCCGGAAAGCGTTCGAAGCCGAGAAGTTCCCCGTTCCAGCTATCAGATTTGCTATCGAATCCGAACGAGACGTCCCCGTCTCTATTCGCCTCTCCGAATCGATCCCCGAGGAGTTCCCGATGGACGGCGTCGGCTTCCACCCCGACTACGAGGACGAGAACTGGACCGCGTTTCAGGACCACCACGTCGCGTTCGACCGCACACTGACGGCGGGCGAAGAGGTCGTTACGGTGTACGGCATCCGCGTAGACGACCACGAGGACGCCCGCCCGTTCCTCACGGAGCCCTCCCTCGACGTCGTATCGCCGGACGGCGAGTCCGACCGAAGCGGGGCCGACGGTGCCGTCGAGTCCGAGACGAAGATCGACGACATCGCCGGCGAGGAGAGCAACCAGGCCGTCAAGAGCATGATCGCGGGGGAGAGCGAGAGCGTCCCCGGTCTCGACGAGGACGATGCGGCCTCCGAGGCGGACGACGAAAGCGAGAACGACGCCGAAGACGGCGGTCTCAGCCTCGACCTGGGCGACGTCGATACGGACCCCGACGCGGAGGCCGAGGCAAACGGAGACGAGACGGAGGACCCCGATATCGACCTTGGCTTCGGCGACGAGACAGAGGTCCCCGACGAGGAAGCGGACCCCGAGCCAGCGTCGCCCTCCGGCGACGACTCCGAGATCGACCTCGACCTCGGGGGTGAGTCGGACGAGGACGAGAGCGAGGAGGCCGACGCGTCCGACGACGCCGACGAGGCGGACGACGCACCCGATATCGAACTCGACCTCGGCGAGGACGACGAAAGCGAAGTCGACGCGGACGAGAGCGACGACGTGGCGGTCGACGAAGAGAGCGAGGACGACGGCCGGAGCATCGAACTCGACCTCGAAGCGGCGGCCGAAGAGGCCACGGTCGACACCGACGCGCTCGGATCCGACGACGAGGACGTGGACTCCGCGGCGGACGCCGAGGCCGAACCGGAACCGGTCGACACCGAGCCCGCGGACGACCCGAAGGCCGACAGCGCGGTCGACGCTCCGGAGGCCGAAGCCGACGAGGCCGCCTCCGACGACGAGGCGACCGCGGGCGACACCGCGGAGGACCCGGCCGCTCCCGACGAGGCCGAGGACGGAAACGACCCGGTGGCGGCGGAAGCCGACGACGAACCGGCGGCAGCGGCGACCGACGACGAGTCGGCGGAGACGGTCGAGGAGGAGATCGGCGAGAGCGAGGAGGAGGCCGACGCGCCGGAGTCCGCCGAGGGCGGCGAGCCAGCGGACGAAGACGAAACCGCCGAACCCTCGGTCGAAGACGGCGTCACGGACGACGCCGCGACCGACGACCCCGCGGACGACGCGACGGACGACAGCCACGCGGACGCCGCGGACGAGTCCGCCGCCGACTCCGCGGCGGGGGTGAACCTCGAAGACGCCGACGGGGAGTCCGTCGCCGCCCAGGGGGACACGGCGGTCGCAAAAGCGGAAGACGACGCCGAAGCAGAGACCGCCCCGTCGTCGGAAGGCGGCGCTGCGGCGGTCGAGGGCTCTGTCGCCGCCGCGCTGGCGGACGAACTGCGCGAGGGGCGGGTCTCCGAGGAGGACAAGGCGGTCCTTCGCGACGAACTCGACGCCGAACTGCCGAACACCGACGCGGCCCGCATCGACCACCTCCGACAGCAGGTCAGCGACCTCGCGGCCTACACGGACGCGCTGGAGGAGTTCCTCGAGGAGGAGGGCACCGGCGAGGAGATCATCGACAGCTTCCAGGCGGAGGTCGAAGACATGCGCGAGGAGGTCGACGCGCTCGCGAGCGAGACCGACGCCAACGCCGACGAACTCGACGCCGTGTCCGGAGACGCCGCGGCGAACGCCGACGCGCTGGACGACCTCGAAGCCGCCGTCGGCGACGTGACCGACCGGGTCGAAGCGGTCGACGGGCGGGTCGAGGGCGTGCACGAAGAGGTGGAGGCCGAAGTCGCTGCCGCCCGGGAGGAACTCGAAGCCGACGTCGAGGCCGTCAGCGAGGACGTCGCCGGCGTCGACGCGGCGGTCGACGAACTGCGCGAGGACCTCGGAGACGACGTAGCCGCCGTCGAGGACCGCCTCGACCGGACTGACGAGCAGGTCGACGTGGTCGAGAACGCGGTCAACGGCGTCGCGGACAACGTGCAGGTCGTCGAGGGCGAACTCCGCGAACTCGGCGACGACGTGGAGGGGCTGAACGACGACGTGGGCGGCCTCGCCGCCGACGTCGAGTCGCTGGAGGCCGATCTCGCGGAACTCGAAGACACCGTCGGGGAGATCCAGGCCTGGCGCGACCAGCTCGGCGAGATGTTCTCGGACTGAGCGGCGGACCGGCACGCCTTTGTTCTAGGTCGGCCTAAATCGTATCGAGGAGCGAACCCCACGTGGTCGGAAACAGGTGACGAGACATCCGCGAGCGTATCGACGCCCTCCGTGCGGACGACGGCCTGCCTCGTCCGCGCGCGCACCGGTGAACGCCCGATCCCGGTCGCGGACGCGCGGTTCGACACAGGGCGGCCGCGGTCGAGGCGGTCCACGTCGCCGAGGAGTACCGGTCGGCGCTCCGACGATACGACCCGACGCTCGGCTTTCGCGACCTCATCGTCCGTGAGGACCAGTGGATCAGCGCCGACGGCGTCCGGGCCGACTCGGAGGACCTGCTGTCGTTCTGCCACGACGTCGCCGGCGTGCTCTTCGAGACGTTGGTCAAGTGCGGGTACGACGGAGCGCGCGGTGTTCGACGACTACCTCGACGCGGCCGAAGTCGCCGACCGTCACATAAAACGCAACTCGTTTACTGGGCCGGAGCGTGAACCGGGACAATGACGGAGACGATACGAGTCGCCGTCCCCCGGAAGGGCCGCCCGCTGGAGGCGGTTCTCGAACGGCTCGCCGACCGGACCGGGGACGCCGAACTCGCGGACGACGTGGTCTCTACCCTGCGCTACGAGAAGGCGGTCACGAAGGGCGAGCAGAGCGACGAGCGCGACGCGTACGAACGGCTCGCCGAGTACAGCACGCTTTCCGACCCGGCAGCACCGGACTACACGCTGCTTCGCGACGACCGGGCCGGGATGCCACGCCGCATCGTCTTCGATAGCGTCACGGTCGAGACCGGCGGCGTCGAGGTCCAACTGATCGGTCGCGAGGAACCGTTCCGCGCGGTCCGCACCCACGAGTTCGCGCTCGGCTTCGACAGCGCCGACCTCGTCCTCGAAGAGGTCGTCGAACTTCGCGAGGAGCCGCTCGCCTCCATCGCCGACGTGAACGCCCGCATCAACCCGCAGGACACCGACGTCCGGGTCGTCACCGGCCTCGGCGACACGGTCTACCACACGCTGATGGCGACGCCGGAGACGCGGCGGAACGGCCCGTCGGCGGAGCTTACCCGCGAGTTCGTCGCCGACTACGACGGCCGCCTCTGTATCTCGCCGCGCTACGAACGCCTCGTCCAGGCCGTCCTCGGCACGAACGCGACGGACGACCTGACGTTTTGCTACCCGGACGAGGAGCGAGAGGAGGAGGCCGCCGTCGCGGATGTCGGCCTCGGCGTCTACCTCACGATGACCGGGTCGACCGCCCGAGAACACGGCCTCGAACTCGGCGAACAGCTGTTCCCCAGCGAGACGGTGCTGATGGAGAACGTCGTCGAGACGACCGGCGATGCCGAGGTCGTGAAAGCACTGTTCGCGCAACAGGAGTTCGAGACCGCACTCGCCGTTCAGTAGTCCGTCGACGCGTTCCCGTCGGTAGCGTTCTCGCTATCCGGGGATTCGACGCTCAGGTTCTCATCGGCATCCGACTCGGTTGTCGGCTCCTCCTCGTCCATGGCGTCCTCGTCATCGCCCACGTCAGGGGTCGTCACGGCTGCGACGGTCAGGTCGTACTCCTCGTAGCCGTCGAAGCTCCCGGGCTCGTCCGCGCCGGTGAGCCGCACGTAGTAGGTGCCCGACACGTCCGGTTCGACGGCCTGCTCCCCCCAGTACCGGTTCTCGATGCCTTTCTCGGTAGCGGCGGGGCCGCTCTCGTCGGTCGGCGTAACGCGTTCGCCGTTCTCGTCGTACATCTCGATGCGGACGTTGTTCCCGAGCTGCGTGTCGCTGTCGGTGAGCTGGAACGACGCGAGGTACGTCCGGCCCTCGGTGAGTTCGACGGCGTACCAGTCGTCCTCGCCCTCGAACAGCGTCCCGCGGATGCCCTCCCCGCTCGGGACGGAGGCGGCGGATGCGCGGTCGTCGTTCCCCGCGTAGGTATCGTCGGCGCTCGTCGTGACACGGAACCGGTACGGACCGAGCGCGTCGTACTCCGGTGCGGTCGCCTCCACGTAGTACGTCCCCGACGCGTCGGCCACGCCGCCGATAGCCCGCGCGTCGCTCGACGGGACGCCCCCATCGATCTCCTCACCGTCCGGCCCGTAGAGGGTGTACCGCACGTCGCCCGTGCCGCCGGGAAGCGTCACGCGGACGGCCTCGCCGTCGTCGACCTCGAACTCGAACCGGCGCGTCTCGGCCTCCTGTTCGTCGCCGCTGACCGTCGACCCCGTCTCGATGCCGGTCGTCGGCGGTCCCTCCGTCGCCGTCTCGTTGCTCGCCGCGTCGCCGTCCGTGGCGTCGTTTTCCGAGTCGCCGTCGCCCCCGGCAGACGACTCGCCCGCATCGGTCTCGTTCTCGCTGCTTCGGTCGGGAGCCGAGTCGTCCGTTTCATCTGACCGGTCGCCGTCGGTATCGTCCCGGTCGGGGGCGTCGCCCCCGTCGGATTCGTTCGTCACGTTCTCCTCCGTATCGGTGTCGTTCGTATCGGTTTCGCTTCCGTCGGACTCGTTGCTGGCGTCCCTCGATTCGTCGGTGACGCCGTCCGTCCCGTGACCGACACCGTCCGTCCGATCCGTATCGTCGGTGCGGTTATCAATGTCGTCGGTGTCGTTTCCGGCGGCGTTCGATTCCTTACCGTCGCTCCGCCGTTCGTCGTTCTCCCGCTCGGGGTCGGTCGCGTTATCGCCGCCCGAATCGGTCCGGTCGCCGGACCGCTCCGGCGGGTCGTCGTGCGTCGGTAGCGGCGTGTCGTCCCCGGGTCCGTCGGGCGCTTCCGCGCCATCGTCAGCGCGGTCACCGTACCCTTCGCCGGCGTACTTCGTCTCGACGTCCGACAGTGACAGTTCGCCCGTCCCGTCCAGGTCGAGGTCATCGCCGTGGAGGAGGTAGACGGCACCGGCGGTTCGGTTGACGCTGTCGTTGTACGGCGCGCCGACGACCACGTCCGACCCGTTCCCGGCCGTGTCGTTCACCACGTCGACGGTGTAGCCGGCGTGGTCGCCCCACGCCTCGCCCTTGAGCGTCGCGTTCGCATCGGCGAGGTGGACCGTCCCGTTCAGGTCGCCACCGGAGACGACGTACACCGTGCCCGCGTAGCGTTCGCTACTGTTCGCGTGGGACGCGCTAACGACCACGTCGGCGTACCCGTCGCCGTCGATATCGCCGCCGGCAACCGAGGCCCCGGTACGGTCCGCCCGCTCCGGCCCCTCGAACGTCACGTCCGCGTCGGATACGTCGAACTCGTCGCTCTCGATCGGGCCGTAGAAGAGGTACGCCGCGCCGTTCCCTCCGCTATCGTCGTGTCGTCCCGGCGCGCCGACGAGGACGTCCGTCTCGCCGTCGCCGTTCACGTCGCCCGCCTTCGCGACCGACCGATCGGTAGTGTCGTTCTCTTTCGCGCCGGCGTACGACGCGGTAGCGGTGGAGGGATTCCGCTTTTCGTCGGCCGCCTGTGCGCCCGCGGACCGGTCGTCTAACCCGACCGCCGCGGCCGTCTGGTCGCCGACGCCGGTTCCGGCGACGACGATAGTTCCCGCGGCGAGTAACGCCACCGCCACGATTCCTATGCGAAGCCATCTCTCTGCTTGGGGACCCATACCCGCTCGCATCCGCGGAGGGGTCATTGTAATTACTCGCTTTCTCTCCACAATCACTACTATATCTCGGAGACAGGGACGGAACTGTCTCGCGAGCACATATTCAGCCGTGCCGACCGTTCCACTGGTCCCCGTGTACCAGGGTTTAGGGCTCCGCTCTGGACGGGTTTCAGCCGAGTCCTCGATCGACCTCCCGAATCGAGCCCGAATACATACTCGGACCGTCATTCCTTCACGTCGCTCCGGTCAGAAGCCGGTCCAGATATTTGGCCATCTGCGAGCCTCTGTGCCGGTAATTCTATCCTAACGACGCCTTCGCGACGGTTCGAACCACTCATTCGCCGATCGATACAGTCGTCCGGTGCGAGCGGTCGCTCCTGTACGCGTTCTGTACGTCGACGGATCCGAACGACGATACACTGGTAGAACGCAGAGGTCCCCATCTTGCCCGAATAGGCTAGTTCCCTCTCTGGATGTAGTGGTCGCTTTCGGATGGTATCTGATACATACTGTATATATTGTGAACTGCTTTCCCCATCGCTCGCCGTATTTTTTTAATCCATCCGTTCCGAGACGGGAAGCTCCTCTCGAATTGCATCGCGTTTCAGCAGAAGAACCCCGCCGAAGATCCCGGAGAAACCGACGACGGACAGCAAACCCAGCGTCTCATCGAGGACGAGCCAGCCGGAGACGGCAGCGAACACCGGTGCAGCATACGACACGAGATCGATCTCGATCGCTCCCAGGCGGTCGAGCAGATCGAAACAGATGAAGTAGCCGATCGCACTGCGAACACCGCAAGGTACAGAACTGCGCTTGGCGCTTCGATCGAGATAGTTACAGAACTCACGGATTCCGAAGGGAGGCCAGTCCTTATCAGATGGAGAATCACAGCTCCGAGTGCGTTTGACCACGCAACCATCCCTTCAGTGGACATGGTGCTATCGGTGCGCTGAACCGAGACGCTCCCGAGAGCGACGCAGACGGCTGAGAGCAACACGAACCCCGACGCAACGAAGTCGCTCGTCAGCAGATTCGCTGGATTCGGGCGGGCAACGATCCCAACCCCGATAATTCCGAGCAGCAGTCCGACGACGCCGGTCGAGCGTAATCGCTCCCCGGGCAAGAAGACGCGAGAAAAGCCTGTCGCCAGAATCGGATTCAGAGCCACGAGAATCGCCGCCGCTCCGCTCGTCACACCTTGCTGACCAATGAACAGGAAACATTGTAGAGGGCGATAATCAGCACCGCGCCGACAGCAACGGTCGTCCAGTCACTACGGGATCTTGGTCGCCAGTTGTCGGTCGCATAGGCTGCGTATCCGAGCATGATGACTCCCGCGATATCGTACCTGAACCCCGCGAACAGGACCGGTGGAACGTGCGCCAATCCGGCTTTGATCGCCATGAATGCGGTGCCCCAGAGAACCGACAACAGGAGGAACAGACCTCCGTTTCGGTACGAACTCAAATTGGTAACGCTCCCGCCGAGTGAACAACGGGGGTACCTGCTACAGCAGGGATGGTTACGAGAGATCCAGGAGCTTCTGTTCGGCCTTGTGGAGGTGTTCGTGAACAGTCGAGGTCGTTACATTCAGTTCTTCGGCGAGGTCGGCAGCAGTCGCCGTTTTCGGATGTGCATAGTATCCCGGCTGGCGAGCCGGTTGGAACACCTCACGCTACTTAGCCGATAACCGGGAGAGGGGGAGCGTTCCCGTTCCAGCACGGGAGTCGACTTCAGCGATTCCAATGAGTTCGATTCGCGCGGCTTCGAGGTCCCGAACCTCATCAAGCGCAGTCCGGATCGGGTGACGGTCCTCGTGCGTCAGGAGCGTCCAGTGTTCGACACCGTCGTGGATATCGACTGGCGCTCCGTAGACGAATCCTCGGGACATGAACGCATCACTGACCTGTTTGGTCGGATCGTGTTCGACGAGCAGTTCCCGTTATGATTTGCCAGGGGAAACCGGCACATCGTGTTCGTGATCGTGTGTCATCTCCGCGACGGAGAACGCATGTCCCGATGCGCGGACGGTTTCGACAGCCCCGTCCAGGGCTGACTGTTGGTCACTGAACAGTGTCACGTGGCTGTTCACCCGACGGTCAGCGGTGTGATAGACACCACGGCCGAGGATCCCGACCTGGGTTTCCGACGAGAGGTCGATGAGCCAGCATTCGGGGTGACGAACAGCTAACTCGACACGAAGGGCACCACCGCTCCTGTGAGGATCACTACGAGACTGTGATCCGGTCATCCTGATATTCTTCTGCGCATGTCACGAAATTCCCAAGCACACGGAGGCCGAGCTCACCGCTTTTTTCGGGGTGGAACTGTGTCCCTACTACGTTCCCAGCCTCATTGGCAGCGATCGCTGCAAAGTCGAACCCGTAATCGCACGAGGCCACGGTGTGCTCAGCGACATCGGAGCCATAGGAGTGAACGAAATACGCGTACTCGTCATCGTCGACGCCATCGACGATCGGGTGGTCGCGCTCGATAGTCAACTGGTTCCACCCCATGTGTGGGACTTTCACTGTATCGCTGGGGAGCCGTTCGACACGACCAGGAATCAGGTTTAGCCCGTCGATGGTCTGTCCCTCTGGGACCCCCTCGGTGCTTTCTGTGAACATGAGTTGCAGTCCGACACAGATGCCGAGGATCGGGGTATCCTCAGCAGCTTCGACGAGGACATCGTGGAACGGTTTCGAGTTGCGTACACACTCGCCGAATGCACCGACCCCAAGGAGGACCAGCGCTTCCGCCTCAGCGATTTCGGCTGGGTCGTTCGAAAGGGACACCGTCGCATCGGCCCGTTCGAGCCCACGCCGAAGGCTCCGGAGGTTTCCAACCCCGTAGTCGATGATAGTGACGTTCACATAGGGAACTAGCGACCACGGAGTATGTTATTTCTCATCCGGTAAAATATTACATTCGTTCTCCGAAGCAGACGTCTGCTAGCTGATCGTTGGTGCGAAGCGACACAGGGTGGGATCTCCAGTATGTCGATATGGATCCAGGAACCGCGCTCAGTCCGTTTTAACCTAAGAGCGTGGTGGGTCCTATGCATTGGGACGGTCGGTCTCAACTCTCGTACCGTCACAATCGATATAGCGCTATAAGGTTTACATGATCGGTATCGTCCACCCGATGGCGGCTTCGCCGGGGGTAGAGTGTGAGTCGAACGGAGGCGGGAGCACGACCGTTTCGGAGAACTGCCGGGTCGATGGGCTGTCTTTCTCGCGACGACGGGAGAGCGCTCGACGCCGAACCCGACATGGCTGTCAGCCCCCGTTTCGCTAAACACCGCCGGGGAGACGGCCGGAACGTAAGACGGTAGGTACGATATTCGGCTCGGGGAGAGTGACTGCGACCCCTGGAGACCGTGCGTTCCGTGCGACGCCGGGTCTGGGACGTGTTTCCCCGGTGGCGCGTCCCCACGTCCGAGTCGCGTATCGACAACGGGAAACAGCGCCAGAAACCACGTCCTACGGCGGGAAGCCGACCATCGCCGACGATAGTGCGGGACTCCGCCGTCCGCGAGACGATCGCGCACTATCGGGCGTACGGCTCACTGAACACAGTACTCAGTACCGGATTCGTCTCCGTAAGCGACGCAAGTGTTGACATTCTCCCCGCCCTAAAGGGCGAGAATTCCCCGAAGGGGAGTTCAAGATTGCGCGTTTCCTCGGTGGTGAAGTACGCTTTCGCGTTCCACGTCGGCGGTTATCTCCCAATTATGACCGAGGGAGTGCGTTACAGCGCGTGTAGCCGTGTCAAAGCGGCCTTCCGTCCCGGTCACGCCGGGCGCTTCCGCGGGACGAATACCGTTCGTCCCTCCACGGCGGGGTATTCAGCCCGCACGGTACCACGATTCGCGTCGGCCAAGCCGGTACGTCGTGGACTGGAGTCGGATTTGTTACCCCGTGGGAGGTGGACGCGAAGCGTCCGTACTAGCGAAGCTGGTTTGTCCCGGCGAGGGAACTCCGGTAGGCTATCGTGTGAGAGCAAGTGGCATGAACGTGTCGGATTCATCCCCGCCCCGAAGGGCGGGGCTTTCTCCTTGAACTTCCGTAACGACGGTCCGGCCCGCTGATCGGCGTCGCCGCGGCACCGTAACAGGTGAGTCCTCCGGTCAGGTATCCTGAGGCCCCGGCGATGAACCGGCGTAGACTGTAACAGGATCCTTCGGTATCGATCGTAGAGTCGGCAGTCGAGGCGTAGCCGGCGGGCAAGCGCTTCGAGGGGGTCGGGAGAGGCGGTGGCCGCCTTCCTAACTGTTGACGGCGTAAATGTCCGATCCGGCCCCGGTCGCGGCGGCGACAGGACCGCCCTCAGGCCCGGGACGGGAGACTACTCATTCCCGGCAGGTCGCTCGGTTGAGAGTCCCTGACCGGATCAGTTCCTGTCGACCGCTTACTACAGTGATCCCACTCTGATCGAGTGAAGCGAAGACAGTGTGGGCGGTCAGCGGATCGGAGGCGTTCGGTAGAGTCGCCGACGTTCAGGTCCGGAGCGACGCGGATCCTGACCTCCTGAAGAAGACAGATACCACGAAGACGATCCCGTTTCGAGGGCGTAACCCCGGGGGTAAGAAGACGGGAATGCCCTTCCAGATCGGCGGTGTATCCGCTCAATAATGACAGACTACGTACAGGGATGGCGGTCGGATCGAGTCTATCCCGTTCGACAAGTCGCGGGTTCTCTCGTCGCCCCCTGACACCCCTGAACCGAATTACATCTTATCCGTAGATGTAGCACTACATGCTTGATGCTTAGTACTACAATCACGTATTACAGAGATAGTATGGCGATTCTGGGGTACCACATGCGAGAATAAGGGACGTTATTTGTGTTCGTGGGACAGATTAAAGCGGGAGGCCCGAGAGCGATAGACCATGTCGAGCGATGGTGACGAGACGGAGCGGACAGTCGTCAAAACGTACGTTCCCCGATACCAAAAGGAGACTTGGACCGACCACGCCGACGAACTCGACATGAGCCAGAGCGAGTTCGTGCGGACGATGGTTCAGGCCGGCCGGCGGGGGTTCGACGGAGGGGCGTCTGAGCGGCCCGACCCCGGGGGGTCGAGCCCTGATGATGACGTTTCGACGGGGACCTACGACGGGGGCGACGGCCTCGACGACCGCGTGCTCTCGGTACTCGACGGCGAGGAGTACCTCGACTGGGAGGCGCTGGTCGAAGCGCTCACGGGAGACATCGAGAGCCGACTCGAAGACGTACTACAGGAACTCCAGTCCCGAGACGAGGTGCGATACAGCGGTCGGCACGGCGGGTACGCCCGGGTGGAGCGATGAGCGCGACAGGTCCCGCCGCCGGCGACGTCGACGACCCGGTCGGCTACTTCCTTCAGGACGTCGCGTACCACGGCAAGAGCGAGCGGACGAGAGACGCATACGAGCGCGTTCTGCGTCGCTTCGAGACGTTTCTCGGGGACCCTAACCTGTCGGGAAGCGCGACGGCGCTCCCGGAGGCGACGCACAGGGACTGTATGGCCTGGATACACGAGATACGCGGCGACGTGGCCGAGAGCACCGTCGCGACGTACGCCTCCTACCTCCACCGCTTCTACGCATACATGACGCAGGTCGGTGCCTTCGAGTCGAACCCGATGGCGCTCGTCGTCGAGGAGATGGACGAGACCATCGACACGGACCCGGCGAGGCGCGATATACCGTTGGTCGATATGCGCGAGTTCATCGCGGGCCTCGCGCACCCGCTGGAGCGGGCCGTCGTCGTCACGCTCCTGAAAACAGGGATGCGCGTCGGCGAGCTCTGCAACCTCGACCGACGCGACGTCCACCTCTCCGGGGTGCCGTTCGACCGCGACGACGCCCCGATCAGAGCGCAACTCGCCGAGCGCCCGGATTCGCTGTACGTCGCCGCCGAACCGTCTCGCGGGGCGGTCGCCAACGGCGAGGAGCGGACGGCGTCGAACAAGCGCAAGCGGGCGACCGTGATCCCCGTCGACGACGAACTGAAGACGGTGCTCGGCCGCTGGCTCGCTGTCAGGCCGGACGCGCACTCGCCCGCGGACCCGCTGTTCGCCAGCACGAGCGGCGACTGGGGGAGTCGGCTCACGCCGGACATGGTGCATCATCTCGTCGAGCGCAACGCCAGAGATCACGGCTGGTACCAGTCCGGTGGCGGGGCAGAGGTAAACGTCACGCCGCACTACTTCCGACACTTCTTCACGACGCACCTCCGGGACCGCACTGGCGACCGCGGCGTCGTGAAGTACCTTCGCGGCGACGTGGCGCAGGACATCATCGACACCTACACCCACAACTGGGGCGACCGCCTGCGGGAGGTGTACGAGGCGAACGCGTACGAACTGCTGTAAACTACCCCGCCCTACTCGCTCCCTCGGGCCTTGCGGCCTCGGTCACTCCTTGAGGGCGGGGCTTTACCGAAACGACACTGTGCCCCGCGACCCCGTGTGGTTCGAGAGAACGAAGCTCTCTCGTCATACCGAGGGAACGGAGTTCCCTCGTAGCTCGCGGGACCGAAGGTCCCGCTCACTCACGAAAGGCGCGAAGCGCCTTTCGAACGTTTAATTCCCGGTGTTCTCGCGCTCTCCCCCAGCTTGGGGGACACGGAGGCCAGTGACATGTGTTCGCGGTCGTCGTTCCCGAGTGTCGGGTGCGAGGCCGTTAGGCCTCGCACCACAGGAGCCAGTTTACTCATGACTCTACCGACCCCGACTTGTGCGAGGACGGCAGTAACTCATTGTCGCGAGACGGACGGAAGAAAACCTTTCGAACGCGCCTCCTCTCCGCCCTACCGCTCGCTTCGCTCGCGCTTGAGGACGGAGGCTCCGTGCTACCGCTTGCTGAACTCGTTTTCTCTCGTCCAGACAGTGATGCGTACCGCGCGATCGGAGGCGGTCGACCTCGCCCTGATAAATCACATCTCGATATACCGAATCTCACATTCGAGCGCGCTAAGCTCGAGTCCCCGTCTTGCCGGGACGGCGGTCAGACGGGGGCTCTAACCGGTGAGTAGCCCCGTCGGGACTCCTCGCGATCCGCGCGACCGCAGGGAGTTAGCGCGTTCCACACGACGTACGACACGAATGGCCACGCGACGGGCGCAGTTCGACGCCGGGGGGATGGCCTGCTGGTTCTGCGCGGAGGGCATCCACAAGGCGTACGAGCGGACAGAGGGGGTCGAAGACGTCGACGTAAGCCTCACCCACGAGGGGGTCCCGCGTCGAGTACGACGACCGCGTCGCCGCCGCGACGACCGGGCTCGTGCATCCGGTCTTCGCGATGATCGTGATAGTGCTTTCGGTGTCCGCCGTCTTCGCGAACAGCTCCGGGGGCAGTTGCTCCCCGGCGAAGGCGTCAACGCGGACTTCGCCGTCGAGAGGAGGCGGAGTCGTCGGGGTCGTAGCCGGGTCGCCGACCGGTTTATTTCGCGGCGCGAGGTGCGGACGTACGTGACGGACGGCGAGACCCGCGTGGCCCGTGGAGCGGACCTATTCGGACGACGAACGGAACACGACTATCCTCACGTACGCCACTCCCGACGGCGAGCAGTGTTTCCGGAGGGAGCGAGCGCTCACGTCGTTCAGGGACGTCCGGGACACGACCGCGGCCGTCGAGGTCGGCCCGGAGAACCTCGGGACCGTGGACGACCCCGACCTGCGGGAGCAGTACGCCGTCGAGGCGCGCCGGATGGCCGAAGTCCACGACCCCGACGACGATCTGATAGCGGTCACGACGCGTCGTCGACCGGCACCGCGGTACGGAGTCTCCGGACGGCGGCCGGCACGTCGTCCTCCGGAACGACGGTCGCCCGGCGACGGAGCGACTCGTAGGCCTCGCGCGCCTCGTCGCCGGCGCGGTTGCGCTCCTCGAACGGGCGCGTCTCCGTGACGACGAGACGACTCGCGTCGGCGAGAACCGAGAACACCTCGCGGTTCCCGTGGGTCACTACCGGGTCCGCGAGCACCGTCGCGTCCGCGGCGGCGACCCGGTCGGCGAGCGCTTCGAGCGCGGCGTCGTCTACTGCCTCGAACGGCGCACTCGCGAGGACGTCCGCGCCCTGCGCCCGCGCGGTTTCGGCGGCCGCGTCGCCTTCGGGCACCGGTCCCACCGAGCGCTCAACCCCGGCCGCGCCGAGCGCGTCGACCACCCGCGCGCCAGTCTCGCCGCCGCCGACCACGTGCACCGTCGCGTCGCCGGCGGGACGGCCGGAAAGCGCCGTGACCGAGAGGCCCCCGGTGACGCCGTCCCGCGAGACGACGGCGTCGGCGTCGAACCCGTCGGCGAGGTTCGCCTCCGAGAGCACCTCGTCGGGCGCGCCGTGTGCCAGCACGCCGCCGCCCGAGAGCATCACGAGTTCGTCGCAGTAGCGGGCCGCGAGGTCGAGGTCGTGGATCGCGGCGACGACGGTCTTCCCGTCGGCGACCAGGTCGGCGACGAGGTCCAGCGTCTCGACCTGGTGGTTCACGTCGAGGCTAGCGGTGGGTTCGTCGAGCAGGAGGGCGGGCGCGTCCTGTGCGAGAGCGCGCGCGAGGAGGACGCGCTGGCGCTCCCCGCCGCTGACCGCCTCGACGGAGCGGTCGGCGAACCGCGCGACGCCGGTTCGCTCCATCGCGCGCTCGACGGCCTCGCGGTCGGCTTCCGTGGCGCGGCCGAAGCGGGAGCGGTAGGGATGCCGGCCCATCGCGACGACCGTCTCCACGTCGAAAGAGAAGGCGAGGTGCGTCTCCTGTGGCACCACGGCGACGCGCCTGCTCGCCGCCGTCGAGGCGAGGCCGTGCACGCCGTCGCCGTCGATCAGCACGCGCCCGGCGTCGGGCGCGAGCGCGCCGCTCACCGCCCGGAGGAGGGTGGTCTTCCCCGCGCCGTTCGGGCCGACGAGACCGACGAACGTGCCGCGACCGACGGTCGCGGAGACGCCCGCCAGCACCTCGGTCCCGCCGAGCGAGACGGTGACGTTCTCGATATCGATCACAGCGCGGTCACCTCCCTGCGGCGGAGGAGAAAGAGGAAGAAGGGCGCGCCGAGCGCCGCCGTGACGATGCCGACGGGCACCTCGGCCGGCCCGGAACGCGCGAGCGTGTCGGTCGCGACGAGGAAGGACGCGCCGGCGAGCGCGCTCGTCGGGAGCAGGACGCGGTGGTCCGGGCCGACGATGAGGCGCATCACGTGCGGGACGATGAGGCCGACGAACCCGATGACGCCGGCGACGGCCACCGCCGCCGCGGTGACGAGACTCGCGAGCGCGAGGAGGAGTCGCTTCGTTCGCTTCACCTCGACGCCGAGGTGGGTCGCGTCCTCCTCGCCGAGCAGGAGGACGTTCAGGTCCTCCGCGAACGCAAGCAGGGCGATGAACCCGAAGGCGGCGACGGGGAGGGCGAACTCCACGTCGCCCCACGACGACGCCCGGAGGTTGCCCATCAGCCAGTACATCGCCTCGCGCAGTTGCTCGCCGGAGAGCACGAGCAGGTAGGAGACGCCCGCGCCGAGGAACGTCTGGACGGCGACCCCGGCGAGCAGCAGCGTCGCGACGGGCGTCCGGCCGCCCTCGGTCGCGATGGCGTAGACGAGGAAGGCCGCCGCCAGCGCGCCGCCGAACGCGGCCGTCCGTGGGCCGACGGGCACGGCGCGCGGGAGCGCGATGGCCGCCACCGCACCGACCGCGGCCCCGGTCGAGACGCCGATGATGGAGGGGTCGGCCATCGGGTTGCGGAAGAACCCCTGCATCACGGTGCCAGCGGCGGCGAGCGCGAACCCGACCACGCCCGCGAGCGCGATCCGCGGCAGGCGGAGACTGCCGACGATCCGCTGGTCCGTCTCGGAGACCGGCAGCGAGAACGGGTGGACGTAGCCCACGTCGACGCCGGGGATCGGTACGGAGGTGGACGCGGGCGGTAACGGGACGTGCGAGACCGTGACACCGAGCGACGCGGGGATGGCCACCGCGTTGAGCGCCGCCTTCGCTACGACCCCGTAGTCGAGCGAGACGGGGCCGATCGCGGCGCTGACGACGACGACGACGGCGAACAGGAGGGAGAGAGCGGCCGACCAGGCCGCCGCGCGGACGCCAGTGTGCATGCGTTGCAATCCGAGTTGCATTAGGTAAATACTTATTGTCTACCCTTCGAACGACCAGACGATGCTACGAGACGGACTTCGATTGCTGGTCGCACTGCTCGTCGTCACGGCGGGCGTCGGCACGGTCGCGACGACCGCCGGCGCGCAGACGGCGCAGAACGCTCCGAGCGCGGCGACGGGCGCGAGTATCGACGCAACACAGGACGACTGCTCGTTCCCCGTGACGCTCGAAGACGCGAAGGGGAACGAGGTGACACTAAACGAGCGCCCCGATTCGGTCGTGGCGCTCCAGCCGAGCGCCGCCCAGACGATGTGGGCCATCGGGGCCGAGGGGCAGGTGACCGGTCTGCCGATCAGCCGGTACACCGACTACCTCGACGGCCGCGAGGGCAAGACCGACATCAGTCAGGACGACGGTGTTTCGGTCAGCGCCGAGACGGTCGTCTCGCTGGAGGCCGACCTCCTGCTCGCGCCGAACAGCACGCCCGACGCGACCATCGCGCAGTTCCGCGACGTCGGGATGACGGTGTACGAGTTCCGGGAGGCCGGGTCCGTCGAGGACATCTACGAGAAGACGAACCGCACCGGTCGTCTGACGGGTAACTGCGAGGGCGCGGCCGGCGCGGTCGCCGAGATGCGGACGGAGATCGAGGTCGTTCAGGAGGCCGTCAGCGGCGAGGAGCCCGAATCCGTCTACTACCAGCTGGGTGGCGGGTACACCGCCGGCGCGGACACCTTCATCAACCACGTCATCGAGCTCGGAGGTGGCGAGAACATCGCCCTCGCCGCCGACATCACCGGCTACGCCGAGATCAGCGGCGAAGTGGTCGCCGAGCAGAACCCCGAGTGGGTGCTCGTGAACGAGGGCATGGGCCTGCAGGAGACGGAGGCGCTGTCCAACACGACCGCCCTGCAGGAGGATCGGATCATCGAGGTGAACGCGAACTCCCTCAACCAGCCCGGACCGCGCGTCACGATCCCTATCAGCGAGATCGCGCAAGCGATCCATCCGGAGGCGTACGAGGAGGCGAACGTCTCCGTCCGCGGTGAGGCCGAGGCGGAGGCCAACGCCGACGGCAACGACTCCGATGGCACCACCGCGGAGGACGACGGATCGGACAACGGCGACGGCCAACCCGGCATGGGCGTCGCCCCCGCGGTCGCCGCGCTGGTCGCGACGCTCGCGCTGCTGACTCGCCGGCGCGACTGAAAAAGTCCTTAACTGCGGCGCGCGGACCCGAACACATGGTCGAAAACGTCATCTGGCCCGCGTATCTCGACGCGGAGAAGACGCGGAGCGAGGGTCGACGGGTGCCACGGGACGTCGCGGTGCCCGAGCCCACCATCGACGAGATAGCGGAGGCCGCGGGACAGGTCGGTTACGACGCCGTCATCGAACGCGACGTCGCCTACTCGCGGGAGGGACACGAGGAGCGCGGGCGCGTCCTGATCAAGGACGCAGAGGACTCCTCGAAGAACGACATCGTTCAGGCGGTCGCCGCGTACGTGACCGCCCTCCGGGAGTGATGCAGCGACTCGGCGAAGTGGTCCGCACCGCGCAGGGCCTCGTGGTCGTGCGGGTGCCGGACGACGCGGCCCCGGACCTCGGGACCGAAGCCGTCGACGAGTCGCTGAACGAGGTCGGCCGCGTCGTGGACGTGTTCGGCCCGGTCGACCGGCCGTACGTCGCCGTCTCCCCGGACGACGACCGACGACCCGCGACGATGCTCGGCCGGAAACTGTACGCTCGGTAACGCAACTGCCATACCGCAGGCCCTCGAAGCGACGCGCACATGGAACAGCGACATCGCGCGTACGCCGCGGTCGCCGCGACCGTCGGCATCTTCCTGCTGGTACAACTGGGCGCTCTGGCCCTCGTCGAACCGTTCCAGTCGGCGGGCTATCAGGCCGTCGAGGACCCGAACGACCCGACGAACAGCGTCGCATACTTCGGCGCGATCCTCGTCGCCACGGCCGTGATGCTCGGGGCGATCAAGTTCGACGTGCGCTGGTTCATCCGCGGGGTCCTCGTCTTCACCAGCGGCCTGCTCACGTGGTACGTCCTCAACGTCGTGGTCCCGCCGTTCGTCACCGTCGCCGCCGGCGGCGTCGCCGTCAACGTCCTCGCCGTGGCGGGTGCGCTCACGGTGATCGTCGGCCTGCTGGTCCACCCCGAGTGGTACGTCATCGACGTGGCCGGGGTCGTCATGGGCGCGGGCGCGGCGGGCATCTTCGGGATCAGTTTCGGCCTCCTGCCGGCGATCGTCTTGCTCGTCGCGCTGGCGCTCTACGACGCCGTCAGCGTTTACGGCACCGAACACATGCTCACGCTCGCGGAGGGCGTGATGGACCTCAACGTCCCCATCATGTTCGTGGTCCCGACGACGCTCCCCTACTCCTTCCTCGATTCGGCAGAGACGGACGGGAGCGAGCAGACGGGCGAGGGTTCCGGTCCGGCCGACGAGGCCGACGAGGACGCCGCCGTCACCGATGAGTCGCCGCTGGAGCGCGACGCCCTGTTCATCGGTCTCGGCGACGCCGTGATGCCGACGATCATCGTCGCGAGCGCCGCTTTCTTCGTCGAGGAGGGAACCATCGCGGCCCCCGGCGTCGCGCTCAATCTCGCCGCGCTGACGGCGATGGTCGGCACGCTGGCGGGGCTGGTCGTCCTGATGGGCATGGTGCTGAAAGGGCGGGCCCACGCCGGCCTCCCGCTGCTCAACGGGGGCGCTATCAGCGGCTATCTCGTCGGCGCGCTGGCGAGCGGGCTGACGCTCGCACAGGCGCTGGGGCTGTGAGACGGCGCTACGACCGCTCGCTCCAGGCGTCGAACCCGTCGCTTCGACTCCGCCTCCGGTTCGACGCTGACGACGCGGCCGTAGCACTCCTCGGTCTCGGGGAAGCGGTAAACGACAGCCCTGTCCAGCCAGCAGGCGAGCGCGCTGAACCCCCCCGCGTTCGTGAACTTCCCGATCCGGTCCTGAGCATGAGGACGGTCATCTCCTGTCGGACCTCATCGAGGTCGGCCGCGGAGCGCTCGTCGAGGTCGTGCCGGATACCGGGACACGTAGCCCGTCCGGTCGTACTCGACGGCCACCCGGAGGCCGTCTCCCAGTTCTTCCCTGCTGGTGTCGATCCACTCCGGTTCGTGGTCGGTCATCCGTCTCCCGTTCCGGTCCGTCGCCGGCCGAGGCGGTCACCGTTCCCGGCGGGACTTATTCCCTTTATATAGGGGCGAAAAAAAGCGCTTTCGGACGAAGTTGACAGGTCTCCCGCGCGGTATCACTCGGCCCGGGGCAACCCGGGGCACGGCACCGCGACGGTCGGCGCGACCCCGACGCCGCGCTCACTTCCCGGTAAGGGCCTCACTGGCGGGAGCGAACTCGATCTCCGACCCCAGATCCTCCTTGACGGCCCTGTCGTAGAGCATCTTCGCCGCCGCGACCGTCTCGATCCCCGTGCCGCCGCTGTCGAAGAGGGTGATCTCGTCGGGTGATTCCCGGCCCGGGGCCTCGCCCGCGACGACCTCGCCGAGTTCCGCGTGGACGTGGTCCTCCGAGGCGACACCCTCGCTCACGGCGTGGATGAACGACCCGGCGTCCTGCGAAACCCGCGCCCGCAGGTCGGGGACGTACTTCGAGCGCTCGATGGCGGTCGTGTCCAGTTCCCGCTTCTCGGCGTGGTACTGGCCCATGGCGGTGACGTGCGCCCCCTCGGCGAGCATGTCGCCGTCGAACACGGGGTCGCTCGCGGTGGTCGCGGTAATGACGACGTCCGCGTTCTCGACCGCCGCGGAACTGCTGGCGACGGCCGCGACGGTGGCGTCTAGCCGCTCGTTCATCTCCGCCGCGAACGACTCCCGGTTCTCCTTGGTCGGGGAGTACACGTCGACCGTCTCTACGTCGCGGACCGTCACGGTCGCGCGGAGTTGACCCCGGGCCTGCGCGCCGCTGCCGATGAGCGCGACCGACGCGGCGTCCGGACGAGCGAGCGCATCGACGCCCACGCCGCCGGCCGCCCCGGTCTTGAACGGGTTCATGCTCGCCCCGTCCAACAGCGCCAGCGGTTCGCCGCTCTCGGCGTCGAAAAGCGGCGTCATGAACCAGGCGTCCTCCGCGCCGAAACCGGCGGCGTACATGTAGCCGCCCATCGCGCCGGCACCGGGAAGGATCGCCGAGTAGTCGGTCAGCATCCCCGGCGGGTCGGCGTTGCCGAGTTTCGTCCGCGGTTCCGCGGGCGCGCCCTCGCCGTGCTGTCGGTAGCCGTCCCTGACGGCCTCGACGTACTCCGGGACGGTCGCCAGGCCGGCGACGTCCTCGCTCGTCAGAAACCGAACGGTCGTCATACGCACACCATGGGTGACGGGCGTCAAAAACGTTGTAGAAGTATCGATGTCTGACAGATGCGAGAGGTCGGGAGACCCGGTCACGTAACGGGGCGCGAATCCCGCAGCAGGGCAAAAGGGACAGGACAGACGGGAGGCCATCACAGGGGGAAAACACCTCGTCGGGTGGCGCGTCCGCGCCGCCCTTGCGCGTTACGACCTCCAACTACTGCCGAGAACTGACGAACGATCCACCACCCAAGAGCGTCTCCAACACTGCCTACTGCTGATCTGTCGTACAGTCGTTCCGTTGGCGGCAAGCGATCAACCTACTCTCTTCGCTTCCTCGGTCGAGATGACGGTTGCGAATTCACCGCTGAGGTGTGCCAGTGCAGTACGGTGGACGACCGGTGCATCGAAGTGCTCGTCGTTCAGCGTGCGGTCGAACGTTGCTGTCGCGTCCGCTACAACGTAGACCTCGAACCCGCGGTTGTCGGCCATTCTGGTCGTCGTCGAAACACAGTGATCGGTCGACAAACCACAGACGACGAGCGTTTCGCAACCGCGCTCACGGAGCCACGGCTCTAACCCGGTATCGATAAACGCACCGTTGACTCGTTTGATGAACTCCGGTTCGTCCGGTTCCGGGCCGACGGCGGGTTTGTACTGGAACCCCGGCCGGCTCTTTCGAAGGGGGGAGTCCGGTTCGGTCGAATCATGTCGAACGTGGACGACAGGATGCTCACGCTCCCGCCACATCGAGAGCAGGCGTGCAGCGTTCGCTTCGGCGTCAGGATTATTGCGAGTTCCCCATCCGGGGTCGTCAAACCCCTGCTGGAAATCAACTATCAGCAGCACTGGCGGCGCAGCGGGCATGGATCAGACTGGTGGGGTCGGGAGGTTTTCGTCGTCTATAAGCCGGCCCGATTTCGGATGATCGCGAGTAATCTTGATCGGACACTCGTCCGGGGCTTGCTCGTCGTCCTCGGAGAGCATATACTGCGGCCATTCTCGGTCCCCCTCGACGCCCCAGTCGCCCAGATCCGCGTGGGGGCAGACGCCGTCGTAGTCCTCTAAGCGGTCCTGGATGAGTTCTCTGGCGTGCTGTCCCGCGGGAGTGTCGGCTGTGACTCCAAGTCCCTCGAACAGTGCTCGTGGCTGGAACGTGATCTCGAGACCGATCGGGCAGTAGCGGCTTTTCCGGGTGTCGTAAAACGGGGCTCGGCAGGTCGGGAACATCGGTTCACCGTTGAACGAGAACTCCCAGTAGGGGTCGTCCGGGTCGGTCGGGATGTCGTCGGGCCACGGTTGGGGATCGTGTACGTGCAGAAACTGGAGGACGTGCCAGAGCGCCTCGTGATACTCGGCTTCTGAGAGTACCCGCTCGGGTGATCTGAAGAACGCGACTAGAGACGCCCGATCACTGTGCTCCTGATGGACATCGAGGTAGGAGAGAAGCGTCCGGCCCAGATCCAGTAGTGCATCCTTCTCTGTCATAGAGGGGACCGCGGTGTACAGCGGATCGCCATTGGCTACGGATTCGGCACCGAAAAAACAGGGAAACGGCGTGTCGTTCCGCTCGCCGAGCAGCCCGTCGCGGAAGGTATTCCAGTGGGCAGCAACCCAGTCGGGCGCGGCTCCCGACTCGACACGTTCTTCGACGGTCGCTTGGTCTTGGAGGCTACCAACGATACGGTCCGTCATGGTAGAACGTACTTACTCGACGTATATTTACCTGCTGGTGACGCTCGCGTGTTCAAGCGCCGTGAACGCTCCCGCTCGCTGGACACACCGATCACCGCGTGAGCCGGCTGCTGTAACGGCCTGAACCGCGTCAACTGACTTCGGTTGTGCCCCCTGCTCTGGGGCCATACGAACGTGCCGGACTCCCGTTCACGCACTTGTTTCCGTGCTGTAAGACTTTACCATTATATATTTTATATTATACATGCGAGCGTTTCGAAGGGAACTCCGTCGATCTCGGCACTAAAGTAAACCCGTTAAAGGATCATGATAGAACGATCGGCGGTCGAAGTACGTTCTTTCACGTCAGGGCTGAGAACATCGCTATCGACGACCCGCCTCACAAGAACGATACGGAGAAAGAAGTGAGGAGAACAACGGAAAGACGTCGGAGAACAGGGCGGGGAGGAGACGCGAGAACCGGCGTGACGGCGTTGTTCAGTCGGCGTTGACCGGCGCGACCTGTGTAGTGTGTTCTCGCGACGCGTCGGCCTCGTCGTCGGGTGTGTTGACGAACATCGCGTGGCCGATGAGCGCGACCGGGACGCTCGCGGCGACCGGGACGGCGGTGGTCAGACCGAGACCGACGGCGGTGAGGGCGGCGGTGAGACCGACCAGTGCAACAGGGATGAGACCGAGGACGAGGTCGTAGTATCCGGTCATAACTCGTATTACGGGCTATGCGGGATACGCATATAAGTGTTTTTCATAGGCACCACGTATTCCACCGATTAGAAACCTGTGTACTCCCGGTTAGCAACTCATAACTTATGGAGATAGTATGGGTCTCAAATCGACCGTTTGAGAGGTTTTATTGCCTATTTCTCTCAGTTTCTTCCGATGCGGTACTTCCTCCGTGGACCGGAGGGATAATCACCAGGATCGAACGCGTACCCTCGTGTCCGTTGAGGGTATGGCATTACTTGAAACGAAAGGGAGCTGTTAGTGACCACGTGGCGAATTATCGTTCGCGCGTGTGGAGGGCTACCGCCGTCTGTCGGGGGGCGTCCGAGCGCGTGGCGGGCTCGTCCGGATCTCTCCGTCATCCACCTTTCGGGACATCGCAGTTCCGGTTTTCGAAGGTTTAAGCAGGTAGCCGAGGTACCGTCGCGTACCGTGAACGGCAACGATAGATCGATCGTCGGTCTCGTGATGGTCGGTCACGCGATGGTACACACCTACGAGCTCTCGGTTCCGATCCTCGTGTCCGTGTGGCTCCTGGAGTTCTCGACCACGGCGGCCACGCTGGGACTGGTCGTGACCGCCGGGTACGCGCTGTTCGGCATCGGCGCGCTCCCGGGCGGGATGCTCGCCGACACCTACGGCTCCCAGCGGGTGATAGCGGCCTGTCTTCTGGGGATGAGCGGGTCGTTCCTCGTGCTCTCCATCGCGCCGTCGATTCCGTTTATCACGCTCGCGCTCCTCCTATGGGGCGTCGCGGCGAGCGTCTACCACCCCTCGGGGCTCGCGCTCATCAGCAAGGGCGTCTCGGAGCGCGGGAGCGCCTTCGCCTACCACGGGATCGCCGGGAACGCCGGCATCGCGCTGGGTCCCCTCGCGACGACGCTGCTGCTCATCCCGTTCGCGTGGCGGACCGTCGTCGGCCTGCTGGCCGCCCCCGCCGCGCTCGGCGGCCTGTACGCGCTCAGGACGGAGGTCGACGAGAGCGCCGCGGTCGCGGCCGACGGCGACGGGCGGTCGAGCGCCGTTTCCTCGCTTGGGGAGTTCCTCGACGGGGCACGCGGTCTCTTCTCCGGCGCGTTCGTCGGCGTCTTTCTCGTCGTCATCATGTCGGGACTGTACTACCGCGGCGTCCTCACGTTCCTCCCGGAGGTACTCGGCGAGTTCGACGCGTTCGACCCCGTCACCGTCGGTCGCGAGGAGCTAGAACCCGCGCGGTACGCCTACGTCGCGCTCCTGATGGTCGGGATGGCCGGGCAGTACACCGGCGGGAAGCTCACCGACCGGATCCGGCCGGAACTGGGCATCGGCGGCGCGTTCGGCGCGCTCGCCCTCCTCGCGGTGGCGTTCGTCCCGGCCGCGGACGCCGGTCTGGTCCCGTTCCTCGTCGTCGGCGGTCTCCTCGGGTTCACACTGTTCGTGGTTCAGCCGCTGTATCAGGCGACCGTCGCGGAGTACACTCCCGCCGGAACGCGCGGGCTCTCGTACGGGTTCACCTATCTGGGGACCTTCGGCATCGGCGCGTTCGGCGGGACCATCGCCGGCGCGGTGCTCACGTACGGCACCTCGATGACGCTGTTTCTCGTCCTCGCGGGCGTGGCCGCGACCGCCTCAGTGACCGGGTTCGCCCTCGCCCGCCGGTAACAGGCGTCCGGCGACGACCCGCCACGAGACGAGCGAGAGGAGGCCGACGCCGGTCATAACGAGCGGGAACGGCCACGTCGTGCCGCCGGTGAAGTACGGCGACCCGCGGAGGAGGAGGCCGACGTTCGCGGCACCGAGCCACGCGCCGGCGGCGAGTCGCGCCGCGCGTCTCGGCGTCGCGACCGCACCGCGCTCGTGAACGCGAACCAACGGCGCGGCGACGAACCACCCGACCAGAAACGGCGCGACGGTTTCGGCGACCGCCAGCGGTTCGGAGAGCGGGCTGATACCGTGATTCAGCGACCCGGCGGTCACGAACAGCGCGATGACCAGTACGTCGCCGCCGAGCAGCGAGAGCGACTCGGCTCCGCCGTCGTCGCGGACGTCCGCGTCGTAGGAGGCCATGTGCGACGGTGCGGCCCCCACGACTATCGTTCCGACGGTTTCGCTGCGGCCGCCCTGGGCTACAGCGAGACCGCCCCGGCGCGGACGCGACACGCCGGTCTTATGGCCGCCCGGTGAGCTCCGTCCGGGTACGTCACCGGACGAGGTGGACGCGGAGGCCGCCGGCCATCGACGACGCCTTGCAGGAACTGGAGGAACCCATCCATAGCCTCCGCCGGGGACTGCTCGCTCCGCCGCGTGGCCGATGCGCGACGCCGCGAGCGTCCTCGCGCGCGGCGACCCCGACCACGTCAGCGAGGAGGCCGAGAAGTACCACCGCGACGTGGACGACCACCTCGTGCAACTGGTCGACCTCGTGGAGACGTCCCGCGACCTGACCGGCGGCGCGGGACATCTACCTCCACCCTCTCGATGTCGACCAACGACGTGATGGAGTAACTCACCGTCGTCGCGACCATCGTTCTCCCCCTGACGGTCGTCTCGGGGCTACGGGATGAACTTCGAGGGGAGCCCGCACGACATGCCCGAACCCGGCTGGACGCACGACTACCCGTCGGTGATGGTCGGGATGGCCCTCGTCGCGGCCACCGTGGTCGCGTACTTCCGGCAGGAGGTGGTGTAGCCGTCACTCCCCGGGTCGGATCCGCGCGAGTCGGGTCGCGTTGCCGGTGACGGCAGTCGTCATGCCGACGTCGCCGGCGAATACGGCGACGACGAGCGAGACGTAGCCCAGCGGGATGCCGACCGCGAGCAGGGCCTTCACGCCGAGACTGGCCCAGATGTTCTGCCGGATGACGCCGTTCGCGGTCCGCGAGAGGTCGACGAGGTAGGGCAGTTTCGACAGGTCGTCGGCCATCAGCGCGATGTCGGCCGTCTCGATGGCGGTGTCGGTGCCCGCCGCGCCCATCGCGACGCCGACGTCAGCGGTGGTGAGGGCCGGTGCGTCGTTGATGCCGTCGCCGACCATCGTGACGGTGCCGTACTCCTCGCGGAGGCGGGTGACGGCGTCGACTTTCTCGTCGGGGAGCAGTTCCACCTCGTAGCGCTCGATGCCGACCGTCTCGGCGATGGCGCGGGCGGTGCCCTCGTTGTCGCCGGTCAGCATCACGGGTTCGACGCCGGCCGCCTGCAGGCTCTCTACCGCGCGCTTCGCGTCCTCGCGGACCGTGTCGGCGACGGCGACGACGCCCTCCAGCGCGTCCTCCGTGCCGACGAGGATCACTGTCTTCCCCTCGTTCTGGAGGCGCGGGACGGTCTCGTCGAGCAGGTCGAGACAGCCCTGACGCTCGCACTGCTGGCGCGGTTCGCCGACCACGGTTCCCCTGTCGGTCGCGAAGTGGACGTGGTCCAGATCGAACCCCATCTCCTCGAAGAAGGCGGGCTTGCCGGCGTAGTGGGTCGTCCCGTCGAGGTCCGCGCGGACGCCCTTGCCGGTGACCGCCTCGAAGTTCGACACGTCCGTCTCACCGGGGACGTCGTCGGCGCGTTCGACGATGGCGTCGCCGATAGGGTGTTCGCTCCGGCGCTCGACGCCGCGGGCGCAGGCGAGCACGCTCTCGACGCCGTTGTCGCCGAGCGGCACGACGTCCGTGACGGCGAGTTCGCCGGTAGTGAGCGTCCCGGTCTTGTCCAGCGCGACGGCGTCGACCTCGCCCATCGCCTCCAAGCGGTCGCCACCCTTGATCAGGACGCCGTTGCGCGCCGCGCTCGTGACGCCGGAGACGACGGAGACGGGCGTCGAGATGACGAACGCACACGGACAGGCGATGACGAGCAGGGCGATGCCGCGGACGACCCAGTCGACCCAGTAGTAGCCGAGCAGGGGCGGAATCGTCGCCGTCAGGATAGCGGCCGCCGTGACGACCGGCGTGTAGTAGCCCGCGAACCGGTCGACGAACTGCTCGCGCTCGGTGCGGTTCTCCTGTGCGCCCTCGACCAGATCGATGATCTGCGCGATGGTGCTGTCGGTGGACGCGGCGGTCGCCTCGACTTCGAGATAGCCCTGCTGGTTGATCGTGCCGGCGTACACCGCCGCGCCGGGCGTCTTGTCGACGGGGACGCTCTCGCCGGTGATCGGTGCCTCGTTGACGGCGCTTTCGCCCTCGGTCACTGTGCCGTCCAGCGGCACCTTCTCGCCGGGTTCGACGACGACAGTCTCGCCGACGCGGACCGCGTCGGCCGGCACCTCCTCCGGTTCGCCGTCGCGGCGGACGACGGCCGTCTCGGGCGCGAGTTCGAACAGCTCCTCCATCGACCGCCGCGCCCGCGTCACCGAGTAGCGTTCGAGCAACTCGGCGAGGTTGAACAGGACGGCGAGCGTCGCCGCCTCGATGAGCAGGTTCTCGCCGGGGACGAACACCGACAGCCCGGTCGCGGCGAGCACCGCGGCCGTCATCAGGAAGTCGATGTCGAGGCTCCGGTTCCGCGCGGAGTAGTAACCGTTCCGGGCGATGACCTGTCCGCCCGCGATGACGGCCCCGAGCAGGAGGGCGTCGGCGACGACCCACTCCTGACCGACGGCCGTCAGGACGGCCGCGTTCGCCCCGTGGAGGACCCACCGGACGGTCAGCGCGAGCGCGAAGAAGACGCCGGCCGCGGCGGTCTTCAGCGCGCGCGGACTTCGCCACACCGACTGGGGGTCGCCCTCGGCATCCCGCGGACCGCCGGACACCACCTCGTAGCCGGCGCGTTCGACTGCGGCGACGACGTCAGCGGCCTCGGTCGATCCCGCGTCGTACTCGACGCTGAGTTTGCCCGCCGTGGGGTTCGGGTCGACGGCGGCGACGCCGGGAACGTCGGCGACGCCCCCCTCGACCTTCGACGCGCAGGAGGGACAGTCCATCTCGGGGACCGACAGGGAGAGCGATTCGCGGCCGCCGGCCGCGGCATCCCCGCCGTGGTCGTGCTGACTCATTATCCGGGGCTACGGGACCGACCGTTATTAACTCAGCTATTATGGAGCGGTCCCGAAATCGTATTCGCTAATAAAAGATCCGCAGCCAGTTATTAACATGGTCGTCGGGACGGTCGGGTCGGCGCGTCCGTTCGGGGCGTCACCGCTCACGTACAAGACATATATGTGAAGAAACGTTATCAGTCGCGTAATGGCTGTGACCGACGACCGGCGAGGGTGCGAGGGATGCGGCCGGACGCTCCCCGTCGACGACCTGCACTCGGTCACGATGCCCGACGGTTACACCGCGGTCTGCTGTCCCGAGTGCAGGGAGTACGCCGAGACGGCCGCGGAGAAGCAGGCGGAACTCGACCAGCGCCGCCGCGCCTGCGACGGTTGCGGGTCGGAGTACCGGATCGAATCGCTGTCGGAGGTGACGCTGTCCGACGGGACGTCCGTCCTCTGTTGCGGCGACTGCGAGCGCCACGTCCCGGGGCGTGGCGGCGCGGACGCCGGCGACGACCGCACGAGCGACGCGCGGGACGGCAGTGCCCGCGAGGAGGGCGAAACCGCCGACGCCGACGCGGACGGCGACACCGCCGTCGTCCGGCACGACTGCGACCAGTGCCGGGAGTCGTTCAGCGTCGAACTCTATCAGGTCGAGACGGTCGACGGCCGGACGCAGACGTTCTGCCCCGACTGCAAGGACGAGGGGCTGGACGACGGCGTTGTCAAGAGCGTCCGGATGCGCCGGTCCGAGGCATACGCCACGCTGGCCGTGGACGGGGACGCGGACGAGGAGGCGATACGGGACGCGTACCTGAAGAAGGTAAAGCAGGTCCATCCCGACCGCGCGGAGGGGAGCCAGGCGGCGTTCAAGCGCGTCAAGCGCGCTTACGACCGGCTCACTGATTAGGGGTTTCGCGCTGGAGGAACCCGAGCGTCGCGGGGTCGAAGTGGTACCGCGCGCCGCACTCGTCGCAGTCGGCGTGGACCGTTCTGCCGTGGTCGTGGAGCCGCCACAGTTCCTTCTGACGCTGGTCTATCGTCAGCGTCACCGGCTCGCCACAGCTTCCGGCGTTACAGGGGAACCGGACGTACCACTTCGGCGTGGACAGCGACCCCAGCGGCGCGAGTTCCGACCGGAGCCGCGAGAGGAGGTTGAACACCGTTGCGTCCATGCTCTCCCGGTCGAGTGCGACGCCGTCGATCCCTCTGAGGTAGCCGCCGAGGTCCTCCTGTCGTTCGAACACGGGGACGATCGGTACGCCCCTCGCGACCGCGTATCCGATCTCCTGATTGATCCACTGGTTCGAGGCGGCCGCCTTCGTCACGACGACGACCGTGACGTCGCACTCGTTCAGTCGACCTTTCAGGTGCTCTCTGCTTCGACCCGGTTCGACCTCCTCCGCGGCCACGTGGACGTCGAACGGGAGGTTCCGAACCGACCGAAACAGTGATTCGACCACGTCGACGTCCCCCGGCGCGTGCGATACGAACACTCGCTCGTCGCTCATGTTCGCACCCTGGTACGGTCGGGTCTTAACTGTTTCACGCTACGTCTCGTTCCTGTGACAAGCCGAGCGGCGGCGCACGCGAAACCGCAGTTCGGCATCGTGTCTGACGATCGGTTCGACGCGTTTCCGGCCCTTAGCCGTTCTCGTGTCGCCCCCATACGTTTATGCCGATTGTGATATTACGGTAAGATGGGGGGAACGATGCACGATCTAACAGGGTTCCAGCGGGACCTGCTGACAGTGATCGCTGGGCTCGACGACCCGCATGGACTCGCGATAAAGGAAGAACTCGAAACGTACTACGAGACCGAGATACATCACGGTCGGTTGTATCCGAACCTCGACACCCTCGTCGACAAGGGACTCGTCGAGAAGGGGGAACTCGACCGCCGGACGAACTACTACGCGCTCACCCAGCGGGGGAAACGGGAGATCGAGGCCCGGCGCGACTGGGAGGAGCAGTACCTCGAAGCGGACTCGGAATCGGCGACGGTATCGTAGCGGGACGACCCTCCGGCAGGGCGCGCCGCAACGGTTCAACACGAGCACGGCAAGCGCTAACGGGGGGACGTGACCGACTGCGACAGCTCCTTCGACGACGGCGTGGCCAGCGCCGCGGCGGCGTCCGACCGCTCGCCCGCGGAGTGACGCGACCTGGCCGAACGCCATCAGGCGGGGATCCGGGACGGTCCCGGAATCGACGGACTCGTCCACGAGTGGCGGAAGACGCTCCGGGAGGACCCGCTCCTGTTCGCCGACGCGGACTACGTGGCTCCCGCGCCGGGTCTGGCGGCAGTTCGCCGACCCGCACGACCTGACCGACGGGTTCGAGGCCCTGCGCTCGGTCCACGACGACGCCGTCCGCGCCGCGGCGGCGGACCGCGGTGACGCGGCACTCGGCGAACGCGACGACCGCGCGATGGTCCTGTTGAAGGCGTGATCACTCCTCGTCGACGGTGTCGAGCACCTTCTCGGAGAACTCCGTCTGCGTCAGGTCGTCGTCGCGGAGGGCCTCAACCCACTCGTCCTCGGCGCGCCACGTCCCGAGTATCTCGCCGTCCGTGTCGGTGACCGTCGCGTCGATGCTGACCGCGTCGCCGCCCCGGTCGCGCGTGTCCCAGACCATCCGGAGGACGCGCCCGACCTGCCGCCTCGGGAAGCCGTCCCCGCCGGCGATCGACTCGTACTCGATGACGAGTTCGCCGTCAGACTCGGTCAGGTCGGTGAGGTAGACCCCCTGTCCCATCAGGCGGTCTTCGAGTCGTTCCTCGAACGGTCGCTCGTCGGCGTCGGGGTCGCTCATACACCGACTTGGAGTCCCCGAGGTGTTATAGCTTCACAACGGGGCGACGAGGTCTTCGAGCGCCGCAGCGGGGTCGTCCGCCTTGGCGACGCCGGACGCGAGCAGGACGCCGTCCGCGCCCAGTTCGCGCGCGGCGACGAGGTCCTCGCCGGTGGAGATGCCCGCGCCGCAGTACACGTCGACGCTCTCGTCGACCGCCGCGGCCGCCTCGACGGCGTCGCTGACGATGTTCGGGTCCGCCTTGCTGACGGGCGTCCCCGTTCCGATGAGTTCGGGCGGTTCGACCGCGACGCCGTCCGGGCCGAGCGCCGCGGCGGCGGCGGTCTGGTCGGGGTTGTTCGCGCAGACGCAGGTGTCGAAGCCGACGCGCTGGGCCGCGTCCAGCGAGCCGTCGATATCGGCGAGTGTCAGCCGGTTCTCCGAGTGGTTGAGCAGGGTTCCCGTCGCGCCGGCGTCGGCGGCTGCTTCCGCCAGCGTGCTGCCGGTGTGACTGCCGTGTTCGACGGGGCTGACGTGTTGCGCCCACGTCTCGACGCCCGTCCCGGCGACCGCCGGGAGATGCGCCGCCTGCGGCGCGATCGCTATCTCGGCGTCGGTGTCGTCGTGTACGTCCGCCGCGGCCGCAGCGACCGCGACCGGGTCACAGGGGTACGCCTTCAGGTTGACGAGAACGAACATACGCATACCGCGTCGACCGCGGGACAAATAGGTTCCGAGAAGCGTCGGACTCGCCGGTACCCGGCCGGAGCGTCAGTCCTTCCGCTTGACGACGTCGCCGAGGGTGTACTCGCCGGTAGAGGAGCCACCCTCCCACTCGCCGTCCTCGCCGGACGCGCCGCCGGTGAGGCTGATGTCGAAGTACCGTTCGAGTTTGTCCTGCAGGTCGTCGCTCGGGAGGGTGTCGCCGCGCTCGATCTTGCGGACCAGGCTCGCCTTCTCGTTGAGTTCGTTCGCGAGGTCGGCCTGAGAGAGCCCCTCGTTCTCGCGGGCGCGGCGGATGCGCTCGTCGTAGTCCTGGGCGAGTTCGTCCATGTCGTCGAACATGTCGGAGCGCCCGCCGGAGCGGCCGCCGCCCGAGGAGCCCGTGGAGGCGGTCGTGCTCGTCCCGCCGGAGGCGGAGCTCGACGACTCCGAGGAGCCCGTGGAGTACTTCGTCGAGGAGGAGCTCGACGACTGGGTCTTGACCTCGGTCCCGAAGTCGGAGCAGTTGTCGCAGACGTCGAGTTCGGCACCTTCGACTTTCACCTTCTTGGGAGAGGCAGTCTCGGCGCCGCACATCTCGCACTGAACCATACTCGGTCGTTTATCACGCCGCTGTATAAATGATGCGCCGGCCGGGTCAGGAGAGCCGCCCCCACGCCTCGTAGAACCGCTGGAACGCGGTGAGGTGGCCGACGACCGCGAGGAACGCCAGCAGCCACCCCGGCAGGGACAGGCCGTACAGCGCCCCGTCGACGAGGTACGCGGCGTAGCCGACCGCGGCGATGACGACCAGTCGGTCCGCGCGGCCGACGAGGCCGGCGTAGAGGCGGTCGAGGCCGACGGCCTGGGCCTGCGTGCCGAGGTAGGAGGTCATCAGGACGCCCGTGACGGCGGCGAGGCCGAGCGCGTACCGCTCGACGCCGGCCGCGACGCCGGCGATGATGACGATGTCGGCGTAGCGGTCGAGCACGTGGTCGAGCAGGTCGCCCGCCTCCGACTGGATCCCCTGTTTCCGCGCGAGCGCGCCGTCGACCACGTCGAACCAGCCGTTCAGCACGACCAGCGTCGACCCGACGGCGTACCAGACGGGGTCCGCGCCGGCGAGGTAGTAGGCGACGCCCGCGCCGACGGCGACGAGGCCGGCGACGGCGCTGACCCCGTTCGGGGTGAGGCCGACCCGGTCGGCGGCGTTCACCCACGGGTCGAGGAGGCCGCTGACGTACGGCCGCAACCGGTCAAGCGTCATAGGTAGTCGATGAAGGAGACGGTGCCCGCGCTCGGTTCGCGCTCGCCGGCGAGAACGGCCTCTATCTCGGCGGCCGCCTCGTCCGGGTCGCGGTCGGTCGTGTCGATCTCGTACACTCCGTCCGTGCCGTGGCCCTCGACAGCCTCCGTGAGGATCACGTCGAGCGCCTCGCTCTCGGCGTTCTCCGCGGCCTTCGCTGCGGACTCGCCGCGCTCGCGGAGGCGTCGTTCGACCGCCTCGGGGTGACAGCGCAGGACGACGACGCGGTCGACGTCGAGGTGGTGGGCGAGGTGGGAGTCGACAACGAGGTCGTCGCGGTCGCCCAGTCGCTCCTCGACTGTCTCGATGTCGGCGATCACGCTGTCGCGTTCCTCGTCGACCTCGTCGTACAGGCCCTCCTCGCGGACGACCTCGTTGAGGTGGACCACGTCGAGGTCGGTGTCGAGGCGCTTCGTCGCGGTCGTCTTGCCCGTGCCGGGCGTGCCGGTGACGGCGACTCTCATCCGAGCACCTCGTTCAGTTCGCTCGCGGCTTTCCGGGTCTCCTCGCGCGTGCCGCAGGTGACGCGGACCCGCTCGGGCAGGCCGTAACTCGACGTGTCGCGGACGATGACGCCGCGGCGCTTCAGCTGCTCGTACACCGCGGAGCCGTCGCCGACGCGCACGAGGACGAAGTTGCCGGCGCTCGGCAGCACCGGGGCGTCGACGTGCTCGCGAAGGTACTCGCGGGACCAGCGGGCGGTCTCGACGGACTCCGAGACGTGGTCGCGGTCGCCCATCGCCGCGAGGCCGGCGCGACAGGCTACCTCGCTTGCGGCGAACGGCGTGTTCACGCGGGCGTACGCGTCGGCCCAGTCGTCGGGGACGACGGCGTAACCGAGGCGGACGCCGGCGAGACCGTACGCCTTCGAGAAGGTCCGGAGGACGGCGACGTCGTCGCGCGTCTCGCGGTCCTCGGTCGCGTCGGAGAGGCCCGCCTCCTTGCTCGCGGCACCGCCGACCAGCGAGACGGCGGACGGCCCGGCGGCGTACTCGCCGTACGCCTCGTCGACGACGACCAGCGTCTCCTCGTCCGTCTCGGCGGCGACGCGCTCGACCTCGTCGAGCGGCATCACCTGCCCGGTCGGGTTGTGCGGCGACGTGACGTAGACGACGCGCTCGCCGTCGTACGCGTCGAGGACGGCGTCGGCGTCCATCCCGAAGTCGTTTGCCGCGGACAGCGGGTACTCGTTCACGCCGCCGTGATGGTAGCGGGCGCTCATCGCGTAGTAGGAGAAACCGGGGTCGGGGACGAGCACGTCGTCGCCCGGTTCCAGCGTCGCGCGGGCGAGATAGTCGAGCGCGCCGTCGCCCCCGTTCGCCAGCCACACCTGCTCGTCGGTCACGTCCCATGCGTCGGCGACGACGGCGGTGAGGTCGGTGTGAGCCGCCGTCGGATAGGCGTTGACGCCGCCGGCCGTCCCCCGAACGGCCTCGCTCGCCGCCGGACTCGGGCCGAGCGGGTTCTCGTTCGACGCGAGTTTGACGAACTCGTCGGGGTCGCGACCGAGTTCGCGGGCGACTTCCTCGATGCCGCGTCCCGCCTCGTACGGGACGTGGTCCGACAGGTCGCGTGGTTGCATACCCGGGGCAAGTGCGCGGCGGGTCTTAAGATTGCTCAAGGAGCGTGAGCGGACCGCGTGGCGGCCCCGGTATAGACCGCCTGAAACCCGGCAGGCGGTCGCTACGCGCAGTGTGCGTATCGAATGAGTATCATTACGAAGTGATCCCGCGGCGACCGATAGGACAGTCATGCCAGACAACGTAACGAGACGCGACCTGCTCCGTCGGAGCGCCGCCGCGACGGGCGCGGTGGCGGCCGGTGCGGTCGGCCTGTCGGGCACCGCCGCGGCGTCGCTGGACTGCCCCCGAACGGTCGACGAATGGCGCGACAACTACTGGGCGTTTCACCGGTCCCGCGACGGGTTCCGCCTCGACCGGAGCGACGACGGCTACGACAGCGACGTAGCGTGGGAGCTCCTCGGCGAGGACCACGACGCGGACAAGGCGGTCCTGCTGGCGAAGGAAGTCGTCGCGGCGCAGGCGAACGTCGCCGCCATCCGGACGGGCGATAGCGGCGACTGCGCGGACGCGGCCGACCGGATCAGAGAGACCGTGCAGGCGGCCATCTCGTGGCTCGACTGCTCCGACGGCTCCTGCGCGGACGGGTGGGACTACCTCGCCGCGCCCGAGGAGTACGGGTACACCTACGGCTGGCGGGACGACCGCGGCGTCGACGGCGAACCGATCCTCGAGGAACTGCGGGCGTTCAACCGGGGCCGGCACTGCGACGGGTGCGGGACCGGCGGCGACGCGGGGAACAGCGGAGCGGCAGCGAACGAGACGGAGGGGAGCGAGACGACCGACGAGGAGCGGTGGCGGCCGCCGGACCAGAGACGCCGAGCCAACTGACCGGACGCGACGTCATCCGACCCGGTGCCGCGGCGACCGGCGCGGCGACGGTCGGCGTCGCCGGGTTCAGCGGCACTGCGGCGGCGACGCTCGACCGCCCCGGACCATCGCCGAAGAACCACCCGGAGGCCGTGAAGCAGTCGCGGGAATCCCCCCTCGTCGCCCGGGGGAGCGACCCGGTCGCCGTCAACGAGACGCTGTCGGTACTGGAGACGCCGCCGCGGGGCGACGAGGCCCTGATCGCGGCGAAACAGGTCGTCGCCGCGATCTTGAAAAGAGCGCCATACTCGCAGACGGGGTTTGCGGGGGCACCGCCGCGACGAACGGGACGAGACGCTCAGGGACGCTCTCAACTGGCTCGGTTGCGTCGACGGGTACGCCGCCGGCCGGGGCTATCTCGACGCCCCCGAGAGTCACGACCCCGTTCGGTCGTGGGACGACGCCCGCGGCCGCGACGGCGAGGCCCTGAACGACCGGTTAGACGCGTTCGACGACGGCCTGCTCCGTGACTGGTGCGGCGGTAAAGCGGTCGAGACGGAAGGCGGTCGAGCGGACGGTCCGGGCCGCGGAAACGGTCGCGGACGCGGGAACCGGGTCATCAGAAAGGACGCGGCGGTCGGGGGAACGGCAACGGTCTCGGAAAGGGCGGCGGCCCCAACCGCGGACGGGGGGACGCTATGCCGACCCGGAAAGCTCGTCGGCTTTCGCCCGCGCCCGCTCGACGACCGCCGTCCGCCCCGTGAACGCGATCCGGACGCGGTCACCGCCGTAGTCGACCCGCTCGACGCTGGCGCGGTCGTACAGCCACGAGACCAGACTCATCGCCTCGCCGCAGTTCGGCACCGCCAGTTCGCACCGCTCCGCGGGGAGTTCGGCGGCGACGCGCGCCCGCAGGTCGGCCACGCCGGACCCCTCCAGCGCGCTGACTGCCACGGGGTCGCGCCAGTGCTCCGCGAGTGCCTTGCGTCGCTCGGCGAGAGCGTCGCCGTCGACCAGATCGACCTTGTTCAGTGCCGGGACGACCGTCCCCTCGACGTTCCCGTCGAGGACGCGCCGGCAGGTGGCCACGCGGTCGCGGAACCGGTCCGGCGGCGCGCTCGCGTCGACGACCAGCACGACCGCGTCCGCGTGGTAGGTCTCCGAGAGCGTCCCGTGGAACGACTCCACGAGGTCGTGCGGGAGGTCGTCGATCAGGCCGACCGTGTCGGTGACCAGCGCGGGGCGACCGTCGAGCGTCGCGCGCCGCGTCGTCGTCTCTAACGTCTCGAACAGGCGGTCCTCCACGGACGCCGTCGCGTCGAGGTCCCCGTGTGCCCGTTCGAGCGTGGCGGCCGAGAGGTCGTCGGCGAGGCGGTGCAACAGCGTCGACTTGCCGGCGTTGGTGTACCCGGCGAGCGCGACGACCGAGAACCCCCGCTCGCGGCGCTCGCGCCGGCGCTCGGCGGTGTCGTCGGCCACGTCGTCGAGCTTTCGCTTCACCCGGTCGATGCGGGTCCGAACGTCGTTCAGTCGCGTCCCCTTCTCCGCGGCGAGGTTCAGCGGCTCGGGGTCGCCCTCCGCCTCGACCCGTGGCAGTTCGTACCGGAGCGTCGCCAGTTCGACCTGTAGTTTCGCCCGCCGCGTCGCCGCCCGTTCGGCGAAGATGTCGAGCACGACGCGGCGGCGGTCCGCGACGCGCGTGCCGTCCGGGAGCGCTTCGACCAGCGCGATGGACTGTGTCGGCGTCAGGTCGTTGTCGACGAGGACGGCGGCAGCGTCGCGCTCCGCGACGCGGTCGCGCAGTTCCGCGACCTTCCCGTCGCCGAAGCAGGTACCGGGGTCCTCGGGCCGGCGCTGGGTCACCTCGCCCACTACCTCGTAGCCTGCGGCCTCGGCGAGGCCGCATAGCTCGGTCGTGTCCGCCGGTCCGTCGTCGACGCGTTTCGCTGTTATCGCGTGTCGTGTCATGCGTTGTCGGTCGCTTTCGCTGTCGGTTCGGGGACTGTGCGTCGGCCCCGGGAGCGTCAGCACCCGCATCGGGTCGTCGCGTCACTCAGTGACGGCCGGACGCCGCGGCGACGCTGTCGGGGCGCAAGAGCGGAACCGGCACTGCTCGGAGAGACTGCGGTCGCGAATCGAGAACCGCGGGTCGTCGACCCGGCGCGCCGGTCAGGAACGAGGAGAGATGATCATCGGCCGTAGCGGACCGACAGGGGCCGGAAACAAAGGCGTTTCGGGGGTGTGGTACTCGGTCACAGCTTTGCCTCGACGTGGTCGGCCGCCTTCAGCGCGAGGGCCGCGATGGTGAGCGTCGGGTTCAGCGCGCCGCCGGTGACGAAGACGCTGCTGGAGGGGATCCAGAGGTTGGCGAGGTCGTGGGTTCGGAGGCGGGGGTTCACCACGCTCTCGTCGGGATCGGTGCCCATCCGCGTCGTGCCCATGTGGTGAAACGCCGGGCCGGTGTCGTCCGGTCCGACCGTCCACTCGACGTCGACGCCGAGTTCCGTCAGTATCTCGCGCTGTATCTCGTTTGCGCGCTCCAGCGTGTTCCTCGTGCGCTCGTCGAGCGACCAGTGGATCCGCGGGACCGGGTTGCCGTGGTCGTCGGTGGTCGTGGGGTCGAGCGTGACGCGGTTCTCCTCGCGGGGCAGTTGCCCGGCGAGCGCGCCCATCCCGACGTGGTTCCCGTACGATCCCCGGAGGTCGTCGAGCAGGTCGTCGCCCCACTCGTCCGCGGACAGCGCCGTCCCGACGGGCGAGGGGCCGGCGTAGTTGAGGAACTCCAGTTTGAAGCTCCCGACTTCCGCGTCGGCGTCATCGTAGAACTGGTGGGACTCGCTGGTGATGAAGCCGACGTGGTTCTGCCGGGTCGGTTCGTCCAGCGTCCCGCCCATCCCGGCGAACAGGTGGTCCATGAAGTACCGGCCGACGAGGCCGCTGGAGTTGGCGAGGCCGTCGGGGTACCGCTCGGACTCGGAGAGCAGGAGGAGCCGCGGTGTCTCGACGCCGCCGGCGGCGAGGACGAACTGCCGGGCCTCCTGTCGGTGTTCGCGGCCGTCCGGCGTGGCGTAGACGGCCGCATCGACGCGGTTACCCGCGTCGCCGTGGACGAGTCGCTGGACCGGTGCGCGGTCGATCACGCGCGCCCCCTCGCTCTCGGCCTTGCGCACGTGGACGTCGGCGCTGTACTTCGCGCCGGAGGGACAGACCGGCTTGCAGGTGCCGTAGCCGACGCACTCCCCGCGGCCGTCGTACGGTTCGGAGTTGCGCGCGTTCGGGACGGAGTGCATCGCGACGCCGACCCCCTCGCAGGCGTCGGCGAACAGGGAGTCGCTGTGGGAGGGGCGAAAGGCGGGCATGGGGAACGGCTCCTCGCGCGGCGGCGCGAACGGGTTGTCGTCCGCGCCGGCGACGCCGAGTTCCCGCTCCGCCTCGGCGTAGTACGGCCGCAGGTCCCCGTAGCCGACCGGCCAGTCCGCGCCGACGCCGGTCCGGGATTCGAGTTCGAAGTCCAGTTCGTGCAGGCGCATCACCATGCCCTGCCAGTGGTTCGTCGACCCGCCGACGCCCTTCACGCGGGCGCTGTTGAGCGGGTAGAACATCTCGCCGCCGTTGCTGTAGGCGTCGCGTTCCCCGCCCATGTCCCACACGTCGAGGTGGTCGTGGCCGGGGCGGATCGACCGCTCCATCCGCTCCAGCCGGTCGGCGGGGTCGAAGCGCTCGCCCGCTTCGAGGACGACCAGGTCGTACCCGGCGTCCGCGAGGCGGTGCGCGACCAGCGCGCCGGCCGGTCCCGCCCCGACCGCGCAGACGTCGACGCGTTCGGAGGGCGTGCGGTCGATGCCGTCCGCGCCCGCGGACTCGCCGCGCCCGCTCATCGCGGCCCCCGCTGGTACGAGTCGGTGCCGCCGGGGTGGCCCTGCGGGTTCCCGATGCCGACGAGTTCGCCGCCCGCCGGCGAGGTGTACAGCGCGTACAGCAGTTCGTTGACGACGTAGTAGCGGATCCGCTCGGCGTCGGTCCCCTCGGGGTCGGGGTCCGCCGTGTCGACGCCCAGCTCGCGGAGGTGCGTCTCCCGGTCGTCGGGGGCGAGCGCGAGGAACTCCTCGTCGCGCCACGCGCGGGCGCGGTCGTCGACGGTCGCCAGCGCGTCGCGCATCGCCGCCCGGTAGCCGTCGCGGGCGTCGGCCCGACCCGCGACGTACGTCTCGACGAACTCGCGGACGCCGTCGAGTTCGGACGGGTAGACGACGCGGGCGACCGCGAGCAGGAGACCCCGCTCGCGCTCCGGCGGCAGGTCGACACCGTCGTCCGGCGCGTCGGCGAGCGACTGTCGAAGCCCGGCCGCGCCGACGCCCGCGACGACGCCTCCCGAGGCCAGCGCGGCGAGCGCGTCGCGTCGCGTAAGCTCCATGTTCACCCGGCTTAGGCATACCTAAAACTTAGGAGTTGCCGTTCGTCCCGGACGGACCGGGCGGTCAGCGAGGGTCGCGGACGCGGCGGGTCGTCCCCGGCGGCCGGCGAGGGACGCGGTCGCGGCGGGTCGTCCCCACCGCCGCTCAGGGCTCGCGGACGCCGTGTTCCAGCGTGCCGACGCCCTCTATCTCCACCTCGACGGTGTCGCCGTCCTCGACCGGGCCGACGCCCTCGGGCGTCCCGGTGGCGATCACGTCGCCCGGTTCCAGCGTCACGTACGTCGTTATCTCGGCGATCAGTTCGGGGACGGAGAAGATGAGGTGTTCGACCGACGAGTCCTGTCGCGTCTCGCCGTTGACGCGCAGTTCGACGCTCGCGTCGTCGGGCACCTCGTCGGGCGTCGCGAGCACCGGTCCCATCGGGGCGGCGTTGTCGAACGCCTTCCCGCGGACCCAGTTCTGCTCTCTCCGCTGGTCGTCGCGGTTCGAGACGTCGTCGAAGCAGGTGTAGCCCGCGACGACCTCCTCCGCGTCCTCCGCCGCCACGTTCCGGCACTGCTCACCGATCACGACCGCGAGTTCCGCCTCGTGGTCGACGTTTTCCTTCCCCGCAGGCAGGGTGACGGTGTCGCCGTGGCCGGCCAGCGCGTTCGGCGGTTTTAGAAAGAGCAGGGGACGGTCCGGGAGGTCGGAGTCCATCTCCTCGGCGTGTTTCGCGTAGTTGCGGCCGATACAGACGATCTTCGACGGCTCGCACGGCGACAGGACATCGACCGCCTCGCGGTCGTACGTCCGCCCGCCGAAGGCGACGCCGTCGTCGGTCCACTCGCCGGTTCGGACGGACCCCGCGGGGTCGCGGAATCGCACGCGTTTCATGCTCGGTCCGTCGGGCGACGGGGGCTAAGAGCTTGGGATAGGGGCACCGCGTTTTCGACCCCGATACGGGGAAAAAATATTACAGTTGCTCTCGGAACACGCGACAGCAATGGTCCGAGACAGTCCCCGCTCGCCAACCGTCCGGTGCGGACGGCGGCGGTTCCTCCGAGCGACCGCCGGCGTCGGCGCGCTCTCGCTGACGCCGCCGGTCGGCGCACGGCGCTCCGCGTCGGCCGATGCCGGGTCGACACGGGACGGCCCGACGACGACCGAGGCGTTCGAGTACGCGTACGACCGCGCTCGGTCGGACACCACGATACCGACCCTGGTCGAACTGGACGACGAGAGCGCGCTCGACGCGGTCACCGACGTGGACGCGTCGTTCCGGGCGGTTTCGGACGGCGCGGTCGCGGCGTACGCGGACCTCACGAGGGGCCGGATCGACGCGGTACGGTCCGTCGACGGCGTCTCGACCCTGCGGTACGCGACCGGGTCGAACCCGTTCTGGCCCCTCGGCGAGTACCCGGACGGGGTGTTTCCCGCGACGGGCGACGCCGCCGGATTCATCGGCGTCGAGCAGGCGGCGGACGGTCTCGACCTGCTCGAACACCGTCACCCGGACCGTCTCCGGGTGCGGACCGTCGGGCCGTCGCCCGGCGTCGACGACGACCTCGCCGACGCGGTCCGCTCTCGGTCGGTCACCGTGGCGGAACTGACGGCGGGCGTCAGGGACGGGGAAGCGTTCGCCGACCGCGAGACGGTCGCGTTCGTCTGCTCGATCCACGGCGACGAGCGGTCCGGCGCGGAGGCGGCGCTCCGGTTGATCGAGGACGTACTGGCGGGAGACGACGACTCCGTCGCTCCGCTGCTCGACGACCTCGCGCTGCTGTTTCTCTTCCCGAACCCCGACGGGTGGGCGTCGCGAGCGCCGTGGGCGAACCTACGGAGCGGCTCCGTCCCGTACGACACGTTCCGCCGCGCCACCGGGAGCGGCGTCGACCCCAACCGGGGGTATCCGACCGTCGGCTACATCAATCCCCAGCACCACCCCGCGGAACCGGACGGCGCCGACCTCGTCGACGACGGCGACGGGACGGGCCTCGTCGCGGACCGCGTCGACCCCGCGGCGGGCGTCCACCGGGGCGAGGCGTACCTCGGTGTCGATCCTGACACCGACGAGGAGTACCGCGAGGCCGTCCCGGACTCGCTCGCCGTCGTCGAGGCGCTCCGGGGCTACGAGGTCGTCTCGTACCTGCTCGACCTCCACGGGATGTACGGCTCCGAGACGATGGTGAAGGGACTCGTGATGAACGGCGAGCGGCCGCCGGCGGAGGCAGCCGACCTGACGGCGATGAACGAGCGGGTAAACGACGCCCTCACGGCGTCGCTCGACCCGCTACTGGACGAGTACGCCGACACCCTCGAAGGGATAGCCGAGAGCGGTCACGGCGGTGCGACCGCCCCGACCCGGGCGTACGAGTACGGCACCGTCGCCGACACGATCAACTACACCACGTCCGGCGGCCTGGCGACGTGGGCCAGTCACCCGCGGGAACTGGGCGGTCTCGACGCGACGGCGATGGCGTTCGAGATGGCTTTCGACAACAGTTTCGAGCGCAGGCGCGAGGGACGCCCCGAACTGCTGGACCTCCACGTCACCGGATACCGCGAGGTGATCGCGACGGTCGCCCGACACGCCGCCGAAGCCGAGGACCGGAGCCTCGACGCCGACGGGACCACTACGGCCTACGTCGACGCGCCGTCGCTCGCTCGACGGGCGGACGACCTCCCCTACGGTACCGCGGACGCCGGATCGGGGGCCGCCGACACCGAGCTGGTCGAGCGAGAGCGAACCGTCTCGCTCGCCCCCGGCGGCGCGGCGACGGCGTCGTTCGACCTGCCGGCCGACCTCCACTCGGTCGCGGTCGACGCCGCGCCCGCGGGCGCTACCGCCGCGGACGCTCGGCTCTACGACCCCGAGGGGACGCTCGCGCGGGCGGCCGACGGCGGGGCCGGACTCGCCGGCGAGAACTGGGTCCTCTCGGAGCCGGCGGGCGGCGAGTGGTCGCTCCGACTGTCGAACCGGACACCCACCGCATCCGGCGCGGTGACGGTCCGACTCACTGGCGTCGTCACCGAGAGGCAGACGCCGGACCCGGAGAGCGCCCTCGGCTACCGACAGCGCCCGTACGAGGTGTCGCCGCTCGACCTCTTCGAGGCGTACGACGACGACCTGGAGAACGGCGGCGTCGCCTCGCGGGTCCGCGACGAGGTCCGGGCCGGCGCGCTCGTCGACGGCGACGGGCCGGCCGTCGACTCGCTCGTCGTCGTCCACGGCGAGGGCGTCGACGACGCGGCGTACGCGGGCGCGCTCGACGACTACGTCGCCGCGGGCGGCACGCTCGTCCTCACGGACGCCGGCGTCGCCCTCCTCGGCGCGCTCTCGGCCGCGGGCGCGGACGCCATCGCCGAAGACGACATCCGTGAAGTCGCGCGCCCGCTCGCGACGGTCGACCGCCGTTCGGACGACCACCCCCTGCTCGCCGGCACCCGCGGCGTCCAGCGCGAACTGTGGCACTCCCCGTCGCTCGGCTATCCCGTCCAGAGCGAGGTGCCCCTGTGGGGCGTCGACGGGAACGCGTTCGAGGCCGCCGGCGGCACCGTGGCCGCCCGGAACGGCACGGCGGTGACCGTCGGGAGCCTCGGCGACGGCCGGGTCCAAGTCGTCGGGAGCCTCCTCCCACCGGCGAATCAGGAGCACCTCCATCCGTTCGGCCTGCACGATTACGCCGTAACCACCTTCGGGCTGACAGTTCTCGCCAACGCCGTCGGCCACGAGGTGCCGTGGGGCAGCGCCTGATCCCTCGGTAGCGTCTCCCAAATCGCCCGAGGCCGCCGTTCCGGAACGGAAGCGTTAAGTTACTTAGTCCGGAATCATCGAACGCGCTCCGTTGGTGTAGTACGGCCAATCATTTCGGCCTTTCGAGCCGATGACCTGGGTTCAAATCCCGGACGGAGCACTCTTCTGAGCGAACGTAGCGAGCGAAGAGGGAAGCGCACGGACGGGATTTGAACCACGGAAACCCGAGCAGAGCGAGGGTTTACACCGGGTTCAGATCCCGGACGGAGTTTTTCTGTCGACGCAACTCTGCGAGCGTCGCGAGACGTTCGACTATCCCCCGGTCCGTATCTCCTCGAGCACCGACCCGAGCGACCCGAGACCGTCGATAGTGTGGTCGGGTCGTCCGTACAGCTTCTCGTCGTCGTTCTCCAGCCAGATCGTCGTCATACCGACGCACTGCGCCATCAGGAGGTCCTCGTTGAACTCGTCGCTGACCATCGCGACCTCTCCGTCGGCGTCTTCCATGCCGAGAAAGTACCCCCTCGGATGGGGTTTGGGTCGTCGGATCTCGCTCGACACGATCGGATCGTCGAACAGGTCCCGGACCCCGTGTCGCCGGAGCACCGTTTCGATCCAGGGCTTCGCCATGTTGCTAAACAGCACCAGAGAGTGCCGAGCGGCTAACTCCGCGAGGATCTCTCGGCGCTTCTCCGGGAAGTCGGGATCGAGCCACGTGTGTTCGACGTACTCGACGCAGTCCTCCTCGGCCGCACCGGTAAGCGTCGAGAGCAGGCCGACGTACTGTTCTTGGGTGGTCAGAAACCCCGCCCGGAAGAGACGGTAGGCCAACCAGCCGGGGTACGGCTCCCGGTCCGGAGAGACGCCGAGCAGGTGCGCGTGTTCCCGCTCGTCGACGTGGTCGACCAGGACGCCGCCGTAGTCGAGAATAACTCTCATTCGCCACCGGTCCGCCGGCAACGCGAAGAGTTCTTTGTAACGACCGAAGCCACGTCGCCGTCCTCCGCACCGGTCGTTGGCGGTCGAGGCGGTGACGGACTCACCGGTTCTCCGCCGACTCGCCGTAGCGCTCCGCCTGCGCGTCCATTTGACACTGGATGCAGCGGCTCTCGTCGGTACAGCCGGGGTTCCGGTACGGGCACTGGTGGACGGGCTCCGACGACGCGGAGAGCCGTCGCTTCTGGGTCCGCCACTCCGCCGCCCAGTCGTCGATGTCGCCGTTCCGGTCGGAGCTGTACACGACCTCGTCGTCGCGGGTGACGATCTTCTCGCAGACGGTGTCGGTCGAACGGGCGGCCCTGACGGTCTCGATCGCCGCTGCGATAGAGCACATCGTCTCCGTCTCTCGTGAGGTCTCGTACAGTTTCACGACGGTGATACCGCCGTCCTCCCGCAGCGCCGGTTCGGTCATTGCGGTACCGACTCGCCGCGGCGGGCAAAAAGGTACTGATGGGGTAGACGGACGCGGAGCGGTGCGGATACGTGAGACAGTCGCTCTCGCTCGGGGTAGAAAGACGGAGAACGAACCGCGACGGCGGCCGGGAGTTACTCCTCCTCGGCTTCGGCTTCCTGCTGTTCTTCCTTGATGTCTTCGAGGTGGTCGAGCAGGTCGTCGGTGGACCCGGTCTCGAACTCGACTTCGCCCTCGTGTGTGTTCTGATGAACGTCGACCCCCTCCTCCTCCGAGTCCGTGTTTACTTCCCGTTGCTGTTGCTCGGACTCGTCGTAGCTACCAAAACCCATGTTCTATAGAACTCGTGTGACGCACTTAGTCTCTTCGCCCGATATGGAGGTACCCCCTCGCGGGGCGCGCACGACTCCGGCGTCGGCACGAGATGACGGTCGGAGCGGGAAGGCGGTCGGAGCGACGGCCGGGCCGTCGCCAGTGCGCCCCCTTGTTACCGCGGTCGTCGTAGTCTCCGTCCGGATGGTCCGCTTCCAGGTGCCGTTCGACCGCGCACGGACCGCCTGGTGGACGTTCGTCCCGGCGCTCGCCGTCGTCGCGGGGTTCATCGCCTGCTCGTTCGTCGGACCGTTCTCGCCGGACGCCTTCGGGTACTACGCCACGCGGCCGACCTATCGGAAGGTACGGTCGGTCGTCGGCAGGGACGGCGTCGCGGCGTGGCTGACGATCCTGCTCGTTCTCGGGCCGGTCCTCCTGTTGTTTGTGTACGCGGGCGTCCGAGCGTTCCATCAGGTGCGGGCGTGGTTCGGACCGTCCTCCCGGAACTCGTCCACGGCGAACCGGTCAGGCCGGGACCGGAGACGGGGGAGTCCGTCGGCACCGACCCGGCAAGCGCGCGATGAGGCCGCCGACGGCGACGGAAGCGGACCGGCGGGCGAGGGGTGACCCGTCCGTACCGACCGCGCGGTGCCGGCGTGACCGGTCAGAACGACGGTATCACGTCCTCGGCGTAGAACTCCAGCAGCCCCTCCACGTCGGGCGCGATCTGGTGCAGCGTGACGTGCTCGTAGCCGGCGTCGGCGAACGCCTGGACGTTCTCGACGTGCGTGTCCGGGTCCGGGTTGGTCGGCGTGCTCCCCTCGCGGATGTCCTCCGGTTCGATCATCTCGCACGCCTGCTCGAAGTGCTTCGGCGTCGCCAGTTCGGTGTTGAGGTCGCCGGTCAGCGCCGTGTTCGGCCAGCGCTCGTAGGCGGCCTCGACGGCTTCGTCCTCCGTCTCGGCGTACGAGACGGTCATCTGCCCGTAGCGGGGTCCCTCGCCACCGGCGTCTCGGTACGTCTCGACGACCGCCTCCTGCGGGCCGACGGAGACGAGCCCGTCGCCTATCTCGGCCGCGGACTCGGCGGTCTTGGGGCCGTACGCCGAGACGGGGATGTCCGGTGTCTCGTCGGGGAGCGTGTACACGCGGGCGTTCTCGACGTCGTAGTGCGCCCCGTGGTGGCTGACGCTCTCGCCCGTCCAGAGCTTCCGGATCACCTCGACGGCCTCCTCCAGCATCTCCAGTCGGACCTCGTGCTCGGGCCACCCCTCGCCGACGACGTGTTCGTTCAGGTTCTCGCCGGTGCCGACGCCGAGCGAGAACCCGCCGGGGAGCATCGTCGCGGCCGTCGCCGCGGCCTGCGCGATGATCGCCGGGTGAATACGGATGATCGGGGCCGTCACCCCCGTGGCGATCGGGATGTCGTCTATCTCCCGGGCGACGCCGCCGAGCGTCGACCAGACGAAGGGGCTCTCCCCCTGCGCGCTGATCCAGGGGTGGAAGTGATCGGAGATGGTCAGGTAGTCGAACCCCAGTTCCTCGGCGCGACCGGCGTATTCCACGAGTTCGTTCGGGCTGTGCAGTTCGCTCGACAGCGCGAAACCGAATTCGGGCATGGTGTCTTCCGTCCGCCGTTCCACGCGAAACGGGTTAAGCGGCTGTTGCGCCCCGGGTTATGAAAACGACCGGACAGGCGAAACGCGCCCCAGGAACGCGCCCGTAGACGCCGCCGTGACCGAGGACGACCGAGAGCCGGGCGCGGACGGCGGCCGGGACCCGGACGCGGCCGACGACCGCGACCCGAGCGCGGACGGCGACCCGGACTCGCTGGTCGAAGCCCTGCACGCCGAACTCGCGGCGACCGCCGAGCTATAGCAGAAACCGAACGCAATGACACACTCGAACGGCACCCCGGGTGCCGTTCGACGTGTGAATAGTTTCAGTTTCTACTACACCGACCGAACGGGACGCCAGTCGGTGGATCGGCGAGGCGGAGGCAGTCGCCGAGGACCTCGTCGGCGCGGCGGCGGCGGTGGTCGACAGGCGCTTCGGCCACGTCAGGGACCTCCTCGCCGAGGTGGACGACACGGGAAACGAGGCGGCCGACGAGCGCGTCGGCGAGGCCGAGCGCCTCGCCGACCGGATCCTCGACGAGTAGCCGCAAACCGACGTTCGACGGCGTCCGCGACCCGTTCGGCCGCGGCGTCCGGCGGCGTCTCGTCCGTGTCGACGGGCAGGCCCGCCCGCGGCCGGTCGAACTCCCGGCGGACCACGTGGACGCCGTCCTCGTCGACCGGGTCCGCGCGTTCCCGATTCCGGCGGAGACAGGCCTCCAGCGACGCCGTGACGTGGACGATGCGGACGCCGCCGAGGTCGTCGAACCGCTCGCGCCACTCCCGGCGGTAGAACGTGCCGTCGACGGTCCAGTCGTCCGTGCCGAGGACTCACCGGTACGTGCGCCCGTAGGTGTTCCGCGAGAAACCGTCGGAGTGCAGCGTCCGGAGCTCGCGGCCCCCGTGGACGAGGTTCGTCTCGAGCGCGTGCGGCGGTCGCCGTCTTGCCCGCCCCGGGCGACCCCCAGACGAGGAGGATCACGTCGGGAGTTCGACCGCAGAAGCGCGCTACGGGACGGATCCGCGGAGAGACAGGTCATACCAGTCTCACTGGCGCTTTAACCGCGCTGCGTCGAAGGGAGCGTATGGTGGAACACACCCGGACGCTGTGGTTCTGGGTCGCCTTCGCGCTCGGACTGGGAACGATGATAGCGGCGGGCATCTCCTCGCTCTCCGGCCGGGCGGTGGCCGTGGTGGGAAGCAGCGCCATCGTCTCGTTCGTCATCGCCGCGCTGATCGCGGGCGTGACGGCGGCGTCGTACTCCGAGTTCGCCTCCATTTACGCGGAGAACGGCGGCGTCCTGTTCATCGGGGCGTCTCGTCCCCGCGGCCCACGGTGCTGGGTGCTCGGCGGGACGCCGGACGGGGTCATCGACGGGGCACAGGACGCCGGCGTTCCCGTCATCGTCTACGCCGGCGAGACGACCGTTCGGGGCCGGGGCGAGGACCTGCTGTTCCCCGTCTATCGCTACCTGAAACGCCTCGGGCGGCGGGAGCGACCGACCCATCAGTCGTTCAGCGGCTCCGGGGCCTGAGGACAACCCATGTCCGAGTCCAACGACGACTTCACGCGCGAGCTCGGCTTCCTCGACGCCACGTCGATAGGGTTGGGGACGATGATCGGCGGCGGCATCTTCATCCTCCCGAGCATCGCCGCGGAGCAGGCCGGGCCGGCCAGCGCGATATCGTTCGTCATCGGGGGCCTCGTCTCGCTGTTGGCCGCGCTTTCGCACGCGGAGCTCGCGACGGACATGCAGTACTCTGAGGGCGGCACCTACCGGTACTCCCACCGCGCGCTCGGGTCGCTCGTCGCGAGCGTGGTCGGATGGGGGATGTGGGTCGGACTGGTGTTCGCCACCGCGTTCTACGTCGTCGGGTTCGCGCGGTACCTGACGTACTTCTCCGACGCCGTCCCCATCTCGGCGGTCGCCATCGCGCTGGCGGCGGCGCTCATCGCGCTCAACTACTACGGCGCGGCCGAGGCGAGCAGCCTGGAAGACGCCATCGTCGTGACGCTGCTCGTCCTCATCGTCGGGTTCGTCGGGACCGGCGCGCCGAACGTCAGCACGGGGACGCTCCGACCGCTCAATCCGAACGGCTGGAGCGCAGTCCTCGCCACGACCGGGACGGTGTACGTGGCGTTCATCGGCTTCGCGCTCATCGCCACCGCGGCGGCGGAGATAGAGAACCCGGCGCGGAACCTCCCGCTATCGATGGTCACGGCCGTCGCCGTCCCGACGGTGCTGTACGTCGGCGTGATGGTCGTCAGCACCGGAGTCCTCCCCGCGGAGGAGTTACACGGGTCGCGGATCCCCGTCGCCGACGTCGCGGAAGCGTTCGCCGGGCAGGCTGGCGCGACGGCGATGGTGATCGGTGCAGTGCTGGCGACGGTATCCAGCGCGAACGCCTCGATCCTCGCCGCCGGGCGCGTCAGTTACGCGATGGGGGCGGACCGGATGCTCACGGACTACTTCCACACCGTCCACGACCGGTTCGGCACGCCTCACCGGGCGATCGTAGTGACCGGGGTTGCGATCGTCGCGCTCGTCGGGATCGGCGTCGGCGTCGGCGTGCTGGCCGAGGTGGCGAGTTTCATGTACCTCGTCACCTACGGGCTCGGCCACGTCGCCGTGATCCAGTTGCGGCGAAACGACGAGGAGTACGACCCGGAGTTCGTCATCCCGAGCCTGCTCTACCCGGCCGCCCCGGTCCTGGGCGTGGTGGCGACGCTGGCGATCATGACGCAGATGGACCCGGTCGTCATCGCCGGCGGTGCCGTCATCATCGCGTTCGGCGTCGCGTGGTACTACGTCCACATCCGCGAATGACGCGGGCCTCAGCGCCGCCGTTCGGCGGGGTATCGCTCCGGGAGCGGCCCGCCATTTGGTCGTCCGGAAGGTGAAGCACGTTCAATGCGTGAACTGCGCGGCAGGGCTCCATCCGAGCGACCTCACGGGGCGTCAGCAGCCGCTGGTCGTCTACGCGTTCGGCATCGTCTCGGTGATCCTCCTGTTCGCGTTCGCCCACAACTGGGGGATCGGACGCTCGAAGGCCGCCCGCAGTCCATCCTCCGGTCGTTCTCATCCGGCAACGGCTGGCCGGTAAGGCGACGACGCCCGTCACCGTCGACCCACCGGCGGACGGCGACGCCGAGGACGCGGTGGCGGTCCGCGAGGTACTCGTCCGGCGGAACGGTCCACTCCACGGCGTCCGGGTGCGGGACTCCCCCATCGCCACGCACCCGAACCTGACGCTCGTCGCCGGGTGGTTCGACGGCGAGCTATGGGTGCCGCCGTCGCCAGACGAACGGCTCACGCCGAACGCGGTGCTGGTCGTCGCCGGAAAGTGTGAAACGGCCAACTCAGCGGGGTTGACACGACGCGAAATCTTCTTACCTCTCGTGGTAATACTTAGCATACCCACCGGGGGGAGACCGTATGGAATGCGAGAACTGCCATCAGGTGAGCGATTGGATAGGCGACGAGAGCGACTGGAAGTCCGTCAACGACGGCGCGACCGTGGTACGCGGCCTCTACGAGTGCGAGAACTGCGGCCACAGACAGCGCACGCAGTAGCGCGACGGCCGACTGGCCCCGTGACGTGGTATCGATTCTCGGCGGCCCGAACCGACGGGATTTAAGCGGCGGCGGGAACGCTTTATCCGTGTATGAAACTGCACGAGTATCAGGCGAAGCAGGTCTTCGCCGACGCCGGGATCCCGACGCCCGCGGCAGAGCTCGCGGAGAGCGTCGACGAGGTCCTGGCCGTTGCAGAGGAGGTCGGGTATCCGGTCGCCGTGAAGGCGCAGGTACAGGTCGGCGGACGGGGCAAGGCCGGCGGTATCAAGCTCGCGGAGGGGGAGGACGAGGCCCGCGAGGCCGCCGAGGACATCCTCGGTATGGACCTCAAGGGCTTTCACGTCGACCGCGTGCTGGTCGAGGAGGCCGTCGACTTCACGAACGAGCTGTACGTCGGCGTCACCATGGACCGCGGCGAGGGCAAGCCCGTGACGATGGTGTCGACCCGCGGCGGCGTCAACATCGAGGAGGTCGCCGACGAGGACCCCGACGCCATCGTGCGCGAACACGTCGACCCCGCGTTCGGCATGCACCCCTATCAGGCCCGCAAGGCCGTCTACGAGGCGGGCGTCGACCGCGCCATCGCCAACGGCGTTGCGAGCGTCCTGCAAACGCTGTACACGCTCTGGGACGAGCGCGACGGCTCCGACGCCGAGATCAACCCGCTGATGGTCACGGCCGACGACGAGGTCATCGCGGCCGACGCCGTAATGAACATCGACGAGGACGCGCTGTTCCGCCGGCCCGAACTCGCCGAGATGGAGGACGAGTCGGCGAGCGGCGACGAACTCGAACGGAAGGCCGACGAGTACGGCTTCGACTACGTTCGCCTCGACGGCGACGTCGGCATCATCGGCAACGGCGCGGGCCTCGTGATGACGACGCTCGACCTCGTCGACCACTACGGCGGGTCGCCCGCCAACTTCCTCGACGTGGGCGGCGGCGCGAAGGCCGACCGCACCGCCAACGCGCTGGATATGGTGTTCTCCGACGACAACGTCGACAGCGTCGTGTTCAACATCTTCGGCGGGATCACCCGGGGCGACGAGGTCGCGAACGGAATCAATCAGGCCCTGGAGCAGTTCGACGAGATCCCCAAGCCCGTCGTCGTGCGCTTGGCGGGCACCAACTGGGAGGAGGGCCTCGAGATCCTGAACGAGGACCTCGTCACGGTCGAAGAGACGCTCGAAGACGCGGTTCAACGCGCCGTCGAGTACGCGGAGGTGGAAGCATGAGTGTTCTCGTAGACGACGACACCCGAGTCATCGTGCAGGGCATCACCGGCGGGGAGGGCAACTTCCACGCCGAGCAGATGATCGAGTACGGCACCGACGTCGTCGCCGGCGCGGTCCCCGGCAAGGGCGGGCAGGAGGTTCACGGCGTCCCCGTCTACGACACGGTCGAGCAGGCCGCCCGCGAGGAGGACGCCGACGCGTCCGTCGTCTTCGTCCCGCCGGCGTTCGCCGGCGACGCCGTCTTCGAGGCGCTCGACGCGCCCATCGATCTGGCGGTCGCCATCACCGAAGGCATCCCGACCCAGGACATGGCGACGGTGAACAAGCGCCTCGGCGAGGTCGACACCCGCCTCATCGGGCCGAACTGCCCCGGCATCATCACACCCGGCGAGGCGAAACTCGGCATCCTCCCCGGTAACATCTTTTCCGCGGGGAGCGTCGGCCTCGTCTCCCGGTCCGGCACCCTCACCTATCAGGTCGTCGACACCCTCAACGACCGCGGCATGGGCCAGACCACTGCCATCGGCATCGGCGGCGACCCGATCATCGGCACGGACTTCGTCGACGCCCTCGAACTGTTCGAGGCCGACGAGGACACCGAGGCCGTCGTCATGTGCGGCGAGATCGGCGGCGAAGACGAGGAGGAGGCCGCGAAGTACATCGGCGAGCACATGGACACGCCGGTCGCCGGCTTCATCGCCGGCCGCACGGCCCCGCCGGGCAAGCGCATGGGTCACGCCGGCGCTATCGTCTCCGGGAGCGGTACCGGCACCGCCGAATCCAAGATCGACGCCCTCAACGACGCGGGCGTCCCCGTCGGCGACACCCCCGGGGAGGTCGCCGACCACATCGAAGACCTCCTCTGAGCGGTCCGCTCTTTCGTTCGTTCGCGAGGCGGCGAGCAGCGACGCCTAAGCGCAGCCGTCGTTCGACCCGGAGAGTCCGGCCGTCCCGGCTTCGGCGGCGACACGCAGGACCCTGAACGGCGTCGTCACGAGGCGACCCCACGCCCTCGCCGCGCGCGCGGTCGGGGTTTCGCCGGCGACCGGAGCGTCCCCGCCGGCCGGGCGCTCGGTAACGGCGGTCCCGCAGGTCGGACAGACGTACGCCGTGCGGTCGCCGCGGTCTCGACGCCGCCAGTCGCCGGTGATGGGGCTCTCGTGGTCGCACGACGGACAAAACAGCGTCGCCTTTCGCCGCGGCGGTGCGTCGGCGTCACGGGACTGGGGAGGGTCGCGGCTCATTGGGTCGAGCTAGGGGCGTGAGACGGTTAACTCCCGTGCCGCGACCGCCGGACGGTTCGTGAGTTTCAGTACGGTTCCGTGGGAGGTCGGACCGTGGCGCACGAGTACGACGAGCCGGTCCGCGACCGTATCCCCGGCATGGTCGAGGAGAACGGCGAGACGCCCCGTCCACGTCGCCGACGAGGCGGAGTACGAGCGGCGACCGCGCGAGACGCTCGACGAGGAGGTCCGGGAGTACCGGGAAGCGGGCGACGTCGAGGAACTCGCGGACGTGTTCGAAGTGGTGCACGCGCTGCGGGAACTGGCCGAAGTCGCCGGTGGACGAGCCAGCCGAGAGCCGAGAAAGCGAAGCGGCGAGAGAGGTCCGGGGAGCGGATCGTACTGGAGGCCGTGGAGTGAGACGGACCGCCGGAACCCTTTTTCGGCGTAACTGCATCCCGTTCGCGGTTGCGCCGAGAGCGACTTACAGCGGTCCGTATGAGACCGCGAGGCGGTCACGGCTCCGCGTCGAGTGCCGACCGACCGCGGCCCGACGCGACGGCGGCCGCCGCCACACCGAGCGCGTACCAGAGCGCCGCGCCGACGCCGGTCCCCGTCAGGATGTATAGTAGAAATCGAACGCAATGACACACTCGACCGGCACCCCGGGTGCCGGTCGATGTGTAAATAGTTTCAGTTTCTACTATAGTACCCGCAGTCGACGACGACCGACGGCGGGGTGTTCGTCGCGACCGCGTAGTGGAACCACCAGTAGGCCGTCCGTCGGGGCGCTTCGCTCTCGTGGATCGCATAGACGAGCGTGCCGGCGACGGGGACGCCGACGGCGGCCCCGGAAACCAGGCTGTGGATAGCGCGACGGCGTCGGCCACCGGCGGCCAGCGTCCCGGCCACGTAGCCGCCGGCGGGGCCGGCGACCAGCAGGGCGGCGACGCCGACGACGCTGAGCCGCTCCGGGATCCGGATCGACACGCCGAGCAGGACTAGCGACACCGACGGGACGAGTCCGAGGAGGAGGGCCTCGCGGTCGAATACGCCGGAGAGAAGGGAGTCGATCGGTTTGCGCCTTTCGTTCGTCAGAGCACGCGGGAGAGCAGCGACCGGGACGGCGTCCTCGCTCTCGGATCCGGCGGCGTGGCCGTCGTCGAGGTCGACGCCGCCGTCGGGTGCGCAGTCGGACGAGGCATCGGGCTGTGTGACGCCGTGACCGGTCGCCGAGTGGGGGTCGCCCAGTTCGATCCCGGCGATGGCGTCCGACGGTTCCTCGTCGGTCGCCTCCTCGGCGTTCACGGGGCGTCCACCGGTCGCCCCCCCGCCGTCCGACGCCCGGTCGCGACGACCGCGGTCGTACTCTGACGCCTCCGCTCTCGGTTAAGCGCGTACGTTCGTGAATACTGGTTCTTTGTTTTCGGACAACGTGTCGTCGAAATCGATCCGGGAGAACGAGTCGCTATCGCGGTCACGCGAGGCCCAGCAACGCGAGGACCCGGGAGAACAGGCCGCCCGAGTCCGCCGCGTCCGGTTCGCTTTCGCCGGCCTCGGCTGCGCCGCGGACGCCGTCCTCCCCCACGCCGTCGACGGCCGACCCGCTGTCGTCGGTGTCATCGTCCGTCTCGAACAGGTCCGCGGGGGCCGCGTCGACGGAGTCGCCCTCGTCGTGCGTCTCGTTCCCGTCCTCGGCCCCCGCTGGCTCCGGGTCGACCCAGTGGAACTCGTCGCCCTCGGAGCGGTCCGGGATGAGGAGCGACTCGACTTCGCTCCCCGCCGCGATCGCCTGCCCGCCGTCCGTGAACTGCTCGTGTTGGTGCCCGTCGGCGTCGTCGACGATGGACTCCGGGGACAGGCCCTCGAACTCGTCGGTCGGGTCCCCCGCTTCCGACTCCGCCTTGAGTTCCCGGAACAGGCTCTCCGCTGTCGTGTCCTGAATCCCCTCGTCGAGTGAGGCCGCTCCCGCGGCGTTTTTCGTTCCCGTATCCCGGAACACGTAGTCGGCACCGCACGTCCTGTACACCTCCCCCTCGTTCGTCGGACTCCCGTGCGCTCTCGTCATGGCTGCGATTGATCCATTCAACTACCTGTAATCTTTTAAACTTTACGTAGATAAAGAAAATTAACTGTTCGGAAGTCAGAAAGGATCCGTGGAGGCCCCTTCGGCGGAGGTTAATCGATACGTTCTGAACGGAAGACGTGACGTTCGGCGTACTCAGCACGGCGGGTATCGGCAGTAGCGCGTTCGCCCCGGGCGTTCGGGTACGACCCGCTGCCGAACGCTCGCCACGCCGAGTGAACGCGGCGCGCGGCCGACGCGGGACTGCACGTCATCCGCGAGAAACCGCTGGGCGTCGACGCCGCCGAGGCCCGCGAGACGGGCGAGCACTGCGCGGACCGCGGCGTTACGCTGACCGAGGGGGACATGTACCGCTACCACCCGCGGATCGACCGCTTCCCGGAGTCGTGCGGACCGAACCCGGCGACGCTCGGTCGGTGACCGGTCGGTTCACTTTCCTGACACCGGAGGGCGCGGACGACATCCGCCTCGACCCCGACCTCGCCGGGGGGAGCCTCCGCGACGGGGGGTGTCCCCGATAGACGTCCCCCGCCGGGTCCTCGGCGACCCGTCGCGAGTGACGGGGTTCACCGCCGACACGCGGGATGCGGGCCTCGACACCGAGGCCGCGGCCGTGCCAGAGTACGACGACGCGATGGCGAAGGTCTCCTGCGGGTTCGAGACGCCGGGGTCGCGGTGCGTGCGGGTCGAGGCTCCGAACGGATGTGCCGAGGTGAAGGGAGCGTTCAACGTTGACGGAGAGACCGCGCTGCGGTACAGCGTCGACGGTCGCACCGTCACGGAGACGTTCGACCCGGTCGACCAGTACGGCCTCGAAGTCGAGCACTTCGCGGACAGTGTCGGGACCGCTGAAGCGCCGATCACCGACGCCGAGTCGGGCGCGGCGACGCTCCGGGTCGTCGACGCGGAGAGCGCGGCGTCCGGCGCGGCGGTCGACCTCGACCGACGGGACCGCCGTCCGGCCGATCAGCGGCAGTTCTCGCAGCGCGAGCGCTCTCCGCGGAACGGGCGGCCACAGCGAGCGCAGGGAGTCGGCGCGTTGTCGGGCGCAGACACGCCCGGGATCACGTCGAGGGGACTCGGGCGAGGCGCGACGTCGCGTCGGCGGCCGAGGCGGTCGACGAGCACGTCGTCGCGAAGCGCCATCAGGCCGCGCCACAGACCGAGAAAGAGAAGCGTCGGTAACACCACCAGCACGGCCGTACTGCCCAGGCGAAAGAGCAGCTCGGCGTCCATCACCGCCCGGCGAGGTCGTCGGCGCACTCGCGACAGAAGGTGTAGTTACCCTCGTTGACAGCCCCGCAGGTCCGGCAGGCGACCGCGTCGTTTACGTTCGCCGCGCCCCGCGACGCCGCGCAGCCTTCGGACAGACCGCGTCCGGTGGCCACGTTTCGCGGCGGGTTCGACAGACGGGCCTCCGCGCGCCGACCGCCGCGAACGTACTCGAAGAGGAACAGCGGGACGAGTATCGACAGCGGCACTAGCAGTATGACTCCGGCGTAGAGGACGGCGTGTACGAGGGCGTCCATGAGGGATCGTAACAAATCATCGCACTTAGTTGATACGGTCGTTCCCGCACCGCGGGCGGCACGCACTCGGAACGATTCGGCGTCCGGGTCGCGGATCGTGCCGAGCGGGCCAGCGGGCCGTCTCAACCGAACACTCCCATCCCCAGCAGCGTCGCCGCAGTGGCGAACACGCCGAGCGCGAACAGCGCGTAGTTGGCGACCGGGTTCTTCGCCGTCGTCAGCCCGAGCGAGTAACTGCGGCGGGAGAGCGGCCAGAGCGGGCGGATGCCCATCGGGGTCAGCACGTCGCCGAGCAGGTGGGTGACCACCGACAGCGTCCCGATGGCGAAGCCGAACGCGGCCGGGTCTACCTCGATGACCGGTCCGAGCACCGGGCCGAGCGCGGATCCGCCGGCACCGAACACGGCGCCGAACAGCAGGGCGAAGGGAACGGAGTGGGTAGGGCCGCGATGCGAGACGAACGGAAGCCGGTGGTCGCAGTCGGGGAACGTCGCGGTCCCCACCATCACCGCGCCGCCCAGGTACGCGGCGACGACGTGGCTCTCGCGGACCAGGGCAGCGCCGACGGGCGCATACACCAGCAGGGCGAGACCGTAGTGGCCGAGTTGGTACACGCCGCCCGGTTAGGGCCGGAAGGTTCCAAAGCTGTCGGTCCGGCGCGAACGAAACCGTCATTACCGATGGCAGGGTTCGACCCCGTATGGCGGACGACATCGAGGCGATGACGCGGTTCCCGGTACCGGACGTCGAAGACCTCCCCGAGGACCTTCGAGAGCGGATCGAGGAGGAGAGCGAGCGAGCGGGGTTCACCCCGAACGTCTTCCTGGCGTACGCGTATCGACCCTCGCACTTCCGGGCGTTCTTCCAGTACTACGACGCACTCGTCGAGGAGAGCGAACTCACCCGCGCGGAGATAGAGATGATCATCGTCGCGGTCAGCGGCGTCAACGACTGCTACTACTGCAACGTCGCCCACGGCGCGCTCGTCCGCCTCTACGCCGAGGACCCGCTGCTGGCGGACCAACTGGTGTCGAACTACCGCAACGCCGATGTCGGCGAGCGCCACCGCCGGATGCTTGACCTCGCGGTGAAACTCACCGAGAACCAGGCCGCAGTCGACGAGTCCGACTTCGAACGGCTGCGCGACGCGGGCTTCGACGACCGGGCCATCTGGGACATCGGGAGCGTCGCCGCCTTCTTCAACCTCTCGAACCGGATGGCACAGCTCGCGGATATGCGGCCGAACGAGGAGTTCCACACGATGGGGCGGTAGGGGGCCGTGACGGCATCAGCGCCGGATCCGCCGACAGCTGTATGCGTTTCTTTCCTAGATTAAATTAAGTAAGCAGTGTCGAAAAGTGTTTACGGGGACCGGTACAACAAGGTGATATGCACGAACTCGACGAAACCGACCTGGGTATCCTGCGACTCCTCGTCGCCGACGCTCGCCGCCCGTACAGCGAGATCGCCGACCAGGTCGACGTGTCCCCGCCGACCGTGTCCGACCGCGTCGAACGCTTAGAGGAGATGGGCATCATCGAGCGGTTCACGCTCGACATCGACCGGTCGAAGCTGTCGAACGGCGTCTCCGTACTCATCGACGTCGACCTCCGTCCGGGCGCGGTGGGCGACATCAGGCATCGCCTCGCCGAACTGGAGCAGGTCGAACACGTCTTCGCCGCCGCGGACGCGAGCGTCGTCATGCAGGCGACCGTCCACGAGGACGAGGTGCAGGCGATGCTCGCCGACGCCATCGACGTGGAGAAAGTCATTCAGTACGACGTTCGACTGCTCGCGGAGTCGTTCTGGAACCCCGAGGTCGACGGCGCGGAGTTCGCCCCCGACTGCGACGAGTGCGGCAACACCGTCACCAGCGAGGGCGAGTCGGTCCGCATCGACGGCCAGCTTCACCACTTCTGTTGCTCCTCCTGCCGGAGCAACTTCGAGGAGCGCTACCAGCAGCTGAAGGAGTCGACGTAACACTCGTTCGATAGCCGACCCGGCCCTCCGCTTTTTCGTGTGCCGTCTCGACCCGAATATCCGTTTGTGGGCTTACTTTAGTCGGCGCTTTGGTTAAGAATCAAAAATAGCAATGAGCATTTTCTAATTCTGTAAGGGGAAACCCGCATGAATGTGGACCCCGTATCTAGAACCGATGAGAGAGTCCCACGTCCGCATCGCGGGCATGAGTTGCGCCAACTGTTCCGAGACGGTGACGGAGGCCGTCGAGGAACTCGACGGCGTCGAGTCCGCGAGCGTCAACTACGCGACCGACGAGGGGACCATGCGGCACGACCCCGACGTCGCGTCGCTGGCGGAAGTGTACGGAGCGATCGAGCGCGCGGGGTACGACCCGCAGCGTCGGACCGTGACCATCGGCATCACGGGCATGTCCTGCGCGAACTGCGCGGAGACGAACGAGTCGGCGCTGGAGTCCGTGCCCGGCGTCATCTCGGCCGAGGTCAACTACGCAACCGACGAGGGGACGGTCGACTACAACCCCGAGGACGCGTCGCTCGACCGACTGTACGACGTGATCGAGGACGCCGGGTACGAACCGATCCGCGAGACCGACGAGGAGAGCGGCGGCGAGGAGCGCGACAGCGTGCGCGACGAGGAGATCCGACGGCTCCGCCGGCTGACGCTGTTCGGTGCCGTGCTCGCGCTCCCGATGACGGCGTACATGGCCGGCGAGTTGCTGTTCGGCGGGATGCCCGAGACGATACTCGGCGTCCCGTTCGGCTGGATCGCGTTCGCCCTGACAACGCCGGTGCAGGTCGTGCTCGGCAGGGAGTTCTGCGTCAACTCCTACCGGGCGCTGGTGCGGAACGGTCGGGCGAACATGGACGTGCTGGTCGCGCTCGGGTCGTCGACGGCGTACGTCTACAGCCTCGCCGTCCTGCTCGACCTGTTCCCCGGCGGCCTCTACTTCGAGACGGCCGCGCTCATCCTCGTGTTCATCACGATGGGCAACTGGCTGGAGGCCCGGTCGAAGGGGCAGGCCAGCGACGCGCTCCGGCAGTTGCTCGAACTGCAGGCCGACACCGCGACGGTCGTGGACAGCGGGGCGTCGGAGACGCCCCGAGGAGACGGCGAGGCCGTCGACGGCACCGAGCGGGAGGTCCCCGTCGAGGAGGTCGAGGAGGGCGACCTGCTCAGGGTCCGCCCCGGCGAGAAGGTCCCGACTGACGGCGTCGTCGTCGACGGCGAGAGCGCGGTCGACGAGTCGACGGTAACGGGCGAGTCCGTCCCGGTCGAGAAGGGCGAGGGCGACGAGGTCGTCGGCGCGACGATCAACGAGAACGGCGCGCTGACCGTGCGCGCGACCAGGGTCGGCGAGGAGACGGCGCTCCAGCAGATCGTCTCGCTGGTGAAAGACGCCCAGTCCCGCCAGCCCGAGATCCAGAACGTCGCCGACCGTATCAGCGCCTACTTCGTTCCGGCGGTCATCGGCAACGCCGTCCTCTGGGCGGTGCTGTGGGGCCTCTTCCCCGAGGCGCTCGCCGGCTTCGTGGACCTGTTCCCTCACTGGGGGCTGGTCGGCGGCGGCCCCGACGTGGTCGGCGGGTCCGTCTCCGTCTTCGAGTTCTCGGTCGTCGTGTTCGCCAGCGCCGTCCTCATCGCCTGTCCCTGCGCGCTCGGCCTCGCGACGCCCGCCGCGACGATGGTCGGCACCGCCATCGGCGCGCGAAACGGCGTCCTGTTCAAGGGCGGCGACGTGCTGGAGCGCGCGAAGGACGTCGACACGGTCGTGTTCGACAAGACGGGGACGCTCACGGAAGGCGAGATGGAACTGACCGACGTGGAGGTCGTCGGCGCGTCGCCCGACGGCGACGAGATGGCTGCGGACGGCGGGGCGGTCACCGCCCTGGGCGAGGCGATCGTCGACGGCGCGCGGGAGCGCGGCATCGACGTCCCCGAGGCCGACGAGTTCGAGAACGTGCCGGGTCACGGCGTCGTCGCGGAGGCCGAGGCCGGCACGGTCCTCGTGGGCAACCGCCGCCTGCTGGAGCGCAACGACGTGGACTGGTCCCCGGCCCGCGAGGCGACCGAGCGCCTCGAATCCGAGGGGAAGACGGCGATGCTGGTCGCGCTGAACGGCCGCGTCGTCGGCGTCCTCGCTACCGCGGACGCGCTGAAGCGGACGAGCGCCGACGCGGTCGCCGAACTCCGCGAACGCGGGCTCGGCGCGATGCTGATCACCGGCGACAACGAGCGAACCGCCCGCGCCGTCGCCACACAGGTCGGCATCGACCCCGGGAACGTCCGCGCCGAGGTGCTGCCCGAGGACAAGGCCGCGGCGGTCGACGACATCCAGGCCGACGGCAGCCGCACGATGATGGTCGGGGACGGGGTCAACGACGCGCCCGCACTGGCGACGGCCTCGGTCGGCGTCGCCCTCGGCAGCGGCACGGACGTCGCCATCGAGGCCGGCGACGTGACCCTGATGCGGGACGACCCCGCGGACGTGCTGAAGGCCATCCGCGTCTCGGAGGGGACGCTCCGGAAGATCAAGCAGAACCTGCTGTGGGCGCTCGGCTACAACACGGCGCTCATCCCGCTGGCCTCCCTCGGCCTGCTTCAGCCCGTCTTCGCGGCCGGCGCGATGGCGGTCTCCAGCGTGAGCGTCCTCACGAACAGCCTGCTGTTCAAGCGGTTCGACCCCTAACCGCAACTATTCTAAGGGGACGCCTCCCACTGTCACGCATGGCGATAGAACTCGAAGTCGAGGGGATGACGTGCCAGGGTTGTGAGGAAGTCGTCGAGAAGGCGCTGGAGATGGCGGACGGCACCGAGGAGGCCTCAGCCGACCGGTACGAGAGCGCCGCCGAGATCGAGGGCGACGCCGACCCCGAAACGCTCGTTTCGAAGGTCGAGATGGCCGGCTACGAGGCGTCGACGTAGTCGGACGACGCCGAGCAGGAACCCGACGCCCATCGGGATGACGGTCCGCTGGGAGTGGACCGGCGACGGAACGCACGACGCCGTCGAACGAGACGACGCGTTCAACAGCGGGACCCCGACCGGAGAGTCCGACGAAGTGTACGAGTTCGACGACGAGGATCCGGGCACCTATCTCTACTACTGCGAGCGCCACGAAGGGAGAGGGATGAAGGGGGCAGTCGTCGGCGGCGAGGGCGACGACGGCGGCGGCGGCAACGAGAGCGACGGACAGTCGGAGAGCGAAGGAACCGGATACGACGACGGAAACCAGTCCAACGAAACGGGTTCGTACACTGCCGTAACAGAGGCCCGGTCGTTCGACGACCGGAGGTTTTTGACCTTTGAACACCAACAGTATACTATGGGTAATAACCCACTCGACCGACGGCGGTTTCTTCAGGCGACCAGCGCGGCGGTCACCACGACGCTGCTCGCGGGTTGCGGTGGCAGTGGAAACGAAGGCGGGGACAGCGATAGTGACGGGGACGGCGGGATGGACGACACGGAGACGGAGGAAGACGGCGCGGGCGACACCGAAACCGAAGACGGTGGCGGGGGAGGCGACGGCAACGGCGAAGTCGACGAGTTCCTCTCCGACACCAGCAACTACGACGGCGTGCAGGACGAGACCGGCAACGACGAGGTGACCGTCACGGTCGGCGCGGAGGGCAACGACGGTAACTTCGCGTTCGAACCCGCCGCCGTCGAGGTCGACGCCGGCACCGACGTCGTCTGGGAGTGGTCCGGACAGGGCGGCCAGCACAACGTCGCCCACGAGGGCGACGAGTTCGAGAGCGAGACCACCGACGAAGAGGGCTTCACGTTCACCCACACCTTCGAGGAGGCCGGAACGCATCTCTACGTCTGCACCCCCCACGAGAGCCTCGGCATGAAAGGGGCCGTCGTCGTTTCCGAGTGAAGCCACGGCGGCGCAGTTAGCCGCAGCAGCGGCGGAACGGCTCCGAAACGGCGGCGTACGCGGGATTCGCGGAAACCGCGGCCGTTTTAATCGCCACCGACGTACCGGTGGCCGTGGAGAACGTAACAGACCGCACGCGGAACCCGTTCGGCATGACGCCGCCATGCGAAGCGCCCTGCTCGTCGGACCACGACGCCGTTTACGGCTACGGCGACGCGAACGCCGATTTCCACGTGGTCGGCGACCGTCCGGGCACCCACGGCGGTCGGTCGACCGGGGTCCCGTTCACGGGCACCGACGGCGCTCGTCGCCTGCAATCGGTGCTTCACGAGGTCGGTCTCCTCGCGGACTCGTACGCCGACGAACCGACCGTGGAGAACCTCTTCTGGAGCTACCTGCACGTGTGCTGTTCGCCGGACGGCGAGACGCCCGACCGCGAGTCCTACGCCCGGCTCGAGCGCTTCTTCGACGCCGAGTTCCGAGCGATCAACGCGCACGTGCTGCTCCCGGTCGGCGAGCGGGCGACGGACCACGTCCTGCGGGAGTACACCGCGCAGGCGCAGAAACTGGACCTCGACATGCCGGCCCTGCACGCGGACGAAGTCCGGGGGCGGGGCTACCTCGTCGTCCCCGTTCGTGATCCCGCGGCGTGGACCGACACCGACCGTGAGCGCCTCGTTTCCCGTCTGAACGGCGTCCTCGGCTCCGACTACCGGCAGATGAGTGACCTCGGGCGGTTCCTCCCCGGCGACGAACCGTACCGGGTGCGGTGACCGGCGGTCGCCGCGGCGGCCGAATCGCTTCGGCTGCGGACCGACGGGACTGCCGAAACCGCTAAGCACAAGCCCTCCCCCGTGGTTCTACTGTCTATGCGACGCTTCCGCGAGCGTCCGATCGGGGCTTGGTTCGTTCTCGCGACGGGCATCCTCCTCGGCGTTCGCACGCTCTACCTGATGCGCCTCGGCCGCGCGGACTGGCTCGCGATGAACTTTCAGGTGTACTACCACGCCGCCGAGACGGCGATGGCCGGCGGCGATTTCTACGCCGCCACGCCGCCGGACTGGCCGCAGTACCGTTACCTCTACCCGCCGGTATCGATAGTGGCGTTCTACCCGTACGCGCTTCCCGGGTCGTGGGTGCCCGGCTACGTCGTCCACACGCTGGTCGCCGCGGCGACCGCCGCGGTCGGCGGCGCGCTGCTCTGTCGGTACGTCGAACGCGCGGGCCGCTCGCTGTCGCGGGTCGACTACGTGCTCGTCGCCGGCTTTCTCCTCCTCTCGATCCACTCGGTTCCGACGCTGTTCTACGGGAACGTCAACGTCCACCTGGCGGCGCTCACCGTCCTCGGCTTCGTCGCGCTCGACCGCGACCGGGAGACGCTCGCGGGCGCGTCGGTGGCGCTGGTCGCCTTCTTCAAGGTGTTTCCAGCGCTGTTCGGCGTCTGGTTCCTCCGTCGCCGGGCGTGGCGCGCGGCCGGGAGCGCGCTGGCGACGGGCGGCGGCTTGCTCGCGCTCGGCGTCCCCGTCTTCGGCGTCGAGACGACCCGCACCTACCTGACCGAGGCGCTCTTGCCCCGGAACCGCGCGGACCTGTTCGCCGGAGGTCTGGACCCGAACAGCGCCTACCTCACGCTCCGACGGCCGCTCTCCGTGCTCTTCCCCGAGATGGACCCGGCGCTGCTCGTCCTCCTGCCGTTCGCCCTGCTCGGGCCGGTCGTCGCCTTCCTCTACACCGGCATCGACGACCGGACGGACCGCCTCGTCGCGGTCCACGGCACGCTGACGGCGACGCTGCTGGTGCTTCCCTCCTACTTCATCTACTACGTCTACCTGTCTTTCCCGCTCGTCGCGCTCCTCTATCTCATGGATCCGGGCCGCGCCCGGACGCTGTTCGTCGCCGGCGCGGCCGTCGGTAACCTTTCGTTCACCCTCAACAACGCCGAGAACGTCGTTCGGCTCTTGCCCGAGGCCGCGCGGCCGGCGCTGTTCGCCGCTGTTCGACCGGCTTTCACGCTTGCGACCCCCATCGAGTACGGGATGGTGCTGATGCTCGGCGCGTGCGTGGTCCACCGAGCGACGAGAGAGACGGCAGTTAGAACAGACGCTTCAGCCGCGGCGTGACGAAGGCGTTGAACAGCAACGCGACGACCGCACCGAGCGGCAGCAGCCCGAACGCGACCACCGTCAGGACCGGCCGGTCGACGCCGCCGGCGTTCGCTCCGAGACCGGCGAGCGGCGCGAGAACGGCAGCGACGTAGAAGTACGTGGGCTGCCAGGCGAACGCCTGCCGCGTCGTCCGCACCACCACGAAGAAGACGGCGGGCATGAGAACCGCACCGACCACTATCAGAACGCCCGGCCCCGGCGTCGACCCGACCAGCGCCGTCGACCGGACGAACTCGAACACCGTCGAGAGGCCGTAGTCCGCGGCGAGCAACGCCTCTCGGAGGGCCGCGACGTCGGTCCCGCTCGCACGGACCTGCGCGACCAGTTCCCGGAGCGCATCCCGGTTCTCACGGGCGTACATACCGCCCCCGACCGCGTAGACGAGCGTCGTCAGGAAGACGAGCGGCCAGCCGTAGTTGATCGACCGTAGTCGCTCGACAAGCCCCGGCCCGTCGGCGGTCCGGGACGTGTCCGCGTCGCCCGTCGCCGACGACCCCGCGGCGGCGTCCGACGCGGACCCGGTTCCAGTGCCGGCCGCGCTCGTAGCTCCGGTGCGCGTGGACGAGGCGTTCGTTCCGCCCGTCCTCGTCGAAGTTCCGGTCGCAGTCGACGCCGAACCGGCCCCCGTCGCGGACCCCGTGCTCGCGCTCGCTGTCGAGCCGCCTGCGGTGCTTCCCGCTCCGCCGGTCGCGGTCCCGGTCGCCCCGCTTCCTCCCGTCGCTCCCGTCGTCGATGTCGTCCGTGACGATGCCCCGCCGGAGGTCGCGCTACTCGACGCTCCTGCCGTTGCTCCGGTCGACGCCCCGGCAGTCGTTCCGGTCGACCCGCTACTCGACGCCCCCAGCCCGCCGCTCGCGCTCCCCCCGGAGTCCGCCGGCTTCCACTGGTCGGCGCTCGGTAACCCTTCGAGGCGCTTCGCGACGTAGTCCTCGTGTCCGAGTCGGTCGTACGCCTTCCGCTCGACCGGGTCTCTGAGAGTGTCGTACCCCTTCTTGAGAGCGGTGAACTGCGCCGGAGCCCGCGGGTCGTCGTTCAGGTCCGGATGCACCTCCTGGACCTTGTCGCGGAACGCGTCTTTTATCTCGTTTCGGGCGGCGTCGTCGGGGACCCCGAGAAGATCGTAGAAGTCGTACGTCATAGATACCGTTCGTTCCGAGGGGACGCGTCCAGCACTTATATTTTCATTGCAAAAATTCCAGTCCACGCTAGAAATCACTAAGTGTCATCTGCCCCGACGGTCTCCCGCCGGCCTCGGTCCCGTCGACTTGCGGGTCATCGTCCCTCGCCGAGTTCTTGCCGGCGTTCCTCGCACCGTTCTCCCCCGCCGTCGCGGACGGATCCCCCTCGGTTCTCCACCCGTCGAGGCTCGTCTGGTCGCCCGCCGCAAAGCTGAGGTTCGAGACGCGAACGCCGACTTTCCGGACCGGCGTGTCGGCGAACTCGCCGAGCAGGTCGAGCGCGACCTCCACGACGAGGTCCGGTTCGTCGACCGGCCCGGAAAGCGAGCGCGCTCGCGTGTTCACGTCGTACGGGGGCGTCACGGCTTTGATGCCGATGGTCCGGTACAGCGCGCCTTCACGCTGTGCCCGGTCCGCGACCGCGGTGGCGAGGGTCCGCACCTGCTCGCGCTTTCGCTCCGTGTCGGTCACGGGGCCGGCGAACGCCGACTCCCGGGAGAGGCTCTTCGGATCCCCCTTCGGCGTCACTTCGCGGTCGTCCTCGCCGCGGGCGCGCTCGTACAGTTCCCGGCCGCGGCTGTCGAACGCCGCCTTGAGGTCCCTGGGGTCGGCCTCCGCCACGTCGCCCGCCGTCTCCAGTCCCATCCCGCGGAGTTCGCGCGCCGTCACGGGGCCGACGCCGTGGATCTCCTCCACGTCGAGCGGCGCGAGGAAGTCCCGAACCTCCTCCGGCGTCACCACCACCAGTCCGTCCGGCTTGTCGCGGTCGCTCGCGACTTTCGCCGTACCCATGTTCGGCGCGACGCCGACGCTCGCGACCACCCCGACCTCCCGCTCGATGCGGTTTTTCACGTGGCGCGCGAACCCATCCGCCACTTCCCAGGCGGTCCGGTCCGTCACGTCCAGATACGCCTCGTCGATGCTCACCTCGCGAACGGTGTCCGCACACTCGTGGAGGATCGCTTTCACCTCCCCGCTCACCGACTCGTAGAAGTCCATGTCGACCGGGCGGTAGTACCCCGCGTCCTCGACGTCGGTGTCGGGGTCCTCGCGCGCCGCGGTCATCCGCGGAAGCCGGTCCAGCGCCGTCGAGACCGCCTGCGCGCTCTCGACGCCGTGCTCCCGCGCCTCGTAGCTCGCCGTCGCCACCGCGCCGATGTCGTCCCCCGGCTCGTACCCCATTCCCACGACGACGGGCGTACCGCGGAGCGCCGGCTCCCGCAATCGCTCGCAGGACGCGTAGAAGCAGTCCATATCCACGTGGACAACGATCCGGTCTCGCTCCTCCGCGTCGGGCGCGCCCGGCAGCCGCGGCCCGCCGCTGTCGGCCATGTCACGAGATCGGGAGTCGAGGTATTAATTACTTGTTCGCCGCTGCCCCTGCTACTTTGTACCCGCAGTCGGATCGCCACCTATGCCCGATCCAGACCTCGACCGATTCGGATCGCGCCGATCGACAGCGTACGCTGCCAACGGCCTCGTCGCGACGAGTCAACCGCTCGCGGCGCAGGCGGGCGTGGAGACGCTCCGCGACGGCGGCAACGCCTTCGACGCCGCGGTCGCCACCGCCGCAGCCCTCAACGTCGTCGAACCGACGAGCACGGGCCTCGGCGGGGACGTGTTCGCGCTCTATCGCACCGGCGACGGCGAGGTCGGTGCGATGCGCAGTTGCGGGGGCGCGCCCGCGGACGCAACCATTGAAAACGTCAGCGAAGCCGTCGCCGACGGGCAGGACGTCGGCCCCGCGGACGCGACGATGCCCGACCTCGGGCCGCACACGGTGACCGTCCCCGGCACCGCCCGCGGCTGGGAGGCAACGCTGGAGGAACTCGGCACGATCGGTCTCGACGAGGCGCTCCAGCCGGCGATCCGCTACGCCACGGAGGGCTATCCGGTCTCCGAAGTCATCTCGCACTACTGGTCCGGCGCGGAGGACCTGTTCGACGACGAGAACGCTCGGGCGGCGTACCTCTTCGACGGAGAGGCACCGAACGTGGGACAGACGGTCCGTCTCCCGGAGCTCGGCCGGTCTATGGAACGTATCGCCGAGGAGGGCGCGGACGTGGTCTACGAGGGCGGGATCGCCGACGCCATCGTCGAGGAGGTACAGGAGAAAGGCGGCTTCCTCTCGCGGGACGACCTCGCCTCGTTCGAGCCGGAGTTCGTCGACCCCGTCAGCACGACGTACAACGGCGCAGAAGTGTACGAGCTCCCGCCGAACAACCAGGGGCTGATCGCCCTCGAAGCGCTCAACATCGCCGAAGAGCTCGGCGCGGGCGACTACCCCCTCGACTCGCCCGAGCGCGTCCACTACGTCACCGAAGCCCTGAAACTCGCGTTCCACGACGGCCATCACTACATCACCGACCCCGAGTACGAGGAGGTCCCACCGCTCGCGAGCGAGGCGTACGCCGCGGAACGCGCCGAGGCCGTCGGGGAAGAAGCCATGGAGGACGTCGAGGTCGGCGTACCGAACGCGAACGCCGAGGACGCCGACACCGTCCTGCTCACCGTCGCCGACGACGAGGGGAACCTCGTCTCGTACATCAACTCCCGGTTCGCCGGGTTCGGCAGTGGCCTCGTCGCCGGCGGCACTGGCATCGCCCTCCAGAACCGCGGCTCCTCGTTCTCGCTCGCCCCCGACCATCCGAACCGTCTCGAACCCGGGAAGCGACCCTTCCACACGCTCGTCCCCGCAGTCGCGAAGTTCGACGACGACGACTGGGCCGCCTTCGGCGTCATGGGCGGCTACATGCAACCTCAGGGCCACGTGCAGGTCGTCTCGAACATCGTCGATCACGACCTCCCGCTCCAAGCCGCGCTCGACCGACCGCGCTTCCGGTACCGGGAGAACGGCCGAACCGGGATCGAGGAGCGCCTGACCGACACCGTTCCCTCGAAGCTCGCTCGGCGCGGCCACGATGTCGCGGTCCTGCCGCCGGCGTTGTTCGGCGGCGCACAGATCGTCAGGAACCGCGACGGAACGCTCTCGGGCGCGACCGAACCTCGGAAGGACGGCGTCGCTATCGGGTTCTGACGCGGCGCTGTCGGCACTGTCGGCGGATCGACAGCGCCGCGGCTGCTGAATAAAGACGAAACCCCCTAGTGGACGCTCCTCTACTGAGTGTAAGTATGAGTGGGGGCGGCGAATCGGTGTTTCCAGAGGGTCGCCCACTCCAGTACTCTCCGAAACGCTTGTAGGCTTAACTTCCGTGT
>PXSA01000012.1 GCA_003023565.1 Halobacteriales archaeon QS_9_68_17
CGGGTACTCCCCCTCGGGGTCGTCGTCGGCCGGTTCGGCGCCCCCGGCGGGTCCGTCGTCGAGGTACTTCTCGTTGATGACCCACTCGCCCTCGCCGTTGCGAACCATGTACTCGCCGTAGAAGGGGACGCGGTTGGCGACCGTCTCGCGGAAGGTCTCGCGGATCTCCTCGCGTGTCATCTCGCCCATCGAGCGCAGGTCGTCGTTCCGGTTGAGACACCCCTTGAGATAGCCCTCGTGAGTGACCCGTACCCGGTGACAGTTGGCACAGAAGGACGGGTTCTCGACGGGGTCGACGATCTCGACCATGCCCGCGCGGGACTCGTCGACTTCGCCCGACTCGTCGAAGATGTCGAGGTCCGCGGCGGCCGCGGTCTCAGCTTCGGCGCTCGCGCCGCCGCCCCGGTCGCCTGCGCCCTCGACGCTGCCGGGGGCGAGCCAGTAGCGCCGGCGGTCGTGCATCTCGCGGTGTTCGACGTGGGCGGCCTGCTCTTCCAGCCAGTCGTGGACGCGCTGAATGTCGATGGCCCACTCGGGGTGGCCCGCGAGTTCGGGCATGTACTCGATGAGCTGTAACCGCAGGCCCTCGTTCTCGGCGACGTGTTCGACCATCTCCGGGACGTAGCCCGCGGTCCGTTCGAACACGACCATGTTGAGTTTCACCGGCGCCAGGCCCGCGTCCAGCGCCGCCTCGACCCCGTCCATGACGGCGTCGTAGGCCCCGGCCTGCGTGACCTGCTTGAACGTCTCCTCGTCCAGGGCGTCCTGGGAGACGTTGACCCGCTCCAACCCCGCGTCGACCAGGTCCTCGGCGCGCCCGGGGAGCATCGTGCCGTTCGTGGTCATCGACACCGCCATCCCGTCGGGCGCCCGCCGGACGATCTCCTCGACGTCCTGGCGCAGGAGCGGTTCCCCGCCCGTGAGTTTGACGGCGTCGACCTCGAACTCCCGCGCGACCTCCAGGAAGCGGACGACATCGTCGGTCGACATCTCGTGGTCGCGAGGCGCCATCGGACCCCGCGTGTCACCTAGCCCCTCGTTGTGGCAGTAAACACAGTCGAAGTTACACCGGTCGGTGAGGGAGACGCGAACGCCGGTGACCTCGCGACCGAAGTCGTCCGCGAGCATACCCTCCCGTTCTGGCTCCGGGATATTAAGGCCGGTGGCGGGACGCGTTCGGTCGGTTAAAAGGCCGCCCCGCGCCGGCTCCCTGCCGGGAACATTCCGGGGGGTCGACAGACATAAACGCGAACAGCACGCAGTGACACGCCATGTCCCCCGACGAGCCGGTCCCCGCGAGCGCCGGGGAGGGCGGCGACGACGGGAGCCGCTCCGCTTCCGGCGAGGAAACCCTCGCGCCCAGCGAGACGTTCCAGGCATTAGGCGGCGAGACCCGCCTCGTGGTCGTTCGCACGCTCGCCGCCGCGGACGGCCCGCTGGCCTTCTCCGAGCTGTTCGCGGCCACCGACGAGGAGACGACGGCGGGGTTCGCCTACCCCCTCCGCCAGCTCGACGGCCGGTTCCTCCGCCAGCGCGACGACGAGCGCTACGAACTCACCGACGCCGGCCGGGCGGCCGCCCGCGCGGTGCGGGCCGGCACCTACACCGAGCGCGTGCACCGCGACCCCGTGGGACTCGACGTCGAGTGCCCGCTCTGTGGCGAACACGCCTTGACCGCCCGCGTCGTCGACAACGTCACCAAGGTGGCGTGTGGCGCCTGCGAGACGACGCTCTCGCGGCTCTCGCTGCCGCCGGGTGGCTACGCCGACCGGGCGGGCGAGGAACTCCTCGCCGCCGTCGACGCCCACTACCGCCGCCGGATCGCGGCGTTCGCCGACGGGGTCTGCCCCGAGTGTGCCGGCGTCGTCGACGCGACGGTGAAACCCGGGGGCGACGGCCCTGCCGGCCCGGGCACGGAGTCGACCCCGGAGAGCGAGAAACAGCCCCTACGGGCGACGTTCGCCTGCGAGACCTGCGGGGCGGACCTCTCCTGTCCGGTCTGTGGCGGCCCCGTCGAACTGGGCGAGGAGACCGTCGAGTCCTGCTGTCGCTCCTACGACGTCGTGGCGGTGACCTGCGGCGACTGCGACGCCCGGCTGCTGGAGGAGCGCTGGGACGGCTGATGGGAACCGTTGTAACTGTTTAGCGGTGTTCGGCGAACAAGGATGCCGGAACACCGAAACGACTCACAGCAGTCCTTGTGAGGGGACTCCCGGAGCGTTTTTTATCCGCCAGCCGCGATGAATATCCATGCTCGATTATGTAGGTCTTGAGGCGGAACTCGACGAGGAGGAGCGCATGATCCGGGACACTGCCCGGGAGTTCGTCGAGGACCGCGTCGCTCCCGACATCGGCGACCACTTCGAGGCCGGGACCTTCCCCGAGAAGCTGATCCCGGAGATGGGCGAGCTCGGCTTCTACGCGCCGAACCTGGAGGGATACGGCTCCCCGAACGTGAGCGAGACGGCGTACGGCCTGCTCATGCAGGAACTGGAGGCCGGCGACTCCGGCATCCGCTCGATGGCGAGCGTGCAGGGCGCGCTCGTCATGTACCCCATCCACGCCTACGGGAGCGAGGAGCAGAAGGAGCGCTGGCTCCCCGACCTCGGCCGCGGCGAGGCGGTCGGCTGCTTCGGGCTGACCGAACCCGAACACGGCTCGAACCCGTCGGGGATGGAGACCCGCGCCGAGCGCGACGCCGGCGAGTACGTCCTCGACGGCTCCAAGACGTGGATCACGAACTCCCCCATCGCCGACGTGGCGGTCGTGTGGGCACGCGACGAGTCGGCCGACGACGACCCGGTGCGCGGGTTCCTCGTCGAGACCGACCGCGACGGCGTCACGACGAACGAACTGGACGACAAGCTGTCGATGCGCGCCTCGGTCACCGGTGAGATCGACCTGAACGACGTGTACGTGCCCGAGGAGAACGTCCTGCCGGGCGTCTCCGGGATGAAGGGGCCGCTCTCCTGTCTCACGCAGGCCCGCTACGGCATCGCGTGGGGCGCGGTCGGCGCGGCGCGGGACTGCTTCGAGACGGCGCGCCAGTACGCGACCGACCGCGAGCAGTTCGGCGGCCCCATCGCGCGCTTCCAGATCCAGCAACAGAAGCTCGCGGAGATGGCGACCCGGATCACGACGGCCCAGTTGCTCGCTCACCGCCTCGCCGACCTCAAGGAGCGCGGCGACCTCCGCCCCCAGCACGTCTCGATGGCCAAGCGCAACAACGTCAACATGGCCCGGGAGCAGGCGAAAGTCGCCCGCGAGATGCTCGGCGGCAACGGCATCACGACGGACTACCCGCCGATGCGACACATGGCGAACATGGAGACGGTGTACACCTACGAGGGCACCCACGACATCCACACGCTGATCCTCGGCGAGGACCTCACCGGGATCCCCGCCTACGAGTAGTGCGACAGCGGTACGGACGACGAGGGGATACCGGTGAGAACCGGGATCCCCGCCTACGAGTAGTGCGGCAGCATCTCCGGGCGGCGCAGGGACCTCGGTGACGACCGGGGTTCCGCTTACGAGTAGCGAGGCGACTTCGCCGCCTCGAACGCCGAGACGTGCGACGCTCTCTCGTCCCGATACCGACGGCCTCTTTTGTCGACCCGATCGACTTCCACGTGAAAACCGATGCGGAGTAGTAGGTGAACCGATGCAGTGGCGCTACAAGGAGACGGTCCTCGTACTGAGTACGCTGGCGTTTTTCGCGACGATGGCCGCGAGGCTGGCGATCAGTCCGGTCGTCCCGGCGATAACCGACGAGTTCGCGGTGTCGAACGGCGTCGTCGGCGTCGGCCTCACCGGAATGTGGATGGCGTACTTCGTCTCGCAGTTCCCCAGCGGCGTGCTCGCCGACCGGTTCGGCGAGCGACTGATCATCCTCGTCGCGGTGGGCGGGACGGCAGTCATGAGCCTGCTCATCGCCCTCTCGCCGCTGTTCGCCGTGTTCGTCCTCGCGACCGTGCTGCTCGGCGGCGTCGCGGGGCTGCACTACAGCGTCGCGACGACGCTTCTGACCCGGACGTACGACGACATCGGCACCGCGATAGGGTTCCACAACTCCGGCGGGCCGGCAGCGGGGCTGGTCGTGCCAGTCCTCGCCGCGTGGGTCGGCGTCCGGTACGGGTGGCGACCAGCGGTGGCGCTCGGGGCGGTCATCGCCGTCCCGATCTTCGCCCTGTTCGCCTGGCGGGTCCGGACGACGGAGCCGCGTCGGCCCGACGAGCCGATGCGCGACAGGTTCGAACTCGGTCCCCTCGTGGAACTGCTCTCGCGCCCGGAGATCGCGTTCACCGTCTGTCTCGCGGTCGCCGGCGCGTTCGTCTGGCAGGCGACCTCGTCGTTCCTGCCGACGTTTCTGGTTCAGTACCGCGGCATGTCGACGACGACGGCCGGCACCGTCTTCTCGGCGTACTTCGTCGTGCAGGCGATCACGCAGGTCGGCGTCGGGGCCGCGTCGGACCGGTTCGGCCGCGACCCCGCGACCGCGGGCTGTATGGTCCTCGGCGTCGCCGGCTTCGCCGTGCTGGTAGCGGTCCCCGGACGCCTCGCCGTGGCGGTCGCCGTCCTGCTGTTCGGCACCGGTCTCGGCTGGGGCGGCGCGCTCATCCCCCGCTTCATGGACGCGCTCTCGGAGGAGGAACAGGGCGCGGGCTTCGGCCTCGTCCGGACCGCCTACGGCGTCGTCGGGTCGCTCGGCTCCGTCGTCACCGGCCTGCTCGCCGACGTCTTCGGCTGGGCCGTCTCCTTCGGCGTGCTCACCGCCCTGCTCGCGCTCGTGTTCGCCGCCCTCGCCGCCAACTGGGCGCTGGATCTGTGCTACTGAGGCTCGGACGGTCGAGTAACGCTGAAGTGTGCCGCCGGTGTACCGTCGTGTCGTCTTCTCTCGGACTGGCACAGCGTTACGACGACTACGCCGTCCACCGCCTCCTCCACGACGTCCCGCCCCACGAGACGTACGAGGTGACGGTCGACGGCCGCCGTGCGGTCTGCAAGGTGGCGACAGCGCCCCGCGGCGACCCCGCAACGGAGGCGCACGTGATGGCGTTCGTCGGGCGGAAAACGACCGTTCCCGTGCCGACGGTGCTCGCAGTCGGTGACGGCTACTTCGTCGCGGAATGGTGCCCTGATGCGCCACAGGCGGCGACCGTCAACGAGGAGAAGGCCCGCGCGATGGGGGCCGGTCTCGCGTCCCTCCACCGGGAGTCCGCCGACGCGATAGACGCGTACGGTCGGTTCGAACGCGACGACGCCCCGCCGACGCGGCGATACGGCGACTCCGCCGGTTCCGGCAGGGACGACCCGACCGTCGTCAAGCGAGCGGACTGGCGTTCGGTCGCCCTCGACCGACTGGCCGACCGCCGGCCGTATCTGCAGTCAGTCGGTCACGCAGCAGTCGCGGACGCCGTCGTCGGGTACCTCCGAGCGCATCCCGACGCGTTCGACGGCGCGGGCGACCCGGTGCTCTGCCACGGCAACTACCTGCCCGACCACATCAGCGTCGACGGCGAGGCGGTCACCTGCGTCATCGACTTCGAACACGCCCTCTGCGGCCCGGCCGAGTACGACTGCTGGCGAACGCTGCTCCCCCTCTCGCGGAACGAGAGCGGCGGCGAGGCCGACGCGTTCCGCGAGGGCTACGGATCGGTGCGCGCCCTCCCGGACGGCTTCGACCGGCGACGGGACCTGTATTCGGTCCTGCTCACCGTCTCGTATCTGAAGTCGCTGTACCTTCAGGACCGACACGACGCCGGACGCACGCGCCGACTCGCCGAGCGGATGCGCGAACACGTGTTCGACTCGCTCGACGCGCTGGAGCGGTCGTGACCTACACCTCTCCCGTTCCATCGACCAGCGCGGCCGCGGGGTCGCGGGTTCGTCGACCAGCGCGTGCAGCGCGAACGCGTCGAGGACCGGATAAAGCGGTAGGACTGGTTCGGCGTCCGCGCGAGGTGCTTCCCGTCGGTGTCGTGACAGAATTCTCGCATCCGCGGGGCATCTACTCCTCCTCGTCGAGCGCCTCGTGAACGTCGTCGGTCCGGTCGCCGAACGCCGCCGGGGAACTGGTTCCGAACAGGTCGCCCAGTGCCCGCCCGACATCGTCGGAGAGGGCGCGGTCGGTGGCCGGTTCGCCGTCGGCGCTCGAACCCGTCGTCCGGGGCCGGCCGTGTCCGTCGCCGGTCGTCTCGCTAGCCGTCAGTCGCTTGCTCCCGGATCTCGCCGTCGTCCAGTTGTTCCGTCGTTCCGCAGCAGTTGCAGTTCGTCAGTTGTCACTTTCGAAACCGAAGTAATCATACTGTGGAGTCTGAAACACCGAACCCACTTCGAATGACCGAGGCGACACCGGAAGACCGGAGCGAGGGCGAACTGACCCGCTACTGTCCGCTGACGGGCGTCGCCGGGACGCTCTCGGGGAAGTACGCGATGCAACTCGTCTGCGTCGTCGGCGCGCTCGAACCCGTCCGGTTCGGAGCGATCGAGGAGCGTCTGGCGGCGGCCAGCACTTCGACGCTCTCCGCGCGCCTCGACGAACTGGTGGCGGAGAGACTGCTGACGCGGACGCAGTACGACGAGATCCCGCCGCGGGTGGAGTACGAACTCACCGAGGACGGTCGGGAACTCTGCGAGCGCCTGGAGCCGGTGCTCGCGTGGGCGGAGGAGCGGGAGGCGGGATCGGGACGGACGTGAGCGGGGGCTACGCCGACTCCGCGCTGCTCGCTGCGAGCGCGACGACGCCCGCCCCGAACGCGAGCGACGCGTACACCACCGGCATGTAGAACCCGCCGTGGTGCGGCGCGAACAGGTGGAACAGGCCGATAGCGACCGGCACGCCGCCGGTCAGCGCGGTGCGCTCCGGGTTGCCGCGCGCCGCCGCCGTCGGCAGGAGGAGCGCGTAAGCGAGGAAGCCGGCGGCGAACAGCCACGCCGGGATCCCGAGTTCGGCGGGTTCGCCCCGCAGCAGGTCCTGTCCCGCGTGGACGAACGCCGACGCGACTGCCGCCGATTCGAGGCGGTTCATCCTCGCACCGTCGGACCTCGCCGCGGCGAACGACCGGCCATCAGTCGAACCGGCCGGTCTCGGCGGCGCACTCCTCGCACAGCGTCACGATGGCGTCGCGGTCGTCGGTCATCTCGATGCGCTGGCGCGTCGGTTCGCCGCAGGCCCCGCATTCGCGGATGATCTCGGTGTCGCCGGCGTCCTGGGGCGCGCCCATCGCCAGCGCGACGACGCGCTCGTCGCCGCGGTTCACGCCGCGCTGGTACTCGCCGGGACCGAACCGGACGAGTTCGCCCGCGCCGACCTCGACGTCGCCCTCGGCGGTGGTGAACGTCACCGCACCCTCCTGGACGTAGAACACCTCCTCCTGCGCGTCGTGGGCGTGATAGCCGTACGCGAAGCTGTCGCCCGGTGCCAGTTCGTAGTAGTTCAGCGCCATGTCCGCCGCGCCCAGCGCGTCGGTGAGCGGCCGGACCACGTCCGCCGGCCCCATCCGCGACTCCATCCCGTCGAGTGACTGCCGTTTCATGTGTGAGACGAGTACGCCGGCGAGGAAAAACCCCCGCGGACCGTGGCGGCCGCCGGTGGTGTCGGCCAGTGCCGAGGCCCGTCCCGCCCGAGGCGAGGGATTAATACGCGGACGGGACGGAGCTGTCGGCATGGCGATAGACCCACAGTTCGACGAGAACCGCGACGTAGTCGACGAGCACGAGGGCCACGACGTGTGGGGACCCGTCGACGAACCGGAGCGACTCGGCGTCCACGGCACGCACGTCGCCGTGGACTTCGACATCTGTCTCGCCGACGGGGCCTGTCTCGAAGACTGTCCGGTCGACGTGTTCGAGTGGGTCGACACCCCGGACCATCCCGAAAGCGAGATCAAGGCCGACCCCGCCAACGAGGCCCAGTGCATCGACTGCATGCTCTGCGTCGACGTCTGCCCCGTCGACGCCATCGACGTCGACGCGAGCCGATCCGCGTGACAGCGGCGGCTCTCCGGGGGTGACTCAGTCGACAACGGTACCGGGTAAAACCTCACTCCGCTCGGTCGACGCCTCTCGATGCCGACCGCAGTCGGTCGGCTGAAACCTCACTCCGCTCGGTCGATATCTCTCGATGCCGACCGCAGTCGGTCGGCTGAAACCTCACTCCGCTCGGTCGACATCGACCTTCTCCTGCAACTCCTCCAGCGCGTCGGACTCGGACAGCGTTTCGAGGCGGTCGCGGAAGTGGTCCTCGCAGAGCCCGACCCGGATGCCGTCGGACTCCGCGGCGAAGGCGGCCTCCCGGTCGCAGTAATGGCACTTCATGGCGTAATCTAGGGCGTGCACCCGTTTCAAGGCTACGTTACGCGAGTCTCGCGTCGAGCGTCCGAAAGTCGGACTCGGGCAGGCCGGCGACCCCGAGCGTGTGGTCGTGGGCGTCGCTCCCGCCGGTCGCGAGCAGGTCGTGGTCCGCGATGGCGCGCTCGACGGGCCGGACGTCGACGGCCCCGTCGTAGGGGTAGAACCGCTCGACGGCGTCGAGGTCTTCGGTCAGCGCCAGCGCCGCCGCCGGGTCGGGATAGCGGAGGGGGTGGGCGAGGCCGACGACGCCGCAGGCCGCCGAGAGGAGCTCGCGGCCGCGGTCGTACGGCGTGACGTCCCGCGCGACGAAGCAGTCGCAGTCGCCGCCGATGAGGTCGTCGAACGCGCCCTCGTAATCGTACTCCGTGTTCGGGTTCCCATCGACGGCGCGGGCGATGTGGGGCCTGCCGATGCCCTCCCCGATGTCGACGTCGAGGCGCACGCCGAGGCGGTCCTCGACGTTCTCGACGATGGCGCGCCCGCGTTCGACGCGGTCGCGCTGGAGGCGAGACAGTTCCTCGTCGAGCCGTCCCGAACGGTCACGGGGGCGTCGAGTTCGGGGTGGACGCGGTCGTGGTCGGTGATCGCCACGACGCTAACGCCGGCCTCGCGCGCGGCGGCCGGCACCTCCGAGAGCGTCAGTTCGCCGTCGGAGCGCGTCGTGTGAACGTGGAGATCCGCATAGACCATACGGTCGCTACCGCTCCCATCGGCATAGCCCTGACCATGTCGCGGTATATTAGGACAAACCATGAAGGAAAGGGGTGCCCCTCACTGCAAGGTCGTATATGGACAATATTTATAATTGTCTTTCATCCAGTACGGGGTACGATGCTCGACGGCGCAACCGAGGACCTGACCGACGACGACGAGTTCCCCATGACCACCGAGCAGTTCATCGAGCGCTACGGGGACTACGAGTTCGAACTGCCGAACGGCACGGAGACCATCGCGGAAGTCCTCGAACGCACCGACACGGAGACCTACCGGACGCCGGAGGACGTCCGCCTCACCCTGTACAACTCGCTCAGCAGCAAGGCCATCGGCCGCAAGGGGTACAGCGACCGCGACCCCACGCCGCCGGGCAGTCCGTACGGCCCGCAGCAGGTCTCGTTCTGAGACGACCTTTTCTCGTCGGGTGTCCTCGCGAGCCGGTGGCTCGCTGCGGGCACTCCTGGAAAAAGCTCGGCCGAAAAAGCCGCTCGTTCACGCTGTCCGTTCGGGGTGAAACGGCGGCTTCGTCGCCGCATGCTCACCGCGACCGACCCCACTGTACCGGACCACTCTTTTGCCGGCTCCGTCCCTAGACGACGGCCATGGCCGACGACCCCGCAGTCTCGCTAACCGGCGTCCGCAAGACGTACCGAGTCGGCGAACCCGTCCACGCGCTCGACGGGGTCGACCTCTCGCTGGTCGACGGCTCCTACACCGCCGTGATGGGGCCGAGCGGCTCCGGAAAGAGCACGCTGATGAACCTCGTCGGCTGTCTCGACGCGCCGACCGAGGGGACGGTGACCGTCGACGGCACGGACGTGACGGCGCTGTCGGACCGCGAGCGCACGGCGCTTCGCGGCGACGAGATCGGCTTCGTCTTCCAGACGTTCAACCTCATGCCGCGGCTGACTGCCCGCGAGAACGTCGCGCTCCCGCTGATCTTTCAGGGTGTCGACGCCGCGGAGCGCGGCGAGCGGGCGGACGCCATGCTCGGTCGGATGGGGATCGGCGACCGCGGCGACCACCGGCCGAACGAGCTCTCGGGGGGCCAGCGCCAGCGCGTCGCTATCGCCCGCGCCCTCGTCACGGACCCGACGCTCGTGCTCGCGGACGAGCCGACGGGCAACCTCGACACCGAGACGGGCGCGCGGATCCTCGACGTCTTCGACGAGGCCCACGCCGCCGGCAACACCATCCTCGTCGTCACCCACGAGCGCCACGTCGCCGAGCGCGCGGACCGCATCGTCCACCTGCTCGACGGGCGGATCGAGCGCATCGAACGGGTCGGAAGACCCGGGAGCGCGGGCGCGGGCGGACCGGCGGACGACGAGGTGACCGGATGAGGCTCCGCGAGAGCCTCCGCCTCTCGTGGCGGTCGATCCGCGGCCACAAGCTCAGGTCGACGCTGACGACGCTGGGCGTCGTCATCGGCATCGCGGCCGTCATCACGTTCGTCACGCTCGGCGTGAGCCTCGAAGCGGGCATCCTCGGTGACGTCGACACGGGCCAGACGAACCGTATCTACGTCTGGGGCAGTCCCGCCGGCGAGGGCGGCGGCCCCGGCGAGGACGCGGAACTGATCTTCACTCAGCGCGACGTGACCGAACTGCGGAACCAGTCGGACGTCGCCGCCGCGTACCCGTGGACGCCGCTCCCCTCGGAGTCGCTGACACACGGGAACGACACCGTCCCGATCCGGGAGGGGGTGATCGCCACCGGCACCGAGTACGTCGAGGCGGACCGCGTCGCCGACGGCCGGCGGTTCGAGGAGGGCGAGCGCGAGGCCGTCATCAATCCCGCTGCGGCGAACCGCTTCGAGGAGAACGTCTCGGTCGGCGACACCGTCGCCGTCGCCGTGCCGGGCGCGGGCGAGGTGAACGCGACCGTCGTCGGCGTCTTGGAGACCTCGGAGGGCCAGGGGCCGTTCGAGGGGTTCGGCGAGGACCCGCGGATCTACCTGCCGGCCGACCCCTACTACCTCGACCTCGCGAGCGAGGCGACTGACGACCCGCGGTACCTCTCGGTCGTCGTCGAGGCGGACGACCCGCGAGACGTCGATGCCGCCCGCGACAGCGCCCGCGCCTATCTGGAGAGCGACGCCTCCGACGCCGGCGACTACCTCGGCGGGGACCTCGAACTGACGATACAGACCGGCGGCGAACTCCTCGAACAGATCCAGGACATCCTCGACCAGGTGACCGCGTTCGTCACCGGTATCGCCGTCATCTCGCTGGTCGTCGGCGCGATCGGTATCGCCAACATCATGCTCGTCAGCGTCACCGAGCGCACCCGGGAGATAGGGGTCATGAAAGCCGTCGGCGCGCAGAACCGCGACGTGCTGACGCTGTTTCTCACGGAGGCCGTCATCCTCGGCGTCATCGGCGCGGTCGGCGGCGTCGCCCTCGGCGCGGTCGGCGGGTGGGCCGCCGCGGAGTACGCCGACCTGCCGCTGACCTACCCGCTGGAGTGGTTCGCTATCGCGGTCGGCGTCGGGATCCTCGTCGGGGTCGTCTCGGGGCTGTACCCGGCATGGCGCGCGGCGCGGACGGACCCGATCGACGCGCTCCGGTACGAGTAACCACGACCTTTTTCCCGTTCGGGTCGCCTTCGGCGACCACTCACGGCGAAAAGCTCGGCCGAAAAGGCCGCTCACTCGCTGCGCTCGTTCGCGGTATCCCTGCGAACGGAGTGAGCAGAGGGTCGTCAGAGCGAAGCTCTGACGGTGAAACCCACGACCGGCGAACCCGCACCGCTTTTCCCGCCCGCTGCCGTCGCCTCGGATATGTTCGGAACGAGCGGCATCCGGGGCCGAGTCGGCGAGGACGTGACGGCGGATCTGGCGCTCTCCGTGGGACGCGCGCTGTCGGTCGCGGCCGACCGCGTCGTCGTGGGCCGGGACGCCCGCGAGAGCGGCGCGTTCCTCGCGGACGCGCTGACGGCCGGCCTCCGGGAGTGCGGCACCGACGTTGTCGACCTCGGCCTGGCCGCGACCCCGACGGTGGCCCGGTCGGTCGCGTGGCGGGACGCCGACGCCGGCGTCGTCGTGACGGCGTCGCACAACCCGGCGCGGGACAACGGGATAAAGCTCTGGTCGCCCAGCGGGCAGGCGTTCGACGAGGCGAAGCGCGAGGCGATGACCGACCGCATCGAGTCGGGCGCGGGCGACCCCGAGGCGTGGGACGCGGCCGGCGACCGGACCGAATGGGCGGGCGCGTTCGACCGCCACGTCGAGACGCTCGCCGACGCGGTGACCGTCGAGGACCCGCCGAGCGTCGCCGTCGACCTCGGCAACGGGATGGGGGGCGTCACCGTCGAGGCGCTCTCCCGCCTCGGCTGTGACGTGGAGACGCTCAACGCGCAGGCGGACGGCCGCTTCCCCGGTCGGCCGAGCGAACCGACCGCCGAGCACTGCGCGTCGCTTTGCGCGCTGGTCGCGGCCACCGACGCCGACCTCGGCATCGCGCACGACGGCGACGCGGACCGGATGCAGGCCGTCACGGCGGACGGCGAGTTCGTGGCCGGCGACGTGCTGTTGGCGCTGTTCGGTCGCGCCGCGGCGGGCGAGGGCGACCGGGTAGCCGCCCCCCTCAACACCAGCCTCGCAGTGGACGACGCGCTGGACGAGGTCGGCGCGTCGCTGTCGCGGACCCGCGTGGGCGACGTGTTCGTCGCCGAGGAGGCAACCACGCCGGACGTCGCCTTCGGCGGCGAGGAGAGCGGCGCGTGGATCTGGCCCGACGAGACGCTCTGCCCGGACGGCCCGCTTGCGGCGTGTAAGCTGGTCGAACTGGTAAGCGAGCGCGGTCCGCTCGCCGAACTGGTCGACGCCGTCGACGCGTACCCGATCCGCCGCGACAGCGTGGAGACGGACGAGAAGGGCGCGGTGATGGGGCGCGTCCGCGAGGCCGTCCTCGCGGCGTACGACGACGTGCAGACGATAGACGGCGTCCGCGTCGACCTCGGCGACGCCTGGTTCCTCGTCCGCGCCAGCGGCACGCAACCGCTCGTCCGTATCACCGCCGAGGCGCGGGACCCGGACCGCGCCGACGCCGTCTTCGAGGAGGCCGCCGCGCTCGTCGACGACGCCGCCTGACGGGGTCGGCGTCGCCCCGCGGGCGACTACCGATCGGTCGCTTCGGGGCGTCCGCCGGTCGCCCCGGGGCCACCGCTTTTGTCCCCCGACGAGACAGGCTAAGGCATGGCACTCACAGCAGTCGTCGCCGGCGTCGGCCCGGGACTGGGCGAGTCGCTCGCGCGGAAGTTCGCCGGAGAGGGGTGCGAGGTCGGCCTGCTCGCGCGCTCCGACGAGTACCTCGGCGAACTCGCCGCCGAACTGCACACCGAGACGCCCGGCGACGCCGTCGCCGTCCCGACGGACGTCACCGACGGGTCGCAGGTCGAGAGCGCGTTCGAGCGGGTCCGCGACGAGTTCGGCCCCGTCGACGTCCTGGTCAACCATGCCGGGGGCGGCGGGTGGAGCGGCCTCCGCGAGTCGTCGGCCGAGGAGTTCGAGGACGCGTGGCGCACCTGCGCCTACGGCGCGTTCCTCTGCTCGAAACAGGCCGTGCCGGACATGGTCGACGGCGACGGCGGGACGGTCGTCTTCACCGGCGCGACCTCCGCCGTCCGCGGCCGCGGCGACGCGGCGGGGTTCAGCAGCGGGAAGTTCGCCGCCCGCGGCCTCGCGGAGTCGATGGCGCGGGAACTCGGCCCCGAGGGGGTCCACGTCGCCCACGTCGTCGTCGACGGGCAGATCCTGCCGCCCGACGCGAGAGAGGGCGGCGACGACCGCCCCGAGGACTCCTCCCTCGACCCGGACGCGGTCGCGGAGTCGTACTGGGACCTGGTCGAGCAGGACCGCACCGCCTGGACGCTCGAACTCGATCTGCGCCCGTACGTCGAGGAGTTCTGACGGACGGCGCTCTGCGGGACCCGGGTACGCCCGGCGCTTTTGGGACTGCCGACCGTACGTCGTGTATGTCTTCACGGACCGTGCTGTCCAGCGAGCGAACGAACGCCACGCTCTCATGGCTGTTCGTCGCCTTCCTCTGTTTCGCGGTCGTCGAGAGCCTGATCACGGATGAACCGCTGTGGGCCGGGTTCGCGGCCGTCGTCGCCGCCGTCGCGTCCCTGCCGGCGGCCATCCGCCGGTCAGCGACGACGGTGCCCCCGCCGGAACTGGTGGGTCTCACGGCGCTCCCCGTCGTCGCGCGGTCGTACGGGCTCTACACGCAGATCGCCGGCTACGTCGCGGTCGCGACGCTCGCGGTGCTCGTCGCGGTCGAACTCGACGTGTTCACCGAGGTCGAGATGACGGCGCGGTTCGCCGTCGGGTTCGTCGTCCTGACGACGCTCGCCATCGCGGCCGTCTGGACCGTCGTCCGGTTCTACTCGGACGTGTACCTCGATACCGATTTCTTCGTGTCGCTGAACCAGATGATGTGGGACCTCGTCGTGGCGGCCGCCGCCGGACTGCTGGCGGGCGGCGTCTTCGAACTGTACTTCCGGCGGTACAGCCCGGCGGCGACGATCACGCGGGACGGACGGGAGGAACTACAGTGAACCTTCGCGACGCGACCGGGCTCACGGACTCCTCGCTGTGGTACGTGGTCCGGGCGATGCAGCTCGGTCTGGTCGGTATCGCGACCTACGGGCTCGTCACGGCCGACCTCGCGCTCACCGTCAACGCGCTCCTGTCGCTGTCGGTGACGCTCGCGCCGGAGTTCGTCAAGTGGCGGTACGGCCACACGATGGACGCCAGCCTCGCGCTGTGGATCTCGACGGCGGCGTTCCTCCACTCGGTCGGCGCGCTCGGCCCCTACGAGAGCGTGCCGGGCTACGACATCATCACGCACACGCTCACGGCGACGCTCGTCGCGGGCGTCGGCTACGCCCTCGTCGAGGCGCTGGACGAGTCCTCCGACGCCGTCGACTTCCCGTCGGAGTTCCGCTTCCTGTTCATCGTCGTCTTCGTCCTCGCGTTCGGCGTCGTCTGGGAGATCGCCGAGTTCGCCGCCGGCGGTATGGGGACGCTGCTCGGCGGGCAGGAGGTGCTCACCCAGTACGGGATGCGCGACACCGTGCTCGACTTCGTGTTCGACGGCCTCGGCGCGGTGGCGGTGGCGCTGTGGGGGACGGGCGCGTTCGACGGCGTCGCCACCGTTCTCTCGCGGGGCGTCGCCGGCGTGTTCGGACGGCAGGAAGAGGACGGCTAGAGCCGTTCGAGCACGGCGTCCGGGTCGTACGACAGCGCCAGCGAGCGCGAGCGCCCGCGGCCCTCCACGTCGGTGTACTCGGCGTCGATCAGGCCGAGGTTGTCGAGTTTGTTGGTGATCTCGGAGTACCGGGTGTAGCCGAGACCGGTCTCGTCGTTGAACGCCTCGTACACGTCGCCGGCCTGCTCGCCCTCGTTCTCGGCGATGACGCGGACGAGTTCCGTCTCCGTCTCGCTCAGGTTCTCCAGGCTCCGCGAGAGGTGGACGAACTTCGACTTCTCGTACGCCTCCTCCACGTCCGCGACGGTGACAGTCCTGCTCGCGCGCATCTCGGCGTTCAGACCCGCGCGCCGAAGGAGGTCGATACCGACCCGGAGGTCGCCGCTCTCGGCGGTGAGCGCGGCCACGCGGTCGAGCACGTCGGGCGCGATGACGTCGTCGTGGAACCCGCGTGTCGCGCGCTCGCCGAGGATGTCGGCGATCTCGCCCTGCCCGTAGACGGGGAAGTAGATCTCCTCCGGACGGAAGACGCTCTGGACGCGCCCGTCGAGTTCGTCGATCACGTCCAGGTCGGGGTCCGAGGAGATGACGATGACGCCGATGCGCGCGCCGCTGTGTTCCTCGTGAGCGCGCAGCAGGGAGTACAGCGTGTCCGAGGCCTCGCTCTCGTAGAAGAGGTAGTTCACGTCGTCCAGCGCGACGACGAGCACTTCCTCCTCCTCGACCAGTTTCTCGGTGATCTGGTCGAACAGCTTCTTGAACGAGATGCCGCTGGAGGGCGGTTCGTAGTCGAACATCGCCTCGAACAACTGCGAGAACACCGAGTACCGTGTCGCGTTGACCTGACAGTTCACGCGCGTCGTCCGGACAGCCGGTTTGCCGGACAGTTCGCCGAGCATCTTCTGGATCCCCGTGGTCTTGCCAGTCCCGGGCGGTCCGCGGACCATCGCGTTCAGGGGCCGCGACCCGCGGACCGCCGGACGCAGGCAGTGTTTGAGGCTGTCGACCTGAGTCTCCCGGTGTCTGAACGTCTCCGGGACGTAGTCTATCTCGAAGACGTGTTCGTTCCGGAACACCGACTCGTCCCAGGACAACATCCCCTCTTCAGGGTCGTCGGCCATCACTTTCACCACGCTCCCCACGCTACTTAGTCTTTCGGCAGACGGGCGTTAGACTCCCCGCTGTCGGGCGTTTCGGTCGGTCCGGATCGCGCTCGATCGGCGGTCCGATCGACGGCAGTGAGATAGACGAAAAGATGCGGCGTGCCGGCGTGAACGGACGAACTCGCGGACGAGTCCGGCCGCGGCTGCCCGCCGTTAGGGTCCCACGATCCGCCCTTCCACGCCGTCGCGCGTCGCGGAGTCGCCGTGTTCGTCCTGTGCTGCTGGGCGTCCTCGGCGACGTTCTCCATGTCGTTCGCCTCCGCGCTGTACTCGCAGTTCGGGTTCGGACACTGGTAGTCGTCGGTCATGGGTGTCCCGTCCGAGTGGAGCACCGGGGGACGAGTTATGGTCGAGCCCTCGGGCGGTCCTCAGGTCAGCCGAGGCGACCGAGCGACCGCGCTCAGAACTTCTCCAGCAGCCCGTCGTAGAACGCCGCCTCGTAGGCGGCGGCGCTCGCGTCCGCGTCGCCGTCGGCCTCCGTCGCCAGCTTCTCGACGATGAGTTCCGGCGTCGAGCGCGCGAAGTGGTCCTTGACGGGCGAGCGGTTCACCTGCAGTTCGCCGTCTTTCAGCCCCCTCGCCTCGATGCCGTCGACGGTCGCCTCGAAGTCGGCTGCGTCGCGGATCTCGCCGGCGAGGTGGGAGACGAAGACGCCGGTCGCCCCGTTCTCGTGGAGCGCTTCGAGGATGCCGGCGATGATCTTCGCGCTGGCTCCCGGCTCCGTGATGCTCTCCAGTTCGTCGACGAGGACGAGCGACCCCTCGCCGCCGGTGGCGAGGTCGGCGAACTCCCGCACGGTGCTCTCGAACGCCCCCGCGTCGAGCGTCCCCTGGGTCTTGGCGTGGTAGTGGAGTTCCTCCACGCGGGTCACCCGCGCGTCGTCCGCGGGGACGGGCAGGCCCATGTGCGCCAGCACGACCACCGTCGCCACCAGGTCGAGCGTCGACGTCTTCCCGCCGCTGTTGACGCCGGAGAGCAGCGCCACGCCGTCGACGCCGTAGTCCGTCCGCCCCGGCGAGGGCTCCGCCGTCCGCCGCGGGGTCGGCGACGGTCGGCATCGCGCAGTCGAAGTCGTCCGCGAAGCGCGCGACGGCGAGCTCCACGTCCAGCTCCAGCGCGGCCCGCACGAGCGCCTCGGCCGGCTCCCGGAGGTCCGCGAGGTCGCTCGCCAGTTCGCGCTTCAGCCGGGTCGCCCGGCGCTCCTTCGCCACCGTCAGGTCGTCGCGCAGCCGGGAGACGGCCTCCTCGTTGCGCTCGACCGGGAACGCGGGCTCGTCCGGAAAGGCCCGCCGGGCCAGTTCCGCCTCGCCGGTGTCGAGGTCCAGCGCCTCGGTCACGTTGTCGCGGGCCGCGTCGACCGCCGCGGCGTACTCGTCGGCCAGTTCCCGCGAGAGCAGGGAGTCGACGCCCGCGCCCTGCTCGACGAGCGAGAGGAGGTCGGACCCCTCGACGGTCACGTCGCGCTCCCGGATCGAGTCGCGCAGTCGGTCGTTGGCGACGCTCTCGCCGGTCCCGACGGCCGCGTCGAGGTCGTCGACGGCGGCCGTCAGCCGGTCGAGTTCGTCGTCGCCGACGACCGTGCCGTCCTCCGCGAGCCGGGAGAGCGCGTCCTCCAGCGCGTCGAGGTCGCAGGGGGCGTCGAGGTCCGCGCCGCGGTGGACCGCCGCGGCGGCCCGCAGACGGTCGCGGTTCGTCGCGAAGAAGTTCAGCACGCGCTCCGGCACCACGTCCGCAGGGGTCTCCAGCGCGGTCGGTTCGACGCGCACGTCGCCCTCCACGTCGACGCCCGCGAACTCCTCGTCTAGCGCGACCACGGTGGCGTACCCGCGGGCGAGTTCCGCCAGGTCGCGGGCGTCCTCCACGATCTCCACGCTCAGTTCCGGGACCGCCGACTGCGCTTCGCCGTAGCGCTCCGCGTCTTTGGTGGCGAGACAGCGGTCACGGACGCGCACGTCCCCGGGGCGTTCGAGCGGTTCGACGCCCGCGAGCGCGTCGAGCACGTCGGGGGCGGGGTCGCGCTCGGTCGCGGTGCCGACGAACTCCCGGACCTCCTCGATCCGGGACGCCGACGCGCTCGGGTAGAACGTCTCCAGTCGCTTCGCGGCGTAGTCGGTGACGGTGCGCTCCTTGAGCAGGGCCAGCACGTCGTCGTACACCTCGCGCGCCCTGTCGGTCGCGAGGAAGCCGCCGGGGTCGTCGTGTTCCATCCGGATCGTCGACCGGGCGATCCGAGCGGCCCGGCCCTCGCTGACGCCCGGCGCGTCCGACAGCGCGGCGACGTCGCCGTCGCGCAGGGCCTGCTCGGCGTCGTCCAGTTCGGCGAGCGCCTCCGCCGTCTTCTCGCCGACGCCCGGGATCGCCTCGAACTCCATCTACCCTCCAATTCGGAGGGGAGGGCAAAAATCTCCCGCCCGATCCGCGCTTAGCGTGGTATATCGCTACGACCCTCGCTTCCGGTGGGGGGCGCTCCGGTTCGGACCCCGAAACGCTGAGAAACGTTGACAAACGATCGGGAAACCCCTCCGCTTCGGGTGGAACCACGTCCCGCCGCCGCGACCGCTCGCGCCGCGGTCAACGCGCTTTTGCCCGCAGACCGGTAATCCGTTGTCGATGACCACTCTCGAGGAGAAGACCGCGGCGCTCCGGGACGACTTCGCCGAGCGCGAGAGCGTGCTCGTGGCGTTCAGCGGCGGCGTCGATTCGGGCGTCGTCGCGGCGGTCGCCGAGGACGTCCTCGGCGACGACGCCGTCGCCTGCACCGCGAAAAGCGAGACGCTGCCGGAGGCCGAACTGGACGACGCGAAGCGCGTCGCCGAGGAGATCGGCATCCGACACGAGGTCGTCGAGTTCAGCGAACTCGACAGCGACGCGTTCGTCGAGAACGACGGCGACCGGTGCTACCACTGCCGGTCGATGCGACTCGGCGAGATGTTCGACGCGGCCGACCGCCTCGGCGTCGAGGTCGTCTGCGACGGCACGAACGCCGGCGACCCCGGGGAGGGCCACCGCCCCGGACTCCAGGCCGTGGACGAACTCGACGCCCACTCGCCGCTGCTGGCGAACGGGATCGACAAGGACGAGGTCAGAGCGATCGCGGACCGCTACGACCTCTCGGTCGCGGACAAGCCGTCGATGGCGTGTCTCTCCTCGCGGATCCCCACCGGACTGGAGGTCACCGAAAAGCGCCTCTCGCGCATCGAGAAGGCGGAGACGGTCCTCCGGCAGTGGGGGTTCTCCCAGTTCCGCGTCCGCGACCACGACGGCCTCGCGCGCATCGAGGTCGCCCCCGAGGAGATGGATGCGGCGCTGAACCCCGACTTCGTCGAGGCGGCCCGCGAGCACATCGCCGACCTCGGCTTCGACCACGTCACGCTCGACCTCCACGGCTACCGCACGGGGAGCGTCAGCCCGGACGGGGAGGACGACCCGGTCGTCGAGGACGTGTTCGCCGAGGACGCGCCCGGCGCGGACCTCGACGCCGACTACCCGCGCGCGGAGTGACCCGCACCCACCGGCACCTCGAACGAGAGTGTTTACCTTTGAGCAGGCGCGAGGCCCCTTCCTCAGCGAGCGACCGACGGGAGCGAGCAGGGAGGATACGCGCCGTCAACTCGATGCCACGATCGCTCACATCGGAGCGTATGGCGGGCGCGACACCACGGCCTGCATTCAAGCGCGAACACAAGCGCGTGCAGTCTCCGTCTCGTCGCGACTGGCCCGTCGAACCGATAGACACGGGACGGGCCGAATCCAACGCCTGCGGAGACTGGGACCGCTGTGGAGAATCCTCGAATGCAGTCGAGGCATCTGCAAATCCCCTCGAAGAAACAGGAAGCCTTGTCCTCCACGTAGCGAGCGTGAGCGAGCGGAGCAGGGCAGGGTAGTTCACGAACGTCCATATTTAGACGCGTAGCGTTCCGTAAAACCCCCATACCTGTCCAGAAGTATCGCTGTCCGCTGCGAGTATTGACTGTTCCTCTACGTATGTAAGATAGGCGTCCGATAGGTACCCGTGATGGACGCCGACGACGCTCCGACGGCCTGGGAACGCGAGGTTCACGAGACGCGGACCGGCACGTTCGTCGACCACGTGCACGCTTCCGGCGACGTGCGAGTGCGGGTCTCGCCGCCGACGGACGCGAGCGAGGGACACGCGGTCGCCGCGACGCTGTTTCCGCACACGGACCTGGAGGAGACGTACGACGTGCGGCGGGTCGCCGCGCGGGACCGCGCCGAGCGGGTCGCCCGACAGTTCGCGAGCCTCTTCGACGGCGTGTACGGCGGTCCCGGCGGCGACCGCGACGGGTCGCGCTCGCTCGAAGACGCCGTCGCGTACGCCCTCGAACGGACTCGACCCTCCGCGGCCGTGGACGTGGACCTGCCGACACGCGAGGGGTGACCGCCGGCTCCGATCCCTCGTAGTTCCTCTATTCATTCGTCCCGATCGAACTACGATCGATACAGTAATGGTCAGTACCGATCCGTATAACTGAACGAGGTTCCATGGATATAATGGAATAAAACGAGTTTCTAAGAAAAATACTTACGTCTCCTCCTCGAAGGACCGGTCGCTCGGAGGTGATGTGTGAACGGTACACGCGTCCGTCGGAACCGACCCGAAACCGCTCCCGTGCGAACGCTGTTGCACCCCGAGAGGAACGGTTGGCTGTGCGACGCTCAGCCGGAGCGGGCTGATCGCCGCGGCCGGCGCGTTCGCCTGCCCCCGGCGATGCCCCATCTCCGGTGATTCCTGTCGAACCCTGTATGCCGAACTGTTCTCGCCGATCGATCGGAGCCGACCGCTGTCGCTGATTCGTTATCGGCTCCGAACGACTGCCGACATCGGAAACAGCGCGTTATCGAAGCAGGAAGCCCCACCCTCAGCGAGCGCGTTGGCGCGAGCAGGAGGCGGTAGTTCACCCGTCTCAATGGTTCGAACGGCGGTCGTCCGAAAGTTCGACGCCCGGCGGGGTCCGATCCCCCGATCCGTCATTCGGTCGGTGTTTGAGGGGATATTACGGCCGGACTGAACAGACCGGGGACCGGAGTGGACGAGCGTCCAGCGTCGGGGGCGACGAAGCGAGGGAAACGCGAGCGGCGGCGGGGCTGCACGGAGCGCGGGGCGAAGCGGAGGACGGAACGCTGCGTCGGGCGACCGCGCCCGGTCAGCGGCCGACCCAGCGCAGCAGCAGCAGCGTCCCCTCGAACAGGACGACCATCGTCCCGGCGACGAGGATGGGTGCCATCCCGGTGGGGTCGGGGCTGAACAGGAACGCGATGCCGAGGAACGCGCCCCAGAAGTAGAGGCGACGGCCCGCGAGCCACCGCCGGGTCGTGATCCCCATCATGATCGCGAGCATGATGAACAGCGGGATCTGGAACACGACCGCCAGCATGCCCATCATCATGAGGATCAGGTTGAACGTGTCCTGGAGCGCGAACGCGATGTCCGCCGTCTGTTCGGAGTAGTAGAGGAAGTAGGTGAACAGCGCGGGCAGGACGAGGTAGTACGCGAAGGAGACGCCGACGATGGCGAGGACGAGGCTCGTTGGCACCGCCGCGAGGTAGTAGCGGCGCTCCTGGGGGTACAGTCCCGGGCGCATGAACAGGTACGTTTCGTAGACGAACACGGGGAGCGCGAGGACGATCCCGGCGAGGCTGGCGAGTTTCAGTTCCGCCAGCTTCAGTTCGAGCGGGCCGTAGACGTGCGGCGGCGCACACTCCGACGCGCCCGGGCACTCGGTCACCGTCCCGGGGTGGACGCTGTACCAGATGGTGGTGATGAACTCCTGCGCGAAGGGGAACGCGACGGAGGTGACGATGGCGGCGACGAACATGACGACGGCGAGGCGCTTGACCATCTCCTCGATGTGGACGGCCAGCGGGAGCTCCTCGTCGTCCGGCGGCTCCGTCCACTCCTCGTCGTCGTCGATCCCCGTCTCGCCGCCACCGTGGGCCGGCGCTCCGGGCGCGGTCGCCGCGCCCGGCGGGGTCGTCCCGTCCGCGTCGTCGGCCGGTGGGACCGGGGCCTCACCCGTTCTGGTCTCGGCCGTGGCCGGCCGGAGCGACTCGCCGGGCCGGTCCTCCGTCGCGGGGGCCTCGTGCTCCGGGACCTCCCGTGGCTCGGTCTCCGGCGACTCCCACGTCTCGTCGGGGTCGTTTTTCGTCAGCCCAGAATCGTCCTCCGACTCGTCCGGCATTCGTCAGAAGGTAGGCGCGCGGCTTCTTATAGGCCTTTTCTTACCGCTCACGGGCAGAGAAGAAGATTGATAACCGCGTCCCGGTAATCCCCCGACGACTAATGAGTTCGGCCATCGACGAGGACACCGCTCGCGCCGTCAACTCCGGTCGCGAGACGATCGGCGCAGTGCTGTCGTCCGCGCAGTCGCACCTCCAGAAGGTGTTCATGGTGTTCGTCATCGGTCTGGTCGGCACTATCTACGCCCTTCGGACGTACGTCTGGGACTTCCTGCAGTCGAACACCACCTCACAGCTCGGCAATACAGTCGCCGAGGGACAGGTGAACTTCATCGTCCGGACGCCGTTCGACGTGATACTGTTGCAGGTGAAGATCGGTCTGCTCGTCGGCGTCCTGCTCGCGATACCGTTCCTGCTGTACTACTCCCGCGACGCGCTGGCCGAGCGCGGCTACGACTCGGCCGTCCCGGTCACCCGCGGCCGCGTCGCCGGCTTCGTTCTCCTCTCGCTGCTGCTGTTCGCCGGCGGCATCGTCTACGCCTACGCCGTCTTCTTCCCGTTCATGTTCGAGTTCCTCGCGGTCAACGCCGTCCGCGCGGAGATCAAGCCGAGCTACGGGATCGTCCTCTACACGCAGTTCCTGCTCCTGCTGACCGCGTCGTTCGGCCTCGCCGCCCAGTTACCGCTCGTGATGAGCGTCCTCTCGTACGCCGAGATCGTCCCCTACGAGACGTTCCGCGACAAGTGGCGGTACGCGATCCTCGGCGTCTTCGCGTTCGGCGCGCTGTTCTCCCCGCCGGACCCGTTCACCCAGGTCATGTGGGCGGCCCCGCTCATCGTCCTCTACGTCCTCAGCCTCGGACTGGCGAAGATCGTGACGAACGCCCGCCGGGTCGGCGCGGCCCCGGACGCCGTCGAGGGCGGGTCGATGAGGAGATCCGTCACCGCGCTGGTCGGGATCGCCCTCGCGGCGGTCGTCGGCACGCTCGTCACCGTTCGCCGTGGCGGCGTCGCGTACGCGAACCGCGAACTCCTACCGATGGTCGACCGCTCCGTCGTGCCGGTGCTAAACGAGTCCGTCCTCCCGTTGGTCCCGTTCGGTCCCGGAAGCGTGACGACGCAGCCGTTGACGGCACCGAACGCGCTCATCGACCAGCTGGTCGTCGCCGCCGAGGCGGGCGTTTTCGTCGGCCTGCTCCTCGTGCTCGGCTACACGGTCGAGGTGCTCCGACAGCCCGTCGCGCCGCGTGTCGACCCCGTCTCCGGCGCGCCGGACCCCGCCGATATCGACCTCGGCCCGCTCGATGCGAGCGGGGTCCGCGCCGCGCCCGACGAGGTGTTCGCCGGGCTGACCGAGGACGAGGCGCTGGCCCGCGCCCGGGAGGCGATGGACGCCGACGAACCGGACAAGGCCGAGGCGATCCTCGACCGGTTCGACGAGGTCGACGCGCGGACCGAGGAGGCGGCCGAGACCGAGGACGCCGCGGCGGACGAGGAAGTGGTGACGCCCGCCGGCGAGACGCCGGAGGACGACCCCGTCACCAGCACCACCGCCGGCATGGTCGACGCCTTCGCCGAGGAGGAGACGACCGAGGAAGACATCGGTGGCTACTTCTACGACCTCCGGTTCATCCTTGAGAGCCTCACGTCGAAGATGTTCCGCATCGTCGCGGTGTTCATGGTCGTTCTCGCCGGCTCCTTTCTCTGGCTCTACCGCGGCGGCATCGGCCAGATCCGCGAGGACTTCCTCCGGAAGATGCCCCCCGAGGTCATCGGCGAGGTCCAGGACCCCGTCATCGCGATGCACCCCGTCGAGGCGCTCATCTTCGAGGTGAAGGTGAGCACCATCCTCGGCGCTATCGCCGTCCTCCCGATGGTCGCGTACTACGCCTGGCCCGCCGCGGCCGAGCGCGGGTTCGTCAGCGGCGACCGCCGCGTGTTCGGCCTCTGGGGCGTCGCCATCCTCGTCGGCATCGTCGGCGGGAGCGCGCTCGGCTACCTCTGGGTCGCCCCGACGATCATCTCCTACCTCGTCGCGGACGCCCAGCAGGCCGGGGCGGTCATCTCCTACCGCCTGAAGAACTTCTTCTGGCTCATCTTCCTCACGACGGCGGGGATCGGCATCCTCGGCGACGTCCTCGTCAGCCAGCTCATGTTCCACTACGGCGGGATCGTCTCCTTCGAGGCGATGTACGAGCGCTGGCGGATCGTCACCATCCTCATCTTCGCGCTCGCCGGCGTGTTCACCCCGTCGGGCGTGCTCACGATGTTCATCGTCGCCATCCCCATCGCCCTCGTCTACCTGTTCGGGCTGGGGATCCTCTGGGTCGTCACCCTGCCGCGCCGCACCCGAGCGCGGGCGACCTGACGCGGGTCGCTCGCCGCCGGCGCGGGTAGAAAAGTTAACGCCGCGCCTCGATAGTACTCGGATATGCCCAAGATAAGCGTCGAGATCCCCGAGGAACTCCTCGCGGACCTCGACCGACACGTCGGCGACGGCGGCAAGTACGTCAACCGGAGCGAGGCGGTCCGGGCGTCGATCCGGAAGAACCTGGACATCCTGGACGAGATCGACGAGCGTCACGGCCGTCTGGACGGCGGCGAGTGAGCGCGCCCGCCCCAGCGCCTACCCGTCCGACCGTCGTACGACGGCCATGGGCAGCGACGGCCTGATCGAACTGGACGAGGAGTGCTGGACGGCGCTCGCGAAGTACAACCTCCTGTTGAGCACGCTGTTCGCGGCGCTGCTGCTAGTGACGCGGACGGTCGCGCCCGACCGGACCGTCCTGGTCGTTCAAAACGGCGTCCTCGCGCTCGCTTTCGGCGGCGTACAGACGTACTGCTGGATCTCGCGATAGCCGGCGACCGCCGGAACGGGCGTAACCGACGACTGCGAGAAGCGGCGTGACCGGCGACCGCTCAGTCGACGCGCTCCGCGAAGCCGAAGCGCGGCTTCACGTCGGTCACCGCTATCTCGACCTTCTCGCTCTCCGACGCGCCGGGGACGAACAGCGTGTAGTCCTCGACCTTGGCGACGCCGTCGCCCTCGCTCCCCTCGTCGACTATCTCGACAGTGAGGCGGTCGCCCTCGCGGACGGGGGCGGTCAGGCGGCCCTTCGCGACGAGGTACACCTCCGAGGACTCCTCGCGAGAGGCGTCGGGACTCGTCGTGCGGACGTACTCGAACTCCTCCTCCATCTCGTCGCGCAGGTCGTCGAGGTCCTGGCCCTCGAACACCTTCACGGCGACGTCGCCGCCGCTGTCTAACAGTTCCAGCGCCGTCCGGAACGCCTGCCGCGCGAGGTGGACCGACCGCGCGTGGTCGAGACCGTACTCGCCGGTCATGTTCGGCGCGAGGTCGGAGACGACCACGTCCGCGTGCCCGCTGGCACGCTCTGGACTGGCGGCTTTCGCCGCCCTGTCCGCCTCGCCGGCGATGTCGACGACCTCGTCGCGGGTGTCCTCCTCGGTCATGTCGCCGCGAACGGTCTCGACGCGCGCGCCGTGGTCGTCCTCCAGCGGGTCGATGCGCTGGCGGTCGACGCCGATGACGGTGCCGCCCTCGCCGGCCATCTCCGCCGCGACCTGCATCCACCCGCCGGGCGCGGCCCCGAGGTCGACGACCGTGTTGCCGGGGCCGATAAGGCCCTCCAGTCGGTCGAGTTGCTTCAGCTTGTAGGCCGCCCGGGAGCGGTAACCCTCCTGCTTGGCCTTGTTGTAGTAGTGGTCCTTGCGTCCCATCGCTACCACCCCGCCTCCGCGTGTTCTCGCGGAGACGTCGTCCGACGCGTCGGTGCGCTCATACCGTCTCGGAGAGGGTCGACGCGGAAAGGCGTGCCGAATCGACCCCCCGACGTGGTCGATGGGAACGATCGACGAACGCATCTACACCTTTCAGATCATGAGCGATCAACGGTCGAGGACATCACGACCGGGACGAACCATCGGGTATCGTGTCGGAGACGCGCCTGAAGCAACACCGGGACGCCGAGCGGCGCTACCGCTCCCTGTTCGAGAACAGCCCGATCGTCGTCCGGGAGGAGGACTTCTCGGCGGGCAGGCGGGAACTCGACCGGATCGCCGAGGTCCACGACCGGCTGGTGAGCGTGACCGAAAGCGAGAGCGGCGGCGCGCGGTTCGAGGTCGTGACCGACCCGGTGTGCTCCCCCGGAACGTGACGGACCCGTTCGCCCGGCGTAGGGTCGCCCCTGGTGACGCACATAAAACGTTTCCCACTCCATCCTCGCTCTCATCCCTGTCTCCGTGTGATTACAGGTAATGAGCGAGGTAATCAGGGAACACGGTTTTCGTTCGGAGCCCCTCCTTTCCTCCGCCGAGGCCACGTGTGCGACGATCGCCGAGGCCATCGCGGACGCCGAGGGCGTATCGCCGTTCGACATCGACCCCCTGTACGAGAGCATCGACCCCGACGCGCTCGGCCGCTTTCTCGACTCCGCCGACCCCGAAGACGACGTCTCGATCGCGTTCACCCACGGCCAGTGGTCAGTGACGGTCCAGGCGGGCGGTCGCGTGGTCGTCGGCGAGGCCTGATACGGACTGCTGTAACCGTTTACCGGTGTTCGGCGACCCGGGTCGCCGAAACACAGAAACGACTTCCAGCGGTCCTTACGAGTCAGCCCACGGTAGCCCCTCGCAGGGGTTCGACCGCTCGCGGCGCGACACTGCCCGGACTCGCCGTTTCGCTCGGTGGTTTCGGCCGCGTCCGCGCGCATACGGAACGCGTGTCTTTTTATACTGGGGAGCCAAACCTCGACTCAATAATGTTCAAGGCGATCGTCAGCGCGGAGACGCTCCGGACGGCGCTCGACTCCGTGAGCGTGCTGGTGGACGAGTGCAAGGTCCACCTGAACGAAGACGGCATCGAGATTCGTGCCGTCGATCCGGCGAACGTCGGGATGGTCGACCTCTCGCTCTCGGCCGACGCGTTCGAATCCTACGAGGCCGACGGCGGCCTCATCGGCGTCGATCTCTCGCGGCTGGAAGACATCGCGGGCATGGCCGACTCGGCCCAGCTCGTGGAACTGGAACTCGACGAGGAGACGCGCAAACTCCACATCCAGATCGACGGGCTGGAGTACACGCTGGCGCTCATCGACCCCGACTCCATCCGTCAGGAGCCGGACATCCCGGACCTCGATCTGGCCGCCGAGATCGTCATCGAGGGCGCGGACATCGACCGCTCGGTCACCGCCGCCGACATGGTTTCCGACCACATCGCGCTGGGGGTCGACGAGACGGACGAACTGTTCTACGTCGACGCGGAGGGCGACACCGACGACGTCCACCTCGAACTCGACCAGAGCGACCTCATCGACCTGCAGGTCGGCCCCGCTCACTCGCTGTTCAGTCTCGACTACCTGAAAGACATGAACAAGGCGATCGACAAGGACGCCGAGGTGACGCTGGAACTCGGCGAGGAGTTCCCGGTCAAACTCCACTTCGACATCGCGGAGGGCAACGGGCAGGTCACGTTCATGCTCGCGCCCCGCATCCAGAGCGACTAAGGCTGAGTCCGGCGGTCGATGACGCGCTTCGCGGCCGTCGCCTTCTCTTTCCAGCCGTATCCTTCCTCGTACACGTGGTGCTTGCTGTCGACGAGCGCCTCCGGCGAGGCCTCCTCGAAGCCGCCGCGGGCCCACGTGCCGCTCTCGCGGAGCCATTCGACCACGTTCTCCTTCGTCTCGCGCCACGAGAAGCCGACCATCTCGTAGTACGCGATCATCGCGAAGACGGCGTTGTCGTGACAGCCGGGGACGCTCCCCTGCCGGTAGATGGTGCGGAGCGGGTCGCGGTCCGGCTGGCTCAGGTGCTCGCGGCGCTGTTCCGGACCGGTGAGCGCCAGGTCGCCGTCCGCGGCGCGGACGCGGTTCGCGGCGGCGTCGCCGTCGCCCCCGTCCGACCCGACCTCGTAGACCCGATACTCGTCACGCAGGAGCGACAGCGCCGCCGCGTGAAGCGCGCCCCAGTCGCCGTCGATGGCGTCGCGGAGGGCCGCCTCCGGCCGGGGGTCGGCCGACAGGACGGCGACGATGTCGGCGTACGCCTTCTCGATCCGCGCCCACGACGTCCCGGCGAAACGACAGTCCGTCTCGTGGAGGTCGTTGGTGGTCCGGCAGTCGGGGCAGGGGTAGTCGAAGTACGTCGCCACGGACTCTCATAGGCGAACGCGCCGACTTAGTTCGTGCGATCGGGGTCGGCGGACGCGGCGGACGGCCCCGTCGCGGTCAAAAGCAGCGCGACCCGCAGGAAAGTCCGGACCGCGAAGCCGGCGGCGTCGCTGGCGAACAGGCCGCCGATCACGAGGTCGGATGCGACGCCGAGGCCGAACGGCTTGCGGGCGACGGTAAGCGTCTGCCCCCTGCCGGCCGCTACGACGCGGCTCCCGATCCGTCCCTCCGAGGCCGACAGGTAAGGCGCGCCCACCCGTGACCGGTCGTTTTATCGGTGCCGGGGCGGAATGAGTCGCCGATGAAACGGTTCCACGCCCGGTACCCCTTCCTCGACGCGGCCCGAGAGGCGGTGGACGCCGCGGCGGTCGATCTGGCCGACCTCGTCGCCCGCGAGGACGCCGTCGAGCGCGACTCGACGAGCCCTCGCTCGAACGCCCGCGAGGACCCGGTCGCGGTCGACCGCGCCGTGGGTCGCGTCGAGGCCGCCCTCTCCGGCGACACGACCGGCGACCCCCACCGCCGGCCGCGCGTCGAACTCCTCTCGTACCCCATCGCGCGGGTGCTGGTCTCGCTCGTCGGCGACCCCGTGCTCACCCGCAAGTACGCCCGCGCGGAGGCGGTGACCGCTCACCGGCGGTTCACGAGCGACTTCGCGGGCGACCAGCTACGGAGCGCGAGCGGCGAGCGGATGACGCTCGACCGCCTCCTCCGCGAGTTCGACCTCGACGGGACCGTCGCGGAGACGGACGACGGCTACCGCGTCGCCGTCGGCGACTACCTGCAACTGTCGGGCGACCTGCCCGGCGACCGGTGGCGGCTGGCGACCCGCGCGCTGGCCGACGGCGCGGTGCCAGTCGACCGGGAGGAACTCCACCTCCTTCTCCGACAGGCCGTCGAGGAGCGCGTAGGCGCGGGTCTGCCGCTCTCGGTGCCCGACGCCATCGCGAACGACCTCGACGCCGCGGTCGAGACCGTGGAGGACCTCCTCGCGGATCTCGAACTGTCGGGCGACATCGACACCGTCGCCCCCGACCTCTTCCCCCCATGCATGGCGAACCTCGTGGAGCGGAGCCGCGAAGGGGCGGCACTGCCGGAGCACTCGCGGTTCGTCCTGACCTCGTTCCTGACCGCTATCGGAATGGACGACGAGGAGATAGCGGCGTTCTGCGGCGCGGGCGACGAGTACCGGACCGACCGCATCGCGACAGCGGACGGCGGCACGGAGTACCCGCCGCCGAGCTGCGAGACGATGGTCGCCTACGGCGACTGCGTGAACACGGACGAGGTCTGCGAGACGGTTCCGCACCCGCTGAAATACTACGAGAAGCGACTCGACGCGGCCGAAGCCACACCGGACGCGCGAGATTGACATCCTCCCCGCCCTGAAGGGCGAGGATTCCAGCGCGGGACAGCGGGCCGGTCCCGCGTCCCCGCTGGCAACTTCTCGCCTGCCGGATGGGGGTCCCTGCCTGCCCTTCGTGCCACGGCGGGCAGGCACAATCGGGTCGAGGGTCGCTTTTTGCTTGCCGTGTCGCCACGACCTCGGAGACGCCCTCTCGGGGACGGTATGGTGGCCTTCGTCGTCCGGGCGGACACCAATCCAACCGCCAGTTTTTGCCCGTTGTGCTTACCCCGTGATACGCTGTCAGGGAGCTTAATTCCGGCGGTCGTGGCGCGGTTGTCGGATTCATCCCCGCCGTGAACGGTGGGGCTTTCTCCTCGAACTTCCGTAACCGGTCCGCGGCGACGGCGATTACAGCGGTAGCGAGGCGAAAGCCCACCCCTTCAGGGGTGGGATGAATCCCGTAAGCTTGATCGGTACTCCCTCCGAAAACGGGTGTACCGAGTCTCGGGCAAGTCTCCCAAAGCCACTGTCCGAGTCGGGGGCCGTACTGGCTCGGCCCGAACCCCGGCATCCGACCGGGAAACTCCCGTCGTGAGGATGCCCGTCTGTGACGGGGCCTCGGTCGTCTGTGGCGGTCGAACCCCACGACTTCAGTCGTGGGAGAAGTCAAGCGCCGTTCGCGCCGTCCGTCTCCACCTGTTCCGCGTCGGACTCGAAGTCGGCCCGCGCGAGGACGTAGCCGACCCCGAACATCAGCAGGACGAAGAGGACGATGACCGCGACCATCATCTGGCCGCCCTCCGTCGTCAACTCGCCGCTCGTCGAATAGCTCGACCCGACGTACATCATCGCGCCGATCATCGTCGCCACGGACCCGGCCGAAACGGCGATCTCGACCAGCGTCTGTCGTTCCATACGTCCGCCCTTTCTCCCGGCGGCCAAAAGCGCTTCGAAGGCCGTACGCGGCGCGAAGCGCCTCACTCGGCGAGCAGGTCGTCGACGAGACGGGTGAACCGGTCGAGCATGCGCTCGGGCAGGGACGGCGAGACGGCGTCGAGCAGGCGCGCCGTCTCCGTCGGCCGCGCGAGGACGAGCGTCACCCGGCCGCGCTCGTCGCGCTCCTTCCGGGCGACGCCCTGTTCGACGAGGTGGTCGAGGTGCCACTCCAGCGTGCTCCGGGCGACGCCGAGTTCGTCGGCCACGGCCGCCGGACGTTGCGGTCCGGAGACGATCAGGGCGGCGAGCACGTCCCGCGCCGTCTCGCGCCGGCACAGCGAGAGCGCGCCGCGCTCCCACTCGCCGGTGTCGGGCGGGAAGTAGTGGGTCCGGCCGTACAGTCGCTCCCGGTCGAGACGGTCGGCGTCGAGCAGGCGGGCGACGTGGTACTGGACCTGCCCGGGGGCCAGATCCAGCGTCCGGACGAGTTCGTTGAAGTGGACGCCCGGGTCGGTGCTGACGTGGCGCTCGATCCGCTTTCGCGTCTCGCTCACGCTTCTTCCCTCCGGACTTCGGGGGCGGTCGAACGCGCCTGATACACGGCGGCGATCACCAGCGCGACCATGGCGACGTCGAGCGCGTGTTCGGAGAGGTGATGCGTCGCGTCCGGGACCACGCCGGCCATCGTCAGGGCGGCGACGGCCGTCCGCGCGACGAGGGTCGCGACGGCGAGCGCGACGAGCAGATACGACGCGGACTGCCGGCGGACGAACGCCGCCAGACCGAGGCCGAGGACGGCGGCGGAGCCGAGTCCGGCGAGCGTCACGACGGTGACCAGCGCCGGGTCACCGGCGGTAGGCGAGGCGTGGAGAGCGTTCACGGGTCGGGCTACGGTCTTCGGTGGTGTTAGCGTTGCGCTCTTTCCCCCGGTCGCGCGGTCGACCGCCCCGCCCGTCGCCGGACCACGGGGCCGGGTTCCCGCCCGCGAGTCATATCGTTCCCGGTACGTGAAACACTTACCCGTGTTGAACCCCTAAAACGGGCACGGGACGGCACCAACGCGCCGGTTGACGGCGTCTCAGCGTCCCGAAGATAACCCATGACGCACACCGAAAACACAGCCGCGTCATCGAAAGCGACGCTCGACGTTCCCCGCGGCGCGGAACTGGACGAGCGGTCGCTCCGAGCGCGCACCGAACAGATGTCCGTCGCCGCCTTCGGCACCGAACTCTACGAGGTCGAGAGCGAGAGCGGCAACACGTACCACGTCAACCTCCCGGCCGGGCGCTGTACCTGCCCGGACCACGGCATCCGCGGCGAGCGGTGCAAGCACCTCCGCCGGGTCGCCATCGAGGTCAACGAGGGCCGCGTCCCGCCGCCGGGGAAGGTCGTCGCCGACTGCGCGGTCTGTGGCGAGACCGCGTTCGTCGACCGCGACGCCACGGACCCGACGCTGTGCTCGGCCCACGAGATCCGACTCGGCGAGCGGGTGATAGACCGCGAGACGGGCGACTTCCTCGCGGTCGTCACCGTCTCCGGGAAGCGCGCCGACGAGGTGGCCGTCGACAACTCCGTCCACACCGTCGCGGAGTACCCGTCGAACCGCGATTACGGTAGCGATGACCCCGTCGTCGGCGTCGTCTACCCGCAGTCGCTGGAGATAGGCGAGGACGGTCCGACGCCCGAGGCGCTCCGCGTTTACTCGTTCCCGCGCTCCCGTCTGAAGCGGGTCGACTAGTCGAGCATCTCGGCCGCCTCTTCGACCGACACGTCCCCGCGTTGCACGGCTTCGAGTACGTCGAGTACCCGCTGGTCGGGACCGGGGTCCTCGCCCACTTCGTCCAGCGTGACCTTCTCGGACTCGCCGGTGAACTCCGCGAAGTCGACCCCGTCGGACAGCGCCGTCTCCCGTTTCACCCGGTAGCTCCCGCCGTCTGTCCGGTAGAGGTCGCCGGGGTGGAAGAAGTACCAGTCCTCGTGGTCGAACCGGACGCCGACCCGTGGCTTCGCACCGAAGTTCCGCGAGAAGTACACCAGCGCCTCGACTTCCTCGCCCGTGAGGTAGATGGGGTCGCCGGCGCTCGATTTCGCCTCGACGGCGTAGAAGGTGTCGCCGTCCCCCGCCAGCACGTCCGGTAGCTCCCGCTCCGTGGCGCTCCCGCTGGCCGGCGCGCGCATCACGGCGAAGCCCGCCTCGTCGAGCTTGTTCACGAGCTCTCGCTCCCGCCGGTCGCCCTTCGCGTTCGACATCACCGGTACTCGGCAGGGGAGGTTCTTAAGCAGTCGCTTCTCGCCCCGAAGAACGTGGCGGCTATCGCCGAACGGTCACCGGGAAATACATATCAGAGAAATAACTGAATTATCAAGATATATATCAACGGGAATCGAGAGGTAAACGAATGGCCGACAGTCGCAACAGCTGGTTCGCGGACCAACTGTATCGACTCTCAGTGGTCGTACTGCTGACGCGGATCGCCGGAGGAGAGACGACTCTCCGCTCCGGAAACGTCGTTCTTCTCGGCCTTCTCCTCGGATCGCTCTCGATCGCAGTGGCAGTCGTTCACCGGGCCGCGGCGTGATCCGTTTCCGGCGGAACTCGATCCGCAGGCTCTCCATCGAATATCGGATATAGATCCATTACGTCCCGTGCTGCCAGGAGTCCATGTACTCGCGCTGCTCCCGGGTCAGTTCGTCGTACTCGACGCCCTCGGCGTCGAGCTTGATCTCGGCGACCTCGCGGTCGAGTTCGTCCGGCACCTCGTGGACGCCGGCGTCGTACTCGTCGCCGTTCTCCAGCAGTTCGCGGACGGCGACGGCTTGCACGCCGAAGCTCTGGTCCATGACCTCGACGGGGTGGCCCAGCGCGAGGGGGCTGGCGAGGTTGACGAGGCGACCCTCGGCGAGGACGTTCAGTCGCGTGCCGTCTTCCAGTTCGTACTCGCGGACGCCGTCGCGGGCCTCGCGCTCGTCCACCGCGAGGTCCGACAGCGCGTCGAGGTCGACCTCGATGTCGAAGTGGCCGGCGTTGGCGAGCAGGACGCCGTCTTTCATCTTCGAGAAGTGCTCCCCCGTGACCACGTCGCGGTTGCCCGTCGTAGTGAAGAACACGTCGCCGACCTCGGCGGCCTCGGCCATCGGCATCACGTCGTACCCCTCCATGTGTGCCTCCAGCGCGCGGCGGGGTTCGACCTCCGTGACGACCACGTTCGCGTTCTGGCCCGACGCCTTCTTCGCGATGCCGCGGCCGCAGTCGCCGTAGCCCGCGACGACGACGTTCTTGCCGGCCCACGAGAGGTTGGTCGCCATGGCGACGTTCGCCAGCGATGACTCGCCGGTGCCGTGGACGTTGTCGAACAGGCGCTTCATCGGCGTGTCGTTGACGGCGAAGACGGGGTAGTCGAGCGCGCCGTCCTCGTCCATCGCGCGGAGGCGGTGAACGCCGGTCGTCGTCTCCTCGCACCCGCCGACGATGGAGTCGATGAGTTCGGGGTAGTCCTCGTGGATAGCGGCGACCAGATCCATCCCGTCGTCGACCGTGACGGTCGGTTCGCGAGCGATGACCGCCTCGATGGCGGCGTAGTACTCCTCGTCGTCGACCCCGCGTTTGGCGTAGCTCGTGATGTTGTCGTGGGCGTCGAGCGCCGCGCTCACGTCGTCGTGGGTCGAGAGCGGGTTACAGCCGGTGATCGCGACCTCCGCGCCGCCCTCGGCGAGCAGTTCGACGAGCGTCGCGGTCTTGGCCTCGACGTGCATGGCCATACCGATGCGCTCGCCCGCGAACGGCCGCTCGACGACGTACTCCTCGCGGAGCGCGCTCAGGATCGGCATGTGCTGGCGCGCCCAGTCCATCTTGCGTCGGCCCTCCTCGCGAGCGGTCGCCACGTCACGGAACTCCGTTCCGTTGCTCGCCGAGCTCTGCTCGGCGGCGTCGTCGAGCTGCTCGCTGATGGGGGGGTAACCCTCTGTCATGTACGTCAAGAGGGTGACCGGCGGGAAAACACTACCGAACCTTTTCGCCCCGGCGGGGCGACGAGTCTCGCCAGTAGCGAGGTGAGGGGGAGAGGATAAAAAGAGGGTGGGGGGTGAGCGGCGTCGGGGGGGTGAGCCGGGTCATAGGGGGTAAAGCGACCCGAATCGCTGGGATGGGTGGGTGTGAGTTGCCGCTTAGCGACCGTTGGCGTTCCCGTTGCCGGGACCGCCGCCTCGCTCGTCGTCACCGTCTTCCCCTTCTTCTCCGTTCTCGTCCCCGTCGCCGCCCTTGTCGTTACCGGCGTGTTCGAGCGGACCCCGGTCGCCGTCGTTACCCTCGTCCTCGGGCGGGCCGCGGCGGTCGTCGGTCTCGTTGTCGTCACCGCCGGGACCGGCGTGGGCCGGCGGGCCGGCGTGGTCGGGCGCGTTACCCGGGTTGTTCGAGCCCGCGAAGTCCGCGATCAGGAGCCCGCGCGGACCCGTCCGGCTCGTGTCGTTCGAACTCTCGATGAAGGCGTTCACCTGCGGCCCGAACGCGTCGGAGCCGTTCTCCGTCTCGTTCGTCTCGTCGAATTCGTCCGACTTCGTTCGTCTCGTCGAGTTCGTCCGACTCGCTGTCGTCGGCGGTTTCGTTGTCGTTCTCGGAGTCGTTCACCGTCTCGTTATCGTCCGTCTCGTTCAGTGCCGACACGGAGTACGACGCGTCTGCGCTCTCGGCCGTGGCGTCCGCGGCGGCGACTGTCGGCCCGAAGGCAGACAGCACCAGCACGACGACGCCGACCAGTGCGAACAGTCCGTTGCGGTGCATCACGAACCGGCATGACTCCTGGAGAGAACAAACCTCACTCCCGTGCAGTTCGTTCATCCGTCGTTCGACGGGGCGTACGAAGGGTTCAGAACCCGTTAGAACGTTCAAAGCTCTTCCGGGAGTTCAACAGCGTACCCGAACGTCGGCGGTCCGGTCTACTCGTTCGCGCGCTCGACGGCCTCGGCGGCGTGTCGTTCGGCGCGCTCTCGGACCGCGTCCTCGTCCAGTGTCAGCACCTCGCGGTCGCGCATCAGCACGCGGCCGTCGCAGACGGTGTGGCGCACGTCGCTCCCGGTCGCGGCGTAGGCGAGGTGGCTGACGAGGTCGTGCTGCGGGGCGAGATGCGGTGCCGAGAGGTCGAGCACGGCGAGGTCGGCGTTCGCGCCGGGTTCGATCCGACCGGCGTCGACGCCGAGGGCGGCCGCGCCGCCGCGGGTCGCCATCTCCACGACCGCCTCGGCGGGCATGGCGCTCGCGTCGTCCGCGGCGATCTTCCCGACCATCGCGGCGTCGCGCATCTCGTCGAACAGGTCGAGGTCGTTGTTCGAGGCCGCGCCGTCCGTGCCGAGCGCGACCGTCACGCCCGCGTCGAGCATCCGCTGGACCGGCGCGACCCCGCTCGCGAGCTTCATGTTCGAGGCGGGGCAGTGGACGACGGCGGTGCCGCGCTCGGCGAGCAGGTCGATCTCGGAGTCGTCGACGTGGACCCCGTGGGCGATGAAGTCCTCGCCGGTCAGCATCTCTCGCTCGTCGGCGTAAGCGAGCGGTCGTTCCCCCCGCTCGTCGACGATCGGGTCGACCTCGTCCGCCGTCTCGTTCGCGTGGAAGTGCAGCGAGGACCCCCGTTCACGGGCCTCAGCGACGTACTCGGCGAGGTACCCGTCGGCGACGGTCGTGAGACTGTGGGGCATCACGGCCGTCGAGACGCGACCGTCGGCCGCGCCGTCGAACTCGGCGGCGACCTCCATGCACTCCTCGAAGTCGGCGACAACGGCCTCCTCGTCCTTGCCGACGGTGACGACGCCGTGGCCGACGCGGGCGCGCAGGCCCGCCTCGTCGACCGCGTCGACGACCTCCGGCACCTCGAAGTACATGTCCGCGAACGCGGTCGTGCCGGACCTGATCATCTCGACGAGGCCGAGTTCCGCGCCGGCGCGGACGTCCTCTGCGGTCAGCGCGCCCTCGACCGGCCAGATGTCCTCCTGCAACCAGGCGTCGAGCGGTTTGTCGTCGGCGTACCCGCGCAGCAGCGTCATGGCGACGTGGGTGTGGGCGTTCACGAGGCCGGGGATCACCAGTCCGTCGCTCGCGTCGAGGCGCTCGTCCGGGTCGGCGTCGACGTCCTCGCCGACGGCGACGATATCGCCGCTCTCCTGGTCCACGAGAACGTCCGCGCGCGCCACCGTCAGGTCGGAGCGGAGCACCCGTCCGCCCGCGATCAGAGTCGTCGTCATGCTCGCCACGTTCCCCGCCGCGGGGCGTCAATGTGTCGGGACGCGGTCGACCCGCGGGGCGTCCGTCCGTGGACGGCGGCCCGCGCGGCCGAGGTTTATTTCCCGGGCCGCCCTCAGGACGGGTATGTCGCTCCAGTGGCTTCGCGTCGCCGTCCGCGAACACCGGTCGTACTTCCTCTTCTCGGTCGTCCTCTTTCTCCTGGGTGCCGTCGTCGGGGTCGCGATCGCCGACCGCGGCGTCGACCTGTTCGCCCAGCTCGGTCTCGGCCGCGGGGAGAGCGTGTTCCCGTCCGAGCCGTCGATGTCGTTCCTGCTCGTGAACAACACCCGGGCGTTCGCCGTCTTCCTGCTCGGCGCGCTCTCGCTCGGCCTGATCACCGCCGTCGGCCTGGTCGGTAACGGGATCCTGCTGGGGTACGTCGGGGCCGTCGCGGCCGCGCGGGAGGGTCTCGGCTTCGTCGTACTGGCCGTCGCGCCCCACGGGGTCCTCGAACTCCCCGCGCTGTTCGCCGCCAGCGCCGTCGCCTTCCGGGTCGTCGCCCGGACGGCCGCCCGGGTCGCCGGTCGCCGCTCGTCGGTCCAGACGCGCGAGGAGTGGCGGCGGACGCTCGGCTACGTCGCCGCCGCGTGGCTCGTCCTCGTGGTCGCCGCGTTCGTCGAGATCTACGTCACCTTCGTGCTCGTCAGCGCGGCGTACGGATGACCGAAAACCAGTTCCTCGCGGGTCCCGTCGGACCGTCCATGCGCATCGCCGTCCCCAACAAGGGCCGCCTGCACGACCCCGCTATCGAGTTGCTCGAACGCGCCGGCCTCCACGTCGTCGACGGCGCGGACCGGAAGCTGTACGCCGACACCGTCGACCCGGACGTGACCCTGCTGTTCGCGCGGGCCGCCGACATCCCGGAGTACGTCAGCGACGGCGCGGCGGACGTCGGCATCACCGGGCTAGACCAGGTCCGGGAGGCCGACCCCGGGAACGTGGTCGAACTGCTCGACCTGGAGTTCGGCCGCTGTCGCCTCGTCCTCGCCTCGCCCCGCGACGGCGGCATCGAGTCCGTCGCGGACCTGGAGGGCGGCACCGTCGCAACGGAGTTCCCGAACGTCGCCCGGACGTACTTCGAGCGGACCGGCGTCTCGCCGGACATCGTCGAGGTCAGCGGCGCGACGGAGCTCACCCCGCACGTCGACATGGCCGACGCCATCATCGACATCACCTCCACGGGGACGACGCTGAAGGTGAACAACCTCGCAGTCATCGACGAGGTGCTCGAAAGCTCCGTCCACCTGGTCGCCCGCGACGACGCGCTCGACGACCCGAAGGTCGAGCAGGCCGAGACGGCGTTCCAGTCGGTCCTCTCCGCGGACGGCAAGCGCTACCTGATGATGAACGTCCCGCGCGACGGCTTGGAGGACGTGCGCGACGTGATCCCCGGTCTCGGCGGCCCCACCGTGATGGACATCGCCGACGAGAACGGCGGCGGCGAGAAGGTCGCGGTCCACGCCGTGGTCGACGAGCGCGACGTGTTCGAGACGATCACGAAAGTGAAAGAGCAGGGCGCGAGCGGTATCCTCGTCACCGAAATCGAGCGGCTAGTGGAGTGACGTTCAGGTCGGTGCCGTGCCCAGCAACGCGATCAGGTTGTAGAGAGTGATGCCGAGGATGACGGTCACCGTGTAGTGAGCGAGCGCGACCATCCCCGCGACCCGGTTCCCGAGTCGGTACGCGCCCCGGATAGCGAAGAAGTCGGCGAGCAGCGTCGTCGCGATGGTGACGGCCGGACCGTACCGCTGTAGCAACACCGAAACGACCGCCGGGACGGTCCCGACCAGTAGCGCGCGCCGCGCTCGCACGTCGCCAAGGACGTACCGCGCGGCGATGTGGGCGGTCAGCGAGTAGAACGCGACCGCGGCGAGAAACGTTCCGAGGACGGCGACCGGCGATCCGGCCGACGGGTCCAACTGCGCGAGAGCATCCATACGTGGCGTTACGACCCGGCCGAGTTGTGAGTGCCGATGTTACTCGAGCAGGCCCAGGTCCTCGAGACGGGAGACGATCTTGTCGACCGCGTGTTCGGCGTCCTCGGGCTTTTTCCCACCCGTGATGACGAGCTTCCCGCTACCGAACAGGAGCGCCACGACCTCCGGTTCGTCGAGTCGGTAGACGAGACCGGGGAACTGCTCCGGTTCGTACTCGATGTTTTCCAGACCGAGGCCGATGGCGATCGCGTTCAGGTTCAGGTTCCGTCCGAGGTCCGCGCTCGTGACGATGTTCTGGACGACGATCTCCGGGTCCTCATTGACGTTGATCTCCAGTTCGCGGAGTTTGTCGAAGACGATCCGCAGGCTCTCGTGGACGTCGTCGGTCGACTTCGCGCCGGTGCAGACGATCTTGCCCGAGCGGAAGATCAGCGCGGCGGACTTGGGGTCCTGAGTGCGGTAGACGAGACCGGGGAACTGCTCGGGGTCGTAGTCGGCCCCCTCCAGGTCCATCGCGACGCTCTGGAGGTCCAGTTCCTGCCCGATTCCCGTCGAGGCCACCACGTTTTCAATATTGATGGTTTCCTTGGGATCAGCCATGTATCGACTTAAAAGACGTATTTAAGGTTTATAAAGGTTGGTGCCGAAATCTGACAGGTACCCTATGAGACAGGCCCCGATCGCCGCTTAAACCCCCGCGGACGACGAACCAACACGCTGATTGCTCCGCCTCTCGGACGCTCTCGCGTGTACGTTCTGGAACTCGGCGGGGAGGACGACGCGTTCGCGGCGTGCGAGGCGGCGAGCGCGGCGGCCGACGTCGACATCGTCGGTCCCGGCCTCGCGACTGCGACCACTATCGCTCCCGACCGCGTGTGCACGCTCGCCTACACGCACCGCGTGAGCGAGGTCCTCGGCCGCGCTGACGCGTCGGTCGCCGGCGCTCGCGCGGTGCTCTCGGCGTCGTCGCTTGACCGCGACGGAACGGTCGCAGTCCGCGCCCGCGACGTCCGAGGCAGTTCGGGCGTCGACACGCAGGCCGTCGAACGCGAACTCGGCGGTGTCCTCGTGGACCGGGGGTTCGCGGTGGACCTCGACGACCCCGACCACGAGCTGCGCGCCGTGTTCTCACGGGGGGAGCCCTCCGGCGACGCCGACGTCGATGCCGCCGACGTGTGCTACCTCGGGTGGTTGACCGCCGAGAGCGTGCGGGACTACGGCGACCGCACGCCCACGAACCGCCCGTTCTTCCAGCCCGGGAGCATGGACCCACTGCTCGCGCGCGCCCTCGCGAACATCGCCGGGGCCGCACCCGGACGCACCGTCCTCGACCCGATGTGTGGCACCGGCGGCGTCCTGGTCGAGGCTGGTCTCGTCGGCGCGCGCGTCCTCGGTAACGACGCGCAGCGACGGATGGTCCGGGGGAGCCGCGAGAACTTGCGGGCCTTTCTCGACGACGACGGGGAGTACGGGATCGTCCGTGGCGACGCGACCAGCCTGCCGTTCGCCGACGAGCCGGTCGACGCCGGCGAGCACAGCCCGTCGAGCCCACGGTCGTGGACCGTGGACGGGGTCGTCTTCGACGCCCCCTACGGCCGACAGTCGAAGATAGCCACTCACGACCTCGACGACCTGGTCGCCGGTGCGCTGGCGGAGGCCCGCCGTCTCGCACCCCGGACGGTGATGGTCGCGGACCGCTCGTGGGTCGGCATCGCCCGCGACGCGGGTTGGGAGATAGCGTCCTCGTTCGAGCGCCGCGTCCACCGGTCGTTGACGCGGTACGTGCTGGTACTCGAGTAGCGAACAGGCGACGTCGCGAGTCGCGGAGCGGGTCGTCGCGCGCCCGCCTCGGCCGCTCCGCGACGCTGGATCAGGTCACGGACGGTCTGGCCGCGAACCGGTACAAAAAGGTGTGGACGGCGGACCGACCGACAGACCGCTTACCGCCCTATCTCTGCGAGCAAGTGTGAGATGTGCAGTCTGTCGTTCGTCCCCTCGGCCAGATCCATGTCTATCTCGCCGGCGAGGCGGTGGAGTTCGGCGAGGCGGTCGCCGTTGTAGCGCGAGCGGGCGACCCGGAGGACGTCGTCGAGCACTTCCTCGCCGCTGAACCCCTCGTCGACGAGGAGGTCGTCGAGTGTGCTCCGGGCGTCGGTGAACTCGCCGGCCTCGGCGTCGTCTAACATCGCCTTCACCTGGTCGTCCGCGCCGACCTCGCCGAGGGTCTCGTAGGCGGCGTTCATCGTGACCTCGCCCTCGGCCTCGCTGGTGGTCTGGGCGGCGAGGATCGCCCGCCGGAGGTCGCTGTCGGCGTAGCCGGCGACGTACTCTAGACCGTCGTCGTCGTAATCGACGCCCTCGCTCTCGACGACGTCTTCGAGGACGGCGGCGATCTCGTCGTCGGTCGGCGCGCGCATCGGGACGGGGAAACAGCGCGACCGGATCGGCGGGATGAGCTTCGTCGGCTGCCGGGTCGTGATGACGAACTGGGTCGTCCTGTGGTGGCGCTCCATCACGCGGCGCAGCGCCTGCTGAAAGTCCACGCGGATGCCCTCCGCGTTGTCGAGCGCGACCGTCTTGTACGTCCCCGAGACGGGAGCGTAGCTCGCGGACTCTTTGAGGACGTGGTTGATCATGTCCCGCTTCGCCATGCCGCTCCGGCCGTCGAGGAAGGAGGCGAACCGCGGGTCGTTCTTGATCTCCTTTTTCGTCCGGTCGAAGAAGTCCGCGACGTTGATCTCGACGAGGTCGTTGTCGGGGTCGTCGTGGACCTCGCGGGCGAGCGCCCGCACGGCGGCGGTCTTGCCGCTGCCTTTCGGCCCGTGGACGACGAGATTCAGCGGCTCGTCGACCGCCTTCTGCAGGTACTCGCGCACGTCGTCCTGCGGCAGGTCGGCGAGGTCGGGGGCGTACGTGTCGGTCCACAGCGGCGCGTCCATCACCCCTCGATAGAGCCGTCAGGGGTAAGAATCGGTCGGTTCCGGGCGGTGGGGGGATCGCCCGCGCGCCGGCGGGGACTCGCCGAGCGCCAGCCTCCGCCACCCGAATTCCGAACGGGTTTACAGGAGCGGGGCCGAGGGTACGCCAATGACGATGCGCGTCACCTTTCTCGGGACCAGCGGGGCAGTGCCGACCACCGAGCGCAACCCCAGCAGCCTGATGGTCCGCCGGGAGGGGGACCGGCTGCTGTTCGACGTCGCGGAGGGGACGCAGCGCCAGATGATGCGCTTCGGGACGGGCTTTGCCGTCTCGCACCTGTTCGTCACGCACCTCCACGGCGACCACGTCCTCGGACTCCCGGGACTGGTCCAGACCCTCGACTTCAACGGCCGCGAGGACCCGCTCGCGATCCACGTGCCGAAAGGCACCCGTTCCGAGGTGAAGGACCTGTTGTACGCGGCCAACACCCGCCCGTCGTTTCGGGTGCGGATCAACGAGGTCGGCGGCGGGGACGTGGCGCTGACCCAGTCGGACTACGAGGTGCGCGCCTTCGCGGTCGACCACCGGACGACGGCGCTCGGCTACGCCGTCGTCGAGGACGACCGCAAGGGTCGGTTCGACCGCGAGAAGGCGGAGGAACTGGGCGTTCCCGTCGGGCCGAAGTTCTCGAACCTGCACGACGGCAACCCGGTCGAACTGGAGGACGGGACGGTCGTCCGCCCGGAACAGGTCGTCGGCGACCCCCGTCCTGGCCGCAAGGTGGTGTACACGGGCGACACCCGGCCGACGGCGACGACCGCCGAGGTCGCCGAGCGCGCCGACCTCCTGATCCACGAAGCGACGTTCGCCGACGACCGCGCCGAGCGCGCGGGCCGGACGGGCCACTCGACGGCCCGGCAGGCCGCCGAGATAGCCTCGCGAGCGGACGCGAAACGCCTCGCCATGACGCACGTCTCCACGCGGTACACCGGCGACGTCTCCGACCACGAGGCACAGGCGCGCGAGGTCTTCGACGGCGAGGCGCTCGTCCCGGACGACGGTCGGACCGTCGAGGTGCCGTACCCGGATGGGGAGTAAGTGTTTAATTCTCCAAGAGACGGCCGATAGTGTCTTATAGTGAAAGTATAAAATAGTTCTTCAAAAATATTTAGTAAATGACTAATGAAGCGTATTCCTGTATTGGCGTTTTTGGCTTCGATCGTAAAGTGTTCTGAAGAGATTAGAAACCAAACACGAATTGATATTCTATTTCACTACTGAACAGAACTAATCAACGGATAATAATTTATATAGCAGCGCGGAAAATAAGAAAACATGGGAAGAAACCTTGATCGACGGTCCTTGCTTCGGGGATCCGTAGCAACCTCATTAACATTAACTACTGGATGTACGCTATGGGAATCCGACCCAACACTCTCAGAACGATATCAGGGGGTCAATGCGCCAATTCCCTTGAAAATTGATACATTAAAAAACACCACTCCATTCTTTTCAACTGTCATTTCGGAGAAAGAGGAGTTAAGCGATCTAATCGACTTGGAGCAACTATCGCAGTCTTCAAAAACTTTTTTATCTGAAATAGATTTCTCTGATTCGTTCCTTGCGATATTCATGTCCAATTTATCATTTAATAAGAATTACATATACTCTGATGAAAACCTCCATGTCAATATACAGGACGATGTAGCTACCTTTATACTAAATCTGGAACAGTGGCCAGACCCTCTGAGAAACGAGGATTACTTTTTCCAATTTGGACATTGGAAAACGAATGGATCCGAAACACCGAGTGATTCAGTAATAGAACTCGAGTTTCAATCAGAATAGTTCCTCCTGCGTCCCTCTTTTTCCCACCGAACACGGTACGAGTTCAACAGCGAGGCGTTCGTACGAACGACGGCCGGACTGTGAAGACAGTATACCTCGAGTGGTCGACCGTAAAGGGTATGACCCTTTCGAAGGCCCTGGAAACGTTTTCTCGGCGGTCGCCGAACCGCTAGACGGTCCACATGATACACCGGTTCTCCATCTGCGGGGTGTTCGCCGCCGAGCGGGACACGGAACAGATGTCGGAGCCGGCCGACAAGCGATCCGCCGATGGACACGTCGACTCCGACGGCCGCGTCACCGTCGAGGTCGGCGGCAGCGTCGTCCCGGTCGCCGAGGGGACGCTGTACTGACCGCCGCCCGGTCGTTTATGTTCGTCCCGCTCCTACCGGGCGGTGTGAGTACCCGCACGAGTGCTCTGGACACGGTCGTATTCGGCGTCGACGTGCAGAGCGGCGACGTCCGCGGCGATGCACCCTCCTACGCGCTGGTCGTCTTCGACGGCGAGTCGCTCGACCGCGACGTGGTGTCCTACCGGAAGCTCCGTCGCGCGATCGAAAGCGAGGAGCCCGACATCGTCGCGACCGACAACATGTACGAACTCGCGGAAGACAAGGACGCGCTCGTGCACTTCTTAGGAGCGGTTCCGGACGGCACGCGCCTCGTGCAGGTCACCGGCGCGGAGCAGCCGGAGCCGCTGTCACGGGTCGCCAGCAGGCACGGCGTCCCGTACGGGAAAGACCCGATGCAGGAGGCGGAGGCCGCGGCCCGCCTCGCCGCCCGCAACGTCGGACAGGAGGTGTCGGCTTTTACCGACACGACCGAGGTGAAGGTGTCCCGCGGTCGCTCGACCGGCAAGGGCGGGTGGAGTCAGGACCGCTACACCCGTCGGATCCACGGCGCGGTCCGCAGTCGCGCCCGCGAGGTGGAGTCGGCGCTCGACGACGCGGGTCTGGAGTACGAGATGGACGTCACGGAGAAGTACGGCGGCTACTCCAACGCCGTGTTCGAGGTGCAAGCGCGGCCACAGGACATCCCGGTCTCGCGCGGGAGGAACGGCGACACCCGCGTGGAGGTCGAGCGCGTGCGCCGCGACGGCATCGAGTTCCGACCGCTCGTCAAGCGCCGCGACCACGTCCTCGTCGGGATCGACCCCGGTACGACCACCGCCGTCGGCGTCGTCGACCTGGACGGCAACGTACTGGACGTGCTGTCGACCCGGACCGCCGACACCGCCGAGATCATCGAGTGGATCGTCGAGCGCGGTCGCCCCCTTCTCGTCGCCGCGGACGTGACACCGATGCCCGAGACCGTCGAGAAGATCCGCCGCAGCTTCGACGCCGCGTCGTGGGTCCCCGTCTCCGACCTCCCGGTCGACGAGAAGCAGCACCGCACCCGCGAGGTCGGCTACGACAACGACCACGAGCGCGACGCCGTCGCCGCGGCACTGTTCGCGTTCGACGACCACGAGGACCAGTTCGAGCGCATCGCCCGGAAAGTGCCGCCGCGGATGGACCGCGGCGAGATCACCGCCCGCGTCCTGACCGGGGAGGAGTCCGTCGAAACCGTCATCGACGACCTCACCGAGACCGACGACGACGAGGAGGAGACCACCGAGCACACCCCGCGGGAACTCACCGACGAGGAGAAGCGTATCCGCGACCTCGAACGGCAGGTCGAGCGCTTCCAGGGCCACGTCGAGGACCTCGACGACACCATCGCGGAGAAGAACGAGCGCATCGACGAACTGGAGGGCAAACTCGACGCCGCCCGGAGCGAGCAGCGCCGCGAGGTCCGCAAGGACCGGGAGGTGTCCCGCCTCGAACGCGAGACCGACCGCCTCGAACGCGAACTGGAGGAAGAGCGCGAGCGCAACGAGGCGCTACAGGGGAAACTCGACCGCCTGAAGGAACTCTGGAAGCTCGACCACTCGAACTTCTCCGACGTGGCCGCCGAGAAGAAGGACCTCGTCCCGATCAAGCCCGTCGAGAAGTTCACCAAGGGGGCGCTCGAGGCCGCCGACGAGGCGTACGGCCTCGCCGAGGACGACGTGGTCTACCTGCGCGACGCCAGCGGCGCGGGCCGCAGCACCGCCGAGAGGCTCGCGGCCGTGAACCCCCGCGTCGTCCTCAAGAGCGGGGGCGACCTCTCCGATATCGCCGACGAGACACTGTTCGACAGCGACATCCCGGTCGGCTCCGCCGACGACGTCGCGATGCAGGAGGTCGACGAGCTCGCGGTCGCTCGCGAGAGCGACGTCGAGGCCGTCATCGAGGACTGGGAGGACCGCGCCGAACAGCGCCGGAAGGAGCGCAAGGCCGAAGAGCTCGACCGGCTGATCAGCGAGCACCGGGCGGACCGCGGTGAGTCCGACTAACGCGACCTTTTGCTCTGCGGCTAAACGAGCGGTCCGCCGGGAGCGGACACGCTCGCAGTCCTCGGCAAAAGCTCGACCAAAATCACTGCGTCACCCTCTCAGTCGCTTCGCTCCTTCGAGGGTTCCTTGGACCGCTCGCGCCTGACGGCGCTCGCGGGTGCACTGCTCGTAGGACTGCCTGCCCTCCCCCGTCCGCACGAACGGAGTGAGTGTGGGCTCGAAAGACGCGGAGTGTCTTTCGGTGGGTCGCGCGGTTCGTCGCGTCCGCTCCTCGCCGCGCTCCCAGTCCTAACTCGGGACCGACGGCCCTTCGCCGGACACCGCAGGCTCTAAACCCTCGCTCCGACTCCGTGACGGTATGGACACGTACGACCTGATCACCCGGAACGCGGCCGAGGTGGTCACGGAGGACGAGGTGGAGGCGATGGCCGAGGACCCCGAGGGCAAGCGGGCGTACGTCGGCTACGAGCCCTCCGGCGTCCTCCATATCGGTCACATGCTGACCGCGAACAAGCTGATCGACCTGCAGGAGGCGGGCTTCGAGGTCACCGTTCTGCTGGCCGACGTACACGCCTACCTCAACGACAAGGGGTCGTTCGAGGAGATCCGCGAGACGGCCGAGAAGATGCAGGAGCAGTTCATCGCGTACGGCCTCGACGAGGAGCGGACGGAGTTCGTCTACGGCTCCGCATACCAGATGGACGAGGACTACGAGCTTGACCTCCACGCCCTGCAGGTGGAGACGACGCTGAACCGCGCCCAGCGCGCGATGGCCGAGATCCGGAGCGGCGAGACGGCGAAGGTGAGCCACGTCGTCTACCCGCTGATGCAGGCGCTCGACATCGAGTACTTAGACGTCGACCTCGCCATCGGCGGGATGGACCAGCGGAAGGTCCACATGCTCGCGCGCGAGAACCTGCCGGAACTGGGCTACGACTCGCCGACCAGCCTGCACACGCCGATCCTCGCCGACCTGACGGAGGGCGTCGGCAAGATGTCCTCCAGCACCGGCGTCACCGTCTCGATGGAGAACTCCCGCGAGGAGATCGAGGAGCGAGTGAACTCGGCGTACTGCCCGCCGACGCGGGACCCCGACCCCGACGACGAGGGCAACGAGCGCGAGAACCCGGTGCTGGAGGTCTTCCGGTACCACGTGTTCCCGCGCTTCGAGGCGGTCGTCGTCGAACGGCCCGACGAGTACGGCGGCGGTCTGGAGTACGAGGACTACGAGGCGCTCGCGGACGACCTCGAGAGCGGCGAACTCCACCCTGCGGACGCGAAATCGGCGCTTGCGGAGTACCTCGACCGCCTGATCGCACCGGGCCGCGAGAAACTGCGGGACTGACGGGCGCGTCTCCCCATCTCACTCGACCGCTAACTCGCCGCCGCACTCGGGGCAGACGAGCGGGTCGCCGTCCTCGCCCGGGATCCGCGTGTCGTCGTGCCCGCAGTCCGGGCAGGCGACGTCGCCGACGCCCGGGATCCGAGCGATCCGCACGTCCTCCGTCTCCTTCGGCGCGCCGAGCGCGAACGCGACGAGGTCCTCGTCCCCCTCGTTCCCGCCGGTCTGGAACTCGCCGGGCGCGAACCGGACCGCCTCGTCCTCGCCGACCGTCACCTCGCCGTCTCTCGTCCGGAACGTCGCCGCCCCCTGAACGACGACGAACAGTTCCTCCTGGTCCGTGTGGGCGTGGAGCGCGCCGCTGAAGCGCTCGCCGGGTTCGAGGACGTAGCGCGCGACGGCAACGTCGCTGGCGTTCAGCGGGTCGGTGAGGCCGCGGCGGTCGTGCGTCCGGTTCTCGGGGTCGAACGTGCTCGGTTCCACGTCGTCGATAGCGACCTTCTCCATGGGCGCGGCTTCGACGGACGGGAGGGAAAACGTTCGCCGGAAGAGAGCGACTGCGGTCGCGGCCGGTCCCCTACATTATCCCGCCCATGCCGAACGAGGAGAGCAGGTTGCTGACGAGCGCTTTCACGGTGAGACCGAACCCGAGCAGCACCAGCGCCATCCCGGCGGCGACGACGGGGTCGGCCACCGCGATGAGGGCGAGTCCGGCCAGAACGACGGCGACGCCGAGGACACCGACCGCGCCGAGTTTCCTGAGCATAGCCACCCTGACGACGGTCGGGAGTTAAAAGACGGCGATATTTCTCCGCGATGTCCGGCGGGCTTAAAAGCCTCCCGCGCCTTGTAACGCCTATGAGCGACAACCAGGGGCGTAAAGACCTCCGTATGCCGGACGACGACGAGGTGTTCGCGACGGTGACAGACATGCTCGGCGCGAATCGCGTCGAGGTCCGCTGTGCGGACGGCACGGAGCGGACGGCCCGGATCCCGGGCAAGATGCAGAAACGCATCTGGATCCGCGAGGACGACGTCGTACTCGTGGAGCCGTGGGACTGGCAGGACGAGAAGGCCGACATCACCTGGCGCTACGAGAAACAGGAAGCGGACCAGCTCCGCGAAGAAGGTCACATCCAGTAATCTTTCTCATGTCGACGCCGTCTCCCGACGACCGACCAGCGGGCGATCCGGCGACGGCGGTGCCACGATGACCGGCGAGTTCGAACTCGTCGACCAGGACAACGCCGACGCGCCGGGCGACGAGTGGGAGGAACTGGACGTCTCCGACACGGAGGCCGACGAGATAGCCCGCCGGCGCGACCGCGAGTTCGACGAGTTCCGAAAGAAGATCAAAAACAGCGAACGGTTCAAGGTCGAGGCGTCGGTGTTCGACGACGCGACCTTCGCCGCGCTCTACAAGCTCGTTCAGGACGGCCACGTCGAGGCGCTCGGCGGCCCGATCTCGACGGGAAAGGAGGCGAACGTCTACTCCGCGCTCGGCGGCGGCGGCGAGGTGGCGATCAAGGTGTACCGGATCAACGCCAGCGACTTCCGGGACATGCGCGACTACCTCACCGGCGACCCCCGCATCGAGGACCTCGGCGGCGACAAGAAACGCGTCGTGCTCGCGTGGACGAAAAAGGAGTTCGCCAACCTCAAGCGGGCGCGGAAGGCCGGCGTGCGCGTCCCCGACCCCATCGCCGTCGAGCGCAACGCCCTCGTCATGGAGTTCCTCGGCCACGACGGCGAGCGCGCGAAGCGGCTGGCCGAGGTCCACGTCGAGAACCCCCAGACGGCGTACGAGGTCGTGCGGGAGTACGTCCGCCGGCTCTACGACGCCGGCCTCGTCCACGGCGACCTCTCGGAGTACAACGTCGTCGTCTACGACGGCCACCTCGTCGTCATCGACGTGGGGCAGGCCGTCACCATCCACCACCCCAACGCCGAGGAGTTCCTCGAACGCGACTGCGAGAACGTGGCGAGCTTCTTCGCCCGGCAGGGCCTCGACGTCTCCGGCGGGGACCTGCTCGCCTACGTCCGGGAGAACGCGGACCCGTACGAGAACTGACACGGCGGGGGGCGACGCCTCACCTCGAAACGCTTTTTTCCACCGCGAGAGTACGAACGCGCGATGCGTTCCGCTCCCGTTTGCACTTGGCGCTGGCGTCGGCCCCCGGGAGCGGACAGTGTCGGCGACGCGGTCGGCGCGGCGTAACCCGTCGCCCGCGCGGCCGGCGCTCACTCGCTTTCTCTCGCGCACCGCCCGACAGCCGCGCAGTTACGACCTCACAACGTCATGCCAACAGACGCCACAGTGACGCCGTACGACATCGAGGGGGACCTCGACTACGGGAAACTCCTCGACCGTTTCGGTGCCGACGCAGTGACGGACGACCAGATAGCCCGCTTCCCCGACCCTCCGCACCCGCTGGTGCGCCGCGGGGTGTTCTACGCGGAGCGAGACCTCGACCCGTTTCTCGCCGCCGCGGAGCGCGGGGACACGCACTCGATAGTGACGGGACTCGGCCCGTCCGGGCCGCTCCACATCGGACACGCGTTCCCGTTCTACTTCGTGAAGTACCTTCAGGAGCGCACGGGCGCGCACGTGTACGTCCCCATCTCCGACGACGAGAAGCGCTTCACCAGGGACCTGTCGTTCGACGAGGTCCACGGCCACCTCCGGGAGAACCTGCGGGACCTGCTCGCGGTCGGGTTCGACCCGGAGCGGACGCGGATCCTGATCGACACCGCGGACGCCGACGCGCTCTACCCGCACGCGGCGGCGTTCGCGGGCGACGTCACGCAGTCGACGGTCGCCGCCACCTACGGCGACCCGGGGAACGTCGGCGCGTCGTTCTACCCGGCGATGCAGACCGCGCACCTGCTCCTGCCGCAACTCGTCCACGGCGAGCACCCGACGCTCGTCCCCATCGCGGTCGACCAGGACCCCCACGTCCGGGTGTGCCGCGACGTGGCCGCGAAGGAGAAGTACGACGTGCGAAAGCCCGGTGCCTTGCTCTCGACGTTCCTGCCCGGACTGGCCGGTCCGGGCAAGATGAGCAGTTCCGACGACGCGCCGTCGATCCGCCTGACGGACGACCGCGAGGCGGTCGAGCGCAAGGTGAACGAGCACGCCTACTCCGGCGGCCGCGACAGCCTCGCGGAACACCGCGAACACGGGGGCGACCCGGCGGTCGACGTCGCCTTCCGGTACCTCCGCGCGTTCTTCGAGGACGACGACGCCGAGGTGGAACGTCTCGCCCGCGAGTACCGCGCCGGCGAGTTGCTCTCCGGTGAGATGAAGGCCCACGCCATCGACCGCATCGCGTCGTTCCTCGACGCGCATCAGCGCCGCCGCGAGGCGCTCGGCGACCTCCGCGAGGAACTCGAACCGTACCGGCTGACCGACGGGGAACGGGCGCGCCTGCGGTCGGACCCGCTGGGGTAGACTCGTCGGCGCGTCCGCCCGCGAGACGGCGAGTACGAACTCCGCCACGCCGGCTATCAGGCGACCGGTGCGGTCCTCGGTCGCGGACGGCGGGAAGGGACCGGCCGGCGACGAGTCGGCGTACCTCGCCGACCTCCGCGAGGGCGTCGCGGTGCTTCGCGGGTCCGTCCTCGCGCCCACCGTCGTCGGGGCGGCGTTCGTCAACGTGGCGGCCGGGGCGGTGTTCGCCACCCTGCCGGCGTACGTGGACACGGTCGGCGGTGCCGGGGCGTACGGCGTGCTGGCCGCGGCGTTCGCCGCGGGCAACTTCACCGAGGCACTCGCCGCGTCGGTGCTGGAGGACTACCCGTTCGGCCGGGTCTCGGTCGCCTGCTTCGCCGTCTCCGGGGTCCTGTGGTCGAGGGCGGTCCTCGCCGGCCCTCTCCCGGTCACCGTCACCCCGTTCGCCCTCGCGTTCGTCCCCATCGGCGCGGTGAACGTCCTCCTCGCGTCGCTGGTGCAGTCCGCCGTCCCCGAGGGGGTCGTCGACCGGGTGAGCAGCGCTCTCGGGAGCGCCTCGCAGGTCGCCACGCCCATCGGAGCGCTGGCCGGCGGGGCGCTCGCCGGCGTTCTCGGTTCCGCACCGGTGGTCGGCGCGGGTGGCGCGTTCGTGCTCGTCCTCGCGGCCTACCGGGTCGTCGTGCCGTCTCCGCCGCATGCCGGCGGTCGACGCGGTGTCCATCGACGCCGACGCGACCGCCTGAGGGCCGGCGAGCCGAACGCTTAAACCGCCACATCGCCTACCGCGGCTCATGCAGCACGTGAAGATTCCGCAGGACCGCATCGGCGTGCTTATCGGCGAGGGCGGTGAGACGATGCGAGAGATCGAGAACCGCGCCGAGGTGCGACTCGACATCGACTCCGAGAACGGGTCGGTCAGCATCGACAAGACGGGCGACCCACTTCTGGGACTGAAGGGACCGGACATCGTCAGAGCCATCGGTCGCGGCTTCAAGCCGGCGGTGGCGATGACCCTGCTCGACGACGAGATGATGATGTTCGACCTCATCGACATCGACGCCGCTGCCCGGAACAAGAACGACCTGAAGCGCAAGAAGGGCCGGCTCATCGGCGAGAACGGCCGGACCCGAGAGCTGATGGAGGAACTCACCGGCGCGTCGGTCGTCATCTACGGGACGACGCTGGGGGTCATCGGCAACCCGCAGCAGGTCGAGATCGTCCGCGAAGCCGCCGAGATGATCCTCGAGGGCGCACCGCATGGGTCGGTGTACTCCTTCCTGGAGCGCAAGCACAACGAACTCAAGCGCCAGGGGATGGAGTACCACCAGTTCCCCGGCTGACGATCATTTAAACCCTCGCCTCTCTCCGCTTGTGACGACGTGACACGGCGACCCGTGCGGCGTTCCCCGAGAGACGTACCGTTACTATTATATAGAATCACAATCAACCTATTGCTTGATTATGGCACAGCGAATGGGCAACCAGCCGATGATCGTACTTTCCGAGGACAGTCAGCGAACCTCCGGAAAGGACGCACAGTCGATGAACATCACCGCCGGGCAGGCGGTCTCCGAGGCCGTCCGGACGACGCTCGGCCCGAAGGGGATGGACAAGATGCTCGTCGACTCGACGGGCGATGTCGTCGTCACGAACGACGGCGTGACCATCCTCAAGGAGATGGACATCGAGCACCCCGCGGCCAACATGATCGTCGAGGTCGCGGAGACGCAGGAGGACGAGGTCGGCGACGGCACGACGAGCGCCGTCGTCGTCTCCGGTGAGCTCCTCAGTCAGGCCGAGGAACTGCTCGACCAGGACATCCACGCCACCACCCTGGCCCAGGGGTACCGCCAGGCCGCCGAGGAGGCGAAGAACATCCTCGAGGAGATCGCGATCGACGTCTCCGAGGACGACACCGACATCCTCACCCAGATCGCCGCCACGGCGATGACCGGCAAGGGCGCGGAGTCCGCGAAGGACCTCCTCGCCGAACTCGTCGTCGACTCCGTCCGCGCGGTGGCCGACGACGACGGCATCGACACGGACGACATCAAGGTCGAGAAGGTCGTCGGCGGCTCCATCGAGAACTCCGAACTCGTCGAGGGCGTCATCGTCGACAAGGAGCGCGTCCACGAGAACATGCCTTACTTCGTCGAGGACGCCGACATCGCCGTCCTCGACGACGCGCTGGAAGTCAAGGAGACCGAGATCGACGCGGAGGTCAACGTCACCGACCCCGACCAGCTCCAGCAGTTCCTCGACCAGGAAGAGGAGCAGCTCGAAGAGATGGTCGACCAGCTCGCCGACGTCGGCGCGGACGTCGTCTTCGCGCAGGACGGCATCGACGACATGGCCCAGCACTACCTCGCGCAGGAGGGCATCATCGCCGTCCGCCGCGTGAAGTCCAGCGACGCCGACAAGCTCGCCCGCTCGACGGGCGCTCGCGTCGTCGGCAACCTCGACGACATCGAGGAGGACGACCTCGGCTTCGCCGGCAGCGTCGCCCAGAAAGACATCGGCGGCGACCAGCGCATCTTCGTCGAGGACGTCGACGAGGCCAAGTCCGTCAGCCTCATCCTCCGCGGCGGCACCGAGCACGTCGTCGACGAGGTCGAGCGCGCCATCGAGGACTCGCTCGGCGTCGTCCGCGTCACCCTCGAAGACGGGCAGGTCCTGCCCGGCGGCGGCGCGCCCGAGACCGAGCTCGCCCTGCAGCTTCGCCAGTTCGCCGACTCCGTCGGCGGCCGCGAGCAGCTCGCCGTCGAGGCGTTCGCCGACGCGCTGGAGATCAACCCGCGCACCCTCGCCGAGAACGCCGGCCTCGACCCCATCGACTCGCTCGTCGACCTGCGCAGCCAGCACGACGGCGGCGCGACCGGTGCCGGCCTCGACGCCTACACCGGTGACATCATCGACATGGAGGGGGAAGGCGTCGTCGAGCCCCTCCGCGTGAAGACGCAAGCCATCGAGTCCGCCACCGAGGCGGCCGTCATGATCCTCCGTATCGACGACGTTATCGCCGCGGGCGACCTCTCCGGCGGTCAGGTCGACCCCGACGACGGCGGTGACGACGGTCCCGGCGGTGCCGGCGGCCCCGGCGGTCCCGGTGGTCCCGGCGGAATGGGCGGCGGCATGGGCGGTATGGGCGGCATGGGCGGCGCGATGTAAGCGCCGGCGACGAGTAGCCGCACCACCTTCACCGCTTTCGCCTCGCACCGCCCGCTGACCGACGAACGACGCTTTTTCACTCGATACCCACTTAGCGACTGCTCTCCACCGGTCCGAGACCGTCTCGCCCCCGTTAGTTTCGGTTCAACTAAGTATTGCCGCGTGAAACCGTCGGTCATGGACACGCTGCTGTTAAACAGCGACGCTGTCGACGCGAACGCGCGGATGGACGCCGTCATCCGTTCCGTCGAGGAAGCGTTCAAGGCGTACCAGCGCGGCGACGTACGGATGCCGGCGAAGTCCTACGTCGAACTGGCGCGGTACAACGGCGACTTCCGCTCGATGCCTGCCTACATGGACGCCGGCGACTGGGACGCCGCGGGCGTCAAGTGGGTGAACGTCCACCCGGACAACCCCGAGAAACACGGCCTGCCGACCGTGATGGGGACGATGGTCTACTCCGACCCCGAGACGGCGTACCCCCTCGCCGTGATGGACGGGACGACGCTGACGATGCAACGCACCGGCGCGGCCGCCGCCGTCGCGACCGACCACTTCGCCGTCGAGGACGCGACGACGCTCGGCATCGTCGGAGCCGGCGTCCAGTCGCACACCCAGCTGGAGGCCATCGCCGAGGTGCGCCCCATCGAGGAGGTCGTCGTCGCCGACAAGGACCCGGACCGCATCGACGCCTTCCGCGCGGAGTTCGAGGGCCGCTTCACCGTCCGCGAGGGCTCGACCGCCGAGGCGGCGTCCTGCGACGTGCTGTCGACGGTAACGCCCGTCCGCGACCCCATCGTCTCGCTCGACGACCTCGGGGAGCACACCCACGTCAACGCGATGGGGGCCGACGCCGAGGGCAAGCAGGAACTCGAAGACGACGTGGTGCTCTCGTCGAAACTCGTCATCGACGACCACGAGCAGTGCACCCACTCGGGCGAGGTCAACGTCCCGTGGGGCGAGGGAACGCTCGGCGACGACGACATCTACGGCGAGGTCGGCGAGATAGTCACCGGCGAGAAAGACGGCCGCACCGCCGACGACGGGGTCACCGTGTTCGACTCCACGGGACTGGCGATCCAGGACGTCGCCGCCGCCCGCGTCGTGTTCGACGAGGCGAAGGAGGCGGAGAGCGGCCACTCGTTCGATATAGTGCAGGCGTGAGCCGACCGTTCTCGGACGGCGAGTTGACGACCGTCATCCTTCTGCGCTCTATTCGAGGATAGTGGCTTGAGAGGCTCTCAGATAGACCTCCCATCGCCCGCTCCGTCCGGTCATCGCTGCTCACGCGGATCCTCCAAGCAGTTCTCTCTGTCCAGCAGAAAGACATCGTTGACACTCTCTCTACTGACCACGTCGGAGAGAGCTACGAACTGGAGTCATGAAAAGTACTCACCATAACAAAAGAGCGAAAACTTATACGTATTCAGGGTTCCTTTTTTCCCATGAAACGACGTACTGTATGCGCTTTCGCCGGCGTTGCCCTCTCGACATCGTTTATTGGATGTATGAGCAATAGCTCAAACGATGACGAAGATAGTACAGGAGAAGGTTCTTCAATGGATTCACAACCGGATATCGAAATCGAATTCGATACTCAAGAAGGAGATACGTCAAGTATAAAACGCGAGAGTATTACCATTAATAATCTCGGGGGAGACCTGGTCCTCAGCGGTTACGCTCTGAGATATAGTTCAGGATATGAGTACAGGTTTAGTGGATTAACTCTCGAACCTGGAAGCAGAGTTGCAGTCGTCAGTCAGGGAACAGGGGGGGGACTCCGTTGCCGAATCCGATCCTCCAGTGTACTATCGCGACGCCGACCTCCCCGAACTGGTACTCGAAGACGGGGAAGAGACAGTAAAGTTACTCGATCGAGAAAGAGGGGTCGTCTCGGAAGCCTCATACGACTCGTCATAATAAATCGTGTAGGGTGTTTCTATCCTGACAATACACGTTTCATATCGAGTAAACTGATGTTTCCAGGGTCAGTGGGAGTGGCCCTTAGCCTTTCTAACATCTCGGTGACTACAGATCCGATACTTATGTCTTTCATAGCTCTCCCCGAGCGGGTCCGCGAGCATCAATCGATGTTACGACCTGCTCACTTCTCGAACTGGCTCAATCAAACAGTGCCTTCGGCTGAGGTCGGTATGGATGCGAACACTCCGGTCTCGCGGCGGCGGGCATTGAAGTCGCTGGGGGCCGCTTTCGGAACTGTCGTGACCGCATCGAACGCTTCGGGGGAGAAAGACGACGGGGCGACCGAGCTCGCGATCGCCGCCCACACGGGCGATGGCGACCTCTACGGCGAGGCCGAGCGTTGCAAGCTCTCTCGCTCGCTGCTCGGAGCCCTCGACGTTCAAGTCGGCGAACAGGTCCGTCTGAGGCCGCGCGGGAACAGCGGCGACTACGAGTGCGGTCTCTTCACGGTCGTCGGCACCTGCGACCGACGGGAGACGGCGCTGGTCGACGACGCCGGCCTCGACAGGCTGGGCGTCAGAGACGGCACCGGGGGCGTCGGATACCCCTTCGCCGTCTCTCCGACCTGCGACACCCGCGAGGCGGCCGCCGACGCGGACGAGTACGTCGAGATACTCCGCGAGCGCTCCCGCGCCGACCTCGTCGCCTGCGCGCCCCACGGCGGGTGGATCGAACACCCGACGGACGAGCAGGCCGCCCGCGTCGCGGACGCGCTCGGCGCGACGGAGTGGTCCTGCGCCGGCTACAACGACGGCGGCGGCGCGTACGACCGATGGCACGTCACCTCGACGGCGCTCCATCCGCGGTCGTTCCCGGGACTGGCCGCCATCGCGGACCGCGGGTTCGCCCACGCCGTGAGCTTCCACGGCTTCTCCGGAGACGGCGTCGCCGTCGGCGGCGGCGCGCCGGACTCGCTGAAGGCCGATGTCCGCGACGCCGTCGCCACCGAGACGGGCCACGACGCCTCCCTCGCGGACGAGAACGGCGCTTACGGCGGCGACTCCGTGGAGAACGTCGTCAACTGGCTCACCGAGGACGGTAACGGCGTCCAGATAGAGCAGTCCGCGGCCGCCCGGGATGACTGGGCGGCGGTGGCGGACGCCGTCGCCGGCGTCTTCGCCGACCGGGTCTGAGTCGGCCGGCCCGACGGCGACCCCCGCACTGTCGGATGGAAAGGTATAGGACGCCGACCGGCGGAACCATAGACGAGCGAATGAGCGACGAGCAATACGACCACGCGGCGGTGGAGTCCCGCTGGCAGGCGGCGTGGGACGACGCGGACGTGTACCGGACGCCGGACGACGCCGAGGACCCGACGTACGTCCTCGGGATGTACCCGTACCCGTCCGGAAAGCTCCACATGGGCCACGTCCGGAACTACACGATCACGGACGCGTACGCCCGCTACCGCCGGATGCGCGGCGACGACGTGCTCCACCCGATGGGGTGGGACGCGTTCGGCCTGCCGGCCGAGAACGCCGCCAAGGAGCGGGACACGAACCCCCGCGACTGGACGTTCGACTGCATCGACACGATGAAAGGCCAGATGGAGTCGATGGGCTTCGGCTACGACTGGGGGCGGGAGGTCACCACCTGCGTCCCCGAGTACTACCGGTGGAACCAGTGGCTGTTCACCCGCTTTCACGAGGAGGGACTGGTCGAGCGCCGCGACGCGGAGGTCAACTGGTGTCCCAACTGCGAGACCGTCCTCGCGGACGAGCAGGTCGAGGGGGACGCGGAACTGTGCTGGCGCTGTGACACCCCCGTCGAGCAGCGCGAACTGGACCAGTGGTTCCTGCGGATCACCGAGTACGCCGACGAACTCGCCGACTACATCGACGAACTGGAGAGGTGGCCCGACTCCGTCCGCCAGATGCAGCGCAACTGGATCGGCCGGCAGTACGGCACTCGCCTGCCGTTCGAGGTCGAGGCGGCCGACGGGAGCTACGGCACGGTCGAGGCGTTCACGACCCGCGCCGACACCGTCTGTGGCGCGACGTTCTTCGCGCTGGCCCCGGACCACCCCATCGCCGAGGAACTGGTCGAAAGCGACGACGACGTCCACGAGTTCGTCCACCACGAGGCCGACCCCGACGGCGACGAACCGAACGGCGTCGAGACGGACCTGGTCGCGACGAACCCCGTGACGGGCGACGAGGTCCCGGTCTTCGTCGCGGACTTCGTCCTCTCGGACGTGGGGACCGGCGCGCTGATGGGCGTCCCCGGCCACGACGACCGGGACCACGTCTTCGCCTCGAAGATGGGCGTCGACATCGACCCCGTGATCGCCCCCGAACCGGCCGACGGCGAGGAGCCGGAACCCCCGGACGTCTCCGAGGCGGCGTTCACCGACGACGGCGTGCTCGTCGACTCCGGCGAGTACTCCGGGGTCGACAGCGAGACGGCCCGCGAACGCATCACCGCGGACACCGAGGGCGCGGAGGAGGCGACCCAGTACCGCCTGCGCGACTGGGGCATCTCCCGCCAGCGGTACTGGGGCACCCCCATTCCGGTCGTCCACTGCGACGACTGCGGCCCCGTGCTGGTGCCCGAGGCGGACCTGCCCGTCGAACTGCCGGCGTTCGTCAACACGACCGGCAACCCCCTCGACGCCGCCGAGGAGTGGAAGCGGACGACCTGTCCCGACTGCGGCGCGGACGCCGTCCGCGAGACGGACACGATGGACACGTTCGTCGACTCCTCGTGGTACTTCCTGCGGTACGTCTCCCCGGGGCTGGACGACGCGCCGTTCGACATGGAGCGGGCGAACGACTGGATGCCGGTCGACCAGTACGTCGGCGGCATCGAACACGCGGTGATGCACCTGCTGTACTCCCGCTTCTTCACGAAGGTGCTAGCCGACGAGGAGGGGCTGGAACACCGCGAGCCGTTCACGAACCTGCTGGCCCACGGGATGGTGCAACTGGAGGGCGAGAAGATGTCGAAGTCGAAGGGCAACACCGTCTCGCCCCAGCGCATCGTCGACGAGTACGGCGCGGACACCGCCCGGCTGTTCATCATGCAGGCGGCCCAGCCCGATCGCGCCTTCGACTGGAGCGAGGAAGGCGTCCGCTCGACCAACCGGTTCCTGACCCGCCTGAAGGGGATGGTCGAGGCGTTCGACGCCGACGAGGCGACCGGCGAGCGGGACGGCGAGGCGCAACGCGTCTCGGCAGACCGAGTAGCGAGGGACTCGAAGAGTGGAGTACGTCGCCGACGAGATAGACGCCGCCGTCGCCGTCGCCACCGAGGAGTACGACGACCTGACGTTCAACGTCGCGCTCCGCGAGACGCAGGAACTGGTCGCGACGCTGCGGCAGTACCGCGAGTTCGCGGAGCCACACGCCGACACGTTCGAGCGCGGCCTCGACGCGGCCGTGCGCCTACTGGTCCCCGTCGCCCCCCATCTGGCCGAGGAACTGTACGACGAACTCGGCGGGGAGGGCTTCGCCGTGGAGGCCGAGTGGCCCAGCGCCGACGCCGACCGCGAGACCGTCGAGAAGCGCCGCGATCTGGTCGAGAACACCCGCGAGGACGTCCGTCAGATCGTCGAAGTCGCCGGCATCGAGGACCCCGAGCGGATCGACATCGTCGTCACGCCCGAGTGGAAGTTCGAGGCGCTCGGGACCGCCGTCGAGAGCGACGCGGACGACCTCATCTCGGAACTGATGCAGGAGTCGGCCATCCGCGAGCAGGGCGACGCCGCCGCCTCGTGGTCGCGGCCACGTGGCTGGTCGAACGCGAGTTCGACGCACCGGTCCGGGTCGTCCGCGCCACGGAGGCCGACGACGAGACGGCGCGAACGGCCGAACCGGGCCGCCCCGCGATCGACATCGTCGAGTAGCCGCTCTACCGCTTTTTCACCGTCTGCAGGACGAGCGCGGCGGAGACGAGCGCCGCCGCACCCGCGAGAACCGCAGTCATAAACCGGGAGACGCCCTGCACCGATGTGGACCCAGGCGACGACGGCGACCGTCGCCGCGACCCCCGCCAGCGACGCCCGCTCCGTTTCGGTGCACTGCCCCCACGAGTTCGGTGTCCATACGGGCGACCGCCCGACGGAACAGTATAAAAGTAGCTGACCGGTCACTCGATCCGGATCCGGTGGCCCCCCTCGTCGTCGCGTTTCGGTAGCGTCACCGTGAGGACGCCGTTCGCGTACCGCGCCGAGACCGATTCCTCGTCGACCTCGCCGGGGAGGCGGACGGTGCGGCTCACCGACCGCTGCCGTCGCTCGCGGCGGTGGTACCGCGTTCCGCCGTCTTCCTCTTCGGTCTCCGTCCCCTCGGCGGTGCTGGCCTCGATACTGAGTCGGTCGTCGGTCACCGTGAGCGCTATCTCGTCGGTGCCGTACCCCGGAAGGTCGGCGGTCACGACGTACTCCTCGTCGTCCTCCATCACGTCCACCGGGACGCTCCGCAGGTCGGTCCCCGCGCCGGCCCCGCGGAGTAGCCCCTCTTCGGCCTGTTTGCTCATTCTGTCGAGCATTTCCTGAAAACCGTCGAACGGGTTGCCTTGCATGGTGGTCCCCCGGGCGTGTCTCGCGCCCTGCGAGAGGGTACCACTCTCGCGGGCTTAAACCTCGCGCCGGTTCCGCCGCCCGGACGCCGGTGCCAGCGGACGCGGTTTTTCAGTACCGGAAACCGAGGTCGCCGACTTACCTTTCCCGTCGACGACGTCCACCCGTGAAACGACAGTGGTTCGCCGCCCTCGGCGGTTTCATCGCGGCCTCGTGGGTCGCCGCCCTCGTGGCGTTCGGCGAGCGCGTCCGCTTCGATCCGCAGTTCGGCGTCGTCGGCGCGCTGGTTTCGTCGGCGGCCGTCCTGCTGGTGCCGGCCGGAACGACCGACGCCCTCGGCGGGATCGAGTGGAACCGATTCGCCGGCGCGGCGGACGTGCTGCCGGGGCTCGCGCTGTCCAGTTCCTCCTGACTGCGACGTCGGGGGACGCTACGTCCGCTGGTCTCCTCGCCGACGCGGCCGCGGCGCTAGAGGGCCTCGTACTGCTGTTCATCGGCGCGGACTGGATCCGCGGCGGGAAGCGTTTCGACCCCGCCGCGTACGAGTCGTGACCGCCGTCGGGGAGTAGCCGGCGAAACTACAGGCTCACCAGCCCGTCGTCGAGCAGGTCGCCGAGTACCTCGCGGGCGTGTCCGTCCGCGTCGACACCCTCGTAAACGTCGTACACCTCGCGGTCAGCGAGGACGAACGTGGTGCGGTCGGTGACGCCGCCGGAGCGCCGGGCGACGCCGAAGGCGTCCACCACCTCGCCGTCGGGGTCGGCCAGCAGCTCGAACGCCAGCCCCTCCTCGTCGGCGAGCTCGCGGTGGTCGCCGACGGCGTCGACCGAGACGCCGTACACCGCGACGCCGGCGTCGCGGTAGCTCTCCAGTTCCGCCCGGAACTGGCGGGCCTCCGTCGAACAGCCGGGGGTCGCGTCCTTCGGATAGAAGTAGAGGACGGTCGGCGGCCCGAAGTCGGGCCGGACCGTCTCGCCGTCCTGGTCGGGGACCGCTACGTCCGGGGCGTCGTCGCCGGGCGCGAGTACCGTACCGAAAGGTCCCGCATCGGCGGCCGAAAACCTTCAGTACAGCACGTGCTCGCTGTCGTAGGAGCCGAGACGGTGCACCCATCCCTCATCGACGATGGCCTCGATGACCTCCAGCGCCTCCTGCGTGCGGTCCTCGTACAGGCCGGCGGCGACGTCGATGTGGAAGACGTAGTCGCCGAGGCGCTCGCCGCTGGGGCGGGACTCGACGCGCGTCAGGTTGATGTCGCGCTCGGCGAACGGGTCGAGCAGTTCCAGCAGGAGGCCGGGGTAGTTGGCGTTCGGATAGACGATGAAGGAGCTCTTGCCGCCGGCCTCCGAGCGGTCGCTCGTCGGCGCGAGGACGAAAAAGCGGGTCGCGTTGGAGGTGCGGTCCTGGATGTCCTCGGCGAGCACCTGCAGGCCGTCGCCGGCGTCGTCAGACCCCGTCCGACTGCTCGCGGGACTCGGTTCGTCGCGGAGGAGTACTCCCGCTCCAGGTAGTCGCGACACTGGGCGAGCGCCTGCGAGTGGCTGGCGACGACGGAGAACTCCGGCCCCTGCGCGAGCAGGCCGTGTCGGATCGGCGTGACGATCTCCCTGACGACGGCGACCTCGTTGTCGGCGAGCGCGTCCAGCGTCTCCGTGACGCTCCCCTCGATGCTGTTCTCGATGGGCACGACGCCGCGGGGGTACTTCCCGGTCGCGACCGCCTCGACGATGCCGGCGACCGACTCGCGGAACTCCACCGCGTCGGCGACGGCGCTCGCTGCGCGGTGTGAGTACGTCCCTTCCGGCCCGAGGGTGACTGCTTTCATCGCTCGTTCATGCTCGCCTCACCGGCAAAAGGACTCTGGTGTCTCCGGCGGGCGGCGACGCTGGCGAGGCCCTGTCGGCCGCGCTCAGACGAACTCCTCCAGATCGAGCGTCGTGAACTCGTACGTGAGCCGGACCGCGTCCTCGTCTTGGTCGTACTCGACGACGCCCTCGTCCGCCATCTTCGGGACGTGGCTGTGATAGAGGTCCATGTAAACCGACTTCACCTCCTCCTCCGGCACGTCGACGAGGCTACGCTCGCCGCGTTCCAGCAGCGCGACCTCGTCGGCCAGGTTCGGGAGCGTCATCGGGTTCCGGTGCCGCTGGAGACAGTAGAGCGCGTACCGGCGGCGTTCGCGCGACAGAACCTCGAAGAGCGCGTCCGTCCCTACCGCTCCGTCCGCGACGTTCCACGCTTTCTGACTCATACGGAAACACACTGTTGCGGTACGGATTTCGGTGGTGCCAAAGTGTTTTGGGTTCCCTCCTCAAGCGCCCCCTTCTTAAGCGCCGCCTCAGCGGCGCTCGGACCGCGGACGCCGGACCGGTTGGTCCCTCGCGGGCGCTCTGTTGCCGGTTCCGGTCGCCCGCGGACTCGCCGGCCCGCGACCCGACGGAGCGCCCCGGCGAACGCACCGCGCGGCCGGACGGGGTCGCCGCTACTGTCTGAATCCCTGAACGTGGGTATTTCATACACGAACGGCGTCCCTCTAGCCGGTTTCGGGACTACGACTACGGCCGTTGCGCCCGACCGATCGGACGCTTCGCACGAGAGAGCACCGCGAGCAGGGCGGGATCGACCTACAGACGGACGAGCGGAAACGGCCCGCGTTCGGCGGTCAGTTCGCCGCTGTTCCGTCTCGGACGCGCGCTGTTCGGCGGGCTCCTCGCGTTCATCGCGGTCGACGGTCTCCGGACCCTCGACGAACGGATCGGAGACGCCGAGCCGAAGGGCGTGCCGTTCCCGAACGTGTCCGTGCCCGTGGTCGGGACGGCGCTCGCCTTCCTCCGGATCGGTCGCCGGACGGAGACGGCGACCCGTGGCCCCGTCCCGTCGACAGGCGGGCGACCCCGGCGCTCGGACCGGTTCGTACCGGTTAGCGGACCTTTCCTGACGGCTTAGGGCGTGGCAGTCGTCGGTACGGACGCATGAGTCAGGCAAACGCGAGTACGGAGTCCGGCGACGTCGTCGCCGGAGCGGAGCGCGGCGAAGCGAGCACCGGTCGCGGTCTCACGACGGCGACGCGGTCCGTCCGGCGGGCGGTCCGGTCGGACACGCTGTTCGGCGCGGTCGGCGCGGTCAGCCTCGTCCGGGGGCTTCGGGACCTCCGTCGCGGCGACGTCGGGAGCGGCCTCGTTCGGCTCCTCGCTGGCGGGGGGTTCGTGGCGGCGGCGCTCGCCCGGCGCGGCACGACTGACGGCGACGGTTCCGGCGGTGAGGCCCTCGGCGGCGACCGGAGCCCCGCCGTCGACCAGACGGACGTGGTCGCCACCGGGATCGACGTCGAGGGCGTCGCGGCGAGAGACGCCGAAGGCGAGGCCGCCACCGGCGACGAGGCGTCGGATGTCGTCGGGTCCTCGGTTGACATCGAGGCGGCGGCCGGGACGGACCGCGACGAGGTCTCTCGCGCGAGCGGAGACGAAGCGGCCGACGTGGTCGACTCGTCCGCGGACGTCGAGGACGCCGCGGACTCGGGAACGGAACTCGACAGCGACGTCGACGCCGCTGACGTCGACCAGACGGACGTGGTCGACACCGGCATCGGCGAGACGACCGACGCCTCGGACCGCTCGGACGAAAAGGAGTGACCGGCGACCGTCGCCTGCGCGTGCCGTAGAGGCGTGACGAGGATCGTTCCGTCGCTCTCCACGACGGCCTCGGCGCTCGGGAACTCGAACTCGACGCCGGCGCTCGTCGGCACGCCCTCGTCGGCGCTCGTCAGCAGGCCGTCTGACGATCCGGGTCGACGTACCGACGGAGTCGAGTTCGCGCGGCGGGACGCCTTCGACGTCCGCGATACCGCGGATACAGTCCGTACACGGGTCGCGAGGAAACAGGTCGTTGTGCGGCGGTAACCCCCGTATTACGGGGTCGATCGGGGTTCAGCGGTTCAGCGTGTGGATGGCGTGGCCCAGCGCGTTCTCGCAGGCCTCCTTTACCGCCTCCGCGAGCGTCGGGTGGGTGTGGATCGCCGCGGCGACGTCTTCGAGCGTCGCCCCCATTTCGACGGCGAGGCCGAACTCGGCGATCAGCTCGGACGCCTCGGGGCCGACGACCTGTGCGCCGAGCAGGAACCCGCTCTCCTCGTCGGCGACGACGCGGACGAACCCCTCGCTGTCGCCGGTCGTCAGGGCGCGGCCGCTGGCGCGGAACGGGAACTCGCCGACCGCGGGCGTGAACCCCTTCTCCTCGGCCTCCGCCTCCGTGTAGCCGACGGTGGCTATCTCCGGGTCGGTGAACACCGCGGCGGGGACGGCCTGATAGTCCAGCGCGGCGGGTTCGCCGGCGATGACCTCCGCGGCGACCTCCCCCTCCTTGCTCCCCTTGTGGGCGAGCATCGGTTCGCCGGCCACGTCGCCGACGGCGTGGATGTGGTCCTCGTTCGTGCGGGCGCGGTCGTCGGTCTCGATGAAGCCGTCGTCGTTCGTCTCGACGCCCGCCGCATCGAGGCCGAGCGTGTCGGTGACCGGTTGGCGGCCCACGGCGACGAGCGCCTTGTCGGCGTCGAACTCCATGGTCGCGCCGCCGTCGGCTTCCGCGGCGGCCTCCTCCTCGACGGCCTCCGTCGAGACGCGGATGCCGTCGCCAGTCTCCTCCCACCCGGTCGCGGTCTGGCCGAAGTGGAAGTCGATGCCGAGTTCCTCGGCGCGTTCCTTGACGGGGCGCGCGAGGTCGGACTCGTAGCCCGGGAGCGCGGAGTCGAGCATCTCGACGACCGTGACGTCCGTCCCGAGTTTCGCGAAGACGGTCGAGAGTTCCATGCCGATGTAGCCCGCGCCGACGACGACCATGCGCTCGGGGAGTTCGTCCAGCGCGAGCGCCTGTCGCGAGTCGAGGACGGGTTCGTCGTCGAAGGAGAACCCGGGGACCTCGACCGGTCGCGACCCCGTTGCGACGATGGCGTGCTCGAACTCGATGGTCTCGCTTCCCTGCCCATCGCCGCTGTGAGCGACCCGGACGCTGTTCTCGTCGGCGAACTCCGCCCGGCCCTCGACCAGGTTGACGCCGTTGGCCTTGTTCAGCTTCTCGACGCCGCCGGTCAGCTGGTCGACGACGCCGTCCTTCCAGTCGACCATCGCCGAGAGGTCGACCGCGGGGTCGGCGTGGATCCCCATCTCCTCGGCGTTGCCCGCGTCGTGGGCCACGTCGGCGGCGGTGATCATCGCCTTCGAGGGGATGCAGCCGTGGTTGAGGCAGGTCCCGCCGTAGGCGTCTTTCTCGACGAGCGTCACGTCGAGGTCCAACTGGCCCGCGCGGATGGCGGCGACGTAGCCGCCCGGCCCCGCGCCGATGACCAGCACGTCAGTTCCGGTTGCGATGTCTCCGACGACCATTATTCTAGCAACAGTAGTTCGGGGTTCTTCAGGTATTCTTTCACGCGGTTGGTGAATCGCGCGGCGTCAGCGCCGTCGACGATGCGGTGGTCGGCCGACAGCGACAGCGGCAGGGTGTGGCGGGCCACGACCTCGCCGTCCGCTACGACCGGGCGCTGCTTGATCGACCCCAGCGCGAGGATGGCGACCTCGGGGTGGTTGACGATCGGCGTCGCGTACTCCCCGCCGATGCCGCCGATGTTCGTGACGGTGAACGTCCCGCCCTGCATCTCCTCGCGGGCGATGGAGCGGTCGCGGGCCTTCTGGACCAGTTCGTTCATCTCCGAGGCGATCTGGAGCAAACCCTTGTCGTCGACGTCGTCGACGACGGGCACCATCAGGCCGGCGTCGGTCGCCGTCGCCACGCCGACGTTGTAGTAGTTCTTCTTGACTATCTCCTCGTTCTCCTCGTCGAGGCTGGCGTTGACGACCGGGAACTCCTTCAGCGCCGCCGTGACCGCCTTCATGACCAGCGGCATGTACGTGAGCTTGATCCCCCGGTCCTCGGCCTTCTCTTTGAGGCGACCGCGGGTCTCGACGAGGTCGCTCACGACGACCTGGTCGTGGTGGGTGATGTGGGGCGCGGTGAACTTCGAGCGCTCCATCGCGTCGCCGATCGACTTGCGGATGCCGCGATACGGCTCGCGCTCCTCGCGCTCGGCGGGTTCCGTGCGCTTCGCGAGCGCCTCGGTGTCCGCGGCCTGGGCCTCCTGCTGGGCCTGCGCGTACTCGCGGACCGCCTCCGGCGTGACGAACGGCTCGCCGTCGCGCTCCTCGGCGGCGGGGACGGCGTTCAGGTCGACGCCCTCCTCCTCGGCGATGCGCCGCGTTGCGGGCGCGGCGAGCGTCCGGTCGCGGTCGGCCGACTCGACCTGTCGACCGCCGGCGGTCGCGCCACCGGCGCTTCCGCCGGTACCGCCCGCGGACGTTCCGTCACCGCTCCGGGTTTCGCCGGCGCTCGCCGACTCGGCTGCCGACCCACCGGCGGCCTCCGTCTCGTCTTCGACCGGTTCGCCCTCCACGCCGTCGGACTCCGTCCGACGAG
>PXSA01000013.1:0-8290 GCA_003023565.1 Halobacteriales archaeon QS_9_68_17
ATTTGGAGACCCCGGCCGGAGAGTAGTCGGCGGCTGTTCGGCTGGGCCTATCGCTTAGACCCCGCCCTAAACGACGGGGCTTCCGCTTGCTATACGTCACACCCCGACGCCGAAGACGAACTCCATCAGCATCGACGTGAGCAGGACCGCGAGGCTACCGAGAAACAGGCGCGCCCCCGCGGACCACCGCTCCTCGCTTCGTACGGCGACGCTGTCGGGCACGGCCCGTCGCGTCGCGCGCTCGAACCGAGACTCGTCGTCGCCCTGGTCGTCGACGATGTCGTCGTCGTCGTCCTTCCAGCCCGCTTTGGGCCGGAGCATGAACGTTCCGAGGCCGAACAGCAGGATACCGACGATAAACAGCCAGTACTTCACGCCGACCCAGCCCCAGCTAAAGGGGAGACAGACGGCGGCTCCGACGACCGTCAGCGCGGCCGCCAGCGCGACGGCGTACGCGACGCCGTCGATCCCGCGTCGGAGCCACAGGGGGGCGTGAGCGTCGGTCATCAGTCGCTCGTCCGTTCTCGGTGGGTGTCAGGCTCGACGTACTCGGGGCGGTGACGGTGACAGCGGCTCTGTCGCCCGCTCGCGCTCACCTCGTGTGGCTCGGGGAACTCGGCGTCGCAGACGCTACCGAACTCCTCCGCGAGATAGTCCCTCCCGCTCGCCTCGTCGCCGTCCGCGACCCCTCGCCTCGTCGCCGTCCGCGACCCGCGAGGCCGCCTCGCTGATGTGGGTCTCGACCTCTGCCGGCACGTCGAGGTCGCCGAACAGTTCCTCGGTGATCTCGTCGATACCGGCGAAGCGGGTGTCCATGTCGAGGAACTCCCTGATCCGCTCCGTCGTCGTCCGCTCGGCGCGGACGCGCTCCCGGAGCACCTCCCGGAACACCTCGATCGCCGTCCACAGCTCCTCGTCGATGTCGCGGTACTTCTCCGGCCGGATCTTCATCGGACAGCGGGTGGTGAACGAACAGCCAGTCGGCGGGTCACGCGGGCTCGGCGGCGTCCCGCGGAGCGTGATCCGGTCTTTCTCCACCGTCGGGTCCGGCTCCGGGATCGCCGACAGCAGCGAGTGGGTGTACGGGTTCGACGGGTCGGTGAACAGCTCCTCCGTCTCGCCCAGTTCCATGACGTTCCCGAGATACATGACCGCGACCCGGTCACAGATGTGCCGAACCACGGAGAGGTCGTGGGCGATGAAGAGGTAGGTGAGGCCGAACTCGTCCTGGAGGTCCTCCAGCAGGTTGAGGATCTTCGCCTGCACGGACGCGTCGAGCGCCGACACCGGCTCGTCGAGAACGACGAAGTCCGGTTCCAGCGCCAGCGCGCGGGCGATGCCGATCCGCTGTTGCTGACCGCCGCTGAACTGGTGCGGATACCGATAGTAGTGTTCCTCCTGCAGACCGACCGTCTCCAGCAGGTTCCGGACGCGCCGACGGCGAAGCTGGGCCTTCGACTTGTCGACTGTCACCTCGACTTCGACCCCGCCGTCTCGCTCGCTCGCGCGTATGGTCATCTCGGAACTGTCGACCGGCGCGCTCTCGCGCAGGTGAACGAGCTGGGCGTCTTTCGTCACTATCAGGTCGCTGCCCTCGTACTCCGCCTCCGCGACGTGTCGAACCATGTCGCCCTTGACCGTCACCGTCTCCGCGTCGACGCCCTGCACGCCGACCTCGAAGGTGGGCCACCCGTGGACGTCCAGCGGCTCGCGGACGATCTCGCCGATCGTCATCCGGTTGTTGAGGCTGGAGTCGGGGTCCTGGAACACCATCTGGACGTTCTGCCGCCACTGCTTCAGCTCCGCGCCGTCCAGCGTGGTGATGTCCGTTCCGGCGTAGCTCACCTCGCCCGATGTCGCGGTTTCGAGTTGCATCAGCGTCCGGCCGAGCGTCGTCTTCCCGCAACCGCTCTCGCCGACGAGGCCGAGCGTTTCGCCTTGCTCGATGCTGAAGGAGACGCCGTCGACGGCTTTGACGGGATCCCCGCCGAACAGGCCGCCCTCGCTACCGTAGTAGGTTTTGAGGTCGTTCACTTCGACGAGCGTCTCGCCCGTCCGGTCCGTTGTGGTCGTCTCCTGCTGGTCGTAGACTGGTTTACTCATCGGTTCCCTCCCGGAGGCCGGCCTTCCGACGTTCGTGTTCCGCGACTGCTTCCGTCCGGCTCACGTTCTCCGGATAGAGCAGACACGCTGCCGTGTGTTCTTTCTCGCCCGTTCCGACGGGGAGGTGCTCCGGGTGCACTCCGGTACACTCGTCGAACACCTTCGGACATCGCGGCGCGAACCGACAGTGCGACGCCGGTTCGTTCGGCGTCGGCACGTCGCCCTCGATCGTCGTCAGGCGGTCGGCGTCCGGGTTGCGTCCCGGAATGCTCTGCAACAGCCCCCGCGTGTAGGGGTGCGCCGGGTTCCCGAACAGTTCGACCGCGGGCGCTTTCTCGACGACCTCGCCCGCGTACATCACGTTCACCCGGTCCGCGACCTCGGCGATGACGCCCATGTCGTGGGTGATGAACATGATACCGAGATCGCGCTCCTCCTGTAGTTCGTCTAGCAGGTCCAGGATCTGGGCCTGGATCGTCACGTCGAGCGCCGTCGTCGGCTCGTCGCAGATGAGCACGTTCGGGTCGCAGGCGAGCGCCGTCGCGATGACGGCCCGCTGGCGCATCCCGCCGGAGAACTGGTGCGGGTACTCCTTGAGTCGGCGGTTGGCGTCCGGGATGCCGACCGCTTCGAGCAGGTTGGCGGCCTCCTCGGTCGCCTCCTTCCCGCGCAGTCCCCGGTGGAGTCGGAGCGACTCCTCGATCTGGTTCCCGACCGTGTAGACGGGGTTCAGGCTCGTCAGCGGGTCCTGGAACACCATCGCGATGTCCCCGCCGCGGACGCTGTGGACCGCGTCATCGGGTGCGTTCGCCAGTTCGACGTAACCGTCGTCGACGGTCACGTCGCCCCCGCTGCCGCTCGACTCGGCGAGCGCGACGAAGCCGTCCTCGCCGTTCGGGATGGTCTCCCCGGGGTCGACCGCGACGGTCGCGTCCGGGTACTCGCGCGCGAACCGCTCGACGGTGTCCGGGTCGCTGTACCGGATGCTGCTCCCGTCCAGGACCAGCCCGGGCGACTCGATCAGGCCCATGATGGAGCGCGCGGTGACGCTCTTGCCGGACCCGCTCTCGCCGACGATGCCGAGGGTCTCCCCCCGCTCGATGTCGAACGAGACGCTGTCGACCGCCCGGATCGTCTCCTTGTCGGTGAAGAAGGCCGTTTCGAGGTTCTCGACCGAGAGCAGCGGGTACGCCGACCCCCGCTGGGGGTCGTAGGCCGCCCGGCTCATGCTCCACCTCCCGCCGCGGCGCTTTCACCGCTCGCACCGCCGCTGTCGCTCTGCGGGTCGATCGCGTCGCGAATACCGTCGCCGAGGGCGTTAAAGCCCGTCACGACGATGACGATGAGCAAGCCCGGGATGATCGAGATGTGCCAGGACTGCGTCGCGATGTACTCCTGTCCCATACTGATAGCGCGGCCCCACTCGGGCGTCGGCTGCGTGATGCCGAGACCGAGAAACGACAGCGCGGACGTGGCGATGATGATACCGCCGAGGCTCATCGACGCGTAGATGAGCAGGTAGCCGACCACGTACGGGGCCATGTGTTTCTGCATGATCCGCCGGGGGGTCTGCCCGTAGCTCCGGGCGGCGTCGACCCACTCGCGCTCGACGACCTGGAACGACGGACCGCGCACGGCCCGCCACAGGCCGGGCCATCCCCAGCTCCCGAACAGGAGCGCGAGGAGGAACCCGCCGTTGTAGATGTCCGCTATCCACGTCTCACCCAACAGCACGGCCGCGGCGATAAGCACTAGCAACCGCGGCATCGCCTGGATAGAGTCCGACAGGAGGACCGTTGCGAGGTCGACCGGCCCCTTGTAGTAGGCGCTGACCATCGCCAGTCCGAACGCGATCACGGAGGAGATGCCGATGGCCACGAGACCGATGAACAGCGAGACCCGCGACCCGAGCGCGATGAAGGTGAACAGGTCCTTCCCGTTTATTAGCGTCCCGAACGGGTGCCAGCGGTCGTACTCGTCGTAGGAGCCGACACCGATGTTTTCGTTGCCGCTTCCTCTCGACTTCGACTGGAGGTTCGCGTTACCGACGAGCGTCGTCTCGACTTCGCCGGTCTCCTTGTCGAGGTACTCGAGTTCGTGACTGTACGGCTTGTCGATGTTCTCGTCGAACGTCGTCGGTCCGAGCGCCGGAGCGAACAGTGCCATCACGACGAACAGCGTGATGACGACGAACCCGAACTGCCCCCAGCGGTGGGTGCGCATCCGGTCGATGACGTCGTCGGCCGGGGTCCAGTCGGCGTACCGGTAGTTTTCGCGGAACACGAGATAACCCTTCCACAGCCACCCCATCCAGACGAACGCGTAGAGGTAGACGAGCGCGACGCGGACGAACCACGCCACGGCGGCCGGGAGGCCGAGGAAGGTCCCGTCCCACTGCCAGTAGACGAGGTCGAACCCGGCGATGGTGGTTTCGAACACCGGTCCGTTACCGACGCGGTGGCCGCGGTTCGGGATCAGTTCGCGGGAGAGCAGCGTCGGAACGTCGGCGAGTCGGTCGCCGACGCCGGCGACCGCCGAAAACGCCGGTTCGAGCGCCCCGAGCAGCGGCACGCCGAGCACGTAGCCGGCGATAGTGTCCCACGGCGGTAGCTCCATCATCGCGGCGAACACCGCACCGACCTGCAGCGCCAGGAGCACGGCGGCGACCGCGGCCCAGCGGATCGCCGGCTGTGGGTTCTCTCGGATGCGGTCCAGCAACGGTGCGTCGTCGCCATGCGTCGTTTGCTGGCTCATCGTTACTCGTTCTCGTAGCCCACACGCGGGTCGATTATCGTGTACAGCAGGTCTTGCATGATGTTGATAAACACCAGTAGGAGGATGAAGACGTACATCAGCGCGCCGGCGACCGGTAGGTCGGCTTGCGTCAACGCCCGGAAGAACAACAGTCCGATCCCGTTTATCGACAGCACGGATTCGATGAGAACGGACCCGCCGAGCAGCAGGTTCGCCTCGGCGGTGATGACGGGGACGAGCGGGATCAGCGCGTTCCGGAACATGTGCTTCCACACCAGCGACCGCCCGGAGACGCCTTTCGCCTTCGCCATCTCGACGTAGTTCGAGTGTTTCGTCTCCAGCATCGCGGTCCGACCGATACGCATCTCGTTCCCCATCGACGCGGACCCGAGGACGACCGACGCGGGCAGTATCTGCTTGGTCGCCTTCGCCCACTGGACCGGCTCTAGCTGTCCGGCCTGCATGCCGTTCCACGCCGACTGAAACTCGTTCGTACCGATGACTTGAGGTGTGTGGAGGATGAACCCCTTCCAGTCGAACCCGAACAGCAGCGACTCGGAGTTGGAGAGGCCGATCATCAGGATCACGGCTAACCAGAAGTTCGGCATCGCCCGCCAGACGATACCGCCGAAAGAGGCGGTGTAGTCACCGACCGTGTTCGGGTTCAGGCCCGCGTAGAAGCCAAGCGGGATCCCGATGAAAAGCGGGATCAGCACGGCCCAGAAACCCATCCAGACCGTCCGCGGTGCGCGGGACAGGATCAGGTCGGTCGTCCGGGAACCGGGCTGGAGGACCCAGGACTGCCCCAGGTCGAACCGGAACATGTCCCATATGAACTCGAGGTACTGCTGCCACAGCGGATCGTTCAGCCCGAGCGATTCCCGCATTCGCGCCATGTCCGCGGCCGTCCCGCTGTCTCCGTACACTGCGGCGACGGGGTCTATCGGTCCCATGCGAATGGCGATGAAGGTCAGCGACGTCCCGAACAGGATCACCGGGATCGACAGTATCAGCCGTTTCGCGAAGTAGGACCAGCGGCTCATGGCGTCTCACCGCTGTTCGCGTGGTCTCTATTCATCATTTAATTACGTGTAGATGCATGCATTATCTGCGTTCCGTTTCTCTGCCGCCCCCTGTGGGGTCAGTCGTACACGAAAAAACCCGTAGTCGGGAATCAGTCGCGGTCGTCGATGCTGACCTTCGCCAGCTTCTGGGACGCCGGACCGGCACCGCCGAAGCGTGGGCGGGTGACCCAGGGGTAGTCCATCGCTTCCGTGATCGGGTGGTAGATGTCCAGGAAAACGACGTCCTCCCAGTTGGCCTCCTCCATCGCGATGTAGGCCTCGTTACGGGCCTCCTGTCCCCCTTCGGGGTCGGGGTTGTCCTTGAACTGCTGCCAGGCGTCGGCGGCGTTCTGTGCGGCCTCGCTCTCTTCGGGGTCCCAGTCGACGTAGCTGATCGGGGCGCTGAGGGACGTGTCCGTCTGGGGCGGGTTGAGCAGCTTCAGGAAGTTGTCCGGCGCGGGGTAGTCCATCCCCCAGCCGAGCGTGTACGCGTCGAGGTCGCCGTTGCGACCGCGCTCGGTCAGCGTCGAGAACTTCGTCGGCGTGACGGAGAGGTCGATGTACGCGGAGGCCAGCTGGTCCCGGAGGATGCCCGCGGTCTCCTCCCAGAACCCGCTCTCGTACGTGGTGAACTCCAGTTCGTACATGTCGTCGTCGCTGTAGCCGGCCTCCTCCATGATCGACTGCGCCTCGGGGATGCGATTCTCGTCGATGCCGTAGGGGTAGTCCTCCGCGTGGGACTCGTACTCCTCGAGTCCGCCGGGGAAGATGCCCGGCGGGACGTAGTGGGGCGCGGTCTTGGCCGGCTTTTTGAGGACGTCGTTGACGATCTGGTCCTGATTCGTCACGTGAGCGAACGCCTGCCGGACCGGCTTGGGGACGTTCTTCTGGTTGAAGGCGATGTAGTAGGTGACGATCTCCTCGACCTGATAGTACGGAACGGTGCGGCCGTTCTCGAGGGGACCGTACGTACCGTAGTCGCGGCCCTTGCTGTCCCGGCTCTCGACGGTGACCTTATCCGGGTCGTACTGTGCGTTCGGGACCACCGGGTGGTCCGCGTTCTCGTTGATGACCGTGTACGTGTACCGCGCGTTCGAGTCCTCGACGACCTGAAAGTGGATCGAGGAGACGTACGGGCCGTTCTCGTGGTAGTCGCCGATCGGGCGGGCGTCGATCACTGCCTCGCTCCCGGAGTCCCAGTGATCGAGGGTGAACGCGCCGGCCCCGATGGGGTTCTCTTGTGCGAACTCCTCGTAGGACATGTCGCCGTCGTAGCCGTCGATGTCGCCGACGATGCCCTCCGGGTGGATGGCGAACGAGTCGTACGCGAGGATCTCGGCGATCGCGTGGAACGGGGCGTCCAGCGACATCTCGACCGTCTTCTCGTCGGTGGCCTCGATAGCCATCGAACCGGGGACGTAGGCGTCGTCGCCGTCCCTCTCGTGGGAGACGCCGAGGTCGCCGAGGAGGAAGCTCGCGCGCCGGGAGTTGGTGGAAGCGGCGAGGCGCTCGAACGAGTAGACGACGTCGGAGGCGGTGACGTCGCCGTAGTCGCCGTTGAACGCGATGTCGTCGCGGAGCGTCACGGTGACCTCCGACCCGCCGCCGGTGATCTCCAGTTCCTCCGCGAGGAGGTTCTCGATCGACTGCGCGTCGCCGTTGGGGTAGTTCGTCAGGGCGTCGAACAGGTTGTGGACCAGATAAATGGACGCCTCGTCGGTGACTGCCACCGGGTCGAAGGTCGTCATCGTGGAGTTGATCCGTCGGTACGTCTTGTCGCTCTGGACCTGTTCGCGCGTTGTCGTTTCCGTTTCGGGCTCGGCCGTCCGGTCCTCGTCTTGGCTCTCGTCGTCGCCACCGTCGCCGCCGCCGGAACAACCGGCGAGCGCGACGGCGGCCGCGGCACCGCCGGTCGCCTGCAGGAATCGCCGGCGGGTAGTGTCGTTATCTGTCATTCCACCCCCCGCTTCTGGATGTATCAGTTTAAATTTTCCGTTATAATCTTCGTTTACAGAGCTTTTTCCCGGGACGGCGGCGACTAACGAACACAAGGGTACTCCCTGTTTATGCTTACCCCGGGAACCTCTCTGCCGTCCCGACAATTTTATAACCGCGTGAACGATAATCATCGATATGTCGACGGAAGCGTCAGGCCCGAACGACCGGCTACGCGACGACAGCGAAGTCGTCGGTGCCGTCGACGGCGACGGCACTGACCGGGAGTACGTCATTGCCGATATCAGCGAGGACGAGGCCTGGCTATCGATGGAAGCGGACGACGCGCCGGCGCTTCCCGCCTGGCGCTAATCGACGACCTTTCGGGCTGCGTCCCTGCGAACGGCCCGCCAGCGGCGGGCACGGTCGCCCGA
>PXSA01000013.1:8344-15932 GCA_003023565.1 Halobacteriales archaeon QS_9_68_17
CTCGCACGGGAGCCTCGCCGTCCGCCGGCCGCTTTCCTACGGTTCCGACACCGCCGGTCGGTCGATCACCGACTCGCCGCCCCGCGACACGCACCTTTTTTGGTTTGGCCGCCGCTTCGACTGGGTATGCAATACCGCGACGTCGAAACCACGGGGGAGTATCTCGCTCGGCTCGACAACGGTGCCGATTGGCGCGGGGAGATCGAGTCGCTCGCCGCGGAGGCCGACGCCGACGCCGCCTGGTTCACCGCGATGGGTGCCGTTCAGGACGCGGAGGTCTGGTTCTACGACCAGGACGAGTACGAGTACGAACCCGTCGAGTTCGACGAACCGCTGGAGGTCGCCTCCTGTGTCGGGAACGTCGCGTGGCTGGACACAGAGGAGCGAGGCTCCTCGAGCGGTCGGACGCCGTCCGACGACGGCGAGCGCTTCGCCCACACCCACGCGGTCCTCTCCCGGGACGACGGCGAGGCGCTCGCGGGCCATCTGAACGCCGGGACGGTGTTCGCGGGCGAGGTGTACATGCGGACGTTCGACACGACGCTCGAACGGGAGCACGACGAGACCACCGATCTCGACCTCTGGCTATAGATGCGGTCCGAAGACGAGCGGTACTTCGAACGGCTCGAACGCGGTCTCGACGACGCGTTCGAGGTCGCCCGCGCGGCCCGCGACCAGGGCCGCGACCCCGAGACCGAGGTCGAGATCCCGGTCGCGAAGGACATGGCCGACCGCGTCGAGAACATCCTCGGGATCGAGGGCGTGGCCGAGCGCGTCCGCGAGCTCGACGGCGAGATGAGCCGCGAGGAGGCGGCGCTCGAACTCGCGAAGGACTTCGCGGCGGGGCGAGTCGGGGAGTACGAGACCGAGGCCGGCAAGGTCGAGGGCGCGGTTCGCACCGCGGTCGCGCTCCTCACCGAGGGCGTCGTTGCGGCCCCCATCGAGGGGATCGACCGCGTCGAACTGCTGGAGAACGACGACGGCACGGAGTTCGTCAACGTCTACTACGCCGGCCCGATCCGCTCCGCGGGCGGGACGGCGCAGGCGCTGTCCGTGCTCGTCGCCGACTACACTCGCGCGCTCATCGGCGTCGACGAGTACGACCCCCACGACGACGAGATAGAGCGCTACGCGGAGGAAATATCGCTGTACGACAGCGAGACCGGTCTCCAGTACTCCCCGAAGGACAAGGAGACGAAGTTCATCGCGAAGCACGTCCCCGTCATGCTGGACGGCGAGGCGACGGGCGACGAGGAGGTGTCGGGCTTTCGCGACCTCGACCGGGTCGACACGAACGCCGCCCGCGGCGGGATGTGTCTGGTTCTCGCCGAAGGGATCGCGCTCAAAGCTCCGAAGATCCAGCGCTACACCCGTAACCTCGACGCGGTCGACTGGCCGTGGCTCCAGGACCTCATCGACGGGACCATCGGCAAGGACGACGGCGAGGCGGACGAGGGCGACGAAGCGGGGGACGACGCGGACGACGGCGAGGAGCGCGAGGACGGGGTCGACGCCGCCGCCCCGGACGGCCCGCCCCGCGTCGACGAGTCCTGGAAGTTCCTCCGCGACCTCATCGCCGGTCGCCCCGTCTTCTCGCACCCGAGCGAGACGGGTGGGTTCCGCCTGCGCTACGGGCGCGCACGCAATCACGGCTTCGCGACGGCGGGCGTCCACCCCGCGACGATGCGTCTCGTGGACGACTTCCTCGCGACCGGCACCCAGATCAAGACCGAGCGCCCCGGCAAGGCGGCGGGCGTCGTCCCCGTCGACTCCATCGAGGGGCCGACGGTCCGCCTCGCCAACGGGGACGTGCGCCGGATCGACAACCCCGAGGAGGCCCTCGAGATCCGCAACGGCGTCGAGAAGATCCTCGACCTCGGCGAGTACCTCGTCAACTACGGCGAGTTCGTCGAGAACAACCACCCGCTCGCGCCCGCCTCCTACACCGTCGAGTGGTGGCGACAGGAGTTCCAGGCGACCGACGCCGACGTGCAGGCGATGGCCGACTCCGTCCGCGTCGACCTCGACGACCCCGACCCCGAGGAGGCGGTCGAGTGGGCGACCGAGTACGACGCGCCGCTGCACCCGACCTACACCTACCTCTGGCACGACGTCTCCCCCGACCAGTTCGAGGCGCTCGCCGAGGCCGTCGCCGCGGGCGAGGTGGTCGACGACGAGTTGCTCGTCGAGCACACCGACGGGACCCGCGAGGCGCTGGAGGCCCTGATCGTCGAGCACCGACAGGGCTCCGACGCCATCGCCGTGCCGGAGTGGCTCCCGCTCGTCCGGTCGCTCGGTCTCACCCCCGACCTCGAACGCAGTTGGGACGACCTCTCGGCGGACGCCCGCGAGTGGCCTAACGCCGTCGACGCCGTCGACGAGGTCGCCCCGTTCGAGGTTCGCGAGCGCGCACCCACGCGGATCGGGAACCGGATGGGCCGCCCCGAGAAGTCCGAGTCCCGCGAACTCAGCCCTGCGGTCCACACGCTGTTCCCCATCGGCGAGGCCGGCGGCAGCCAGCGCGACGTCGCCGCCGCCGGGAGTCACGCCGAGAACATGGAGGACACGCCCGGCGAGGTCGAGATACAGGTCGGCGACCGGGAGTGCCCCGGCTGTGGCGGCGAGACGTTCAAGCCGCGCTGCCCGGAGTGTGGCACCCACACCGAGCCCCACTACCGGTGCCCCGACTGCGAGCAGGACCTCGAACCGGACGAGGCCGGCCGCGTCCACTGCTCGCGCTGCGAGGTCGACGGCACCTCCGTCGCGTCCCGCGTCATCGACGTCCACGCCGAGTACCGCGAGGCCCTGGAACGCGTCGGCGAGCGCGAGAACGCCTTCGACATCCTGAAAGGCGTCAAGGGGCTCACCTCGACGAACAAGACCCCCGAGGCGGTCGACAAGGGGATCCTCCGCTCGAAGCACGGCGTCTCCGCGTTCAAGGACGGCACCGTCCGCTACGACATGACGGACCTCCCCGTCACCGCGGTCCGCCCCGAGGAACTCGACGTCACCGTCGACCAGTTCCGCCAGCTCGGCTACGAGGCGGACATCCACGGCGACCCGCTCCGCCACGAGGACCAACTGGTCGAGTTGAAGGTGCAGGACGTCGTCCTCTCGAACGGCGCGGCCGAACACCTCCTCAAGACCGCCGACTTCGTCGACGACCTGCTCACCCAGTTCTACGGCCTCGACCCCTACTACGAACTGGAGGACCGCGACGAACTCGTCGGCGAACTCGTCTTCGGGATGGCCCCCCACACCAGCGCGGCCGTCGTCGGGCGCGTGGTCGGCTTCACCAGCGCGGCGGTCGGGTACGCGCACCCGTTTTTCCACGCGTCGAAACGAAGAAATTGCGATGGTGACGAGGATTGTGTAATGCTATTGCTCGACGGTCTTTTGAATTTTAGCAAGTGTTACTTGCCAAACCAAAGAGGGGGCAGAATGGACGCGCCCCTCGTCATGTCATCGCGAATCGACCCCACGGAGATCGACGACGAGGCGCACAACATGGACGTCGTCTCGCAGTACCCGAAGGAGTTCTACGAGGCGACCCGCGAGATGGCCGACCCCGGCGAGGTCGACATCGAGACAGCGGAGGACACGCTCGGCACGGACGAGGAGTACGCCGGGTTCGAGCACACCCACGACACGACCGACCTCGCGATGGGACCGGACCTCTCCGCGTACAAGACGCTCGGGTCGATGATGGACAAGATGGACGCCCAGCTGGAGCTGTCGCGGAAGCTCCGCGCCGTCGACGAGACCGACGTGGCCGAGCGCGTCATCGAGTTCCACTTCCTGCCGGACCTCATCGGGAACCTCCGGGCGTTCTCGCGCCAGGAGACGCGGTGTCTCGACTGCGGCGAGAAGTACCGCCGCGTGCCGCTCTCGGGCGACTGCCGGGAGTGTGGCGGCGACGTGACGCTCACCGTCCACCAGGGGTCGGTGAACAAGTACATGGACACCGCGATCCAGGTCGCGGAAGAGTACGGCACCCGGGACTACACGAAACAGCGCCTGGAGGTGCTGGAGAAGTCCCTGGAGAGCATCTTCGTCAACGACAACAACAAGCAGACGGGCATCGCGGACTTCATGTGAGCGGCGCGGGCCGGTTGGTTTGCGGTTCGCGGGACCGCCTCTCGCCCGTCAGTCGGTGAGGTTCGCCCCCTCGAAGTTGCGCGGCGGGAGTCGCAGGTCTTCGAGACAGGGCAGGTGTTTCACGTTGTAGACGACCTTCATCTCCGGCGTCGACGGCACGCCGCTACAGGAGAGCCGGAGCCCGCGGTCGGTCATCTCCGGCGGGAGGATGTGGTCGACGGGCATCGATAACTCGCCCTCGACGACCGCGACGGCGCAGTTCGCGCAGGCCCCGCCGCGACAGGAGTACGGCCACGAGAACCCGCGGTTCTCGGCGGCTTCGAGGAGGGTCTCTTGGGGTTCCACCAGGAACCGGCCGTAGTCCGCCGAGTCGAGGTCCGCCGCGGACGCCTTCTCGAACAGGTCCTCGTCGTCGAGACCCCACCCGTAGTCGTCGAGCACCTGGAAGTCGAGGTACTCGACGCGGGACTTCTCGGGGTCCTCCGGGTCGCCCACGGTCTCGGTCCCGAAGTCGCGCTCGGCCGCCGCCAGCTCCTCGTCGACGTTCCCGTCGGCTATCTCCTCGTAGGCGGCCTTGACGCGCTGGAACTCCCGCGCGGACCCGCCCTGGTCGGGGTGCGTTTCCTTCGCCCGCCGCCTGTAGGCGCGCTTTGTCTCGGCCTCGTCCGCATCGGGGTCTACCGACAGGATCTCGAACGGGGACGGCACGACTACCGCTAGCCGGATAACGAGGAAAAATTTTGCCCTCGCGGCGGCGACACGGGTCGCCCGCGGCGCGAACACCTCCCCGCCGCGCGCCGCTTTGGGGACGTTTATACCGATCGACCGTGATGGTACGCGTATGCTTCACGCGAAAGGACCGCTTCTGACGGTCGACGTCGGCGAGCGGAGCGCGGAGACCACCGACGTCGACGACGTGCTCTCGTCGTTCATCGGCGGTCGCGGGGTCGGAACGAAGCTCGCGCACGACCGCATCCCGTTCGACGCCGACCCGCTCGGCCCGGACAACAGCCTGTTTTTCGCCACCGGGCCGATGCAGACGTCGACCATGAGCTTCACCGGTCGGACGAGCTGCACGGCGCTGTCGCCGCTGACCGACGGGCTGCTCTCCTCGAACGCGGGCGGGTTCATGTCCCGCCACCTCGCCGATACGGGCAACGCCGTCGTCGAGATCACGGGCGAGAGCGACGAACTGGTGGTCGTCCACGTCCGCGACGACGTCGACGAGCGGGGTCCGTCGGGCAGCGAGACGGAGTCTCGCCCGCGGGTCGAGTTCGAGGAGGTCCCCGACCTCGCCGGCGCGACCGTGCCACAGGTGACCGAACACGTCGAGGGACGCGACGAGGACTTAGACGCCGAGAACGTCGCGGCCATCGGGCCGGCCGGCGAGAACCTCGTTCGGTTCGCCGCGGTCATGACGACGGAGACGCGGGCGTTCGGCCGCGGCGGCCTCGGGGCCGTGTTCGGCGGGAAAAACGTGAAAGCGGTCACGTTCGCTGGCGACTCCCCGCCCGAGGTCGACATCGATCCCGTCCGGATGGACGTCCACCGTGAGGCGTCGACGAGCGACCACATCATGAAGCGTCAGGGGACGACCAGCGTCACCGACTACGCGAACCAGGTCGAGGCGCTGCCGACGCGGTACTTCTCGGAGCTCTCCTTCGAGGGCGTCGAGAACGTCAACGGCGACCGCGTCGAGGAGAAGAAGTTCGAGAAAGGCACCTGCTCGTCCTGCGCGTTCGCCTGCAAACTCCCGACCAGAGACGAGGAGCGCGGGGTCGAGACGGAGGGGCCGGAGTACGAGACGCTGATGACGTTCGGCCCGAACGCGGGCGTCGACGACATCGTCGACGTGATGCAGTCGAACGAGCTCTGTGACACCCTCGGGCTGGACACCATCTCCTGTGGCGACGTCGTCTCGGCGCACCTCTCCGCGGAGGAGGAGTTCGGCAACGCGGAACTGGTCCACGAACTCGTCGAGAAGGTCGCCTACCGCGAGGGCGAGGGCGACCTGCTCGCCGAGGGGATCGACCGCGTCCACGAGGAGCTGGGCGTCGAGAACTGGTCGGTGAAGGGGATGGAGTTCCCCGCCCACGACGGCCGGACGCTGAACGGGCAGGGGCTCGGCTTCGCCACGTCGAACCGCGGCGCTGACCACATGTACGCCACGTTCTACGCCTACGAGTACCCCCTCGTCGACGCCGACTCCGCGTACGAGATGACGGGGCTCGACGACAAGCCGCCCGAACTCGTTCGGCAGGAGAACAAGCGCGCGCTGGAGGACTGCGGCATCGTCTGCCGGTTCTCGCGGGACATGCTCACCGCGGAGCGCTTCGAGGCGCTGTTCGACGCCGACTTCGGGGACCTGCTGGACGTCGGCGCGCGGGTCATCGACCTCGAACGCCACTTCAATAACCAGCGCGGGTTCGACCGGGCGGACGACCGCCTCCCCTACGACATCGACGGCTTCGACGCCGCGCTCGACGAGTACTACGAGGTCCGCGGCTGGAACGAAGACGGCACCGTCTCCGCGGCCGGCGGCTCCTCGCCGTCCTCGCCCGCCGACGACTGACCCGGCGGCCGTCCTGCGGTCACCGGTTCTCCTCGATGCCGTCGAGCCGGAACGCCCGCGAGCGCGAGTCGAACCGGTCGAGCGCGAACGCGTCGAGCGGGAACGGCGCGGCCGCGTCGGCCACGAGCGCCCGCACAGCGGTCGTGGCGACGGGCGCGGTCATCACGCCCCGCCCGAGGAACCCCGCGGCGACGAGGCCCTCGGGAGCGTCGCCGGCGGAATCGGCGGGGACACCGATGATCGGTCGCGTGTCCGGCGTCGCTCGTCGTGTGCGCCACGGTGGCGGAGCGTCTTAATCGCGCCGGCGCTTCGGCCGTCGCCGCTCCGCTCGCGCTGAGTGCGATTCTGTTCGTCGGGTCGTGGCAGACGACGTTCGTCCTGATCGCAGGGGTCGCCGCCACCGGGACCGTTGCCCTCGTCTGGGCTGCACGCGAGACCGCACTCCCCGATGCCGGCACTGACGACCGGAGCGTCCTCGCCGCCGGCCGCGCACAGTGGCCGCTCATCCTCACCGGTATCGCCTTCATCGGCGCGGCCGGTTTCCTCTGGAACGCCCTGTTCAATCTCTATGGTGACTATCTCGCCGTCACCAAAGGTATCGATCCGGCGACCGGTCGCCTGTTGCTCTCGGCGATGTTCGGCGCTGGCGTCCCCGCCTTCTTCGTGACTGGCTGGCTCGCCGACCGGCTCTCATATATTCCGCTGCTGCTCGGCATCGTCGGAAGCTTCGCGGTCAGCGTCCTCGTCCTCACCGTTGTCGACGGGCTCTTTGCACTCGTTGGGATGAGCCTCCTGATCGGATACGTCATCCACTCGCTGTTTCCGGCTCTCGATACCTACATGCTCGATACGCTCCCCGACCGCCACCGCGCCAGCGCGTACGCCGTCTTCTCGGCGTCGATGATGCTCGTCCAGGCG
>PXSA01000014.1 GCA_003023565.1 Halobacteriales archaeon QS_9_68_17
GTCGGTCGCAAACCGTAGATTCCCAACCTTCCGAATCGACGGGAACCGCCGCTTGAGCGGTTCGGGAAGCCCCGCCCTTTAGGCCGGGGAGGATGTCACCCGTTCTCGACCGTAACAGCAGGCAGGTGAACCAATGGGAGACACGCTACAGTCGTTTGGTCAACTCGGGATCGTGGTCGTCGGGGCGCTCGTCGCCGCCGCAGTCGGGGTAGCGCTGTTCGTGCTCGTCCCGGCCCGGACCTCCGCGGGTACCCTCGGCGTCTTCCTCGTCGTCGCGACGGCGCTCGCCGGGCTGAAGGTCGCGGGGGACCTCTCGGGGTCGCTGTTCGCCGACTACAACGTCGGCGAGGTGGAGGTGTCCGGCCCGATCACCGCCGACGGCGGCGGGATGCCGTTCCGTCCGGGCGGCGCGTCCGCGGACGAACTCGTCGAGCAGATCGAACGGGCCGACGCCGACGGGAACGTCGACGCCCTGCTCGTGACGCTGAACACGCCGGGCGGACAGCCGGTCGCCAGCGACGACATCCGGCGGGCGATAGCGGGGTTCGACGGGCCGGCGGTCGCTCACGCGAAGGACCTCTGTGCGAGCGGCGGCTACATGATCGCCTGTGGTTGCGACGAGTTCGTCGCTCACGAGGACAGCCTCGTCGGTAGCATCGGCGTCATCGCCAACCAGCGGAAGTTCGCCGAGTTCGCCGACCGCTACGGCGTGGACTTAGAGCGGTTCGTCGGCGGCGAGTACAAGGACACGCTCGACCCGATGAAGCCTATCTCCGACGACGAGCGGGCGTACTTCCAGAGCGTCATCGACGACAGCTACGACAGCTTCGTCGACCTCGTCGCCGAGTCGCGGGACCTCGACCGGGAGTTCGTCGCCGACACCGAGGCCCGGATCTACCACGGCCGGCAGGCGAACGCGAACGGACTGGTCGACTGGCTGGGCGCTCGCGACGAGGTCGAGGAGCGACTCGCGGACCGGGTGGACGTAGACGAGGTGTCGGTCGAGCCGTTCGAACCGGAGCAGGGACTCGGCGAGAAGCTGAGCATCGGCGCGCAGGCGGTCGCCCACGCGTTCGGTCGCGGGGTCGCCGGCGTCGTCGCCGACCGCGATGGTTCGGTGCTCGAATTCGAACTGAAGTAAGTCGAGGGTTTTTATTCTCTCACCGCGATGACGCATCCACAGTGACCACGCTCGTGGTGTGTGTCGACCGCACCGACGACATCGGCCGGAAGACCGGGCTATCGACGCCCGTTTCGGGGTGGGAGGCGGTCCACTCGCTCGTGACGGACGTCGGCCTCGCCGACCCGGAGGACTCCAGCGTCAACTGCCTCCTCGAGGCGCTTCGCGCCGCCCGCGACTTGCGGGACGAGAACGAGGAGGCGGTCGTCGCGGTCGTCTCCGGCGGGAGCGACACCGTCGTCGGGGCCGACCGGTCGGTCGCGCGCCAACTGGACGACCTCGTCGCCGAACACGACCCGGACTCCGCCGTCGTCGTCATCGACAGCGCGCAGGACGAGCGGCTGGTCCCCATCGTCGAGAGCCGCATCCGGGTCGATTCGGTCGACCGCGTGGTCGTCCGGCAGGCCCGCGACATCGAGTCGACGTACTACCTGCTCAAGCAGTTCCTCGCGGACGAGGAACTCCGCCAGACGGTGCTCGTCCCCATCGGCCTCGCGCTGCTGGTCTCCCCGGTGCTCGCGTACTTCGCCGGGCCGGCGATGGCGGTGTCCGCGATCACTGCCGTCATCGGTGTCTTCCTGCTGTACAAGGGTCTCGGCGTCGACGACTACCTCACGGATCTCGCGGTCCGCGTCCGGGAGTCGCTGTACTCCGGCCGGGTCTCCATCGTCACGTACGTCGTCGCGGTGGGCCTGTCGCTCGTCGGCGTGTTCGTCGGCGCACTGGGCGTCTCTAACCTCGGCAACGAGGGCGACGTGATCATCCCCGCGATGCAGTTCGCCTACGACAGCGTGCCGTGGCTGGCGATGGCCGCGCTCGCAGCCAGCACCGGACGACTGCTGGACGTCGCCATCCAGGAGGACAGCGTCCGGAGTTCGTACCTGAACATCCCCTTCGGCGTGGTCGCGGTCGGCCTCGTCGTCCGCGGCTTCTCCGCGTACTTCCTCGAACGGGCCGGCGTCGTCCCGGCGTTCGACGTCCCGGCGCTCAGGCTCGGCGTCGTCTCGGTCGCGCCGTTCTCGCTGTCGGTCGGCGAGCGCCTCGCGGTGTTCGTCGTCGCCGGCGTCCTCGTCAGCCTGGTCGGCGTCCGCATCGCGACCTACCTCGGCGGCACTAGCATCGACGAGGAGGAACTCCCCCGCGGCGGTCCGTAGCAGGTTTATCCCCGCCGTCACTTCCCGTCACCATGGCAGACACTGCGGACGGCGCGTGGGTCGCTCTCTTCTCGGGCGGCAAGGACTCGTCGTGGGCGCTGTACCGGGCGCTCGAACGGGGGCTCCCCGTCGAGCGACTCGTCACCGTCCACCCCGAGGAAGACTCGTACATGTACCACGTTCCGGCGACGGATCTCGCCGAACTCGCCGCCGAGAGCGTCGGCGTCCCGCTGGTCGACGTCCGCCCGGGCGACATGGGCGCGGCGGACGCCGCGGAGTCGGGCGCACAGGGCGACGCCGAACTCGAACCGCTCGAGGCCGCCGTCGCCGAACTGGACGACGAGCTACCGGGCGGCGTGGCGGGCGTCACTGCGGGGGCCGTCGAGAGCGAGTACCAGACCAGCCGTATCGAGGGGATGTGCGAGCGACTCGGAGCGGAGCTGTTCGCCCCGCTCTGGCAGCGCGACCCCGAGGCGCTGGCCGAGGCGATGCTCGACGCCGGCTTCGAGATAACGGTCGTACGGGTCGCGGCGTACGGCCTCGACGAGTCGTGGCTGGGTCGGACGATAGACCGCGACGCGCTCGCCGACCTCCGGAGCCTCAACGAGGAGTACGGCGTCCACGTCCTCGGCGAGGGCGGCGAGTTCGAGACGCTCGTGACCGACGGCCCGCATATGGACCGACCGATCGAACTCGACTACGAACGGGAGTGGAACGGCTCGCGCGGGACCTTGCGGGTCACGGACGCGCGGCTCGGGTGAGGCGTCGTGCGGCGAGAGAAGCGAGGGGCGCGGGTCCGTCCGCGGTCAGTCCCCGTTCCGGATCTCCGTGTGCGCGCCGATGAGCGCACCGGCCAGATCGAGGTTCTCCAGGTCCGTCTCGCGGTCGATGATGGAGTCGCGGATGTCGCTCCCGACGATCGTCGTGTTCGGGAAGATGATCGAGGAGTCGACGTTCGAGTCGACCAGCTCCGCGCCGCTCATGACGTGGACGTTCTCGCCGACGGTCGTGTTCTCGACCGTCGCGTCCTCCGCGACGCGGTCGTCGCCGTTCAGGTGCCAGGCGACGGCGTCGAGGTAGCTCTCCGGCGTCCCGATGTCGAACCACGCCTCGTCGAACGTGAAGGCGTAGACGGGCTGGCGCGACTGGAGCCACTGGATGAACCACCCCGGCTCGTCGGGGTTGTTGTCCCCCGCGAGGTACTCGCTGAGCGCGTCGAGCGTGTCCGCGGTGAAGGCGTAACAGGCGATGGAGACGAGCGTGCTCTTCGGGTCGTCGGGCTTCTCCTGGAAGTCGACGACCTGCTCGCCCTCTAGCTCGACGAGGCCGTAGGACTTGGCGAGCTCCTTCGACCCGACGTCGTAGGCGGCGAGCGTCGGCTCGCCCTTGCGCCGGAAGAAGTCGACGAAATCGGAGATGTCGAAGCTGATCAGGTTGTCGCCGGCGATGACGAGCAGGTCGTCGTCGACGCCCTCGCGGTCGACGAGCTGGGCGAGCGCGCCGACGACGCCGAACTTCTCGTCCTCTTCGGACGTGTCCTCGATGGAGAGCGTCGGCTTTTCGAAGTCGCTGTCGGCGAGGTGGCGCTCGAAGTCCTCGGCGAAGCGCTCGTTCGTGCTGACGTAGACATCGTCGATCCGGTCGTCAGCTTCGAGGTCCTCGAAGATCTGGTCGATGACCGTGGAGTCCCCGATCGGCAGAAACATCTTCGGCCGATCCTTCGTGATCGGCCAGAGTCGAGTGGCATATCCTCCCGCGAGTACGACGGCGTCCATACTCTACCAGTCGATGCCCCGTAGTAAGTCCTTTATCCTTCGAGAGGTGTCACCGCTTCGCGAGGCGAGAGGTCACAGCGTCTCGTCGACGAACTCCGAGACGATGAGGTCCTCCGCAGTGCGGAGCCGGTACTGGACCGTCGACCGCGGGACGCCGAGGTCGTCGGCGAGGTCCGCGACGGTGACCGCTCGCGGTCGGTCGTAGTACCCTTCCTCGACCGCGGTCTCCAGCACGTCCCAGTGTTTCGGCGACAGCTTCGCGAAGGCGCGCGAGTGGGCGTCCCAGTTGCCCGCTCGCGAGACGTGCGAGACGTCGAGCGCGAGGCCGTCGCGCAGTTCCGCCTCGATGACGTCGTACAGTTCGCCGATCGGCTGGTCGCCGGAGTAAAGGACCCGCCAGCGGTACTCGTCGCCGTTGCGCCGGGACTCGAACACGACGCCTTCCCCCACGTGCTGGAGCACGTAGTAGGGGATGGACCGACAGCGGTGGACCTCTTCCCGGAACGTGTAGACGGTCCGGGAGTTCGCCTTCCGGTCGAGGGTGTGGTACGTCCGCGGCGTCTGACAGTCCTGCACGTCCAAACACTCGTTGCACCGCCCCTCGTCGAGGAACACCTCGTCGAACGACGCCAGCGCGTCGTCCTCGCCTCTCACGTGGTCGATGCGCCACATCGTCCGCTCGGTGGAGAAACACACCGACGACCGGGCGACCAGACTCGGGTGCGCCCGGAACACGTCCATCAGTTCGTCCGCACCGGGGTCGAACCTGACGACGAACTCGAACTCTCGCATCCGCTCGTTCCGCTCCCGTGCAGAAGCCATTTAGCGTGTGCTAACAGGTGGTGGCGTAGCGTCATAAAACAGTGGGAAGCGGATGCATCGGTCCCCGCCGGGAGCGGAGTTAGCTAATGATGAACACACTGACTCGCGGACGAGACCCGTGAGTAACAACTGAGAGACACACGCGTCCGATCGACGATCGACAACGGTGCGACAGACCGACGAGGGCGCGCCGAGCGAGACGGAGCGCGGTAACCCGCGGCGAGCAGACGGACGCCTCGGAGACGGTTCGAGCGGACCACCCGGTACGAGAGCGACGAGGCGTCCGCGGTCGGTGGCCTCGGCACGCGCAAGCGCGGCGTTCGGATAGCTTTGTTCGACCGACAGACCCCGACCGGCGAGGCGACGACGCTGTCGGTGCGCGAGCAGACGACGGCGGCGCTGGAGCGACTCGCGGCGGTCGCCGCGGGGCAGAACGTCGACCCCGACGACGGCCTCCACGGTCCACCTGACCGACGCGAACGCCGCGCCCGCTGTCAGGGCGGCCTCCGACGACTTCTTCGGCGGCCGCCGCCCCGCGATGACCGCCGCCGGCGTCGACGCACCGCCCGGGGACGCCGACGTGCGGATAGAGACCCGCGGCGTCAAGCGGTCGGCGACCGTCGCCCTCCGGAGCACCACCTTCTATTAGCCTCGGATGCCTTGCCCGAACCATTCAATGAGGTCGGAAGACGAGATCCGGGCCCGGATCGAGGCGCTGGAGGACAAGTACGACGCGAACGACCCCCCGACCACCCCCGTCGAGGACGAGATGGAGGTCGAGCTTCTGCGGGCCATCGCGGAACTGGAGTGGGTGCTCGACGGGCGCGACGAACCGCCGTACTTCACGAGATAAGGCCGGCGTTCGCGCGTTCCAGGGAGTCGCGCGGGCCGCGTTTCCCCGGGCCACGCTCCCGACCGGGTCGACCGCAGGCCCTGAAGACCTTTATCCGCGGAGCGTCCAGAGCGAGCATGCGCGAGGCCGACGCCACCACCCGACAGCGGATGGCCGACCGGTTGCGCGAGGAGGCGCTGTCGCTCTCCGCGCTCGCCGCCGAGTTCGACACCACGGCCGACGTCGCCCTGAGCCACGTCCAGCACGTCGCCCGCTCGCTCGACGGGACCGACGAGGAACTGCTCGTCGCGCCGCCGGAGTGTCGGGACTGCGGTTTCACCGACTTCGACGACCCGGCGAACCGCCCCTCTCGTTGTCCCGACTGCAAGAGCGAGTCCGTCGAGGAACCGTCGTTCACGGTCGGGTAGCCGGCGCGGTGCCCGTCCGTGGGCTTTTCGGCATTTAGGGGTCTGCAGAGGATCCTACGTCCTTTAGGTGTGATAGGGAACCGGTTACGTTTCCCTCACACCCATACCCGACGTATGCGTCCGAAGATCGAAACCGATGGGATCGAAGCGTACGAATGTTTAGGCTGCGGTGCCAGACGCACCGGCGCGGACTCCCGCGAGTGTACGGACTGCGGGGGGACGCTCAGACATCTCGGGAAGTCCCGGGACCTCTAGTTGCCCGAGAAGTCGATCCGAGCGCCGGTAGAGAGGTCGACGTCCGCGGCGGGACCCACCGAGTCGAACCCGAAGCGGTCGTCGGCGAGGTAGACGCCGCCGTCCTCGACGGTCACGTCGACCTCGTCGAGCGTCGCCCCCTCGCAGGGGCCGTGCGTGCATTCGCCGTCCGACGCGCGGAACGTCGCGCCGTGTTTCTCACAGAGGAGTTCGCCGTCGCGCATCGTCGCGCCGGAGCCCTTGTCGAGGCGCACGTCGGTCCAGTGCTGGCAGTAGTTCTTCCACGCGACGACGCCCTCGTCGTCTCTGTCGCGCTCGTCGTCCAGTCGCGTCAGCACGACCTCCGTCTCGTCGAACCCGTCGCGGGCGGTAAACAGCAGGGTCCCGTCGGCGGGCACGTCGTCGACGTCGGCGATCCGGTCGTCATCGTCCATGGGTGCCGGTTGGAGTGCCGGCGGTTTGAATGGCCCGAAACGGGCCAGCGAGGCGGACTACCCGTAGTGCCGGCGCTCGACCAGTTGGTCGAACAGTCGCGCCAGCAGGTTCGTCACCGGGCCGCCGCCGACCTCGACGCCGTCGACGGTCTCGACCGGCCGGACCTCCCACGTCGTGTTCGTGAGAAACGCCTCCTCGGCCTCGCGGATGTCTTCGGGCGCGTAGCGCCCCCTGCGGAGCGGGATGTCGGTCTCCGCTTCGATCAGGTCCGTAACGACCGACCGCGTGACGCCCGGCAGGAGCGGGAGGTCGTCGATGGGCGTGTGGAGCCCCTCGTCGTCGACGAAAAAGAGGTTGCTCGTCGCGCCCTCCGCGACGTCGCCGTCGGCGTCGCGCAGGAGCGCCTCGTCGGCGTCGACGAGTTCGTTCCGCGCGAGGATCCCGTTCAGGTAGTTGTGTGTCTTCGCGTCGGCCGGGAGCGCGGCGTCGTCGGGCTTGCGCGTCTTGACGGTCTGGAGCGTCGCGGGGCCGTCCCAGACGGGCGACCCGTCGATGCCGCCGCGCGGGAGTTCCTCCGCTATCACGACCACCGTCGGGTCCGCCTCGGGACCCGGCGTCAGCTTTCCGGGCTGGACGCCGCGGGTGATCGAGAGGCGGACGTAGGCGTCGTCGAGGCCGTTCGCGTCGAGGACCTCCTGCACGCGGACGCGCAGGTCGGCGTCGGAGACGCCGTGGTCGATGTCGAGCGTCTCGCAGGTCCGTTCGAGGCGCTCGACGTGAGCGCGCCACTCGAACACGTCGCCGCCGTAGGCCCGCAGCGTCTCGAAGGCGGCGTCGCCGTACAGGAACCCGCGGTCGCGGATGCTCACCGTCGCCGCCTCGGCCGGGACGAGGTCGCCGTCTACGTGGTACTGCATACGAAGTTGCGTATCAGTCGCTTGCCCGCGTCGAGCGACCGGGCCGTCGACTCGTCACCGCCCCCGCGCTCGGCGGTGCCGGTGAGGATGCTCTCGGGATGGAACTGAACCCCGACGTGTGGTTTCGACTCGTGGCGCACGCCCATCAGGACGGCGCGTTCGTCGTCGGTCCGGGCCGTCTCGACGAGCGGAGCCGGGAGGTCCGCGCGCTCGACGGCCAGCGAGTGGTACCGGCCCACCTCGAAGGGGTCGGCCAGTCCCTCGAAGGTCCCCTCGCCGTCGTGGGTGACCAGTGAGGGCTTCCCGTGGACCACCTCCGGGGCGTGGCCGACCGGCGCGCCGTTGGCGGCACAGAGCGCCTGATAGCCCAGACAGACCCCGAGCGCCGGATAGTCGGTTGCCGCGAAGAGCGGCACGGAGACGCCCGCCTCCGCCGGCGTGCCGGGGCCGGGCGAGACGACGACGCCGTCCGGGTCCAGCTCGCGGATCCCGGCGACATCTACCTCGTCGTTGCGCCGGACGACGACGACGTCGCTCTCGTCGCTCCGGGGATCGGTGACGACCTCGCCGTCGTTCCGTGACTCCGTCGCGGAGCACGGTGAGGCGACGGCCTCAGCGACGTACTGTACGAGGTTGTAAGTGAAGGAGTCGTAGTTGTCGATCACGAGGATCACGGCGCACCCCCGGAGTCGGCGTCCGCGGTCGCCCGCTCCTCGCCCTCGACCGCCATCCCGGCCCGCTCCCCGAGGGCCTCGTCGACGGCGGTCACCAGCGCGCGGGCCTTGTCGAGCGTCTCGTCGTACTCGCTGTCGGGGTCCGAGTCGTGGACGACGCCCGCGCCGACGCGGAGGTGGTACTCGTCGTCCCGGCGCACGAGCGTCCGGATGACGATGTTCAGGGTCGCGCGCCCGTCGTAACCGAGGATGCCGATACTGCCGGTGTAGGGGCCGCGCCGGGTCGCCTCCACCTCGTCGATGATCTCCATCGTCCGGGGTTTCGGCGCGCCGGTGACGGTGCCACCGGGGAACGTCGCCGCGACTGCGTCCGCGAGGGTCGCGTCGTCGCGGAGGTCGCCCACCACGGACGAGACGAGATGCATCACCTCCGAGTAGCGGTCGACGCGGCGGTACTCCTCGACCGCGACGCTGCCGTACTCGCTGACCTTCCCGAGGTCGTTGCGTTCGAGGTCGACGAGCATCGCGTGCTCGGCGCGCTCCTTCTCGTCCGTCGTGAGGTCGGCCCCCAGTGCCTCGTCCTCGGCGGGCGTCTCGCCCCGCGGGCGCGTTCCAGCGATGGGTTCCGTCCGGAGGGAGTCGCCGTCGCGTTCGAGGAGGAGTTCGGGGCTGGCGCTCGCGAGGTCGACGCCCGGGAACTCGAGCAGTGCGGAGTAGGGGGCGGGGTTGACGCGCCGGAGCGCGTCAAACGCCGCGACGGGGTGGACCGCGGCGGGCGCGGTCAGGCGCTGCGAGACGTTCGTCTGGAAGGTGTCGCCGTCCCGGACGTACCCCTTGACGGTCCGCACGCGGTCCGCGAAGGCGTCGCGCCCGCAGTCGCTCTCGAACGTCGCGGTGTCCGCCGCGGCGGGCGGGTCGCCGACGGTCGGGTCGCCGTCGACGGCCGCCCGCGCGAGGTCGAGGGCGCGCTCCCGACCGTGGTCGTACGCGGCGTCGATGTCGGCGACCGCGTCACCGGCGTCCGCGTCGGGGGCGTCCGACCCGCCGACCCGGGGGCAGGCGGTCACGCGGAGAGTGACGCCCTCGCCGTCTTCGTCACCGTCGTCGACCCCGCCGCGCGGTTCCTCCCACGCGGCGAAGCGGTCGTAGGCGGCGACCTGCAGGCGGGGGAGGCCGCGGTCGTCCTCGGCCGACGCCGGCAGGTCCTCCAGTTCACGGGCTACGTCGTAGGAGAGCCACCCGACGACGCCACAGGGGTAGGGCACGTCGCAGTCGCCGCGATGGAGCGTCTCCGCGTCGAGAAAGCCCTCCAGCGCGGCGAGCGAGGGGGAGTCTTCCCGGCTCGCGGCGTCGGCGCTCACGGTCAGGCGGTCGACGGGGTCGACGCCGAAGTAGCTCCAGCCCGACTGGCCGCCCGTCGTCGCGAGGTAGGCGTCGCCGCCGTCGCCCCGGCGCGCCCGGCGGTACGCCGCGAAAGGGTCCGGGACGCGGACGCGGACCTCGACGGGGATACGAGCGCCCTCCGGGGCCGACGCGGCCGTCCGGCGGAACGACTCGCGGTCGGTCGTCACGGCGGGGTCGGTCACGTGCGAGGAGAGGTCACCGCTCACGAACGCTCTTGCGGTTCACCGGACCTTCGCCCGTTCGATCCACTCGCTGACGCGCTTCTCCGAGAGGTCCGTCTGCTCGGCGACCTCCCCGGCGTCGGCGTCGGCCAGTTCGGCGACGGTGTCGATGCCGACGTTCGCCAGGCGCTCGCCGTACGCGGGGCCGATCCCCTTGATCTCGGTGACGTCCCCGCCGGCGGCCTCGTCGGCCGGCTCGGCGTCCTCGGCTTCCTCGCTACCTTCGGTCGCCGCCGCTTCGCCCGTGTCTTCGGCGGCCTCCCCCGTCGCGGCCTCGTCGTCGGCCGTCTCTACCCCGGAGGCCGCCGGCTCGTCCGCTTCTTCGAGGGCAGACTCGTCGCTCTCCGCGGCATCCGCCGCGTCGGTCGGTTCGGTCGCCGTGCCGGTCCCCTCGGCCGACCCGGCCGCATCGCTCCCCGCGGCCGTTTCGCCCGTTCCCGCCGAGGTCGTCGTTCCCTTCACCGCGTCTTCCGACTCGGTGTCGGGTTCCTCCGCGGGTTCCCGCTCGACCGTCACGCCGATGTCGCGTTGCCGCTCGGCATCGGACCCGTCGTCGTCGAATCCGAGCAACGACTTCAGCTTTTTCAGCACCATTAGCTGATAATAGATTTTCGCCCCACTTAAACTCGTCCGCCATCGGTCAGAGGCGATCCCTGAGCGCCTCGTTCATCGCGTCGATGGGGGCCTCGCGGCCGGTCCAGCGCTCGAACGCTTCGGCCCCCTGATACAGCAGCATCCACGCGCCGTCGACGGCGGTCGCCCCGGTGTCCTCCGCGTCGCGGAGCAGGCGCGTCGAGAGCGGTGCGTACACGGCGTCCATCACCGTCAGGTCGGCGTGGAGTGCGTCGGCGGGGACCGGCGAGGCGTCCTCCTCCATCCCGACGCTCGTCGCGTTGACGAGCACGTCGGCGTCCGCGAGCAGGGCCGGGAGGGCGTCCAGTCCGTGGCCGCTCGCGCCGGGCACCTCGCCCGCGAGGTCGTGTGCCGTCGGTTCGGTTCGGTTGGCGATCCGCACCGTCGACCCGGCGTCGGCCAGCGCGACCGCGACCGCGCGGCCCGCGCCACCCGCGCCGACGACGACCGCCGCCGCGCCGTCGAGGTCCGCGCCGTGGTCTTCGAGCGACCGCCGTGCGCCCGCGGCGTCCGTGTTGTGACCCGTCGGGCGGTCGCCCGAGAAGTCGACCGTGTTGACCGCGCCGATGCGCGTCGCGAGGTCGTCGGCCTCGACGGCCTCCAGCGCGTCGCGCTTGAAGGGGATGGTGACGTTCAGGCCGGCGACGCCGAGCGCGTCCGCGCCCTCGACCGCGGCCGCGAACTCGTCTCTCGCCGGTTCGAACGTGACGTACCGGGCGTCGATGTCCAGCGCGTCGTACGCCGCCTCGTGCGTCGGCGGCGACAGCGAGTGGCCGACGGGGTTGCCGACCAGTCCGTAAACGTCCATGTTTCACACGCCGTGCCGTGTAACAATAACTGACACGCTCTCAGCACAACGCAAGAACTACCTTCACCGTAGCTGTCCACCCTGATAATGAAGAACCGGCTGCAACACCCCCTCGTCGCCGTCGCCGTCGTGACGCTGGCGACTCTCCCGTGGGTCGTCGCCGACCTCACGGGAACGGCGGAGTCGCTCGGAAACGTGGGGACGGTCGCCGTGAGCGGCCTCTCCGTGCTCGGTGCGTCGTTCCTCCTCGCGTGGGGCGCAGAGACCGCGGAAAAAGACGTCCCCCGCGCGTTCGCCATCGCCGTCCTCGCCGTTCTGGCGGTCGCCCCGGAGTACGCCGTCGACGCGCTGTACGCGTGGAAGGCGGGTCAAGGAGAGGTCGGCGCGGCCAACCTCGCCGTCGCGAACATGACCGGCGCGAACCGGATCCTCATCGGTCTGGGCTGGTCCGGCATCGCCCTGTTCTCGATCTACCGCGCGCGGACCTCGGGCGACGTCGCGGTCGAACACAACGACGGGTTCCTCACGGACGCCGTTTTGCTTGACCGCAGTATCGCCACCGAAGTGTTCTTCCTCGCGCTCGCGACGTTGTGGGCCTTTTTCGTCCCGCTCAACGGCGGGATCGGCGCGCTCGACCTGCTGATTCTGGTCGGCATCTACGTCGTCTACATCGGGGTCATCGTCCGCGGCGACCCCGAGGAGGACGAGGTCCACGTCGGCGTACCGGCGTATCTCCAGAAGACGCCGGTCACGACGCGGATCCCCGCGGTCCTCCTGCTGTTCGGCTACTCGGGCTATCTCATCTTCACCGCGGTCGAACCGTTCGCGCACGGACTGGAGGAGATAGGTATCGCGTACGGCGTCCCCGAGTTCTTCATGATTCAGTGGGTCGCGCCGCTGGCGAGCGAGAGCCCCGAACTCATCGTCACCGCCTACCTGGTGAACAAGGCCCGGACGACCGCGGCGTTCAACGCGCTCATCTCCTCGAAGCTCAACCAGTGGACGCTGCTCATCGGGACGCTCGGCGTCGTCTACAGCATCTCGCTGGGACAGTACGGCGTGCTGGAGTTCAACTCGAAACAGGCCGCGGAGGTCTGGATCACGGCCGCCCAGAGCTTCTTCGCCCTCGCCGTCCTGATCAACTTCCGCATCACGATGCGCGAGGCGGTGGCGCTGCTCGTGCTGTTCGTCTCACAGGTCGTCATCGAGTTCCTCCACATACGGGGAGTCATCGAGTTCATCAGCACGTACGACCTGCTCATCGTCTACACCGTCGTCTACATGCTCATCGGCGGCGTCGTGTTCCTCACGAAGATGGACCACGTCAGGACCGTCGGCCAACTGGCAAAGGAAAGCGCCACCGGGCAGACGGCGGTGGCCGAGTCGGACTGAGCGCTCGGCTGTGACCGACGGCCGGTCCGTCGCCGTCTGACCGGGGGATTCGGCCGCCCGACGCGGCGCTGTCGACACGCTTTTTCCCGCTCGCGAACTACCGCCGCGAGTGATAGCGATCGTCGTCAGTCGGGCGGACGAGGCCTCCGAGCACGTCGGCGAGCGACTGCTGGAACTGGGCGACTGGGAGCGCCATCGGGACGAGGGCCGCCCCGACGCGGACGGCGGCGGCTTCTACTATCGGACGGACGGCTTCGAGTTGCGGACCTTCGACGACCTCCACCTGCACGTGGACGACCCCGCCGCGGCGTTCGACGACCCCGAGTGGCTCGCGTTCGCCTCGCGCCACTCCGGCGACACCGGGCCGCTCCTGACGGCCCACTTCACGGGGAACTTCGGCCCGGCGGAGTACGGCGGGGAGGACCAGGCCCTCGCCGAGGCGTCTCCGAGCGCCCACTCGCGCGTCGTCGACGCGTTCGAGGAGCGCGCCCCCGGCGGGTACGAGGTCGGGATGGAGTGTACCCACCACGGCCCGAGCGAGGTGGGCGTCCCGTCGATGTTCGTCGAACTCGGCAGCGACGAGTCGGAGTGGGAGGACCCGGCCGGCGCTCGCGCGGTCGCGCGGGCTATCCTCGACCTCCGTGACGTCGACCCCCACGGCGACCGGACGCTGGTCGGGTTCGGCGGCGGCCACTACGCCCCGCGGTTCACCCGGGTCGTCCGCGAGACGGGGTGGGCGATGGGACACATCGCCGCCGACTGGTGTCTCGACGCGCTCGACGAACGCTTCGACGACCCGCCGGGACGCGACGCGTCCCGGGATCCCGACGCGATGAGCGCGCCCGAGGCCACCCGCGACGTCGTCCGGCGCGCGTTCGAGCGAAGCGGCGCGGTCCACGCGATGGTCGACGGCGACCGCCCCGGACTGGAAGCGGTGATCGACGACCTCGGCTACCGCGTCGTGAGCGAGACGTGGGCGCGCGAGGTGGACGACGTTCCCCTCTCGCTCGCCGGGGCGCTGGAGGACGCGCTGGTCCCCGTCGACGAGGGCCTGCGTTTCGGGGACCACGCGCGACGCGGGGAGAACACGGCCATCGACGACGAGCGCGCGCCCGGGAGCTACGACGTCGTCTCGCTCCCCGACGACCTGCTCGCGGAGACGCAGGGGATCGACCCCGACGCGGTGCGCGGGGCCGTCGAGGCGGCGACGGTCGCGTTCGAGACGCGCGAGGGCGGTACCCGCGCCCGGGGGCGCGCCGCCGTTCCCGCCGGTTCCGGTCTCGACGGCCTCGTGGACGCGCTCGCGGCGGTCTTAGCCGAGGAGTTCGACGCGGTCAGCGTCGAGGACGACGCGGTCGTCGTCACCGAGACGGCGTTCAGCCCGGAACTGGCCGCGAAACTCGGGGTCCCGCAGGGGCCGGAGTTCGGCGCGCTGGCCGACGGCGAACCGGTCACCGTCGACGGCGAGACGATCCCCCCGGAGGTCGTCCACGAAGAGCGCTCGGAGCGGTTCGAGCGCTAGTTCCACCCTAAACTATCGGACATCTGTCCGCGGTCGGGGGGAAAGGTAATTAACCTGCATCAAATAATGTGGCCTAAGAATGGATTCGATCGTAGACGAAGCAATCGACGAGGCCGAAGACGAGGGTGCCGAACCCACGGACCCGGCCGCGCACCGGGACGTGAGCCCGTCGGGGCAGATGACGGACGACGAACTGAAAGACGTTCTCGAAGACCTGCAGACCGACATCACCGTGGTCGGTTGCGGCGGTGCGGGCGGCAACACCGTCGACCGCATGGCCGAGGAGGGGATCCACGGCGCGAAACTGGTCGCAGCGAACACGGACGTCCAGCACCTCGTCGGCATCGAGGCTGACACGAAGATCCTGATGGGCGAGCAAAAGACCGAGGGCCGCGGCGCGGGGTCGCTCCCGCAGGTCGGCGAGGAGGCGGCCATCGAGTCGCAGGACGAGATCGTCGACTCCATCGAGGGCTCCGACATGGTGTTCGTCACCGCCGGTCTCGGCGGCGGCACCGGCACCGGTAGCGCGCCCGTCGTCGCCAAGGCCGCGCGCGAGTCCGGCGCGCTCACTATCTCTATCGTCACGACGCCGTTCACCGCGGAGGGCGAGGTACGCCGCACCAACGCCGAAGCGGGCCTCGAACGCCTCCGCGACGTGAGCGACACGGTCATCGTCGTCCCGAACGACCGCCTGCTCGACTCCGTGGGGAAGCTTCCCGTCCGGCAGGCGTTCAAGGTGGCCGACGAGGTGCTGATGCGGTCGGTGAAAGGCATCACCGAACTCATCACCAAGCCCGGGCTGGTCAACCTGGACTTCGCCGACGTCCGCACCGTGATGGAGCGGGGCGGCGTCGCCATGATCGGCCTCGGCGAGTCCGACTCCGACGCGAAGGCGCAGGACTCGGTGAAGACGGCGCTTCGCTCGCCGCTGCTCGACGTCGACATCTCCGGTGCCAACTCCGCGCTCGTCAACGTCACCGGCGGACAGGACATGTCCATCGAGGAGGCCGAGGGCGTCGTCGAGGAGATCTACGACCGGATCGACCCCGACGCCCGCATCATCTGGGGGACCTCGATCGACGAGGCCCTCGAAGGCAGCATGCGGACGATGATCGTCGTCACCGGCGTCGAGTCGCCGCAGATCTACGGCCGCAACGAGGCGGCACAGGAAGAGGCCGCCCAGCGCGCGGAAGACATCGATTACGTCGAATAACCCCCCGCGCTCTTCTCTCGACGGCGTGAGGCGGAGCAATAGATAGAAAAAGGCGCGACTGCAACCTCCAGATATGAAAGTTCCATACGACCTTACCTCGTACGTCCGGGTGCTGAAGATGGCAAGCACCCCCTCCTGGGAGGAGTTCTCCCAGATCGCAAAGATAGCCGGAGCCGGCATCCTGCTCGTCGGGCTGCTCGGCTTCGCGATCTACCTCCTGATGACGTTCGTCCCGGGGGCCTGACCGATGCCGATCTACGCCGTAAAAACCACCGCGAGTCAGGAACGCACCGTCGCGGACATGATCATGAACCGCGAGGCGGACGATATTCACGCCGCGCTGGCTCCGGACTCGCTGACTAGCTACGTGATGGTCGAGGCCGACGACGACGCGGTCATCTCGCGCGTCCTCGACGAGATCCCTCACGCCCGCAGCATCGTCCCGGGGGAGAGCGGCATCTCCGAGGTCGAACACTTCCTCTCGCCCAAGCCGGACGTCGAGGGGATCGCCGAGGGCGACATCGTCGAACTCATCGCCGGCCCGTTCAAAGGCGAGAAGGCGCAGGTCCAGCGGATCGACGAGGGCAAGGACCAGGTCACCGTCGAACTGTACGAGGCGACCGTCCCGATCCCGGTCACCGTGCGCGGCGACCAGATCCGCGTGCTGGACAGCGACGAGCGGTAGTCCGGTCCGCCTCTCTCGGGGTCGCATCGGCTTCGAGACTGCCGAGTCCGTCGGGGGCGATCACGCCGTGCCTTCCTCGTTCAGCCTGTCGACCACGCGCTGGAGGTCGGCCTCGCGTTCGATCGTCTCCTTGATCTGCTCGCGCTGGCGGACCGCCTCGGAGTCCGCGCCGTACGCGCGGACGTACTCGGCGCGGGTGTGCTCGTCGAAGGCGTGCCGGATCCCGAGGTAGCCGTCGGGGACGACGACGCCGCAGACCTTGCACTCGCGGCGCTCGTGTTCGTTCGTCTGATGGACGATCGCTTGCTCCGCGTCGCCGAACTGCTCCCCGCACCCGCCGATACCGCATTGCCAGGCCATCGTGTCCACTCTTGCTGTCGCGCCGTAAGACTGTTTCGACGGCGGAGGGAGCGAATCAGAACCCCTTTGAACGGCCTCGGAAAAGAGGGGGCCGTGACTGCGAGCGACGAGCTCCGGGTCGACATGCACGTGAAGGCACTGGACGAGCGGGTGGTCCGCCGGGCGAAAGACCGGGGTCTGGACGCGCTGGTGTACGCCCCCCACTTCACTCGGCTGCCGGACGTCGAAGCCGCCGCAAAGCGGTACTCCGACGACGAACTCACCGTGGTCCCCGCCCGCGAGGTGTTCACGGGGTCGTGGCGGAACCGCCGGCACGTCCTCGCGCTGGGTCTCACGGACCCGGTTCCCGACTTCGTCACGCTCGACGGCGCGATGGACGCGTTCGCCCGGCAGGACGCGACGGTGCTCGTCCCGCATCCCGATTTCCTGAACGTGAGCCTCGACGAGGCGGCGATCCAGCGCCACCGGGAGACCATCACGGGCGTCGAGACGTACAACCCGAAGGTGACGAACCGGGGGAACCGCCGAGCGGCGGCGGTCGCCGCGCGCCAGAACCTGCGGACGTTCGGGTCGTCGTACGCCCACCGCTGGAAGACGGTCGGCGAGGTGTGGACGGCGTTCGACCGCGCCGACCTCGACGGCGCGGTGACCGCCGAGTCGCTCGCGGCGGCGCTGAAGGCGGGCGTCGAGCGTCGGGTCGGGCACCGGACCGGTCTCGCGCACGCCGCACGGCGGTTCGCCGAACGGGTCCACCTCGGGTGGGAGAACACGTGGGAGAAAGTCGATCGGCTGTTCCTCTCGGGGACGGAGCCGACCCATCCCGACCACATCGCGTACGACGGGCGCTTCGACGACGTGGCCGTGTACTGACGGCGGGCGCTCGACACCGCTCGGCTGCTGGCCGCGACAGCAGGATTCTTTGACGATCGCTCCGTACCGATGTCCGTGGCATTCGACTGGCTCTGGTCGGTCCCCGGATGGTTGCTGGTCGGTCTCGCGCTCGGTGCCGTGTTCACGCTGGTCGTCGCCGGCGTGTTCGTCGCCGGCGCTCGCCTCTTTCCCGACTCGGCGACGGGCGCGCGGACGAACGCGGACGGCGAACGGACCGGGGAGGCGAAGCGCCGCGCCGAGATCCGCCGGTACCTGCAGGGAATCGGCGAACCGTACGCGGAGGACCACCCCGTCGGGGGGCAGCGCGTCGCCTTCTACCTCCCGAAGCGCGACGCGGCGGTGACGTTCGACGCGCACGCTTACTTCCGCATCGACGGGACCGGGACCGAGGCGGTGCTGATAGAACACGAGATGCCCGGCGCGCACCTCGGCGAGCGCCTGCCGTTCGAGACGCCGACGGTGGAGCGCGAGTCGAGTCAGCGCGACGCTATCGGCGCGGCCTTCGCCGCGCTCGGCCTCCCGCGCGGGGCGAGCGCCGACGAGGTGCGGTCCGCGTACCGCGAGCGAGTGAAGGAGGTCCATCCGGACCACGGCGGCGACGAGGAGTCGTTCCGGCGGGTCCGGGAGGCGTACTCGCTGGCGAAGGAACACTCCGAGCGAGCGTAGGCCGAGTCGTTACTTTGCGTACTCGTCACGCCGCCTCGGTGACCTCGTACGCCACGTCCGCGTCGCGGAGCGCGTCGGTCACCCGACCGACGTTGTCGGCCGTCGCCACGACGACCGCGTCGAGGCCGCGGCTCGCGGCGTCGGCCGCGACTTCGCCCGCCGCGAACGTCGTCGCCGGTTCCACGCCGGCCCGCCGGAGCGCGGCCACCGCCTCGACGCCCGCGGCGGCGACCGTCTCGGCGTCCGCGCAGGCCGCCACGAGCGCGTCGGCGTCGACGGCGCGGCTCCCGCCGGAGCGCACCGGCGGCACCTGCAGGACGCTGACGTTGCCGGGGTCGAGGTCGACGATGCCCTCGAACCCGGTGACGCCGACGTCCTCGTCGGCCGCGGCGCTCGTCGTCGCGACGCCCGTCGCCGGCCCCTCCTCGCCGGGCGTCGCGTGGAAGAGGCCGTCGCGCATCGACAGCGTCACCGTCTCGCCTTCCTCGACGGCGGCGGTGGCGATGGCGGCGTCCTCCTGGACGCTCCCGAGGATGTCCTCGGTGACGTGCTCGGCGAAGCGCTGCACGTCGGCCGCCTCCGAGAGCAGCCAGTCGACGCCCTCCTTCGTGATGCGGTAGCGCGACCGCCCCTCCTTCTCCACGAGCGCGTCGTCGACGAGTTCGCGGATGTACTCGCTCACCGCCTGGCTCGTGACGCCGACGGCGTCCGCGATCTCGCCCTGGCTCACGGCGGGCTGGCGGTCCGCGATCTCGACGAGGATGCGAAACCGCGTCGCGGTCCGCTTGTTCTCTAGGACGTCGGCCATGTCCGCACAGTTATCGGGGGCGATTAAAAAACCCGACGACCGCTACCGGGGTCGGACCGCTCGCGCCGCGACCGGACGCCACTGTCGGTGCCTCCACGCGCGGCGGTCGTGTGTGCGCCGCGCGATGCCGTCGACTGCGCGCCGCGCGATGCCGTCAACTCTTTAGTCCGACGCCCCTACACTTCCTGCCGTGAACGCCCTCGCCCTCGCCCTCGCCGACGCGCTCGCCCCCCTCGCGTCCGTCTCGGACGCGCTGGCCTGGGTCGTCGTCCTCGGATTCGTCCTCGCCTCCGCGCTGACGTGGGCCGGCCGGCGGACCGTCGCGCGCTATCTCGCGAGCGGGACGTGGGCGCTGTTCGGCGTCTTCTGGCTGTCGGTGTTCCCGACGTTCTGGTTCGAGATGAAAAGCGCCATCGAGGGGTCGCTGTCGCTGGTCGCCGTCCCGGCCTGTCTCTACACGGGCTACCTGCTGTACGACGGCCGCGAGTCGCTGCTGACGCTGTCCCACGCCGTCGGCGTGATGGGGCTAGTCTACCTCCCCGCGGAGACGGTCCCGCTCTTCCGTCGGTTCCTCGTCGAGACGGTGGCGAGCCAGACCTACGCCGTCATCACGGCGCTCGGCTACTCGCCGGAGTTCGTCCCGGTCGACAAGGAGGGACCGGTGTACGGCTACCTGAGCATGTTCGTCTTCGAGGACGCGACCGGTCACACGTACACGACCCACATCGTCACCGCCTGCACGGGCATCGGGAGCATGGCCATCTTCGGCGGCCTCATCGCCGCGGTGCGCGCCCCGCTCCGCCGGAAGCTGACGGCGCTCGCGACCGCCGTGTCGATCATCTGGGTGCTGAACGTCGCCCGGAACGTCTTCATCGCCGTCGCGTTCGGTCGGCAGTGGTTCCAGCAGGACGCCTTCGTTCACGTCGCCACCGAGTACGCGGGCTATCGGGACCCGCATCTCGCCTCGTTCTTCATCGCGGACCGGGTCATCGCTCAGAGCCTCTCGGTCGTCGCGCTCGTCGCCATCACGTGGCTCGTCGTCCGTCAGCTACCGGAACTGCTCGACGTGATCGAGGAGGCGCTGTTCGTGCTGACCGGCACCGAGTACGACCTCGCCGAGGCCATCGGCCAGCCGGTGCGGGCCGACGGCGGTCCGGAGGAATGACAGGGCGGGTCGTCACCGTGTCCCGGGACGACCGCACGACGGCATGCGGTCGCTCCCGAACTGACGGACGGCCGTCACGATGAGGGTCCGCGACCGGGCCTGCTACCTGCCGGCGGCCGACGCGCTCGTCCTGGCTGACCTTCACGCCGGCAAGGCGGCGGCGTCGAACGTCGCGTTCCCCCTCGGCGAGCGGACGAACCTATCGGAGCGTCTGGCCGCGCTGGTGACGGCGTTCGACCCCGCCGAGGTGGTCCTCGCGGGCGACCTGCTGGAGGCGTTCGACCACGTGCCACGCGGCGTCGAGGAGACGGTCGACCGCCTCGCCGCGACGGCGCGGGACGCCGGCGCGACCCTCGTCGTCACGCCCGGGAACCACGACGGCCTGATCGACGCGGTGCACGACGGTACCGCGCCCGCCGAACACCGCCTCGCGGACGGCGAGACGGTCGTCTGTCACGGCCACGAGTCGCCGGAGGAGGACGCCGACCGCTACCTCGTCGGTCACGACCACCCGGCGATAGAGATCGAGGGGAAAAGGCGGCCCTGCTACCTCGTCGGCGAGGGCGTTTACCGCGGCGCGGACGTGGTGATGCTCCCGGCGTTCACCCGACTCGCCGCCGGCGTGACGGTTAACGGCATGCGCGCGAGCGACTTCGCCTCGCCGCTGGTGACCGACCCGGACGCCTTCCGCCCGGTCGTGTGGGACGAGGACGCCGGCGAGGCGCTAGAGTTCCCGCCGCTCGGGGAGCTACGGCCGTATCTGTAGGTCTTCCAGCGCGGCCTCGGCGGCGCGGCGGCCGCTCTCCAACGCCGCGTTGATCGACGACCAGCCGGTGTAGTCGCCGGCGAGGGAGACGGGACCGTCCGGCGAGCGCACGCCGGGCAGACGCTCGCGGAAGCCCGGCGGCTGGTCGAACTGCGCGAACGGGACCCGTTCCGTGCGGACCCGTTCGAGGTCGGCGAAGGAGTGCTCGGGATACCACCCGGCCAGCGCCTCCCGCGTCATCGCTTCGAGTTCGGCGTCGCTCTCCTTGCGCTCGCCGAGGAACGTCGCCGACAGCAGGACGGTGTCGTCGGGCGCGTACTCCGGGGCGACCGCGGAGAGGTCGACCACGTGGTTCGGGTCCGCGTTCCCGGCGTTCAGGATGAGCCGTTTGCCCGCGTCCAGGCGCTTCAGCGCCGGATAAGCGTAGTACTGGGTGACACAGCTTCGAGCCGCCGTCGGGATGGCCTCGACGCCCGTCAGGTCGCGGGCCGATTTCGGGTCGGTCGCGACGACTGCGGCGTCGGCGTCGACCGTCTCGCCGCCGAGCGAGACGGTCGCGGACCCGCTGCCGGCGGTCCCGGTCGCGTCGACGGACTCCACCGCGGCGTCCGTCTCGACCGCCGCGCCGGCCGCCTCGGCCCGCGACGCGAGTTGCCGAGGGATCGCTGCTATCCCCGCGGCCGGGACCGCGATGGACCCCTTCGAGAGCGCCCGGAACGTGTACTCGAAGACGCGCTTCGAGGTCGACAGCGAGCGGTCCAGCGTGATGCCGCCGTAGAAGGGCGCGGCGAAGTTCTCCGCGAACGCCTCCGAGAAACCGTAGTCGCGGAGGTACTCCCGGATGGACCGGTCCGGTCCCTCGAAGATCTCCTCCCGGGACGTGTTCGATAGCTCCCGACGGAGCCGAAGAGTCAGCCACTTGTCCCGGAGCCGTACCTCGCGGTTGAACAGCGAGTCGGTGAACGCGGTCACGTCCCGGAACGGGTCCGAGAGGATCGAGCGCTCGCCCGGCCGGGCGATGCACGCCCCCGGCGTGAACGTCCGGAGGTCGAGCGCGCCGAAGTCCAGTTCGCGCTCTGCGGCGGGGTACGAGGTGAAAAGCACCTGGAACCCGCGGTCGAAGGTGAACTCGTCAGTCCGGTCGGAGCGGACCCGGCCGCCGACCTCGTCCTCGCGCTCGAACAGTCGCACGTCTACCCCGGCGTCGGCGAGGTGGCGGGCGGCGACGAGTCCCGCCAGTCCGCCGCCAGCCACGACGACAGTCGCGTCCTCTTGCATGGCCGATACGTGGGGCGGACGTTACAAAACGGCTGTGAGACGCGCGCGCTCTCGCGGCGGTGTGCCCCGGCGGCGCGCCGAGAGAGACAGGACTTTGGGGCGAGCGCGCCCACCGTCGGACATGGACACGACGGAGGCGTTCGTCGGACTGGAGTGCGTAGAGTGTGGCGAGACGGTCGACGCCGAGACGGCCACGCACCGCTGTCCGGACTGCGGCGGCATCCTCGACCCGGCGTACGACTACGACGCGGTCGACCTGGACCGCGAGACGCTCGCGGACCGCCCGTTCGAGTCGATGTGGCGCTACGAGGAACTGCTCCCGTTCGCCCGCGACGCCGCCGTGACGATCGACGAGGGGGCGACCCAGTTGGTCGAGTGCCCGACGCTGGCCGACGAACTCGGCGTGGGTCGCGTCCTCCTGAAAGACGAGGGGCGGAACCCGACGGGGACGTGCAATGACCGCGGACAGACCGTCGCGGTCACGGCGGCAGTCCAGCACGGGGCCGACGACGTCGCGCTCGCATCGGCGGGCAACGCGGGACAGGCCGCCTCGGCGTACGCCGCCCGCGCGGGCCTCGACTCGCACGTCTTCCTCCCCTCGCGGGCCGGGTTCACGAACAAAGCGATGGTGAACGTCCACGGGGGCGACCTGACCGTCGTGGGCGGGCGCATCGGTGACGCCGACGCTGCCTTCGAGGACGCGATGGCCGAAAACGAGGACTGGTACCCGCTCCAGACGTTGCAGACGCCGTACCGCCACGAGGGGAAGAAGACGATGCTGTACGAGATAGTCGAGCAGGAGGACTGGGAGGTCCCCGACGCCGTCGTCTACCCGACCGGCGGCGGCGGCGGCCTCGTCGGCATGCACAAGGGCGTGACGGAACTGCGCGACCTCGGCCTGATCGACGACGTGCCGGCGATGTACGCCGCGCAGGCCGCCGGGTGCGCGCCGGTCGTCGACGCCTTCGAGCAGGGTCTCGACCGCCACGAACCCGTCGAGCATCCGGACACCATCTGCGGCGGCATCGAGATCCCCGACCCCGGTGCGTCGCCGCTGGTCCTCGACGCGCTCCGGGAGAGCGACGGCGGGGCCGTCGCCACCGACGACGACGAGATCCTCGACAGCGCCGTCGCAGTCGCCCAGAACGAGGGCCTGGAGATGGGCGCGACCTGTGCGGCGGCCGCCAGCGGCGCGTGGGCGCTCGCCGACCAGGGCGAGTTCGACGAGGACGACACCGTCGTCCTGCTGAACACCGGCGCGGGCAACAAGGACGACGACATCATCCGCAGTCACCTGATGGGCCAAGGCGTGTGAGCGTCGCAGTCGTCCGGTCGATACTCCCGTTCTCCGGACGTTCGTCTCGCTTCGCTCCGAGGCCGCGACGACCGGACGCGCGCCCACTCCCGAATTAGACGCCCTAGTTATAAGGTTTAGATTAGTCTAATCACGGGCGTGATGCTGAGCGACGTGATGGAGGACTACCTGAAAGCCATCTACTATCTGGAGCGAGAGGGGGACGCGCCCGTCGGCACGTCCCGCATCGCGGAGTACCTGGAGGTGACATCGCCGACGGTCACCAGCATGGTCGAGAGCCTTGCCGACCGCGGCTTCATCGAGCGCGAGAAGTACAAGGGCGTCGAACTCACCGACGAGGGGGAGACGGTCGCGGTCGAGGTTGTCCGGCACCACCGCCTGCTCGAGGCGTATCTCACCGAACACCTCGACTACGACTGGAGCGAGGTCCACGAGGAGGCCGACGCGCTCGAACACCACATCAGCGAGGAGTTCGAACGCCGCGTCGCCGAGGCGCTGGGCGACCCCGAGGTCGACCCCCACGGCGACCCCATCCCCGGCGCGGACCTGACACCTCCCGACGAGGGCGTCGGCACGCGCCTGAGCGAACACGGGTCGGGCGACCGCGTCCGCGTCGAGCGCGTCAGCGACCGGGACGCCGAGGAACTCGCCTACCTGCAGGACGCCGGTATCGCGCCGGGCATCGTGTTGGAGGTGACCGACGTGGCACCGTTCGGCATGGTGACCGTCGCGGTCGGCGACGAGGAGCAGAGCCTCCCGGAGACCGTCGCGCGGTCGATCCGGGTGACGACCGCCACCGGGAGCGAGGACCGCGCGGTCGGGGGAGCATGACGGGGTGGGTCGAGGTCCTCACGGTCGCCTTCACGGCCCAGCTCCTCGCCCTGCCCGGCGAGAAGGGGCAGTTCGTCATCGCCGGCCTCGCGACCAAGTACCGGCCGGCGGTCGTCGTCGCCGGGGCTACCTGCGCGTTCGCGGGGTGGACGACGCTGGAGATAGCGCTGGGCAGCGCGCTCCAGGGCGCACTGCCCGAGACGTATCTGGACGTCGCGACGGCGCTGCTGTTCGTGGCGTTCGCGGGGACGTTGCTGTACTCGCTCCCGGAGCAGGACGCTCCGATGGTCACCGACGGAGGCCTGCTGGGCGACGTCGAGGTCGCGGGCGACGGGCGCGCGGCCGGGTTCATCCCCTCCTTCTCCGTGATGGCGCTCGGCGAGTTCGGCGACAAGACCCAGCTCATCACCATCGGGCTGGCCGCCAAGTACGCCGCCGGGACCGCGATATGGGCCGGGGAGATGCTCGCCATCGTCCCGATGAGCCTGCTGAACGCCTACTGCTTCCACCGCTTCGCCCACGTGCTCGAAGAGTACGACGTGAAGCGCTACCTCTACCTGCTCTCCGCGGCGGTGTTCCTGCTGTTCGCCGCCGACGTGGTCGCCGAACTGACGCCGGGAACGTCGTTGCTCCCGCTGTAGGGACGCCGGCGGAGCCTCCCGTCGCCGCGCCCCCGCTCGGTCGCTGCCGGACGATTTTTCACGGAGCGGCCGCTGAGAGGGACCTATGTCGACGCTCTCCTCGGCCGTCGCGGGCGTCGCGTTCGGGGTCGCGCTCGCCGCGCCGCCGGGACCGATGAACGCGATCATCGCCGAGGAAAGCGTGCTTCGGGGCTGGCGCTCCGGGTTCTTCGCCGGGTTGGGCGCGATGACGGCCGACGCCGTCTTCTTCGTGCTGGCGCTGTTCGGGGTCGTGTCGGTCGTCCAGCGACTGCCGACGCTACGGGCGGCGATGGTCGGTATCGGCGGTCTGTTGATGCTGTACTTCGCCTGCGGCGCGTACGCGGACGCCTCCAGCGGGTTCATGGGCGACGGCGAGGTCCACGACGACCGCGGGTTCCGGAAGGCGTTCGTCCTCGCGCTGACGAACCCCTACCAGGTCGTCTTCTGGCTCACGCTCGGAGTCGGCCTGCTCGAACCGGGGACGCTCGACGTGTTCGCGCCGGTGCCGTACGTCGGCGACGCGCTGGCCGGCCTGTTCGTGGTCCGGACGGGGAGTCCGGCGCTGCTCGTCGGGTTCTTCGGCGGCATCGCGCTGTGGATCGTCGGGTTCCCGGCGGCGCTCGTCGGGACCGGGCGACGGATCGACGCCTTCGCGCCCGCGGTGGCGTACGCCAGCGCCGCCGTCCTCGGCGGGTTCGGCGTCCTGTTTCTGTCCGACGCCGCCCGCACCCTGCTCTAGAAGTCGGGGTCGGGGACCGCCGACACCTCGTCGGCGATCCACTCGCGGAACCACTTCACGCGCTTGAGGCGTCGGTGGGCGATCCCCTGTGCGGTGTCGCTCTGGACGCGTTCGGCGGCGTCGCGGCCGCGTTCGAGGACGCGCTCGACCATCTCCGCGGAGTCCATGTGGGTCCGGGCCTCGTACCCCATCCGGAGGAGCATCAGGGCCGTGCCGTTGGCACCGACCTTGTCGAGGAGGTCCGCCTCGACGAGACACCGCGTTTCGAGCGGGAGATCGGCCAGATCGCCCTGATAGGAGTGTTCCGCGATCGACTTACAGACGGCGTCGACGAACGACTGCGGGTAGTCCCGCGCTTCGAGGTACTCGCGGGCGACGCGTGCGCCCTCCTCGGCGTGGACGTCCTGTTCCGCGTCGAGTTTGGCGATGTCGTGAAACAGTGCGGCGACGCGGATGACGTCTACGTCCGCCCCCTCCTTCTCGGCTATCCCCTCGGCGAGTTCGACGACGTTCAGGATGTGGTTGTGGCGGTACTCGGCGGAGTGCCAGGGGTACCACCGCATGCGTCCCCCCTCGTCCTCGTTTTCGACGCTCGCGGCGAGATATTCGAAGACGAACGCCGCCATCTCGTCGAACTCGTCGTCGGTAACGCGGGATTCCTTTATTTCAACCCCCACGATACCACCCCGTCGGCGCGAATCCGTTAGTCATTGGTGTGTGTACAATGGCCTGTTCGACTCTTTAGCGTTACGACACTCCGAATTAAGTGTGTAGAACTCTTCCAACCCGTCGTGACCGAACCGCTCTATCTTGAGGTGTCTGGAGAACGTCAGTTCGAGGCGACGGTCGAACGCGTCGTCGACGACCGGGTCGTCCTTGACCGGACCCTGTTCTATCCCGAGGGCGGCGGCCAGCCCGCAGACGCTGGGGCGCTGTCCGCGGACGGGAGCGTCTGGCGCGTGACGGACGTCCAGAAGCGAGACACTATCTACCACACGNNNNCACCCGCCGAGGGTACCGTCGTCGCGGGCGAACTCGACTGGGAGCGGCGGTACGCACACATGCGCTACCACACCGCTCAACACCTCCTGTCGGCGCTGCTGCTGGCGGAGTACGACGCCGAGACGGCCGGTAACCAACTGTACGCCGACCGCGCCCGCATCGACTGCGGCTACGACCGGTTCACCGAGGCGGACCTGGCCGATATCACCGCCCGGATGAACGAACTGATCGACCGGTCGCTACCCGTCGAGTGGTACGAACTCGACCGGGAGGAGGCCGAAACGTCCCTCGACCCCGAGCGCACCCGTATCCACCTCCTCCCCGACAGCATTACCGAGGTCCGCATCGTCGAGGTCGGTGATTACGACCGGACGGCCTGCGCCGGGACGCACGTCTCGAACACGGACGAGATCGGCGAGTTCGAGGCGACCGGTCGGGAGACGAAGGGACCGGACGAGGAACGGCTCTCGTTCGAACTGCTCTAGCCCTTCCCTCTACGAGGCGCTCCCCTCGGTTCGTCCGTCGGACGGGGTGACCTTCGCGCCGCCCGGCGGCCGGACACCGACCGCGCGCCGGTCCAACTAAGTCGATAGCGCCCGACGAACGAACTGTGCCGTGGCTGGGCACGAGCGCGAGCCCACCGGTTTCGACCGGCCCCGGAGACGGGTTGTAGGTTCGACTCCTACCCGCGGCGTCGCGGTCTTACGTTGTCACCCCGGAGCCGTCTACCGTGTTGGATTCCCGATACGTGCTTTAAATAGAATACATGCATGTGAGCGGGACGATGACCGACACGCTACAGGGACCTGATCGGGAAGTCGGCGTACTCTTCGACGCGTGTGCCAACCGACGACGCCGCCGGATCGTGGGTTCGATCGCCGTGACTGACATCGCCCTCTCCGATCTCCTTCGGCGACTCGCCGCACGGGCCGCCATCGCCGACGGGTCCCGGAACGGCGACGACGAGGTGACGTCGCGGATCGCCTCCCTCGCCGCGAAGGGGTTCGCGTCCTCGTCACATCGCCGTCGCAGGCCGTCCGGACGGCCGTCGCGGGATCGGTCACGGAAGCCACCTCGCCGAGTGCGACGGCCACGACAGGGCGGCGACGGCGGGCCAGTGACCGGGGTACGCTCCGATGGTCGGTCGCAACGCCGTCCCGCTCGCTGTCGTTCGCGACAGCGACCTTCCCGGTGTGAGCGAGACGACGGCCCTCCGGTGTCGCGGCGTCGACCACGGACTGCTCGTCCGGCTCCGCGGTCCCTTCTCGACGCGCGTCGACGCAGTGTCGGCGTTCGGCGGCGACGCGGACGAGCCTTCGGAGACCTCCGGACGGGCCGGACAGACCGGCGACGCGTCGGGTCGCGCCGGGGGCCGTAACGCCGCGGGTCAGAACGACACGGTCGACAGGTCGGATCCGAGTTCCGCGACGTGCTCGTTGAACGCCGCGACGAACTCGCGGACGCCGTCGACGTGCGTCCGCAGGTCGCGGGCCGACGGCGGCCCGTACTGCGAGAGGAGGTAGATACCGCCCTCGCCGCCGACGCGCAGGTACGAGGCCCGCGCGCCGTCGCGCTTGAGGGTCCATCGCTTCCCCGCGGCGCGCGTCGAGAACTCGCCGTAGTCCGTCCCCTCGTAGCGGTGGAGTTCCCCGGCCATCGCGTCAGCCACGTCGCGGATCCGGTCGACGATCCTGTCGCGCTCGGCGACGACCGTCCCCGTGGACGCCGCTTCGGGGAAATCAGCGTCCACGCCGTCTAACACCCCGGAGAGCGACTCCACGTACTCGTTGAACGACGCGACGAAGGCGTCGTAGTCCGCTATCGCGGTCGCGAGGTCCTCCGGGTCCGGCGGCCGGTGCTCGGAGATGACGTAGGTCTCGCCGCCCGAGCGCCCGTCGAACCGGAGGTACCGGACCGCGCCGGCCTCGTACTTGACGGTCCACTCGCCGGCGTCGGTGCCGAACGTCTCCTGACCGTAGTCGCCGCCTTTCAGCATCGCCAGTTCGCGCGCGATCCGGCCGGCGTGGTCGGCCACGGCCGCCACCACTTCGTCGCGCCGCTCGGCGGCGTCGTCGGCCGAAGCGACGGCCTCGTCGGTGCCCTCTATCATCGTCGTAGGGTGGGGTCCGACGGACATAACGCTCCCGGAACGGTCGGACCGCGCCGACTCCGCTCGGAACCCGAGGGCGTCCCTGGGACGATGCCGCCGCGGCCCGTAGCGCCGAAGGGATGACCGACGACAGCGGCGACCGCGACTCGGCCGAACGCGAGGGACCGATCGCGGTCGTGCCCGCGACCGGAGACGGATCGCCCGCCTACTGGCTCCGGTCCGACGACGGGGAGACGTTCCCCGTCCGGGAGGACGACATCGGCGACGCGTACGCCGTCCTCTCGCGGCAGGCCGACGCCGATACGATGCCGGACCCGGTCGAGGTGACCTGCCACGAGCGCGGCAGGACGTGGCGACACCGGGTCGGGGGACAGAGCGACCTATCCGAACTGCGAGGCGACGACGCCCCTCGAAGGGATCGGGCCGTAGCGGCGCTCGCGCCGTCACGACAGGTTGATACCATCGGCCGAAGAACGCCTCAGCCGTGTCGCACGGAGATGGATCGCAGACGACCGCCGCGGCGGTAGCGGGGAGCGAACGCTCCCGATGGGGAGTCGTCGCCGGGGCGGGGATCATGTCGGCTGCCCTCGGCGCGTACGAACTCGTCCCGGCGAGCGTCACGCCGCTGATCCGCGCGTCCCTCGGAGTCAGTCCGTCGGCCGCGGGGCTGCTCGTCAGCGTAATGTTCGGGACGGCCGTCGTCGCGTCTCTCCCGGTCGGGGTCCTCCTCGACCGGACGAACTCCCGCTGGGCGGTCGCGGCGGCGGTCGGCCTGTTCGTCGTCGTCGGCGTTTGGGGGTGGGTCGCGGCCAGTGCAGGGACGTACCGGCCGCTCCTCGCCTCGCGCGCGCTGGGTGGCCTCGCCTACGTCGTCGTCTGGAACGCCGGCATCGACATCGTCGGGCGGTCGTTCGACGCCGACCGGCAGGCGACCGCCGTGGCGACGTTTACGGCCAGCGGCCCCGTCGGGTTCGCCGTCGGTCAGGGCCTCGGCCCAGCCGTCGCCGACGCGTTCGGGTGGCCGGCGGTGTTCCCCGCGTTCACCCTCGTCGCGCTCGTCGGTCTCGCCCTGTTCTGGCCGACCAGTCGCGGCAAGGGCCGCGCGTCGGATACGCCGGTCCCGACCCCCGCCGAACTGCGCGCCGTCGTCACGGACCGCCGGGTCTGGACCGTCGGCGTGCTGGGCTTTCTGGGGTACTCGCTGTATCTGTTCGTCAACTCCTGGTCGCCGTCGTATCTCACCGAGGAACTGGGGCTAGCGCTCGGCGTCAGCGGCGCTCTCACCGCGCTGTTCCCCGCGGTCGGCATGGTCGCGCGGGTGACAGGGGGCGTCCTCTCCGACCGCCTGTTCGGCGGCCGCCGCCGGCCGGTCATCCTCATCGCGTTCCTCGTCTCCGCCCCGATCATCGCGGGCTTTACTGCACTTCGAACCGTCCCGGTGGTCGTCGGCGCGCTGCTGGTTACCGGATTCGCCGTCCAGCTCTGTCTCGGTCTCGTGTTCGCCTACGTCCGCGAACTCGTGGACCCGACGGTGGCGGCCACCGCCGTGGCCTTCCTCACGAGCGTCGGCCTCGCCGGTGCGTTCGCCGCTCCCGTCGCCGCCGGCGCGCTCATCGGCGCGGTGGGTTACGGGACGACGTTCGCAGTAGCGGGCGCGCTCGGGGGCCTCGGCGTGGGGCTGGCGTGGTACGCGCCGGAATCGTAGCTCGCCTTTCCGTCGTCGGGGTTTAAGATGGTCCCGTAAGAAGGGCCGAACGACCGAGCGCCTGTGTCGTTCTCACCACCGGACACGGGCCTGGAGGAACCATATGTCCGCTGATGACTCCCTCTCCGCGACAGAACACCGCGTCCGTGACATAGCCGAACGCTACGTCGATGAACTCGACACCAAACTCTCTACGCGCGACCTCGAAGCCGTTCTGTACGGGGAAAAAGACGATCTGACGGGTCGAGACCTCGGCTCGAACCCCGAGACACACGTCCGGAACAACTTCATCTACCCACTGCTGGATGCGATGGGGTTAGCTTACACCGAGGAACCCTACGGCAGCGGCGGTGGCCGAGACGACACGCGCGATATCACTTGGCCGGACTTCGAACTCGACGACGTTACCGAGTACACCATCGGCGAGCACAAGGCCCCGAACAACCTCGAAGGATCCCACCGACAGGTGTTGGATTACCTCGACCGACGGTCGGTCGGGGCGGACTACGCGATCGCCACGGACGGGCTTCGCTGGCGGGTGTACCGCGTCGAGCGGGGCGGTGATACGACCGAGTTTCCGGTCGTCCGGCGCGTCGATCTTCGCGACCTGCTTCGAGAGATATCGCGCGAAAAGTCCTCCATCGCAGCGACCACTCCGAACGACGTCGCGATCCCCGAGGAGATCAGGGAGTTCACGGCGTTGTTCGAGGACGAAGCGTTCGAGCAGTTCGTCACACGGACCGCGCCGCAGGAACTTCGAGACAGTCGGCAGCAGGATGTCGAAGAGTTCTACGAACTGTACATCGAATACCTGTTCGGGGAGTCGAGCGAGTACGACGAGGCGACGTGCCTCATGGACGACGTTCGCGCGCCCGAGGGGGCGACCGACCACGAACAGCGTCGGTTCGCGGTCACACTGCTGAACCGGTTGCTGTTTATCAAGTTCCTGGAGAAAAACGACGTGGTGCCGTCAGGAACGCTGATCGACCGCGTAACCGCGTACGAGGCGAACGGCGACCGGCTCCCGGGGAACTTCTACGAGACACAGATCAAACCGCTGTTCTACGACCTGTTCAACCGGCGTCGCGGCGAGCGGGAAGCCAAGCATCGGACCGGCTGGTTCGACGATATCCCGTATCTGAACGGGGGTCTATTCAGGCCAAGCGTGGACGACGAAGGGAGCTACCGACTGGAAGACCGAACGCTCCCGGACATCATCCGCGAAGTCGTCGAAGGCGAGCGGCTGTCCGACCCTGACGGGACGCTCGACCCCGCAGTCCTCGGCTCCGTGTTCGAGATGACGATCAACCACATCGGTGGGGAGTTCGGGTCGCAGAAGGACATCGGTGCGTACTACACACCGGGAGACGTGACCGACCACATCACCGAGGAGGCCGTCGACCCGAAAGTCAAGGAAGTAGTCGTCGATGCGTTCGCCGAAGGCCACGATGACTCCGTTCGAGGCCGAATGCAGTCATACTCGCTCGGAGAGATCCTGCGAAAGGTCGAGGACGGGGAAGGGTGGTTTGGCGACCCCGATGCGACACGGCGTGCCTACGATGACCTCGGCGACCTGCGCGTCGTTGACCCCGCCTGCGGCTCCGGACACTTCCTCACTACCGCCATGGAGGAGATTCACCGCGTTCGACGTGGCTTGTTACGCGGCCTGAACCGTGGTGAGCCCCCGAGCGCGGAAGAGGACTACGAGTCGAAGAAGGAACTCGCCCTGAACGGCATCTACGGCGTCGACGTAGACCCCATCGGCGTCGAAATCGCGCGTCTTCGCGTGTGGCTGAAGACCATCGAAAACGAGTGGCGCGAAGAGTTCGGTTGCCTCCCCAACATCGAACTGAACGTCGTTGCGGGGAACAGTCTCGTCGGTCTGCCGGTCGAACGGGAAGGACGGATTCAGGCAGACGTGTGGGACGACAGCCTGGACGAGCTGGTCGAGCTTCGCCGACAGTACAAGGACGAGAACGCGGAAACGGAGAGGTCCGAAGTGCTCGACACGCTCAACGACATCCGCGATCACCTCGACGAGGAGTACCTGAAGCGCCTCACACACACTTACGAGTCGGAGATCGAGAGCGTCGAAGAGTGGGAGAGCGTCGTCGATAGCATCCAGGGGAACACGCTGCACCCGACGATCGAGTCCATTCGGATCCGGCGCGAGGACGGAGACGTCCTCACCGATAGTCAGGACGCGCGCCTCGACGAGATGGGCTGTCGAGCGTACACGTACTCCGCGCGAATGGACGTGCGGAGCCATCACGAGGAACTGAAAGAGGGAGACGGGAAGAGTACTCGGTCACACGCCGACGTTCGGGACGAGACCGTCGAAGAACTCGTCGCGCTGCTCGAGGACGGGTTCGTGTTCTCCGAGGTAGAAAGGCAACCGACCAAGTACGACCTCGAACAGATCCTCGGCGAACCGTTCCACTGGATCGCCGAGTTCCCCGAAGTCGCCGCCGAGGGCGAGGACGGAGGTCACGAAGTCGAGTTCGACATCGTCGTCGGTAATCCGCCGTACGGCGACATCATGGACGACGCGTCTCGACTGTTGACGGACGGGTTCGAAACGGGAGGTATGCAGGACGTCGCTGCTCGCTTCGTCGAGCGGCAGATTCGGCTTCTCCCGGACGACGGCTACTTCGGAAACATCACTACGCTAAAGCTCATCTATCGGTCGGATCTGAAGGAGTTACGCGACCTCCTGCGGGGCCACTTCGGACGACTGGACGTCGCCTGTTTCGCTCATCGCCCCCAGCAGGTCTTCCCGAACGCGATCGTCCGCGTAGCAGTTATGACCGGACGACGGACAGCGATGGACGACGTCGGGACGATCAGAACCTCACGGTTCCTGCAATTCGATAAGGAAACCCGTCAGGAAGTGTTCAACGACATCTCGTTCAAGAGCGTGGAGGGTTACGAACTACGGGACCGCATTGGCGGTTCTGCGAACACTGGTTACGAGGTCATTCCGAAGGTCGGCACGGAGATCAATATCTCCTTTCTCGACAGCCTCGAGGAGAAATCGACGAGGATCGTCGCCGATGTCGGGAGTGAAGAAGCGACGCCGAACGTTATCTACCGTCGTCGCGGGGGCGGGTACTGGCTGAACGCCGTCCCGGAGAACATTCACGGCGAAGACGCGACCACGATCGACGAACTGTATTTCGACGACGAACTCACGCAGAAGACGGTCTTTCTCATCGTGAACTCGTCGACCTTCTACGTCTACTGGGTCATCTACGGGTTCTTCTACGTCCTCAACACCGGCCATATCACGAGATTCCCCATCCCTGAAGGAGAGGTGCTCGAAGAGAACGCCGGCGAGATCGACCGACTGGCGGATGAGCTATGGAGTGGGATGCAGGCAGTGCATAGTGGCGGTTCACGGGACCAGTTCGACATGCCCGCCCTGAAACCCATCATCGATCGCGTCGACGAGTTGTTCGGCGAACTGTACGGGTTCGACGAGGACGTGGTGGAGTACCTGAAGGAGTACAACGCAGAATACGGTCGTAAGGGAAGCGACTCCGGGTCTCTCGACTCATACGCCAAAGTCGAGGCGACCGACGACTGACGAGGAGGGACGTGCGGCAACCGGCTTCAGGGCGGTGCGAGCCGGGAGTACACGCTCACTGCCGGCGCTCTATGTCCCTTTCTACTCGGTCCCCCGCCACTCAGTCGCGTGAGTCCACGCTACTGCCCCTCGATCTCCCCGCTCGGTGGGATATGATTCTACGGCGACGAGGTAAGATAGATGACGACACGAACTCGTCCCCGTCGCGCTCGCGTCGAACAGGGCTTCAGCGCCACACACGTCGTTTCGTCACTGATCGAACGGTCACGCCGCCATAGACCGCAGTCGGATGTGACGCCGACAGATCACGTCTCAACTCATACTTCCGCGTCACGGCCGACCGACGCTGCTACCGGCGCGCGCTACGCCGTCTTCGACGGGCTGTGGCCCGTGGTATAACGAACGGAAAACAGCACCCCGGAGAAGGGGTTTCGCGCCGTTTAGGATAGTCCCGGGCGGATTGATACCGAGAAGGTATTGATCCTCTTAGTCTGAAAATCCGACCACATGTGCCATCAGTCATGGTCGGGATCGTCCTTGTCCGGGATGTCGATGCGCGCGGTCACCCTCGGTAAATCGTTTCATGCGAGGTCTTCCTCCTCTATTCGTTCCCAAATGTGTTGCCCGTAGTCCGTCAGTCGGAACAGCTTCCCTGGGTGTTCGTTCGCCACAAGTTCGACCATATCGCGCTCCCGTAGCTCTCGCATTCCACGCGAAATATTTGGGTACCTGATGTCGTACTCGTTTTTAATTTGCTTTGGGTACCCAATCCCGCCGTACAGGTACTCTAAGATGTAAATGCGGTATTTGCTGTTGAGCACCCAGCGGATGTCGGCCAGCTCTTCGTCCATCAGTCGATACTTGTTACTGGTTTAGCGCCGGCTCTATAAGTACCTCCAATAGGAGTATCATAGACTTATCACTTTTAGTCAATAGTATTATACCACGGCGTCAAGAAGGGATGAGTTGAAGGCGGATAACGCACGGAGTTACACACAATGGGATATGAGCTTGTCAACGCCAACACATTCAGCGAGCTAAAGAGTTGGCCAGAAACCACAGACCCCGACGCCAAATGGGACGGCGGAGGCGGCGTCCACGCCATTGTCACCGACCCACCGTACGGTGTCATTGAGTTCATGGAAGAGAACGTCGAGAAGATGCGAGACGGTTCCGGGGGTGTCTGGCGTATCCCGCCCGAACTTGACGGGAACAAACGTAATCCACTCCCTCGTTTCACCGTTCTCACCGACGACGACAAGGAGATGCTCAAGGGGTTCTTCCAGAAGTTCGGTGAACTCGCGAACAGAGTGCTGCGTCCCGGCGGACATATCTTCATCGCTTCCACGCAACTCCTGATGCACCTCGTATCCGAGGGGTTCGACGAAGCTGGACTTGAACGCCGAGATTTGCTCGTTCGCGAGACGAAAACGCTGCGTGGCGGCGACCGACCGAAGGGCGCGCACGATCATTCCGAGTATTCGATGGTGTCGTCGATGCCGCGCGTATACTGGGAGCCGTGGCTGCTCTACCGGAAACCGTTTGACAACAAACTCAAAGAGAACCTATCAGAGTGGCAGACTGGCGGGGTTCGACGTGAATCCGAAGACCGGCCATTCACCGACCTGCTTGAAGACGGGAAGACCGGAAAGCGTGAGCGCGAAATCACCGCTGCGGCAAACCCTGAAGGCGACGACTCGCACCCGAACGTGAAGCCACAGTCGTTGATGCGTGAGCTATGTCACGCTGCCCTGCCGCTGAAGGAAGGCACGATTCTCGACCCGTTTATGGGTAGTGGTGCGACCGTCGCGGCTGCCGATGCTATCGGTTATGACGCGGTCGGGATCGAGCTTGACGAGTCGTACTACCAGATGGCCGAAGAGGCGATCCCAAAGTTCACAGAAGTCTCGACATCTATTGAACAGCGCGACGATGTCCGCCGGACGAAAGCTGCGCAAGAGTCGACGTCGCTCACCGACTTCAATTGACAAGTGAGCCGTCTGTCGGCGTGAACAACCACTCCAGTGTATCCGGGTGGAAGTCTACGTACCCGAGCCGTGCCGTCTCATCGAGTTGTGGCAGGTCAAGTGTTTCACTTCGTGACAGTAGTCGTACACTTCCTGAATCGCGTTCGTGACGTGCTCCGGCGCAATCCCGTACGGCAATTCCGCGTCCGGATTAACAAACCGGTCTGCGACCTCTGGCCGCTTCATACGTCGGGACTCGACTGTTCCGTCACGTACTCAGGGTGTTCCTCCGCAAACACCGGATCGAACTGCGCCTGCATCTCCCGGTACCGCTGCTTCGGTTCCGTGCGCCCAGTAATCGCCTCGGGCTGCTGGTAGATCGGGTTGCTACGCAGTTTGTCCATTCCGTTCGCGATGATACTGCTAGTGATTGTCCGGCGAGAGTCGTCACTCCGGCCACTGTGGTTCCAGTCTTCCTCCTCAAGTTTCGCCGACAACACCTGGATGATCTCGACCCCGTCCATTTCTCCCGGAGGTACGTTCCGGTCGATTGAGGCGTAGCGGAAAATCACGAACCAGGCGGATTCGTTGTTGTGCGCTTGCCAGCCGCCGTTTTGCTGGCTGCATTTCGTTTCGATACCTTCGTTGCCGTGGTGGACGCGGTAGTCCTTTGATTTGTATTCATCGTTGTCGACGGGGAGGATATCAGGGAAGCCGTCTTGCTTCTGGTTTTTGATGAGTTTTGGACTGGCCTTAGCGAGATTGTCGGTGAGGATGTCGCCGACGAAGTCAGAGAGTGCGTTGTTGGCTCGGAGTAGGTTTTCGATGCTGTGGTGGCCTTCGCTATGGAGGTATTCGTCGATACCATTGTACAGATCGTACCATTCTTTGATTGCTTCGGCGACTTCTTCGGGTTGGACCCCATAGGGGAGGTTTGCGTCGGGGTTGAAATATCGCCCCTTGAATTCCGGATTTGACATACTCCAACGAACCGATGGCTTACATAGGTAAGTTCCTCTAACTGAAGTATTGCGGAGCTATCTTTGGGTTATCAGTATATATTGGCAAAGTGTTTTTGTCGATGTCGATGGGAAGTTAGTCGCGTCGTATTTAGATAGCGGTGGTTGCGTTCAGTTCCTGCTTCTCGACGCCCCCTGTTCCGCTAGCGTGTCGAGGTTACACGTCACAGTGTCGACTCACATTGCATTGGCCAACAGCACGCGCGACAGCGTCTCACCGCGCCGCCGTTTGTCGGCTAGTAGAAGCAGTAAAAATGATCATCAAAAAGAAGGTTCGCACTAAAATGGGTATAGTCTCGGGCGGATTCGAACCACGAGGACTCGAATCCTCTCGCCTTCGGTTCGAACCGCCGAGAACGTTTCGTGCTCGCGGAGTTGCTCGCACGAAAATAGTCCCGGGCGGATTCGAACCGCCGTCATGGGCTGTCTTCCGTGAACGGTGAAACCGAACACGTCCAAAGGCCCATATGATTGGCCACTACACCACGGGACTCGAACGAGGTAAGTTCCGGTAGCGTCTCCTCGTACAATAGTATTGCTTTTCGCTGGACGGGTCGGGGGCAGTTACCGCTTGGTTTTCGACGTGGCGATGGCAATGCCGACAGAGTGCTACGACGTTGTCTAACGAGTGGGCATCCTGCGGATCGACGAGATCGCGCACTCGATTCAGGGGACGAAAGGAAAACCTCAGCACCGCCAGCCGTCCACCAGAAGGCCGCCGTTTCAGTCCGCACCCTCCAGAACCGGTTCGAGGTACTCGCATTTGTCCTCCTCGGCGTCGAAGCAGTCGGGGCACTCGCCGCGGCGGTCGATGATCGTGTCGAGGCGCTCCGCGACGGTGTCGTCGATGACGCTTTCCAGCGCTCGGGCCTCGCCGCGGAAGTCCTCGACTTCGAGGACGTTCGCGAGGAAGCGCTCGATGATGCAGTACGTCTGGAGCGCGTCTTCGGCCGTGACGATGCCTTCGTCGGTGAGGGTAACGCCTTTGTACTTCTCGTGGTCCGCGAGGCCCCGCTCCTCTAGTTTGCCGATCATCTCGTTGACGCTGGCGGGGCTGACTTCGAGCATGTCCGCGAGCGTCCCCGTCGCGGCGGGACCGTCTTCGAGGCGCTGTGCGAGGTAGATCGCTTTCAGATACTGTTCGCCGGTGTTCATGCGTTACCTCCCTGCCGCCGGTGAGTGTCCCAGTTCATTCTCGACGCTCCATGATCTCGGTGACTTCTTCGACGCCGTCGGCCTCCTCCTCTCGGATCGTGCGCAGCGTGTCGAGAAGCCGATCGCGGTCGACGGCGTAGTCGGCGTCGCTCGCCTCCACCGCCTCGATGAGGTCGTCGTAGAACTTGTAGGCGGTCTCCTCGTTACAGAGCGCGTCGTACAGTACGCCGTCGAAGTCGTCGGGACTGGTCCGTCCGTACCGGGCCTCGACGAGCGTCTCTATCTCCTCGTAGGCGACGGTGTCGGCGTCGAGTTCCTCGACGAGTGCCGCCAGGCGCTCGCGGTGGTCCTCCGACTCCTCGGCGGCGTGTTCGAGGAGGCCGACGATCTCGTCGTCGAGCTCCGCCCACTCCGACGCCGAGAGGGAATCCAGGTGGCGGTAGGCGCGCGCCTCGACGACCTCCTCCAGCACGACCCCGATCTGGAGCAGCCGGGCGAGCTGGTGGTCGCTCGAGACGCGTTGACCCAGGCTCATACACCCCGTTCCGTGCCGGGGTCACTTAAGGATCCCTACTCTCGGCGGGACGTCAGGCACAGCAATAAGATCGAACGCCGAAGACCGGCGTCGGTCAGGGCTTACTCGCGGAGCCGCGCGGAGATCAGGTCCTGCAGGTCATCGTGGAGTTCGTCGACGGCGACCTCGTCGAGAACGGGGACGAAGAAGCCCTCGACGAGCATGTTCTCCGCGCTCTGCGGGTCCGTGCCGCGGGTCTCCATGTAGAACAGGTCCTCCTCGCTGACCTGTCCGACCGTGGCGCTGTGGGAGGCCTCGGTGTCGTGGTTGTTGATGATCAGCTTCGGCGACGCGTCGGCCTCGCTCTCGTCGGAGAGCATCAGCGTGTTCTCCCGCTGGTAGGAGCTCGTGTCCCACGCGCCGGAGCCGACGTCCTGCACGCCCTCGTAGACGGAGCGGGCCTCGTCGTTGAGGACGCCACGAGTCACGAGGTCGGCCGTCGTGTGCTCGGCCTCGTGCCAGACGCGGGCGTTCACGTCGAAGTGCTGGTCGTCGTGGCCGAAGAACGCGCCGACGATCCGGCTCTCCGAGGAGTCGCCCTTGAGGTACGTCTCGACGGAGCTCTTCGTGAGGCGGGAGCCGATGTTGCCCTCGATCCAGTCGATCGTGGCGTACGTGTCGGCGTGGCCGCGCTTGAGCGTGTAGTTGTACGTCTCCTCGTCCAAGTTCTGGAGGGAGCCGTACTGCACGTTGCTGTTCTCGCCGGCGACGACCTCGACGACGCCGCTGTAGTAGCGCTCGCCGCTCGCGGTTTCACCGTCGTCTCGCGGCTCTGCCGCTCGGCTGTCCGCGGAACGTCGTTCCGCGCTACTCGCACTGTCCGAGGCGCTACGCGCCTCACCCTCGACGTCCTCGCCGGTGGACTGGCGTTCGAGGATCGTAACCGAGGACGACTCCTCGGTGACGATCAGCGTGTAGTTGAACAGCGACCGGCTGTTCATCCGGGTGCGGACCTTCACGTCCCCGGCGTTCGCAGGACGCTCCGCGTTCTGATGGGCCGGGGAAGACGCCGGGGGCGTCTTCCCAACGTCGACGCCCTCGGGGACGTAGACGACCGTACCGGTGTTGAAAAGCGCCGTCGACAGCGCCGTCAAGTAGTTGTCCTGCGGGTCGACGACGGAGCCGAAGTGCTCGCGGACGAGCTCCTCGTGCTGGTCGACGGCCTCGGCGAACGGCAGGACCTCGACCCCGTCGGGGCCGACCCGATCCTTGTCCTCCGCGGCGTTCAGCGGGTCGACGAACCCCTCGAAATCGAGGTCGTGGAGGTTCGTCCACTCGCGGCCGGGCGTGCGGATGACCGACGGCATGTCGAGGCCGTCGAGCGCTTCGAGCGCCTCAAGCCGCGTCTCGAGGAGCCATTCCGGCTCGTCGAGTGATTCCGAGATCTCTCGTACCGTGCCCTCGTCGAGGGCAGCGTGTACCTGCGTGCTCATGTTATCCGAGGCTCCCTTCCATTTCCAGCTCGATGAGGCGGTTCAGCTCGACCGCGTACTCGATGGGCAGTTCCTCCGTGATGGGCTCGATGAAGCCGGCGACGATCATCTGCTTGGCGTCGTCGTCGTCCAGTCCGCGTGACTGGAGGTAGAAGACGTCCTCGTCGCCGATCTTGCCGACAGTCGCCTCGTGGGCGACGTCGACTTTCGACTCCTGGATCTCCATGTACGGCATGGTGTCCGACGTGGACTCGTTGTCGAACATCAGCGCGTCGCACTCGACGGACGTGGAGGAGCCTTCCGCGCCGTCGGCGATGTGGACGAGGCCGCGGTAGTTCGTGCGGCCGCCGTCTTTCGCGATGGACTTGGACTCGATGGTGGACTTCGTGTTCGGCGCGTTGTGATACACCTTCGCGCCGGTGTCGATGTCCTGGCCCTCGCCCGCGAAGGCGATGGTGATGTGGTTGTCGGTCGCGCCGCGGCCCTTGAGGATGGTCGACGGGTAGAGCATGGTGGCCTTCGAGCCCATGCTGCCGGAGACCCACTCCATGGTGCCGCCCTTCTCGCAGATGGCGCGTTTCGTGTTCAGGTTGTACGTGTTCTTCGACCAGTTCTGGACGGTCGAGTACTGGACGTGAGCGTCCTCGCCGACGAACACCTCGACGCCGCCGGAGTGGAGGTTGTGGGTGCCGTACTTCGGCGCGGAACAGCCCTCGATGTAGTGGACCTCGGAGCCCTCCTCGGCGATGATGAGGGTGTGCTCGAACTGGCCCATCCCCTCGCTGTTCATGCGGAAGTACGCCTGCACGGGCATCTCGACCGTGACGTCCTCGGGGACGTACACGAACGACCCGCCCGACCAGACGGCACCGTGGAGCGCGGCGAACTTGTTGTCGCTCGGGGGGACGCACTTCGTCATGAAGTACTCCTTCACGAGCTCCTCGTGCTCCTGGACGGCCTCGTCCATGTTGCAGAAGACGACGCCTTTCTCCTCCCACTGCTCCTGCATGTTCTGGTAGACGACCTCGGACTCGTACTGGGCACCGACGCCGGAGAGCGCCTTGCGCTCGGCCTCGGGGATACCCAGCTTCTCGAACGTGTCCTGGATGTCTTCGGGGAGGTCGTCCCAGCTGTCAGCGCCCTCGCGCTTGTCGACGTCCGGGCGGATGTACGGTACGATCTCCTCGATGTCCATCCCCGAGAGGTCCGGCTGGCCGGGCCAGTCGGTGGGCATGGGCATCTCCTGGTACTGCTTCAGCGAGCGGAGGCGGCGCTCCAGCATCCATTCGGGTTCGTCCTTGTCGTCGCTTATCATGCGGACGACTTCTTCGGTCAGCCCCTTGTCGGAGGTCACCGCCGCGCTCTCTGCTTTCTTGAATTCGAAGCGCTTCTCGGTGTCCGTCTCCTTGAGGTGGTCTTGGTCTGAGCTCATTGTTGTTATGGTTGTTTAAGGTTCTGGCCTTATAGCGTTGGTTCTAGCCGGGGACGGTTACGCGGTCTCGTAGACCTGCTCGCGGACCCAGTCGTACCCCTTGTCCTCGAGCTTCTCGGCGAGTTCCGCGCCGCCGCTTTTCGCGACTTCGCCGTCGAGCATCACGTGAACGTGGTCCGGCTCGACGTAGTCGAGAATGCGCTGGTAGTGAGTGATCTGGAGGATGCCGGTGCCCTGCTCGTCGCGGAGGGCGTTGATCCCCTCGGAGACGTCCTGCAGGCGGTCGATGTCGAGCCCGGAGTCGATCTCGTCGAGCACGGCGATCGATGGCTCGAGGATGGCGGCCTGGAGGACCTCGTTCTGCTTCTTCTCGCCGCCGGAGAAGCCGGCGTTGAGGTAGCGCTGCGCGAACTTCTCGTCCATGTCCAGTTGCTCCATCTTCTCGGAGAGGATCTGCTGGAACTCGGCGACGCCGACCTCGCCCTCGTCCGCGGGGCCTTCCATCGGGGAGGTCTCGTAGCCGGCTTCCGCTTCTTCCTCCTCCTCGTCCCCGTCCTCCTCGAAGAGCTCCTCGCGCTCCTCGATCTTGGCGTTGAGCGCCGTGCGGAGGAAGTTCGTCATCGTGACGCCCTCGATCTCGGCGGGGTACTGGAAGCCGAGGAAGACGCCGAGCGCGGCGCGCTCGTTCGGTTCGAGGTCGAGGAGATCCCAGGTGCGCTCGTCCTCGGGGATCTCGAAGTCCTCGCCGAAGTCCCCCTCTTCGAGGTGCAACAGCACCTCGCCCTCGGTGACCTCGTAGGCGGGGTGGCCCGCGATGGCCTTCGCTGTCGTTGACTTCCCGCTCCCGTTCGGACCCATCAGCGCGTGGATCTCGCCCGACTCGATAACGAGATCGACGCCCCCGAGGATCTGCTCGTCTACGCCCTCTTCGGCGACTTCCGCGTGGAGATCGTTGAGTTCTAGTTGTGCCATGCTGAATGCTCCTCTAGTAACAGAACGAAGGCGAGTGCGCCCCATAATGCTTTCGCAATTCGGCGTACTCGATTTCGTTCTCGGAGAAATAGATTTTGAGAAACGGAAACACTATCCGCGCGTCCGAAGCGTCGCTCGGGCGACGCTGACCGGTGGCAACGGCGATATGAGGGGTGTGAACGCGCTCACCGGCTATCCTACATGAAACTGCCCAGTCCGGTCTGCTCCTGACCGGACTTGACCTCGTCCCAGGAGATGTCCAGCGCTTCGAGGACGCGTGCGATCGGTCCCTTGAGGGTCTTGTCGAGCATCTTGTCCCAGTCGACCTCGAACTCCTCGGGGATCTGATCGGAGTACTCGAAGCAGATCACGTCCGGGTCGCTTTTGAACGCGCCGTACAGCGGATCGCGTTGCGGGTCGAACCCCGCTTCGTCCTCCATCCGGCGGAAGAACGACGGGTGAACCTTCTCCAGATAGAGCCGCTTGGGCTTGCTCCCGCGCTGGAAGTTCGTCCCGAGGAAGGCGTTCGCGTACTTCGCGCCGCGGACCTGCGCCGTGTCGGTGTCGTAGTTGTCGAGGCGCTTGCCGATGCCGCCGGGGATGCCCACGTCGTCGAGGTCGACGTTGCCGCTCTGGTAGTCCTCGATGACCTCGTGGACGTAGTTCTTGACGCCCTCGAAGCCCTCGCCGTGGACGATCATGTCGATGACGTCTTTCTGGACGCGCTTGGTGATCGGCGCGATGTCCGAGCGCTGGTACTCGAAGCCGGTAATGTCGACGTCGTTGATTTCCTTGCCCTCTTTCCAGATGATGTGGCCGGCGTAGCGCTTCTTTTTGCCCGCCTGGAAGAACCGGCGGTACAGCTTCTCGAACTCGATCTGGAAGCGGTGCTCCTCGGCGTTCAGTTCCTCGCGCGCGAACTCGTCGTAGGACTCGTTGATGTGCTCCTCGATCCCGAACGACTGTTCGATGGCCTCCTCGAGGGAGACGTCGCCGCCGAGTTCGAGCATGACGCTGTCGGTGTCGCCGTAGGCCACCTCGTAACCGAAGTCGTTCGCGGCCGTCTCGGTGAAATCGATCACCTCGCGGCCCGTCGCCGTCACGGCCGCGCCCATCTCTTTGTCGTAGAGGCGAAAGCGGTCCCAGCCCAGCACGCCGTACAGCGAGTTCATGATGACCTTGACGGCCTCCTGCTGGCGGTCGAACAGGTCGTACGCCTCGCTGTCGGAGTCGTGCTCGTTGCGCATCGCTTTCTTCTGTTCTCGTTCCTCCAGCAGTTCGTCGACCATCTCCCGGATGATGCCGTCCGGCTCCTTCCGGAAGTGGGTCCCGTTGGGCGCGACGTAGGTGTCACCGTCGTAGGTTTCCGGATCGACCTTCGTCTCGGGCGACGCGTTGGTCGTCACCATGCACATCGGGTACAGGCTCTTCAGGTCGAGCACGGTGACGCTCTCCCGAACGCCCGTGATGGGGTCGAAGACGGCCCCGCCCTCGTAGTCCTCGGTCTCCTGTTGTCCCTTCGACGGGAGCGCGAAGTCGCCGTGGACCTTGTGCAGGACGTACAGGTCGACCGCGTCGCCGGGCGTCGTCGCGTCCTCCAGCTTACACCCGACGAACGAGCGGACCTCGTCCCAGAACGCGACGATGTCCTGCTTCCGGTCGAGTTCGACGCACAGTTCCACGTCCTTCAGGTTGTACTCCAGCAGGCGCTCGGGGTCGTCCTCCCAGAGGTCGCCGATGTCGCCGGTGTAGCGCTCCTTGCCGACGCCGAGTTCCGTCTCGCCGACGGCGTCCAGTCGGTACGACTCCAGTTCCGTGAACTGCGTCCGCTTGTACGCGTACAGCAGGTCGAACACGACCCGGCCCTTCACGTCCGGCCCGCCCCAGTCGCTTCGCCACACCTCGTCGACGCGGGAGAGTCGCTCGATGGAGAGGTCGTAGTCGTGGTCGTAGCTCTGGAGGACCTCCAGACGGTCGAGGAAGTAGGGCGCGTCGAAGTCCTCGAAGTTCCATCCCGTCAACACGTCGGGGTCGGTGTCCTCGACGTAGCTGACGAACGCGTCCAGCATCGCCTCCTCCTCGCCGAACGTGCGGACCTCGATGTCCGCGTCCTCGCGCATGGGCTCGTAGTCGTCGAGCACCTCGGGCGCGTCGACGCCGCCGACCGGCGCGTCGTACAGCCACGCGACGTACTGCTCGTCGTAGGTGTCGTAGCTGGTGAGACAGATGATCGGCTCCTCGCCCTCCTCCGGGAAGCCGGAGCGGTCGTCGACCTCGATGTCGAAGAGGTTCACGCGCGGGGTCGCCTCGCCCTCGACGGGTTCGACCTCCTGGTGCGGGACGTGCAGGCTGCCGTCGTCGGCGCGGCGCTCGGGCACGCGGATCCCGTTCCCGATGTCCTTGTCGATGAGAAAGCGGTTCGGGAAGAGGATGTCCGCCTCGTAGTGGTCGAACCGGTCGCGGATGTTCCCTACGTCGCGCGGCGTGCGGCCGTAGACCTTCGTCAGTTCCTCGCCGCGGATGCTCTCGTGGCCTTCCTCCCAGCCGGTGATGCGGCCGTCCTCCAGTTTGTCGTCGTCCAGGGTCCCCGTCGGCGCGTAGAAGTACGGCCGGAAGCCCAGAACGCGGACGTGTTCCAGTTCCTCGTCGGCGGTGCGGCCGAACACGTGGATGATGGGCCGCTCGTCGTCGCCGCTTCCGACGATCGTGTAGTCGACCTGCATCACAGTGAGATCGAGCGTTCCCCCGGCGTCCGGGACCGCTTCCTCCAGCGGGTCGACGACCTCCGAGGAGGCCCGCCCGCCGTTGCCGGCGACGGCCCGCGCCTCCTCGTTGGGGCGGTCCTCGTCGAAGTCCGCGAGCCCTGTCTGGCCCGAATCAGTCATGTACTCCAGGTTGGCACCGCCTGATAAAAACCTCTGGGTTACCGCGCCGGGGCGGCCGCATCGACGGTGACGGTCCGGTGTCTCCGGTCCCGCCGAGTACCGTGACGGCAACAAAATATATAACACGGTAACATATACCAAATTAGTGTACGATGTCCGACCACGCAAGCGCTCCCGGCGAGCACAGTGCTGATCTGCCCGAACCGGACGGTATCGACTCCGTCGAGGCGTACGAGACCGAGGAGGGCGTCGTGTTCTACGACGCGGAGAACCCCCTTGCGTGGCTCCGATCCGTCGAGAGGCTCACCGTCCCGAGGCAGCGAAGTCCCCGACCGGCCCGCGTCCGGCGGCGCGAACGGAACGCCTAACCGCGAACCCCGTCTAGCGTGTCCCATGCGAACCGTGCGCGACGACGAGGGCGACCGCTATCTCCTCGTGAAACGGTCGGCCGAGAGCAGCCGCGTCCGCGACCCGGAGACCGGCGAGGAGCGACACGTCGACAACGACGCGCTCACACCCGTCGAGGGCGAGTCCCCGCTGGAGACCGCCGCTCGTGGCGTTCCTGAGCACGTCCGGCGCGTGGTCACAGTCGCCCGCGACGACCGCTCGCTCGGCCTGCTTGCCGAGATCGCCGACCGCGGACCCGTCGGCGTCAGGACCCTGCTCGACACCTACGACCTCTGCGAGAGCGACCTCCACGGCCTCCTCGCGGAGTTCCGCGCCGCGGGACTGGTCGAGGAGGCCCGGGTCGCCGGCGAGCGCGGCTACGCGGCGACCGAGCAGACGGCCGCGGCGCTCGCCGTCCTGCGAGAGTGAGAAACACGGGTCGCCGCTCGGTGCGGCCGTTCGAGCGCCGCGAGCGCGACCTATTCGAGCGCCGCGACCTGTGGGCGCTCGCGGACTACCGACGACCGGTTGCTCGTCGCGTCCTTCTCGACGCGCACCACGTCGTCCGCCGCCCCGACCAGTTCGTCGTCGTGGCTGACGACCACGATCTGTTCGACGCCGAGGTCCCGCATCGACTCGACGAGGTCGACCAGCCGCGAGACGTGCCCGGAGTCGAGAAACACCGTCGGTTCGTCGAGGATGAGCGGCGGCATCGGCGCGGTGCCCTCGATCCCCTCCGACAGCAGGCGGTAGACCGCACACCGCAGGCTGAGGTTGAACAGCGCGCGCTCGCCGCCCGACAGCTGCTCGGGGTCGAGCGCCTCGCCGTCCTTCTGGTAGACGGTCAGTTCGTACTCGCCGTCGAGTTCGATCCTGGCGTAGGAGTCGTTCTGATAGACCAGATCGAACGTCTCGTTGACCATCCGCTCCAGCGTCTCGACGTTTCGCTGGCGCAGTTCGGCCCGCAGGTCGCCGTACATCTCCTGCAGGCGCTCGGTCTCGTCGTACAGCCCCGCGAGGCGCTCGCGGCGCTCCTCCAGCGATTCGCGCTTCCGCCGGAGCTCGTCGAGTTCGTCGAGTTCCGCCTTCACGCCGCCGATCTCGCTCCCGAGGTCGTCTCGCCGCTCGCGGAGGTCGTCGAGTCGCTCCTCGACGTTCTCGATGTAGTCGATCGCGCGCTCTCTCTCCTCGCGCGCCTCCTCGACGCGGTCCTCGTCGACCGCGTCCCAGTCGCTCGCGGCGTTCGTCGTTGAGCTCCGCTTTGCTCTCTCGTTTCTCGCGGACGTCGTCGATGTCGTCGGAGGCGTCCTCGATCGTCCCCGTCAGTTCGCGGATCGACTCCAGACGCTCGCGCTGCTCGCGGATCTCGCCGCGGCGCTGGTTGATCTCGGCGATCTCCTGACGCTTCTCGTTCGCCGCGTCCGCCTTCTCCTCGGCCCGCTCGCGCTTCTCGGCGGCCTCGGATCCGATCTCGTCGGCGCGCTCCAGCAGGTCGTCGCGACGCTCGCGCTTCGCCGCGACGGCGGCTTCCTTCTCGGAGAGGAGCCGGTCGAGGTTCGACCGGTTCTCGCGGAGGCGCTCGACCGCCCGTTCGGCATCGACGAGCGCCTCGGCGGCCTCGACCGCATCGTCGAGGTCCCCGAGGTCGTCGCGCAGGTCCTCCCGGTCGTCCTCCAGCGCCTCGACCTCCTCTCGCAGGTCGTCGATCGACTCGACGTGAGGCGAGTCCTCGACCGGCTGGCCGCACTCGGGACACCTCCCCTCGGCGAGCAGGTCTTCGGCCTCCCCTAGCCGCTCTCGCTTCGCGTCCAGCGTCGCGGTCACCTCCTGTCTCTCGGCGCGCAGGTCGTCGCGCTCCTCTTGCACGTCGGCGAGGTGCTCCTCCGCTTCGCCGAAGTCGACCGGGGCGTCCGCGAAGGCGGTCCGTTTCTCCTCGGTCTCGTCGTCGAGTTCGTCGACCTTCTCGCGGCGGTCGGCGACCGTCGCCTCGGCCTCCTCGATCTCGTCGTCGAGATCCGCCGCGGTCTCGCGCTTCTCGGCGGCCTCGGATCCGAGTTCGTCGGCGCGCTCGCGGAGGGTGTCGGCCTCGCTCTCGCGCTCGTTGATCGCCACGCGGACCGATTCGAGGTCGTCGCGAAGCGACTCGTCGTCCTCGTCCAGTTCTCCGAGCGTCGCCTCGACGGCGTCCGGGTCGGCCTCGTCGAGGTCGCTCTCGGAAAGCAGTTCCGCTCGCTTCTCGCGAGCCGTCTCGCGGCGCTCGCGGTGGTCGGCGAGGCGCTCTTTGAGCGCGTCGCGCTCGCGCTCGGTCTCGGCGATGGTCTCGCGCAGATCCTCGATGTCGGCCGCCACGTCGTTTAGCTCCTCGCGCTTCTGCTCGTGTTCCGCCAGTATCTCGACGGCTTCGTCGAGGGACTCCTCCGCCTGCGCCTTCTGGTCCTCGAAGCGCTCGATGTCCGAGACGACGTCCTTGCGTTCCGTCTCCAGTTCGTTCAGGCGCGCCGGCAGGTCCTTCGCCTCCTTGGACTCGATGCGCCCCTCGACGCCCGAGAGCTCGCCGCGGAGCTCCGACAACACGTCGTCGACGCCGAGGCGGGCCTCGCTCGCCCGCTCGCGGTACTCCTCCAGCTTGCCCAACTGGAGGAGGTCGTCGATCATGTCCTGCCGGTCGCTCGGGGAGGCGTGGATCAGCTTGTTCACCTCGCCCTGCCGGACGTACGCGCAGTTGACGAAGGCGTCCGCGTCCATCCGCAGGAGCGAGGCGACCTCGCCGCGGACCGCGCGTGCGCCCTCGGTCGTCCCCTCGGGGGTTTCCAGGACGCACTTCACGGTCTTGGCGCGCTCGCCGGCGACCCGGACCCGGCGCTCGATGTTGTACGTCCCACCGTCGTGGGTGAAGTCGAGTTCGACCTCGGCGTCCTCCTCGCCGTTCGTAACCACGTCCTCCAGGTTCCGGTCGTCGAGCGCCTTCGAGCCGTACAGCGCGAAGAAGCAGGCCTCCAGAAGCGATGACTTGCCGCTCCCGTTGACGCCGTGGATGACGGTGACGCCGCTGTCGAGCGTCACGTCGGCGTCCGCGTAGCACTTGAAGTCCCGGAGGCGGACCCGTTCGAACTTCACAGGTACTCCTCCATCGACGCCTGGTCGTCGCCGTCCGGCGCGGCGTCGCTCTCGCCGCCGTTCCGGTTCGCTGTCGTTTCACCGGCGGTCTCGGCGTCGTCCGCCGAGCGCTCTCGACCGTCGGGACCGCCGTCGGTCTCGGTCGCCTCGGCGACCCCTGGGGTGGTGCCGTCGGGCTCGGAGTCGCCGTCGTCCGGAGCGGCGTCGAGCGCGGTCGGGTCGTCGCCGAGCAGGTCCCGGACGCGCCGGGACACCTCGTCGCGGACGTTCGAGTCGGCGACCTTGCTGGCCCGGACCGTCTCATCGACGTCCCGGCCGGCCTCGCTCAGGCCCATCTCCCGGACCCGCTCGCGGACGGCGTCGTCCGGGTCGGCGAAGGAGACGGAGGTCTCGGCCGCCTCGCTCTCCCGCTCGCGGCGGTCGTTCACGCGGGCGACGAGCGCCCCGTGCTCGGTCGCGAACTCCTCGACCGCGGCGGGGGTGACCGGTTCCCCCTCGCCGTCGATGCCGACGAGAACCACCGCGTCCTCCAGGTCGTGCTGGCGGACCCGTTCGCGGACTCGCTCGACGCCCTCGCCGTCGGCGAGTTCCACGTCGACGAACGCGAACTCCCGGGTCGCGTCGAGGCCGCGGCGCGTGATGGCGGCCTCGCCGTCCTCGAACCGCACGATGTTGTACCCGCGGTCCTCCCGCTCGCTGCCGCTGGCGCGCTCGGTCGACCCGCAGTAGGTCACCCAGGTGTCGGCGACCTGCGCCGTGTCCGGGTGGTGGTTGTCGCCGAGCAGCATCGCGTCGAAGTCGACGCTCGCCTCGGTGAGGACCCGTTCGGTGTCCCAGTCGGCGTAGGCGAACGGTTCGAACAGGCCGTGCGCGACCAGTGCGGCGTGGTCGGCGTCGTGCGGTTCGAAGTCGTAGTCGAGGTCGTCGCGCCGGGACTCGGGGACGTAGTCGAGGCCGTAGAAGGCGGTGTCCCCGACCACGTGGGGTGCGTCGTCGAGACGTATCGCCAGTCCGAGGTCCTCGAAGAGGTCGAGCCACTGGCCGTCGCGTTTGCCCTCGTGGTTACCGACGACCGCGAGGAAGGGAACGCCGGCGTCTCGGAGCGAGCGAAGCGCCGCGACGGTTCCCTGGAGGTCCCGGAGGTCGGGGCGGCGGTCGTGGAAGAGGTCGCCGGCGTGAACGACGGCGTCGACGGAAGAGCCGTGCTCTCCTGTCCGGCTCGAAAGAGCCTCGTTTTTTCGAACGTCCACGTCGTCCTCGCGGGCGTCCGCTACCACCTGCTCGAACGCTCGCAGGAAGTCCCGGCGGCGCTCGGGCGAGTGGTACTGCTGATACCCGATGTGGGTGTCGCCCGTATGGATCACCCGTGTCATGTACTCCCCCTTTCGTAACCGCCTCTTAAATCGGTTCCGCGACCGTGGTGAAACCGATCCCCTCGGGCGACGCGCCGGTAGCGTTCGAACGCGGCGAGCGCCCGTCGGCCCCGGCGGCGCGTCTCGGGGTCGCGGGCCTCCTCCACCGCCCGACGGAGCCGGTCGAGACCGACCGTCTCGACGAACGCCGCCGCTACCGCCACGTCGTCGACGGCGTCGTCGGCCCGGTCGATCACCTCGCGATGGCCGCCGCTGTCGCGGTGAGCGAGCGCCGCGAGGGCGCGTTTCGCAGTCGGAACGTCGACCACACCGACCGTGGCCGCGGCATCAGTGATAAACTCCGGGACGGGATCAGTCGAGGTCGAGCGTGTAGAGGCGCTTCCGGGCGTCGGAGAAAGAGAACCGGGAGTCGACGACCTCTTCGTCTTCGAGGCGGGTCAGCGCGTAGCGAACGGTCCGCGGCGGCAGCAGCGTCTCCTCGGCGAGTTGACTCTGAGTGAGGGTGTCGTTGTACTCCAGTACCTTCGCCACGAGTTTCGCGCTCGGCGGGAGGTCGCGAACGTCGTCCCAGGAACCGCCGGATCCCGACTCGTCGGTCCGTGCTGGCTCTGATGCACTCATCGTAGCAGTCCGTAGTGAATACAGGGTAATAATATTTCCCCTTCACCTGTATTATCACGGTGCATCCAACGCCGGCGGGGCGGCGGCGGCAGATCGGCGTAGAATCGGGGGCTTACCGCGGTACGACAGCGGGATACGTTCGTTCACCCGCAGGCTTTTATGAGTCAACCCCTTACGGCGTGGTGATGACCGATACCGTGGAAGACGTCGATCTCCCCTACGACGAGGAGGAGGCGTCGCAACAGGAGAAGATCGAGGCGTTGCGCGAGCGGCTTGAGGTTCTCGAAGCCCAGAACGAGGAGATGCGGGACAAGCTCCTCGACGCGAACGCGGAGAACAACAAGTACCAGCAGAAGCTAGAACGGCTCACTCACGAGAACAAGAAGCTGAAGCAGTCCCCGCTGTTCGTCGCCACCGTGCAGGAACTCACGGACGAGGGCGTCATCATCAAACAGCACGGGAACAACCAGGAGGCGGTCACCGAGGTCACCGAGGAGATGCGGGAGGAGATCGAGCCCGACAGCCGGGTCGCGGTCAACAACTCTCTCTCTATCGTGAAGACTCTCGACGACGAGACCGACGTCCGCGCCCGCGTGATGGAGGTCAGCGAGTCCCCCGGCGTCACCTACGCCGACATCGGCGGTCTCGAAGAGCAGATGAACGAGGTCCGCGAGACCGTCGAAATGCCGCTCAACAAGCCCGGTGCTTTCGACGAGGTCGGCATCGAGCCGCCGAGCGGCGTCCTGCTGTACGGCCCGCCGGGCACCGGGAAGACGATGCTGGCGAAGGCCGTCGCGAACGAGACCGACGCCACCTTCATCAAGATGGCCGGCTCGGAACTCGTCCACAAGTTCATCGGCGAGGGGGCGAAGCTCGTCCGCGACCTGTTCCAGGTCGCCCGCGACCACGAACCCGCCGTCATCTTCATCGACGAGATAGACGCGATCGCGGCCAAACGCACCGAGAGCAAGACCTCCGGCGACGCCGAGGTCCAGCGCACCATGATGCAGCTGCTCTCGGAGATGGACGGCTTCGAGGACCGCGGCAACATCCGCATCATCGCCGCCACCAACCGCTTCGACATGCTCGACCGCGCGATCCTCCGCCCCG
>PXSA01000015.1 GCA_003023565.1 Halobacteriales archaeon QS_9_68_17
GAGGTCAAACCCTCGTCGTCGATGACCGAACCAGCGCGGTTGCAGTTGCTGTTCTACCTCTGGTATCTCGATCGGGTCACCGGCGTCGAAAAGACCGGCGTCCTGGCACATCCGACAGAGAAACGACGCGAGACGACCGAACTAACCCCGGAAACCAGCGCCGAAGTCGAATCGGCTATCCGTGGGATCCGCGAGGTCGTCACCGCAGACTCGCCGCCACCGGCCGAGGAGAAGTCAGTCTGTGACTCGTGTGCCTATCACGATTTCTGCTGGAGCTGTTGATCATGAACGACAACTACCACGTGTTTTCCGACGGCCGTATCGAACGCCAAGACGACACGGTGCGTGTCGTCACCGACGATGGCGAGAAAAAGTATCTCCCGGTCGAGAACGCCGAGGCGATCTTTCTCCACGGACAGATCGAGTACAACACTCGTTTCGTCTCCTTTCTCGATCAGAAAGGCGTCGCAGTCCACGTCTTCGGCTGGCACGACCACTACGCCGGCTCGATCATGCCAAAGCGGGGTCAGACCTCCGGCCAGACGATCGTTGATCAGGTCCGGGCCTACGACGACCCGGGTCACCGTCTCAAACTGTCGAAGGCGTTCGTGGACGGCAGCATCCACAACATGCGCTCGAACGTCGCCTACTACGACGGGCGTGGATACGACTTCGAGCATGTGCTGGAGGAACTGGAGGATGCACGGGCATCGCTCGACCGGATGGGAACGATCGACGAGACGATGGGCGTCGAAGCGCGCGCCAGGAAGGCGTACTATTCGACCTTCGATGAGGTCCTTCCCGAGGGATTCGTCTTCGGTGGCAGGCAGTATAACCCTCCGAATAACGAGGTCAACAGCCTGATCTCCTTCGGCAACTCGCTGGTCTATGCGAACGTCGTCTCGGCGATCCGCGCGACTGCACTGGATCCGACGGTCAGTTACCTCCATGAACCCGGTGAACGACGATACTCACTGGCGCTGGACATCGCCGACCTGTTCAAGCCGCTGCTCGCCGATCGAGTCATCTTTAGACTCGTCAACCGCGGCCAGCTAACCACCGACGACTTCGAAGACGACATGAATTCCTGTCTTCTGAACGACGACGGTCGAAAGACCTACTCGAAAGCATACGAGGAAACGCTCGACGAGACGATCGATCACCCGGATCTGGGAAAGAAGGTGAGTTACCAGTATCTCCTCCGCGTCGAAGCGTACAAACTGAAAAAACACCTCTTGACCGGCGAGGAGTACGTCCCGTTCCGACGGTGGTGGTGAATGTGGTCTACGTCGTCGTAGTCTACGACATGGAAGCCGACCGTACTCACAAGATGCTGAAGTTCCTCCGCCGATATCTCACGCACGTTCAAAACTCTGTCCTCGAAGGGAATGTAACTGAAGGTGACGTAGAAAGGATCCGATCCGGCGTCGATGAAATGCTCAAACCCGGGGAATCGACCATCATCTACCGCGTCTCCTCCGAAAAGATGGTCGAGAGATCTGTCTTCGGTGACGACCCCGCCGCTGACGATCAGTTCCTCTAACTGTCCCGATCGTTCCATCGACCCCCCCGGGGTTCAGAGGTTATCGCGGGTCGATGGAAACGATAAAGTGTGAACGACCAATAGAGCTGTTTACGTGGTCTAATTGGCCATGGTTACAGACGGACCCTTGTGGGGTCGAAGCCCGGATGTGAGGGTCATCGTCCCGCCGCTCGGGTCGGTTACAGACGGACCCTTGTGGGGTCGAAGCTTCGCTATCCCTTTCGCGAAGGTTTCAGGGAGGGCTTGTTACAGACGGACCCTTGTGGGGTCGAAGCGAGATACTCGTGTCGCTCTCGGGCTCTCTCAGCGGGTTACAGACGGACCCTTGTGGGGTCGAAGCCGGAGATAGCGGCACTGATGGATCGATCAATGGCCCGGTTACAGACGGACCCTTGTGGGGTCGAAGCCGAGTGAGCGCGATCAACGGACGGATCGCTGACCGTCGTTACAGACGGACCCTTGTGGGGTCGAAGCGCGGCCCGGAACTGCCCGCGCACGGTGCTCTGTCGTTACAGACGGACCCTTGTGGGGTCGAAGCAACCCCGTAGAGAACGGCGCAGACTATCGGAATTGGGTTACAGACGGACCCTTGTGGGGTCGAAGCTGCTCGAACCCGACGAGGTGCCGAGCCAGGTGGAGCAGTTACAGACGGACCCTTGTGGGGTCGAAGCGACCGCTTCACGCGCTCTCCCGACCATCTCGTCCCCGGTTACAGACGGACCCTTGTGGGGTCGAAGCAAGTATCGGTACGTGAAGCGGGCCGTGAAGAAGGGCCGGTTACAGACGGACCCTTGTGGGGTCGAAGCGACCTAAGCGAGGGCTTTTTCGGCATCGACTGGCGGGTTACAGACGGACCCTTGTGGGGTCGACCTTGTGGGGTCGAAGCTCGTGAAAATCGGACGGGACCGCGTCGATACCCGCGTTACAGACGGACCCTTGTGGGGTCGAAGCAGGTGGTCCGCGACGACGATGCAGTGGTAATGAGGCGTTACAGACGGACCCTTGTGGGGTCGAAGCTGAGCTGTCCTCAAGGACAGCCTGACACCCTCGCATCGTTACAGACGGACCCTTGTGGGGTCGAAGCCTCCTGCGACCGTAGGAGACGCAGAAGCACCAAGTATGTTACAGACGGACCCTTGTGGGGTCGAAGCGACAGCCGTGAGCAAATCATGGACTGGGGGTCTGACCTCGTTACAGACGGACCCTTGTGGGGTCGAAGCGCTCGCGAGTATGGACGCTGGTCGGACGTCCTCTGGTTACAGACGGACCCTTGTGGGGTCGAAGCACGAGAAGATTCGCCTGCCGAAGGTCCAGGACGGCGGTTACAGACGGACCCTTGTGGGGTCGAAGCGCGATCGGCGGCACATCGACGAGGTACTCTCCGTCGTTACAGACGGACCCTTGTGGGGTCGAAGCTCCCGCTGCTCGTCAGCGTCAGGATCGGTTTCGGGGAGTTACAGACGGACCCTTGTGGGGTCGAAGCCAAGATGCCTGCTAATGGCGCGCTCCGAAGCGCCGTTACAGACGGACCCTTGTGGGGTCGAAGCGCCGCTTCGACCATTCCTTGAGCATCGCCGTGCCCGTTACAGACGGACCCTTGTGGGGTCGAAGCTCAAACGGCTCGAACTGAACTTTTGCGGTGGACGTAGTTACAGACGGACCCTTGTGGGGTCGAAGCTCGGTCAGCGTTTGTGAGAGCTGTCCGACGTACTCTGTTACAGACGGACCCTTGTGGGGTCGAAGCGTGTAGTCGCCGTCCCGGACGTAGATCCGGACCTGGGTTACAGACGGACCCTTGTGGGGTCGAAGCCGCGACGGCTACGACGGCGCGGTCGCGCTCGACCACGGTTACAGACGGACCCTTGTGGGGTCGAAGCTGCCGCGACGAGCGCGTGAAGGCGCTCAAGGAGGAGTTACAGACGGACCCTTGTGGGGTCGAAGCCGCCGTCGTCGAGGCGCTCCAGGGCGTCGACGACGTGTTACAGACGGACCCTTGTGGGGTCGAAGCACACCGGGGGCAGTTTTAGATGTCGTTTGTTCGTTGTTACAGACGGACCCTTGTGGGGTCGAAGCCATTACCCGACGGCGTCGACCGTCAGGCGTTCCTAACGTTACAGACGGACCCTTGTGGGGTCGAAGCTGAGGACACCGGCGATGTCCAGCGGGTTCTCGTTGGTTACAGACGGACCCTTGTGGGGTCGAAGCTTTCAGTAGTCTTTGGTTGGACCGCTGTGTGGTGAGCGTTACAGACGGACCCTTGTGGGGTCGAAGCTTGTTATCTGTGTGTGTAGTCCCACCGACGGGACCGTTACAGACGGACCCTTGTGGGGTCGAAGCGGATCGTGTGAATCACGGGCATGTGGTTCGGCTATAGTTACAGACGGACCCTTGTGGGGTCGAAGCTGCCATCCCGTCTTGAACGCCGACACGACGGTCTGGTTACAGACGGACCCTTGTGGGGTCGAAGCTTGTCTCGGCGCTTGAGTCCGATCACGTATGGATGGTTACAGACGGACCCTTGTGGGGTCGAAGCACTCCCGTGGAACTGGCAGAGTCCCCGGCGTAAATCAGTTACAGACGGACCCTTGTGGGGTCGAAGCTAGCCGCGCACCGGAGGTGACTCAAATGAGTTCATGTTACAGACGGACCCTTGTGGGGTCGAAGCAGATCGGCCATCGTGGCGACTCACTCGTCCCTGGAAGTTACAGACGGACCCTTGTGGGGTCGAAGCTCCCGAGGAAAGTCAAAGAATAGCCGCGTTCCGGTTACAGACGGACCCTTGTGGGGTCGAAGCGCAGGCGACGAGCGCCGAAGAACGTCACAACCTCAGTTACAGACGGACCCTTGTGGGGTCGAAGCAGGCCGACCGGATCGACCTTGAGCGCGTTGAGGCCTGTTACAGACGGACCCTTGTGGGGTCGAAGCTGCGGGTCCGAACCCGAGTTAGAACCTATATACTGGTTACAGACGGACCCTTGTGGGGTCTAAGCAACGAGTCCGGCGACCTCGTTTCGGCTGGGTATCCGAGTTACAGACGGACCCTTGTGGGGTCTAAGCACTGTACGACTGTCTGAGAGTGTTGAGCGTGAACTCTGTTTCAGACGGACCCTTGTGGGGTCGAAGGGCCATTCGCCATGTATAGGCTGCTAACGTGTATGACGAACGAGAGCCGCGACGACCACACTGGGAAATTCACCGAGAAGTACGATGGTAGCGACTTCGTCGATGTTATCGAACGTCTCGGTGGGTCTGCCGGGACGACGGAGGTGGCCGAAGAACCGGACTGCCCACACTCGACGGCGTACCATCGACTGGATCGACTCAGGGAGGAGGGACGAATCGATAGCCGCCGGATCGGAAACGCAGTGCTGTGGGTGGTCGCGAATGAGTGACTCTAACCACGTCGCAACCTATCCCTCGGACAAGCAAGTGAAACGATGGGAAGGTCAGTGTGAAAAACTCGGATTTCGATCCCGGTCGGAGTTCGTTGAAGCAATGGTCGAATCCGGACTCGAAAAGTTCGATGCCCCCGAAATCGAACCTGACGAGACCGATCGAGAGCTTCGTACCCGGCGCAACGAGCTCTTCCGGTCCGTCCGGACAACGGCGAACCTCGGTTGTTCCCCAGTCATATGAACAACACGCAGATGGACGATGGGGGAATCAACGACGCCCGGAAACATCGTTTCCACCCCGAACATGAGGAAACGCCACACCATCGAGCAGTGAGATTACACTACGGCCGTTACCGGTTTGCGACCTACTGGCGTGTCGAGCAGGATCTCAACAGGGAGTGGGTAAAGTACATGTGGGCGACACATCGGCAGGTGAAGTGACCGATCGGTGGCATCGACCACTGTGTCCACAGTTATTACGAGGACATCGAACCAGTATATCGGGAACGCGTCTTCAAATCGGGAGCGTGACGAGGGCGTACCCTCCGGATCGGAACCGGTAATGGAGGAGACCCGCCTCTTCGTTCGGATATCCGTAGTCTTGTAGATCCAAGGAGCATCGTCGGTATTTATTAGCACGTCGTAGATCGATCGTTTCCCGCGATCGACGGAGCACGTCGATACGGAAACCACTACGAAGGGCGGCGCGGCCTCGCGTTTCGAGAACGCATATACGGAACCGGTGTTTTAGCGAACACATGAACGAGAGGAGTTCCACGGGTGCGGCGTGGTTCGCAGATATCGATCCAGGGGATATGGGGGCAGCAACGGAAGCCATTCGGGAACGGACTGCCGATGCCCCCCTGAATTGGCCTTCCGAAGCCATAGACGCGGAGTTCGCGGACGACGAAGCCGACTACTACGCCAAACTCCGTGAGGCCACGCTCGAATCCACCCATGATGCCGTCCGAGAGCGAGAGAAGGCAGACGATCAACAGCTAAAACATAGTGTTCGAGCCATGGACGACTGCGACCGGACCGCCAACGAACTCGCCGAGCGCGTCGCGGAGTGGGCCGGGACGCTGTTCGAGGACGCCGGCACCGGCGTCGACGGCGCGCGCGACCTCGCGGAGCGCGACCCGGCGGGGCCGACCGAGCGCCGCGTCGTCTCCCTCGCCGAGCGCGTGGCGTCGCTGGCCGACGAGAGCGACGACCTCCGGGAGTACGTCGAGCGGCAGGCCGGCACCGTCGCGCCGAACCTCGCGGCGATGGCCGGACCGGTGCTCGCGGCCCGCCTGATCGCGCTCGCGGGGGGACTCGACTCGCTCGCGAAGATGCCGAGCGGCACCGTGCAGGTGCTCGGCGCGGAGGACGCGCTGTTCGCCCACCTCCGCGGTCGGGCGAGTTCGCCGAAACACGGCGTCATCTACACCCACGAGTACGTCCGTGGGACCGCCCCGGAACACCGCGGGTCGGCGTCCCGCGCCCTCGCCGGGAAACTGACGATCGCGGCCCGGATCGACCACTACTCCGGCGAGCGCAAGCCGGAGATAGACCGCGAACTGGACGAGCGCATCGAGACCATCCGTGCGCGGGGTGAGAGCGAATGAGCCTCCCCCATGGCGTCGAACGCCGGGATTTCGGCGGCGAGGACCGCCTCGCGACCCGCGGCGAACCCGTCTACGGCGAACCGACGGAGGACGGCTGGCGGCTCTGGGACGCCCGCCGGTCGAAGCTCGGCGCGATGCTGGAACGCGAGATGGACGTGGGCCTCGACGGCGGGGACGGCGTGCTCTATCTCGGCGCGGCGAGCGGCACCACGGTGAGTCACGTCGCGGACTTCGCCGGCCCGACGTACGCCGTCGAGTTCGCGGCGTGGCCCGCCCGGGACCTGCTCGACGCGGCACGGGACCGGGACCGCCTGTTTCCGCTGCTGAAGGACGCGCGAAAGCCCGAGACGTACGCCCACGTCGTCGAGAGCGACCTCGGTGCTATCGTACAGGACGTGGCGACCCGCGGCCAGGCCCGCGTCGCGGCGGAGAACAGCCGGTTCCTCGCCGACGACGGTCGCCTCGTCGCGGCGGTCAAGGCCCGCAGCGAGGACGTGACCGGCGACCCCGGAGACGTGTTCGACGCGGTGCTCGACGAACTGGGAGAGCGCTACGAGGTGCTCGAAACCGAGCGGCTGGAGCCGTTCCACGACGACCACCTCGGCGTGGTCGCGCGGCCACGAGAACGCTGACAGCCGGAAGCGGCGTTTCGACCTCGACGGATCGGTTTTATTATCGACGCGCCAGCACGGAGTGCGTGGACCGGAACGAGACGGAGGACCCGGACGACGGACCGTCCGACCGGAAACCGGCCGAAGGGTCGACACGGACCGAGGAGAGACCGCTCGTACGGCCCAAAGGGTACGTCGCGGACCGCCCGGTCGTCCGTCGCGTCGGCGACCGGGACCTGTTTCTCGGGAACGCCCTCGCGGCCCGGCCTGAGAAACACGGCCTGTCGTTCGACTTCGTGCTGTCGACGACAGACGAGAAGCGGCCGCTCACCACCCATCACCACCCGCTCACCGACGGGCCGGGCAACGAGTGGACCGCATTCGAGGCGGCCGTGGACGACGCCCGCCGTCTCTACCGGCGAGACGGGCGCTTGCTGATTCACTGCAGGGCAGGTATTTCGCGCAGCGCCGCGCTCGTCGCGACGGCTCTCGCCGCCGAGGAGGACCGGACGTTCGCCGACGCGCTCGACGCGGTACACGAGGCCCGGCCGCTCGCGATGCCGCATCCGGCGCTTCACGAGTCGGCCGTGGTCTATCTGGCCGCGAACGCGTGACCTACCCGGACGGGCCGCTTTCGCCGGTACGCTTTTGCCCGATCCGCGAGCACCTCGCGGCGTGACCGAGACCGCCCCCGACGCGCCCCGCGAACCGCAGACGCTCCGGCTCCCAGTGGCGACACTCGACGCGCTGGCAGCGTGGGCCGAGGACGGCACCGGCCTGACCGCCGCGGCGCGGGTCCGGGACCCCGTCGGCCGGATCGCGCTCGTCAAAAACGACTGGTCCGACGGCTGGCTCCCGCCCGGCGGGGGCGTCGAACCCGGAGAGGCCCCGCCCGCCGCGGCCGAACGGGAGGTGCGGGAGGAAACCGGACTGGACGCCGCCGTCGGCGGTCCGCTGGTCGTGTTCGACCAGACCTACGTCGCGGCGGGCAACGGACGGGAACGGTTCACCGCCGAATACGTCCTGTACGCCGCCCGCGCCGAGGGGCCGATCCCAGAGGCGACGCGGTTGGGCGCGAGGCCCGGTGAGATACGAGCGGCGCGGTGGTTCGACGCGCCGCCGGAGAACCTCCACGACGGCGACCTCCTCCGGCCGTATCCGTGATCGTGGGACCGCGCTCCGACTGCCGGGACGACCGTCCGGCGCTCTGCCGACTCCAAACCGTATTTATTCGCGGGTTGCGAACCCACGGGCGATGGACACGGGCGCTGCGGAGAGGTTCGACGAACTCGGGACGCTCGGGATAGAGGAGGAGTTCTACGTCGTCGACGAGGACGGCCGCCCCGTCTCCGGCACCGACGACCTCGTCTACCGGTACGACCCGCCCGAAACTCTGGAGAACAGGCTGGACCACGAACTGTTCAAGAGCGTCATCGAGACGCAGACGCCGGTCATCGAGTCGCCCGGCGACGCCGCGGACACGCTCTACGAGGTCCGCGACGCCCTCGTCGACCACGCCGAGCGCCACGGCTACCGTATTGCCGGCGCTGGCCTGCATCCCGCGGCGAAGTGGCGCGAACTCGAACACGCCGAGAAGCCGCGGTATCGCTCTCAACTCGACCGCATTCGGTACCCGCAGCACCGCAACACGACGGCGGGACTGCACGTCCACGTCGGCGTCGACGACGCGGACAAGGCGACGTGGATCGCGAACCGGATCCGCTGGTACCTGCCGCTGATGCTCGCGCTGTCGGCGAACTCGCCGTTCTGGAACGGGTTCGACACCGGGCTCCAGTCCGGGCGCGCGAAGATATTCGAGGGGCTGCCGAACACCGGCATGCCGACGGGGTTCGAGGACTTCGCGGCCTACCGTGAGTTCGAACAGCGGATGATCGAGACGGGCTCTATCAACGACCGCGGGGAGCTCTGGTACGATGTCCGCCCCCACACCGACCACGGGACCGTCGAGGTCCGCACGCCCGACGGACAGGCCGACCCCGACCGCGTGCTGGCGTTCGCCGAGTACACGTGGGCGCTCGTCGTCGACCTCGCCGAGCGCTACGAGGACAGCGCCGGTCCGACGAGGGCCGCCGGCGGCGGCCTCCGGCGCGAGACCCTCGACGAGAACAAGTGGCGCGCCATCCGGCACGGCCACGACGCCGCGTTCGTCACGCGCGACGGCGACGACACCGTCGGCCTCGGCGAACTCGTCGACCGGGAGTGCGAACGACTCGGCGTCAGCGGCATCCGTGACCTCTACGACGACGAGAGCGGCGCGAGCCGTCAGCGCCGCCTCCACGAGGAGGGACTCGACGCGCTCTGCGAGTCGCTGATGCTCTGAGAAAGGCTTTTTACGAGCGGAGTTTTTCGTCCTTCCTGAAAGGACAATGGCCGACGATACCATCGACAACGGAGACGGCCGGAACGAGGTCGAGGAGGTAAACGTCGACGTCGACGACGACGTGGAGGTCGAGGAGCGCCTCGACGTCGACGATGAGGGCGAGGTCCACGAGGAAGTCGCCGTCGAGGCCGACGGTGAAGAAACGACGGTCGTCGACGAGGAGACCGGCGTGGAGGTCGACGGCGAGTCGAGCAAGAAAGAGCGCGCCGTCGAGGGGTTCGACCAGGGCGTCGTCGACCTGCTCTCGTGGATCCTCGACACGGAGACCCGGGCGCGGATCTACGTTTATCTCCGCCAGAACCCCGGGTCGACCAGCGAGGAGATCGCCGAGGGGACGGGGCTGTACCCGAGCACCGTCCGCGAGGCGCTGGCGGAGCTCCACGAGGAGGAGATCGTCTCCCGGCGGAAGCGCGAGAGCGAGGGTGCGGGCAACAACCCCTACGAGTACACCGCTATCGCGCCGAGCGAACTGGTCAGCGGCTTCGTCGGGCAGATCCAGACGGAACTGAACACCGTGTTCAACCTCGACGACTATCTCGGCGACTCCGACTCCATCGAGAGTGGGGTCGAGGATGATGACGACCCGGTGACGATCACCGTCGACGACGACGAGGCGGGCGACCCCGACGCGAGCGAGGACGCGACGGACGGCGGAGCGTAAGCCGACTGTTTTAAGCACCGGGCCGCGCTTTACGTCGGTATGAAGGTAGCGCTGGGTGGGACGTTCGACCCGGTGCACGACGGGCACCGGTCCCTGTTCGACCGCGCGTTCGAACTCGGGGACGTCACCGTCGGTCTCACCAGTGACGAACTCGCCCCGAAGACCCGGAAGGAAGACCGCTACGTCAGGCCCTTCGAGGAGCGCGAGGCGGACCTCGACGAGGAACTGGCGGAGTTCGCCGAGAAGTACGACCGCGACTACGAGATCCGGACGCTCGAGGAGCCGACCGGTATCGCGACGGAACCGCAGTACGACTACCTCATCGTCTCGCCGGAGACCGCCGACGGCGCGGAGCGGATCAACGAGATCCGCGAGGAGCGCGGCCACGACCCCCTCGCGATCGAGGTCGTCGAGTACGAGCACGCCGAGGACGGCGACATCGTCTCCAGCACGCGCATCGTCCGCGGCGAGATCGACCAGCACGGCAACCTCACGCCCGAGCGCGAGGGCCGCGAACACCGCCGCTGATCACCACCCCGGCGGTTCCAGCCCCGCCGTCCGCAGGATCCCTTTCCACTGCTGCTGGATGCTCAACCGCGAGACGTCCGCCGCGTCCGCGACGGCCCCCTGCGACCGCTGGTCGCCGGCGATCAGCGACCCCGCGTAGAGGCTCGCCGCCATGACGGTCCGCTTCGAGGCGTCCGCCGACTGGATCGACGTCAGAAACAGGTCGGTCGCGGTCGACCGCGCCTCCGAACCGAGGTCCATCCGGTCCGCGACGGCGTGGAGGCTCTCGATCCACTCCTCGTTGTCCACCCGGTCCCGTGCCCGATACATGCGCCCCGGTTGGGCGGCGGCGACCTTAAGCCCGCGGTCGGAACGACAGGTATTTTTTGCCGACGGCGGTAGGTCGGAGCGAGCGCGGGTAGCCAAGCCAGGAAACGGCGCAGCGCTTAGGACGCTGTCCCGTAGGGGTCCGCCGGTTCGAATCCGGTCCCGCGCACTTCTCCGCGAACAACTCGTGAGCGAAGAGTGCGCGGTCAGGAAGGATTTGGACCAGGGAACGGAGCGAAGCGGAGTGACTGAGGTTCGAATCCGGTCCCGCGCATTGCTGCTGCGAGCAGTTCCGCGAGCAACAGCGATCGAACGTCCGGATTCGAACCCTGGCAGTCGCGCGCAGCGACCGAAGTGAGCGAGCACGTCTGCCTCCGGTTCGAATCCGGTCCCGCGCACTACCGTCTCGAACGGACGTGAGAGACGTGTATGCGCACGGCCGGACCGAACCTTGGAAGACGAGTGTCAGCGAGTCTTCCTCCGGTTCGAATCCGACCCCGCGCATTGAAGTGAGGGACCGGAGGCTACGACTGTCCGGGACGGACGGGCGGAGGCAACGGTAACAACGGAAACGACGGCGGCAAAACGGCCGCGGTAACGGAAACTGACTCACCGCACCCGGCGCGGTCCGCGCGGCAGGGCAGCCGGACGAGGCTAAAACGGGTTCCCCGCGACGGCCAGCGTGGCGGAGGTATCGCCGTCCTCGCTCGTCCACACGACGCGGACGTTGCCGCCGGACTCGACGACCGCTTCGGCGGAGCTTCCGGCCCGCACCGTCCCGTCGCTGGTCGAGTCCCACTCCGTGACGGAGACGACGTCGCCGGCGATAGAGAGTCGGTCCGCATCGACGGAGTCGCCCGCTTCATGCGTGATGGTGACGTGGCCGCCCTCGTCGGCCTCTTCCCAGTCGAACGCGAACGACACCTGCGGCATCGTCGCGGCTGCGCTGCCGCCGGTCGCGGAACCGGACATGACGCCCATGTCGGAGAAGCCGTCGAACAGTTCCTCGCTCTGGACGGTCGTCGTGACCGTGAGCGTGCGGTCGCCGCTCCGTATCGAGACGTCCTCGACGTGTTCGAACGCCTCGGGCGACTGCTCGCGGGCCTCGTCGACGAGGGCCTGCGCGCTCTCTTCCGGAACGTCGGTGCCTTCCTCGTAGGCGAGCACGAACTCGTAGTCGGTCGTTTCAGCGCCAAGCGTCCCAGTCATGCCGGCGGCCGCCAGGCCCTCGGAGAGGGCGCGAGCGCGTTCGTCCTGGATCCGGTCGCGGACCCCCGAACCGAGGTCGAACTCGGCGCCCATCACGAACGTCGCGTCCCCCATAGCGTCGACGAGGGTCCTGGCGTACTCGCTCTCGTCGTAGTAGCCGGCACGGGACCCGCCGTCGGCGTCGATCATCGCCTCGGCCGCGGCGCGGCCGGTCACCTCCTCGTCCTCGACCATCCCGAACACGACGGCGTCGCCGCTGAGAGCGATGGCGGACGACTGGCTGGAGTAAGCGCTCTCCTGCTCGCCGTAGTAGAGGTCGTCCCCCTGGTACGACCCCGTCTCGTACTCCATGCCCTCGCCCTCCGACTCGAGTTCCGACCGGATCGCCTCGACGTCGAACGACCCCTCGACCACGAACGAGACGCCGTATCGGCTGTAGTCCGTCTCGCCGCCGCCGACGAGCGAGAGGTGTTCTATCTCTTCCAGGTCGACCGCTTCGATCCGCTCGTTCGCCTCGTCGAGGTTCTCGAACGGGTCCTCGGGCAGTTCGTCGCGCCGGTCCAGCACGCTCTGGACGTCGTACGAGGCGAACCCGCGCGTATCGACGCCCAGGAGGGCCTTCGGGTCGTACAGCCACGTCGTGTAGCCGGGCGGGCCGTCCTCGTCCAGTCCGTCGTCGCTCCCGAGGACACCGGTACAGCCCGAGAGTCCGAGGAGTGCAGCCGCACCGCTCGCTTTCAGGAACGTTCGTCTCGATCCGTTCATATTCGCAGGTGGATAGGAACGGTGATAAATGTATCCTAGGGAGACCCCCGATCATGAGCGGATCGGCAGCGCGCCCGACGGGTCGTATCCGGCGGAGAGCGGCAACCGGAAGGACCGGAACTTTAGTAGTTTCATCACTAACTACCGGTGAATGAATCGACGGAAGCTCCTCGCCGTCAGCGCGACGGTCCCCCTCCTCTCCGGTTGTCTCGACGGTGTCGTCGGTAGCGACGACGAAGCGGACGACGAACCGGCGGAAAGCGCCGCGCCGGAGACGGAAACGACGAGCGACGCGCCGGGCACGGACGGCGTCTACGTCCAGCCGTTCGTCGAGAGCATGCTCACCGCCGGCACGGCGACGAGCGGCGACTACCGCTTCGCCGTCTTCTACACGTTCCCGCATCGGTTCTGGACGGTGACCGGGAACGAACGGTCCGAACAGCCGATGCTCGACGACCACTCCCTGCACCTCATGGCGTCGGTGTGGGACCCCGAAACGGAGACGGTCCTGCCGGGCACCGGGCTGTCGGTAGAGATAACCCGGGACGGGGAACTCGTCTCCGAGGAGGTCATCTATCCGATGATCTCACAGCGGATGGGCTTTCACTACGGGGCGAACTTCACGCTCGGTAGCGACGGCACGTACGCGGTCGACGTGAGCGTCGGCGGCATGTCCACCGGACGGACGGGCGCGTTCGAGGGCCGGTTCGCCGATCCGGAGAGCGCGACCGTCGAGTTCGACTTCACCCGGGACCAGCGCGACCGCCTCACCTCGCAGGACGTCGACGCGGGGGGTGACCCCGGCGCGGTCCAGCCCATGGACATGGAGATGCTCCCGATCGGTCGCGCGGCGTCGCCCGAGACGCTCCCCGGGACCGCCCGCGGGTCGACGACGGAGGACGGCGTCACCTACGTCGTCACGACGCTGTCGGACGAGCGCTTCGGCGACGGGACGTACGTCGCCGTCTCGGCCCGGACCCGGTACAACTCCCTGCTTCTGCCGGAGATGGGGCTGTCCGGAACGATAGAGCGCGACGGCGAGACGCTGTTCGACGGCGGGTTCGAGCGGACGCTCGACCCCGAACTGGACTACCACTACGGCGCGCTGGTCGAGGACGTGGCGGCGGGCGACGACCTGTCGCTCTCCGTCGAGGCTCGTCGCCCTCGCGCTCGCCGCGTTGCTGGTCGCTCCCCTGCTCTGGACCGCCGTCGGCCCGGCCGCGGGACACGGGAACCACGTCACTGCGCGGCCGCAGATATCGCCCGACGGATCGGTCGTCGTCGAGTCGCTGTTCGTCCTCGACGGCGGATATCTGGTCCTCCACGAGGGGAGCCAGCGCGGCGACCCCGTCGGCCACGTCCGTCTGGACCAGGGCGGCCACCGCGGCGTCACCGTCCAGGTGGACGAGGACTGGTGGGCGTCACAGGACGAGACCGTCCCGCTCGTCGCGGTGCTTCACCGCGACGCGGAACGGGGCGACGACTTCGACCCCGAGGTGGACACGCCGGTGTCAGCCTTCGGGAGCGTCGCGTCGTCGTCGTTCACCGTCGGGAAGGGCGACGCCCCGGTCAACCTCGTCGCGACGAAGTTCTCCGGCCACGGCGTCGACGACGCCGTGACGGTCCCGCGGGTCGAACTCGACGGGGACGGCTACGTCGTGGTCCGGGCCGAGGAGGACGGCGGCCCCGGGGGGATCGTCGGCCACGCCGCCGTCGAGGCGGGCGATCACAGCGACGTCGAGGTGCCGGTCGACAGCGATGCGCTCGGCAGCGACGGCGAGACCGTCTATCTGTGGGTGAGCGTCGTCCGCGACGACGGGGACGGCTCCTACGGCGAGGCGGACGAACCGGTCGTCGTCGGCGGCGACCCCGTCCGGTCCCGGATCCAGGGCACCCTCGGCGGGGACGGCGGGGAGCTGACCGTCGGGGTGAACACGCCGACCGAGACGACGAGCGGTGACGCGGCGGACGGCGGGACGGCCGACAGCGGGGCGAACGGTTCCGCGACGACCGACTCCGGCGGCGGGGGGACGAGCATGCCCACGGTGGGCGTTCTCGGCACTGTCGCGGCAGTGCTCGCGGGCGTGGTTCTGAGGGTACGTCGGCGATGAGCGTTCGAGAACCGCACCAGAACCCCCATTCGAGGGGCGTTCGAAGGGAGGAGCGATGAGTTCCGACCGCTCCCGCCGCGAGTTCCTGAAAGCCGCCGTCGCCGCGGGGGGCGCGAGCGCGCTTTCGGCCTGTCTCGACGAGGAGTCCGACGGTTCCGAAGCCGAGTCCACGTCGGTCCCCGCCGGCGTCGACGACCCCACGTCGCTCCCGGACCGCCAGCACGCGTGGAACGACCTCGTTCCGGAGGACGAACACGGCAACACCGTGTTGCCGCGTCACCAGATCCTGCTGTACCTGACCCTCGAGGGGTCGGGACCGCCGGACGAGGAGGCCCGGGAGACGGTCGAGGCGGCGCTGTCGACGCTGGACCGGGCGTACGAGCGGTCGAACGAGGGCCTCGTCCACTCCATCGGCTACTCGCCGGCCTACTTCGACCGGTTCGAGCAGTCGCTCCCGGAGGGCGTCGGCCTGTCGCCGCCGCGTCGCCTCTCCTCGTTCGAGGACCCGGCCCTCGACGAACAGGACGCGCTGCTCCATCTCGCCAGCGACCGCGCGTCCGTGGTCCTCGAGGCCGAGGAAGCGCTCTACGGGAACGAGAGCGCGAACGGCGTCGAACCGTCGGCCCCGCTGACCGACGCGCTGACCGTCGACGACCGGCGGACGGGGTTCGTCGGCGACGGGATGCCCGCCGAGCGTCGGGACGTGAAGGGGATCCCGGAGGACGCGAACATCCCCGAGGAGTCGCCGCTGTTCATGGGGTTCAAGGCCGGGTTCGCCGGCAACCAGGCGAGCGAGGACCGCGTGACCATCGAGGACGGACCGTTCGCCGGCGGCACGACGAAACACCTCGCGACTATCCGCCAGCGGCTACAGGACTGGTACGTCGAAAACGACTTCGAGGAGCGCGTCAGGAAGACGTTCAGTCCCGCCCACGCCGAGGAAGAGCGGGTCGAGGGGGCGGGACACAACCTCGGCGACCACAGCGGCGTCACCCCCGACTCCACCGACCGGCTACCGGACGAGGCCCGCGAGTTCGGCCAGATCGGACACGCCCAGAAGATGGCGGCGGCGAACCGCGCCGACGACGGCGAGCCGCTGCTTCTCCGGCGGCACTTCGAGTCGACCGACGGGGAGGAGGCGAGCCTCCACTTCCCGTCGCTACAGCGGGATATCGGGCAGTTCGAGCGGGTTCGCGAGGCGATGAACGGGACCGGCGTCGACTCGCCGACGATCAGACAGCGCGTGAACAACGGCATCCTGGAGTACATCTTCGTCAAGCACCGCGGTAACTTCCTCGTGCCGCCGCGGCGGCACCGGGCGCTCCCGTCGCCGCGACCGGAGTGACCGAAAGAGGTTCGTGTCGTCGGAGCGATAGTCGGAACAATGAAGCGCCGAACGTTCCTCGCGAGCGCGGTGGCGACGACCGCGGTCGCGGGCTGTCTGGGCGACTCCGACGACGACACCGCGGTCGAAACGGCCGACACAACCGCGGATAGCGCGAGCGGGGGCGACTACGCGACGAACGGCGAGTTCCCGCCGAACGAGGACCCGCGGAACGGCTTCCCGCCCGAGTTCGAAGACGTTCCCGAGGAGCGGTCGGTCGACACCGACGCCTTCGGGACGGCGACACAGAGCGGGGTAGACGTCCCACTGGTCCCCGTCGACGTCGCCCACCACTGGTTCCGCCGGCGCGAGGCGCGCTTCGCCGACGCCCGCGGAGCCGAGCAGTACGACACCTCCCACGTGTACGGGTCGGTGTTATCGACGGCACCGGACGGCGTCGAGAACGACCCGGTGGCCGACTGGCCGAAAGACGACCGGGTCGTCCTCTACTGCGGGTGTCCCCACCACCTGTCCGGGATGCGTGCGGCGGCGCTCATCGAGGCCGGTTACGAGGAGGTGTACGCCATCGACGAGGGGTTCTGGGAGTGGCACGCCCGGAACTACGCGATGGCGGGCAACGACCTGTCTGCGACGCCGCGGGGGCGCGTGATCCGCGGACGAGCCTCCCCCGAGAGCGCCGGAGAGACGGCCTGGGCCCGCCACGAACCGACGGGCCAGCGCGAGGCCGCGACCATCGACGCCGACGGCGGCTACCGCATGACGCTCCGGTTCGTCGACGTCGACCGCGACTCGCCCATCGTCGTCGAGACGCCGGACTACACCGTCGAAGCCCCGCTCGGACGACTCGCCAGGTCGACGGTTACCGCGGATCTGACCTGACGGTTCGCGGTGACGACCTGACCGTCAACCGGCGACGCCGCGTCGAGCAGCGTACCATGACACAAACCTTTTTTGTAGGGCATGAGTTGCTTGTTAGCAATGGCGGAGCCAAGCGAGTTGTTCACGGAGTTGCTGTCGGAGGTCGACGCTATCCTCCTCTTCTCGCCGACCGGCTCGTACTACGAGGAGGTCGTCGCGGAGTCGGAGGTGCCGGTGCTCGTCGTGTCGGACGGGGACGACATCGGCGCGGAGGAGTTCGTGGAGTTACCGCTCGAGTTCGACGACGTCGCGGAGCGCATCCGCTTCGGTATCGAGGGGGCGCTGGAGCGGGGGCTGCTGAAGGACGGGGACGTGGTCACCTGCGCCGTGACGATGTTCGACGACGACATCGACACCACGTCGCGGGTCAGGGTCGACGAGGACATGGAGTCCGGGATCTACGACCTCTTCTCTAACTCCCGCGCCGACCCGAGCGTCATCCGGGCGGTGCTGGAACTGGCGATCGAACTCGGGAAGAAGGGACAGAAGGGCAAGCCCGTCGGCGCGCTGTTCGCCGTCGGCGACGCCGGAAAGGTGATGAACAAGTCCCGCCCGCTGTCGTACAACCCGTTCGAGAAGTCCCACGTCCACGTGGGCGACCCCATCGTGAACGTGATGCTCAAGGAGTTCTCCCGGCTCGACGGCGCGTTCGTCATCAGCGACTCCGGGAAGATCGTCTCGGCCTACCGCTACCTCGAACCGTCCGCCGAGGGCGTCGACATCCCGAAGGGGCTGGGCACGCGTCATATGGCCGGCGGTGCGGTCACGCGCGACACGAACGCGACGGCGGTCGTCCTGAGCGAGAGCGACGGGCTCGTGCGGGCGTTCAAAGGGGGCGAACTGGTACTTGAACTCGATCCGGAGGACTACTGATGGTCCGGTGGAGTCTGTTTACCGACCAGCCCGCGGCGCTGGCGGCGGCGGTGCTCGCGCTCGGCATCCTGCTCGGCTATCTGATCGGGAAGCTCAACAAGCGCCTGCTGACCGCCGTAGGCGTCTCGGACGCCGTCGAGGGCACGCCGTTCGAGCGGACCGCCCAGAGCATCGGCACATCGACCGTCATCATCGTCGCCCGTCTCAGCTCCTGGTTCGTCTACGGCGTCGCCATGCTGACGGCGATCCATATCGCGGAGCTCGTCAACGCGGAAACGTTCTGGCTCCGCGTTACGCAGTTCGTCCCGCAGCTTTTCATCGCCGCGCTCGTTCTCATCGTCGGTTTCGTCATCGCTGACAAGGCCGAACTCGTCGTCAGCGAGCGCCTCCGCGGCGTCAAGCTCCCGGAGGTGGGCGTCCTCCCGAAGGTGATCAAGTACAGCGCCCTCTACATCGCGTCGCTGGTCGCGCTCGGGCAGATCGGCGTCAACACTACCGCGCTGAACGTGTTGCTCGCCGTGTACGTGTTCGGCCTGATCTTCCTTAGCGGTCTCGCGTTCAAGGACTTCCTCGCCTCCGGCGCGGCCGGTATCTATCTCCTGCTCAACCAGCCGTACGGCATCGGCGACGACGTGCAGATCGGCGACCATCAGGGGATCGTACAGGAGGTCGACGTGTTCGTCACCCACATCGAAAACGAGGAAGAGGAGTTCATCGTCCCCAACAGCCACGTGCTGGAGAGCGGCATCGTTCGGATACGAAGCCAGTAGTGCTGCCGATACGGTTTCGCTACTCCGAGAAGTAGCCGAAACGATTAGAACATACAGGAGCTAAATGGCTCGCTTCACACTCGGGGTTCTCCCCTTGCGCTCTGCTCACCATTTAATCGCAAACCGCTTACTGGAATTTTATTTTATATTTCAGTTCATTAAACATTAGAGTCTGGATCCCATGACGTGATTTATTCCTCTGTAACTAAGGCTAATCATCACAGCCAAGAAGTATGTGTAGATGAAGAACCATATCCACATTAGAATTAAAGAAGTAAGAAATCCTCCCATCACGAATTCTGTGCGGAACATCCAGAATCCAGTGTATAGGACTTCAGCGGCCGGCTCTAAGGGCTTTCCAAATGGCTCGATAACGGTTTTTGCGAGAGAATAAAACCCAATAAGAAGAACAAATACTGCGATAGTTACTCGATTGACAACAATGTGCTGGATATCCGTATTATGTTTCATATATACGGTATTGCTCTCGTTTATTAATTAATTTTTGTAATTATACTAGAGAAGTATTCTCACTTTGCAAGAGAGATTATTGTGAAGCATTAAGCTGCTATTTTGGAGGGATCTCACGAGTTTGGATTATCGCCGATGGAGCAGAAGCGTATGGCTATGGGAAAGGTAATGTCTATATTGAACCGGACGGTGATACTAGGATCCGGGGCGGGCGTGCACTTCATACGCCCAGCCAGATAGGCGTCCGTGAACCATTGGTTGTGTTCAAGAATCTCTGCATCCAAGAAATCGCACATTGCTTTGACGTCGGGCACCATGCGGGCGAGGTTCACGTCGACAATAGTGGCACATGTAAATCAGTATCTTCCATGATGACGTCCTATGGGCGGAATAGCAGTGAAGATCCTGATACATGTGCCAGGGGTGGAGGAAAGACACCCACATATATGTGTTACGATGAAACTTTCAAAACGATAATCGGATCGGTGGAGTGGCGATAGCCGACGTCACAGGATCTCAATGACGGACTGTACCAAGGATTCTATTGATAACGGAGCGCCTTTATAACCAAGGTGCTTTTTTACAGGTCACTGTCATAATTGTCAGTGTTAGTAAGCTCCCACCGAACCAAATTTTTGTTCTCTATATAGTAATATACTTATTAGAGTTTGATAATAATTATCGATCTCTAGCATCTACGTTCCATCAAATAGCTATGGATGGGCCACGCTCCAGAGCGTGATTCACTCATAGCTACTCGGCAGTCCTGACGTACATCGCTGCAACCGCTACAATACCGTTACTACTTGAATTGGAGTCCACCGACTTGTCTATCACCGGAGAGTCTGATGTAAGTCTCTGTCGGGGTGTCCTCACTATAGTTGATTGTCGAAGCCTTGGATTTGACCGGGTCATCGGTGGGATTGCTGAGCCATAGCTCCTCGTAGTCGGAAGATTCAGACAGCGCATGCGTCTCCCTATGGTGGAAAACCGTTGATAAGCGTCTTCTCACAGAGTAAACATACCTGCGTATCAGTCCGGGTGTGCGTTCTCGTCATTACTCCAGGCAGTTCACCCGGTAGAACGGGATCCAGTCGACGGCGACCGCAGTGTTACTCGGCGTCGCCGGACATCGGACGAGCGGGCACGCCGGCGACCGTCTCGCCCGGCGGTACGTCCTCCGTTACCAGCGAGTTCGCGGCGACGCTTGCTCCCTCGCCGATCCGGACGCCCGGCAGGACGACCGCTCCCGCTCCGATCATCGCGCGCTCGCCGACGACCACCTCGCCGACGCGGTACTCCTCCTGGAGGAACTCGTGACAGAGGATCGTCGCGTCGTAGCCGATTATCGCGTGGTCCTCGACGGTGATCGCCTCGGGCCAGAACACGTCCGGCGTCGACTCCAGCCCCCAGGAGACGCCCTCGCCGACGGTGACGCCGATGCGCCGCAGGAGGAAGCTCTTCAGCCGGAGGCTCGGCGAAACCCGCGCCAGCACGACCACGAGGTAGTTCAGCGCCACACGGAGCGGGGACTTGGCGTCGGTCCAGTGCCGGAGGGAGTTCAGGGGTCCGGGAGTCGAGTGAGTCCGAACGCGGTCGTGGCGCGGCGCGACGTCGTCCGAGTCCCGAGCACTGTCGTCGGTCACGGCACCGGGTTCGCCCCGGTGGGCAATAAACGCATCTGCCGCGGGTCGGCGGGTCGAGAGCCGAACTGTCGCGTCAGAACGCCCCGTTATTCAGGCGCTCCGCAGGTCGTTCAGGTGGTCGATCCGCTGCTGAACCAGGTCGGCCTTGCCGATGTCGTGACGGATCCGGAGGCCCTCCTCGCCGGCGACGGCGAGCGCGCGCTCGGCGACCGTCTCCGCCTCGGCGATGGTGTCGCCCAGTCCGACGACGGCGAACGACCGGGAGGTCGTCGTGTAGATGCCGTCCTCGCGCTCGTCGACGGAGGCATACGAGAGGAGGGCGTCGCCGGCGCTGTCTCGCGGCTCGCCGCCGCTCGACTCGTCGGTGGCGCTCTCTACCGTTCGCGCCACGCTCTGCTCGTCGACCTTCACTTTCGCGCCCGACTTCGGGTCGGTCGGGTAGCCCTCGGGGACGGCGTACTTGCAGACGGTCGCCCGCTCCGCGAACGCCAGTTCCGGTAGGGCTTCACCGTCGCGGGCGGCGGTGAGCACGTCGAGGAAGTCGGTTTCGAGGACCGGGAGCGTGTTCATCGCCTCGGGGTCGCCGAACCGGGCGTTGAACTCGACGACCTTCGGGCCGTCCGCGTCGAGCATGAACTGGCCGTAAAGGACGCCGCGGTAGCCGTCGAGCGCGTCGACCGTCGCCTCGATGACGTCGACGGCGTCCTCGTACTCGCTCTCGGTCATGAACGGCAGGTGGGCGACTGCGTCGCTGTAGCTGCCCATGCCGCCGGTGTTCGGACCCTCGTCGCCCTCGTACGCGCGCTTGTGGTCCTGCACGGCGGGGGTGACCCGGACCTCGCCGTCGGCGACGAACGCCTGGACCGTGAACTCCTCGCCGACGAGGCGCTCCTCGAGGACGAACTCCCCGTAGTCGCTCTCGCGGACGTACCCCTTCGCCTCCGCCTTGGTGACCTGGTCGCCCGTGACGCGGACGCCCTTGCCCCCGGTGAGTCCCGTGGGTTTCACGGCGAGGTCGCCGTTGGACTCGTCGATGTAGGCGGCCGCCGCCTCGGGGTCGGTGAACGTCGCGAAGTCCGGACACCCCGGGATGTCGTGTTCGGCCATGAACTCCCGCTGGAAGCGCTTGTCCGTCTCGATGCGGGCTTCGGCCCGTTTCGGTCCGAACGCGTACACGCCGGCGTCATCGAGCGCGTCGACGACGCCCGCCGCGAGGTAGCTCTCGGGGCCGACCACCGCGAGGGTCGCGTCGACGGCCTCGGCGTACTCCACGACGGGACCGGTGTCCGTCGAGTCGAGTGCCTCGAAGCCCTCGGCGACGCGCGCGATGCCGGGGTTGCGGTTGCTCGCGCAGGCGTACAGGTCGCAGTCCGACGCCGCCAGCGCGCGAGCGATCGCGTGTTCGCGGCCGCCGCCGCCGACCAGCAGGACGGTTTCGGTCATACGGGCTCGTGGTAAGCACGGAAGTGTAAAGGTTGCTGTTCGAGTGAGGACGTTTAACCAAGAACGTGGACAAGCGGTGCGCGACGACACCGACGCCGGCGGGCAGTCCCTCGGCCTCGCCGGTGACGCGGCGGTCACGGTCGTGGCGGTCCACCTGTAGGCCGCCGGACGTCGGCGGGACGCCAGACGTCGGTCAGTGGACCGCACCGATACGCCCCTGAGAAGGGCCGAATCCCCTCCGTCTGACGGGTCGGGCGCGCCACTACTTTTACTACGACAGTTCCTCACCGTAGGTCATGGTCGATGCGACAGTCACGCTCGTCGAGCGGGGGCACATCCGGACGGACCTCAACCACATCGTCGAGGGCGCGGCGCTCGGACACAAGGAGAACCCGAACCCGGAGACGCGGATGCTGGAGGGACCGGTGTACAACGTCGTCATCGACCACCCCGAAGCGACGATACTGTGGGACACCGGGTCGCATCCGGAGGCGGGACAGGGCCACTGGCCGGCGGAACTGTACGCCGCGTTCGAGCACTACGACGCGGACGAGCACCGCCTGTCGGACGACCTCGCCGACGTCGGATACTCGATAGACGACGTCGACTGCGTGCTCCAGACGCACCTCCACCTCGACCACGCGGGCGGGCTTTACGAGTTCGAGGGGACCGACGTGCCGGTGGTCGTCCACGAGGAGGAGCTGAAGTACGCCTACCTGAGCGCGAAGTCCGACGCGGGGAGCGACGCGTACGTCGCCGCGGACTTCGACCGCGACCTGAACTGGCGGGTGTTGAGCAGGGACCGGACGACGCTGTACGAGGACCTCGAAGTGGTCCGACTGCCCGGCCACACGCCGGGCGTCCTCGGGACGAAACTGGACCTCGACGGTCACGGAACGGTGGTCTTCACCGGCGATCAGGCCTACGTCCGGGAGAACTACCACGAGGAGGAGCCGCTCGGCGCGGGCCTACTGTGGAGCGGCCGAGACTGGCGAGAGAGCCTGTCGCTGGTGAAGGAACTGGAGCGCAGGCACGACGCGACGGTGATCTGCGGTCACGACGCCGGCGACGCGGAGACGATCCGGAACGAGTTGCCCTGAGGACCTCCCTTCCGCGAGGCCGGTACTTAGGTGGCCGAGGCCCCAACCTCCGGGTATGAGCGCCCCGACGGAGCGAAACCGCCTCGACGAGGAGGAGAGCCCGTACCTGCGCCAGCACGCCGACAACCCGGTGAACTGGCAGCCGTGGGACGAACAGGCACTGGCGGCCGCGCGGGAGCGCGACGTGCCCGTCTTCCTCTCGGTCGGCTACTCCGCCTGCCACTGGTGTCATGTCATGGAGGAGGAGAGCTTCGAGGACGAGGAGATAGCCGAGACGCTGAACGGGGACTTCGTCCCGATCAAGGTCGACCGCGAGGAGCGCCCGGATCTCGACAGCATCTATCAGACGGTGTGCCAGCTCGTCAGCGGCCGCGGCGGATGGCCGCTCTCGGCGTGGCTGACGCCGGAGGGCAAGCCGTTCTACGTCGGGACGTACTTCCCGAAAGAGGAGAAACGCGGGATGCCCGGGTTCGGGAACCTGCTGGCGAACATCGCGAACTCGTGGGAGACCGACCGCGACGAGATGGAGAACCGCGCCCAGCAGTGGACCGACGCGGCGAAAGACCGGCTAGAGGAGACGCCCGGCGCTGGCGGCGACGCGCCCGGGAGCGAGTTCCTCGAAACCGCGGCCGACGCCGTCCTCCGCGGGGCCGACCGGGAGTTCGGCGGGTTCGGCTCCGGCGGTCCGAAGTTCCCCCAGCCCAAGCGCATCGACCTGCTCTTTCGCGCCTACGACCGCACCGGTCGGGAGACGTATCTGGAGGTCGCCGAGGAGACGCTCGACGCGATGGCCGACGGCGGCATGTACGACCACGTCGGCGGCGGGTTCCACCGCTACGCGACCGACCGCGAGTGGACGGTGCCGCACTTCGAGAAGATGCTGTACGACAACGCCGAACTCCCGCGGGCGTACCTCGCCGGCTATCAGGTGACCGGGAACGAGCGTTACGCCGCCGTCGCGCGCGAGACCTTCGCGTTCGTGGAGCGCGAACTGACCCACCCCGAGGGCGGGTTCTACAGCACGCTCGACGCGCAGAGCCCGGTTCCGGAGAACAGGGCAGGGAGTGCCGGTGAGGACGAGGAGGGCGAGTTCTACGTCTGGACGCCCGCGGAGGTCCGCGACGCCCTCGACGAGGAGACCACGGGGATGGTCCGTGACCGCTACGGGGTCACCGAGTCGGGCGACTTCGAGCGCGGGCGCTCCGTGCTGACCGTCAGCGAGAGCGTCGAGGACCTCGCGGAGTCGTACGACCTCGACCCCGAGGTCGTCGAGCAGCGACTCGACGCCGCCGACGAGGAGCTGTTCCGCGCCCGCGCCGACCGGCCGCGCCCGCGCCGCGACGAGAAGATACTCGCTGGCTGGAACGGACTGATGGTCGCCGCGCTCGCCGAGGCGGGGGTCGTGCTCGACGAGCAGTACGCGACGCTCGCCGAGGACGCGCTCTCGTTCGTCCGCGAGCACCTGTGGGACGTGGACGCGGGACGGCTGCACCGGCGGTACAAGGACGTCTCCGAGTCCGGGGACTCGGAGGATCACGGGGCGGAGTCTCACGGTGAGGACGTCAAGGGCGACGGCTACCTCGAAGACTACGCCTTCCTCGGGCGCGGCGCGTTCGTCCTGTACGAGGCGACCGGCGACGTACGGTACCTCCGGTTCTCACTCGATCTGGCCCGGGCGATCGAGGCGGAGTTCTGGGACGACGACGCCGAGACCCTGTACTACACGCCCGAGAGCGGCGAGGACCTCGTCACGCGGCCGCAGGAACTGCGCGACCAGTCGACGCCGTCGAGCGTCGGCGTCGCCGTCGACCTGTTGCTTTCGCTCGACCACTTCGTTCCGGACGAGTCCTTCCGGGAGATCGGGGAGGCCGTCGTCGGCACACACGGCGACCGGGTCCGGGCGAGCCCGGTCGAGTACCCCTCGCTGGCAATGGCCGCCGACCGGGCGGAGACGGGCGGCCTCGAACTCACCGTCGTCGCCGACGAGACCCCCGCGTCGTGGCGCGACCGCTTCGCGGCGGAGTACCTGCCGAACCGGGTCCTCGCGCGGCGGCCGCCGACCGAAGACGGACTGCGAGGGTGGGTAGCCGACCTCGGACTGGACGACGCGCCGCCCATCTGGGCGAATCGGGAGGCGGACGCGGACGAACCGACGCTGTACGTCTGTCGCTCCTTCACCTGCTCGCCGCCCCGAACCGACGTCGACGAGGCGATGGAGTGGGCCGAGGACCTGTCCCCGGGAGCCGCTGGCGGCGACGACGTGGACGGGTCCGGAGCGTAGCCGGCGGGGCCGTTTTCGGCGGGTCCTCGCCGCGACTGCCGACCACAATCTGTTTTGGCGTGTCCCTTACCCGCGTCAGACCCCAAGGCTCGACCATGGAGATGCCTGCAGAACTGGAAGACGCGGCCGGCGAGCGCGAGGAGGTCACCATCACCGAGCGCGAGTACGACGAGGAGAGCATCGTCGCCGTCGACTTCGGTCCCCCGGGCGGCGACCCCGCCGTCGACGTCATCGACGGCACGGCCATCGTCGTCGTGGACGACGAGCAGTACGAGTTCGAGATGCCGCCGGGGGCCAGCGACGTCACGGTCAACGGCGGCGTCCTAACGATCGAGGGGTGACGGCGAAGCGGGCGGTCAGGCGGACGCGTCGCGGACGCCGTCGTCGATCGAAATGCCGGTGGTAACGACGGCCTGCATCCCTTCTTCGACGGACATCTCGACGTCGTACACGCGGTCGGTCGGGACGTTCAGCAGGTGTCCGCCCGTCACCGGGTTCGGGGCCATCGGGACGAACACCGTCAGCATCTCCCCCTCGCCCGCGGCGTCCTCTATCTCCGGCGGGGTGTCGGCAGTCAGAAAGGCGATCGAGTAACAGCCCTCGCGGGGGAACTCGACGAGTCTGACCTCCTGAAAGCTCTCGGTGTCGCCGCTGACCATCACGTCGCTCATGCGCTCGACGCCGGTGTATATCGACCCGATGCCGGGGAGGTCCTCCATCAGGGTGTCGATGCGCCTGCTCAGTTCCGTGTCGGGGCCGTGCTGGGCCGCAAAGCCCACGGCGAGGATAAGGCCGAACACGAGCGCGGCGGCCATCGCCCTCGCGACGACGGCGTTTTCCCCCTCCGCCGGGCCGAGGACGACGAGGAGGTCGGCGAGCGGCGCGAGCGCGCTCGAGAAGGCGTCTAGCGTCCACAGCAGGACCAGGACCGTGACGAAAAACGGCACCGTGAGCGCCAGGCCCGAGAGGATCGTCTGCTGGAGGTCGCGTCTGACCTCCTGTTGTTCCTGCGACGCGGCCTCGACGACGGACTCGAAGTCCGGACCGGACATTGCTGGTGGTAGGAGTACCGTTCTCGAGGGAATTAGTTAAACGGGGGATACCGGTCCGACCAACGACCGGGACCCGTTACGCGGACGCTTCGAGTTCGTCCAGTTGCTCGGCGACGTGGACCGCGGCGGGGCGGTCCTCCTCCTCGACGAAGCGGGCGACTTCCTCCCCGTCGCGCTCGGCGACGATCGTCGGGATCAGTTCGATGTCGTACTCCTCGACTCTCGGACCGACCTTCCCCCCGTGTTCTTATCCTCGCGCTCGACCGGGTACTGTTCGATCCGCTCGTCCGGGACATCCGCCGCGTCGAGCGCGGCGGCGAAGTCCGGTAGCGCGGCGCGGCAGTCCTTGCACCAGTCGCCGCCCCAGACGAGGTACGTCAGGTCGTCGTGCTCGGCGAGCGTGTCGACCGTGTCCTCGTGGGCCGTCTCGTCGAACGTCGGCGTCGGCTGCATCGTGTCGAGGGTCATAGGCGACCGTAGGCGGTCCAGCGGTATAATCGCGCCGCTAGTCGCAGAAATTCCCGCTGTTCGCCGCGGAGAACCGCTCTCCTGACAACCGATCGTGAAGATCCGGCAATATGATCCTTTTTTTGCAGGCAGAACGTCGTCTGCGGGATCGGTGTGCGACCTATCGACACCGAACCCACGACTTACTCGCCATGCCGAACCGTCGCACGCTGTGCCGGAAGCGCATCGAACCGGGCGACCGGCGAGTGCTGTGCCAGCGCGGGCAGTTGCTCCACGACCGGTGCTCGGCGGCGCACCCCGAGTGGTGTTCGACCGGCGACCGGGACCGCTGGACCGGCACCGTCGAGGTCCGAGCGGTCGCCGCGGGACGGCGGGCGACTCGCGGTCATGACCGATCCGGCCCCCGGCACGTCCTGCCGGTGTCAGGCCCGGTTTACGTTCCAACGACGAAGATCGGTCCGATGAAAGAGAGCGTTCTGGACGCCATCGGCTCCCCCCTCGTGCAGGTAGAGTCGCCGGAGGGGGCGACCATCGCCGCGAAGGTCGAGTCGTTCAACCCGGCGGGGTCGGCCAAGGACCGACCGGCGCTGGCGATGGTCCGGGCCGCAGAACGCGAGGGCGTCATCGAACCCGGCGACCGCCTCGTCGAACCGACGAGCGGGAACACCGGCATCGGCCTCGCGCTGGTCGCGGCGGCCCGGGGCTACGACCTCACTATCGTGATGCCGGCGTCGAAGTCGCCCGAGCGCCGGCAGGTGATGCAGGCCTACGGCGCGGACCTCGAACTCGTTGAGGGCGAGATGGAGAGCGCCCGCGCCCGCGCCGAGGAACTGGTCGCGGAGACCGGCGCGGTCAATCCGGGGCAGTTCGAGAACCCCGCGAACCCCGAGGCCCACTACAGGACGACCGGCGAGGAGATAGTCGAGCAGGTCGGCGACCGCGAGGTCGACGCCTTCGTCGCCGGCGTCGGCACCGGCGGCACGCTCTCGGGCACCGGACGACGGCTCCGCGAGGAGTTCCCCGAGACGGACATCGTCGCGGTCGAACCGGCGCGCAACGCAGTCCTCTCGACCGGCGAGTCCGGCGACGACGACTTCCAGGGGATGGGGCCGGGCTTCGTCAGCGACAACCTCGACGCCGACCTGATCGACGACATCGAGACCGTGACGATAGAGGACGCCGAGGCGGAGTGCCGCCGCCTCGCCCGCGAGGAGGGCATCCTCGTCGGGCAGTCCAGCGGCGCGACGAGTCTCGCCTCGAAGCGCGTCGCCGAGCGCATCGCCGAACCGGAGCGGAACTGCCCGCCAGCGCCGACCGGGGCGAAGGGCGTGGAATCCGACGGAGGAGCGGACGCCGGCTACGACGACTGCCCGCTCGTCGTGACGGTGTTCTGGGACAGCGGCGAGCGCTATCTCTCGACCGGGCTGTTCGACTGACGAGCGTCGTTCGTTCTCGGTTACTCGGACTGTTGCCGCCCGCAGAGTTCGTCGCGGCAGTCGCGACAGACAGCGCCGAGCGGTTCGCTGTCGCGGATCCGCGTTACGGGATAGTTTGCCCCGTCGGCGGCTCGACAGAGCGCGCAGTCGGGCGGCCGGACGGCGTCGCGGGCGCACTCGGCACAGAGCGCGGCGTGCGAGAGGCCCGCGTCGTCGCGGACGCCGATGCGGGTCAGGGCGGACAGTCGCGACCGCGCGCCGCAGGCGGCGCAGGAGCGCCGACTGTCGCCCTGCTGTCCGGCGCGCTCCGAACGGGGGTCGCCCGTCGCGTCGGCGAGCGAGAGGGGCTCCTCGTCGTGCGGAGAGCCGTCGGCGTCGGAGTCGGTGAAGGCCGACCCGTCGATGCTGTGGGGGTCACTCATCGTGTGAGGGAGCGGGGCGCGGGACGGTGGGTCCGACGGGAGCCGCCGCGTGCGGCCCGCCGGGGCGTCTCGCCCTCGCCTCGCGCGCGCTAAGCGCTGGCGCGGTATAAGCGCGCGGTGACCGGATCGGAACTAGAGCGGTGACAGGACCGCACCACGACAGTCGCGGCTCCCGGTGAGCGGTTGAAACGGCGAGCGAGAGAAACGGTGAGTCCCGGAACCGACGACCGCGACGAACGGCGAACCGCGACCGGCCGCGGCTATCGGCCGAACTCCTCGTCCGTGACGCGGACGGTCACCGTCTCGTCCACGTCGCGGAGGTCGTACTCCGGGACCTCACCGTCGGACCGGCGGACGAACAGCGGTTCGACGAGTTCGCCGCCGTCGACGCCGTAGAGGCGGAGGTACTCGTCGGTCTCCGCCGGTCGCACCTCGTCGTTGCGCACCGCTTCCGCGAGGTCGCGGGAGAGCCACTCCGTCTCGCTGATGCTCGGTTCCATGGCGAGGGCGGCGTCCGCGAAGCGGACGAGATACCAGTTCAGGTCGTTCAGCAGCGACACCGCCGCGCCGACCGAGACGGTGTCGACGGCGATGGTGTTCTCGTACGGTCGCGAGAGGTCGTACGTCGACAGCGCCTCCCGTGCGGTCTCCCGGGAGAGGAGTTCGAAGCGGAGGTCGACGTCGTCGGCACCGACGAGACAGACGCGTGTCACTGTCTGTGGATCGGCGACGGGCGGTAATGGGGATTTCGACTCGCCGGAGGCGGACCCTGCCCGGCGGTTATTACGTTCGGCGTCGTATCCGATCGACGGATGGTCGAACCTATCGGACATCTCGGGATGGCGTTGCTGTGGGCCGCGCCGGCGTGGCTGATCTGGGACGGGCGGGTGAGCCTCGCGTTCATCGGCTTCACCGTCGTCACGGCACACCTCCCGGACGCCGACCTGTACCTGCCAGGGATCCCTCATCACGGCGTGACTCACACCCTCGTGTTCGTGACGGTCTTCGCAGTGCTTGTCGGCGGGGTCGTCGAATACGCGCTGAAGGACCGGCTCGAACGGCAGTTCCTGAAAGAGCGGGGGTACACCGCCTCGACTGGTGGCCTCTTCCTGTTCGTCTGCGGCGGCCTGCTACTGGGCGGAACGAGTCACATCTTCGCCGACCTGCTGTCCGCGCCGGACATCGCGGCGCCGCTGAAACCGTTCTGGCCCGTCGTGGACGGTCCGGTCGTTATCGACGTGGTCTGGTACGCCTCTCCGTGGTGGAACGAGGGCCTGCTCGCGGTCGCGCTCCTCGTCCACGCGGCGCTCGCGTACGCCGACCTCGCGGTCGAGCATCCCTACGTGATCAGGCAGGAGGCGTGAAGGCCGCGACGCGGGCGGCGACAGGCCGCGACGCGCCGGGGTCGGTTAGGGGTCGATCAGTTCGGCCGCCTCGGCCGCCCGCTCCGCGCGCTCGAACAGGTCGTTGGGTTCGGACTCCCGAAGCGGTTCGATCCGCGCGTTCGTCTCCGCCTGGTTCGGCGCGAAGCGGTTGCAGCCGGCGGGGATAGTGGAGTCGCTGAACGTGCCGATCGCCCTGGCGCGTCGCGTGATCTCGTTCTTGTCGAACGACACCAGCGGCCGGTGGACCGGGAGGTCGGTCGCGCGACTCGTCACGCCGAAGTTCCGCGCGGTCTGACTCGACTTCTGGCCGAGGGCCTCTCCGGTGACGATGCCGTATGCGCCCTCGCGCTCGGCGATGCGCTCCGCGACGCGGTACATGAACCGGCGGAACGCCAGCATCCTGCCCTGTTCGAGTTCGTCGACGAGTAGCGAGACGGTGTCGCCGGCCGGGACCCGCCAGACGCGCATATCGAAGTTCGGCGCGCGCTCGGCGAGCGTTCGGACCGTCTCCATCGCCCGCGCCTCGTGGTCGGGGCCGCCGTAGTCGCCGAGGTCGATGTAGACGGGGACGACCGGCGCGCCCCGTTTCATCACCTCGTAGGCGGCGACCGGCGAGTCGATGCCGCCGCTGACGAGGGCGACGACGGGAGCCTGACTCCCCAGCGGCAGGCCGCCCGGCCCCGGTCGCTTCTCGAGGAAGACGAACGCGTCGCCTTCCTCCCGGCATTCTACGTAGAAGGTGAGGTCCGGGTCGTCGAGGTCCACCTCGGGATCGAACTCGTCCGCGACCGCGTCATCGGACCGCGTCCGATCGCTCGTTGAGCGCTGCTCGACCGCGTTCCAGACTGTCCGGCCGCCGAACTCCTCGATGTCTTCGCTCGTGAACGGGAGCGAGTCGCCGGCGCGCCGGGCGTCCACGGCGAACGCTCCGCTGTCGTAATGCGCCTCCGCGGCGCGAGCGAGCGCGTCCTCGATGGCCCCGCGCTCCGCCGGGACGACCAGCGCCGGGCTCGCGGAGACGACGCCGAACGCGTCCGTCACCGCCTCGGTCGCCGCCTCTACCCGCGACTCGGGCGTGCGAACGAGCAGGCGGGTCCACCGGTGCTCGACCTCGGCGTCGAGCCCGCGGTCGGCGAGCAGCGCCTCGACGTTCCCGACGAGGCGGCGCTCCATGTCGCGCTGGACGCGACCGCTCTTCTGGTTGACGTCGCCGTGTCGCACGACGACCGTGTCCGCTCCCGCCGGTTTCATGTCCCGGCGTTGACGACGGGCGTTTAAACAGGCTTCGGGCCGGGCGTCCCCGGACGTCGAGTCGGTCGTGTCGGAACCCCGATATCCGGCAAGCGAGTGGTGTAGCGGGACGAGCTATGGCAAACAGTGGCATCGATCGCGTCGGATACGGCCCCGCGAGAGATCCAGTAAGAACTGACGGTCGACAAGTACACCCTCGGACTCGTCGGCCCGGCCCAGGAGTGGGCGGGGACCGTCGCGGACGGCGGGACGATCGAGGCGCACACGCCGCCGGCCTGCTGGTCGGCCCTTCATCGGCGACGTCGGGACGACGCCGGTGGAACTGCCGGACTCGCACGACGCCGGCGACTTCGGCCAGTTCCTGACCGGCGCGGAGCACGACTGGGGTCTCGACGACGAGGCGGCTCTCGACGCGCGCACCGACGGCCACATGGACATCAACGCCGTCCGCGCCGGCGCGACGCTCGTCTGCCCCGTGAAGGTCGACGGCGGCGGCGTCTACGCCGGCGACCTGCACGTTAACCAGGGCGACGGCGAACTCTCGCTGCACACGACGGACGTGAGCGGGAAGACCGAACTGGAAGTGGAGGTCATCAAGGACCTCGATATCGACGGCCCGATCCCCCTGCCGAACGAGGAGGACCTGCCCCACATCGCTAAGCCGTACAGCGACGAGGAGCTAGAGGCCGCCCGCGGCCTCGGCGAGCGGTACGGCGTCGACGTGAGCGAGGACGTGGGACCGATCCAGGTGATCGGCAGCGGCGCGACGATCAACGACGCGACTGAGAACGCGTTCGACCGCACCTGCCACCTGCTGGATATGACCGAGGGCGAGGTCGCTCGCGCTGTACCTTCACCGGCGGCGTCGAGGTCGGACGGCTCCCCGGCGTAATCCAGCTCGACATGCTCGCACCGATGGACGTGCTTGAAGAGCGCGGGATGGCACATCTGGTGCGCGAGCAGTACGACCTGTAAGGGAAGGCTGTAATGCGGTTTCTTTATTCGGAGTCGTCTCTAGAGAGGGAGTCTTCGATTCGGTAAGTGGCGGTGCGAACCGACTGCTGGAATCACTATCAGTTCCGATAGCTGTTCTGGTAGCCGTGCTGAATATACAGCGCCAGTCGGCCACGAGCGAATTGGCTCCGGGAAAGAAGGCAAAGAGATCAGGTTTTTATCAGACGCCACGTAATCCGTCGATATGCCAACCGGCGGGGCCGGCAGTTCAGCGAGTGACGAACTCCGCAACGAGACACTCGCCGGCATGGTCCGTCATCTGCGTCCTTCTTGGACGCCGGTGTCTTTCGACCGCGTGACGGAGGGGGTCAACACCACGGTCGTCGTCAACGTTATCACGTCCACTGGAGACCAGACTGTCGTCCTGAAGACCATCACCAGTTCCCACTCCTTGGCTGCCGACCGGGCCAGGGCTGAACCCTACGTCCTTTCTCTCGTCGGTCGAGAGACCATTATTCCGGTTCCGACGATGGTCGACGTTTGCGAAAACCACGAGATTTACCCCACCCCATACTTCCTGATGAAGTACGTCGAGGGTGAAACCTTCGCCCACGACCACGCACCAACGCTCCCAGCTGCCGTCCGCGAGACCATCTTCCGAGAGGCTGGCCAGCACCTCGCTGCACTCCACTCTCTCGGACCCTTGGAAGAGACTGGGGACTTGATAGGCCGAGACGGTACGGTGGCCGTCCTCGATACCCCCGAGTCACCAAGCTACGACTCGTTCCATGAATGGTTGCTTGACTCCTACGAGGAGACGCTCGATCGACTGCTGGAGGACGGTGGATATTTTCCGGATCTTACGGAGGATCCGACTCGGTTCGACGACCTCGTCCCCGAGATTCGGGAATATCTCAGAGAGACGGTCCCAAAACTGCAACCCCCGGAGTCGCCGACGTATTGTCACAAGGACTACCGATACGGGAATCTGGTGGTCGAACCGGAGACTGGAGCGACGCGTGCGGTACTCGACTGGGCGAACCTCATGTCTGCGCCACCCGAATTCAATCTCGCTATCGCGGAATCGAAGCTCCTGAAGCCAGACTTGAACACGGATGCCGAAGCGGCGGTAGGTCGCGCAGGGGAACTGCGTCGGGCGCTCTGGGATGGTTATGAATCGGTGCGCAATCAGTGGACCTTCGACGAGGCGACTCGGAAGCGACTGCGGGTCTACCGACTCGCCTACCGACTGGATACGATGGCCTGCCTCCCGTTTTTCGCCCAGTCCGACCCGACGCTGGAGGACCGCGAGTCCCGGGCCGCCGAGCATCGGGCATTCGTTGCGCAGTATCTCTAAAGAGGTCACTCCCCTGGTGTACCGAACTATCACACCGCAGAGCCTCTGAACCCAGATATTCATCTGGTTGATCAACTTCTACATGCAGTACTCGTGCCGCTCGACACCGAGACCGTGGTCGACTCCGTCCGGAAGACCGGTCGCCTCGTCGTCGTCGACGAGGACTACGAGTCCTTCGGCGTGACGGGCGAGATCGTCGGTCGCGTCACGGAGGAAGCCCTTGACGACCTCGAATCGGTCGAGCGCGTCGCCGTGCCGGACGTGCCGATCCCGTACTCGCGGCTGATGGAGAACGAGGTCATCCCGGACTCGTCGGACGTGGAGGGGGCCGTGCGGGCGACGCGGGAATGAGCGGCGTCGTCGCCATCGTCGACTCCGCAGAGTTCTGGCCCGAGGACGCCGACGACGTCGACGAAGGGGTGGTGACGAACTGTTTCGCCCGCGAGTGCAAGCGAGTCGAGGCGGACGAGACGCTCTGCGAGATTCAGGTCGAGAAGGTGAGCGTCGAAGTGGCCGCTCCCGTCGACGGCGAACTGGCAGAGATAGCGGTCGGAGAGCAGGAGGAGTTCGAACGCGGCGCGACGCTCGCCCGAGTCCGGCCGGCGGACGGGTGGGCGGTTCCGCGCCGGTTCAGAACGTGGAGAGCTCGCCCTGGATGGCCTGCTCGGTGATGTCGGTCACGTTCGCGAGTTCGCGGTCGACGATCTCGCCGACGTCGTCCTCGATGTCGGTGATGGAGACGCCGTCCTCGGTGACGACCTCGGCGTCGGCGACGTGGGGCTGGTCGATGGGTCGGCCGATCTGGCTGAGCAGGCGCACGCGCAGGTCGCGGATGCCGTCGACCTCGCCGACGACGCTCTCGGCGATAGACGTCGAGAGCAGGTTGTAGATCTTCCCGATGTGGTTGACGGGGTTCTTGCCGCTTGTCGCCTCCATGCTCATCGAGCGGTTCGGCGTGATGAGACCGTTCGCGCGGTTGCCGCGGCCGACGGAGCCGTCGTCGCCTTGCTCGGCGCTCGTGCCCGTCGTCGTCAGGTAGATCGAGCCGTCCTCGTAGTCGTCGGCGGTGTTGACCTGCACCGTCACGTCGCGGTCCGTGTACTCCGCGGCGAGGTCCTCGACGTGGTCGTGGATGCTCGCGACGGCGTCGTTGTACTCGTCCAGGTCGGCGACGTATTCGTCGACGATGGCGGCGGCGACGGTGACGTCGATGTGGTCACCCTCGCGCTTACCCATGATCTTCACGTCGGGGCCGACCGCGGGGTTCTCGTCGGCGTAGTCCCCGGTGAGGCTCCGTTCGGCCTCGCGGACGATCTGCTCGGTCTCGGTCAGGGGCGCGTGGCCGACGCCGAAGGAAGTGTCGTTGGCCATCGGTACGGTCTGACCCTCCTCGCCGAACACTTCCTGCAGGTCGCCGCTCCCCTCGCCGAGTTTCACGTCGACGACGATGTCCGTGCCGACGTCGAGTTCGGGGGCGTTCTCCGCCAGATACTCGCGGGCGGCCCGGAGCGCGATGGTTTCGGCCGGGATGCTCGTGCCCTCGTACTCCTTCGTCGCACGGCCGACGATCAGCAGGTAGATCGGTTCGACGACCTCGCCGCCGCCGAACGCGGGCGCGGCGTTGCCGGCGACGAGTTGCGTCTCGTCGGTGTTGTAGTGCAGCACCTTTCCGACGCGGTCGATGTACTCGCGCGCAAGAGCGCTGGAGACGTTCTCGGCGACGCCGTCGCAGATAGAGTCGGGGTGACCGATCCCCTTTCGCTCGACGATCTCGACTTCCTGGTCCTCGACTGCCCGTCGGTCGATGGACTCGACGGTGATGTTCCGCTCGCTCATTGGCACGTTCTTGAAGGGGGGTGGTTCTATAACTTGCGGAAACCACCGCTCTCCTGTTAATGCATAACAGTAATCTAACGTTCGGGGCGGTGAGCACGCCGCATAGCGTCCTACTCGGGCAGGAGGCCCAGATACGACGTGCGGATCTGCGCGTCGGGGTCGAGACCGAGCCGCTCCAGCAGGTCGTACGCCCCCTCTCGGGCGCGTTCGACGCCCTCCTCGTCGGTCTCGGTCTCCACCTCGACGAACTCGCCGAGGCCGTCGACGGCGTCCAGCGTGATGGCGTAGCCGTCGAGGGCGTAGCGCTCGCGCTCCTTGCGGACCGTCGCGGCCGGGTCGAACCCGAGGCCGTCGAACACCGCGGCCATCGTCTCGCCGTCCTCGACGCCCGTCTCGAACTCCTCGCGGGTCTTCGACGCTGCCTCGACCAGCGGCCCCTTGTACGTGACGCGCGAGTCGGCTTCGGCCCCGTCCGCGTCGGGCGCTCGCTCCCGTCGGATCCGGAGCGCCTCGTCCGTCTCCGCGAAGTTCCGGTGGGGCGCGTCGTAGTATGTGTCCTCCTGCACGACCGCGCCGCGGCGCTCGGCCCCCGCCTCGCCGAGTCGGTCCCGGACCGCGTCGTGGTCGGCCCGGACCTTCACCTCCACCTCGAACATACCCGCGTCGGCCGGACGCTCGCGATGCGCGTCGTGGCTCGTGACGGCGCGTCTCGGCATGCAGAACAGCCGACAGTACCAGTCCGGAAAAGCGCTTCGCGCGGTGAAAACGTGGTTCTTAAATGCCGACCGGCAGACGTACAACGTATGAGCGAAGACCGAGAGGCCGATCAGGCCGATGAAGCGGACGCCGCAGAGAGCGAAGAGGACACCGGGACTCCTTCGGAGTCCCCAGCAGACGGCGAAGCCGCCGACGCCGAACAGGAGGAGGGACTCCAGCAGGGCGATTTCGTCCGCCTCGACTACACCGCACGTACCGCCGACGGCGGCCAACTCGTCGACACGACCGACCCCGACGTCGCCGAAGAGGAGGGCGTCGACGACCAGCAACAGACCTTCGAACCGCGCGTCGTCGTGCTGGGCGAGGGGCACATCTTCGAGGCCGTCGAAGAGGACGTCTACGGCGGCGAGGTCGGCGACTCCGGCGGCGTGACCGTCTCCGCCGAGGAGGCCTTCGGCGAGTACGACGAGGAGGAGGTTCGCACGGTCAGCGCCGAGAAGATCCCCGAGGACGACCGCTACCCCGGCGCGCACGTCGACATCGACGGCCAGCACGGCCACGTCGAGACGATCATCGGCGGCCGCGCACGCGTCGACTTCAACCACCCGCTCGCCGGCGAGGACGTCGAGTACGAGTACGCGGTCCTCGACGAGGTCGAGGACCGCGTCGAGCAGGCGGAGGGCCTGGTCGGCATGTACGTCGACGTCGACCTCGACATGTGGATCGAGACCGACGAGGTCGAGGAGGAGGTCGAGGTCGAGTCCGACGACGAGGACGACGAGGACGCCGAGCCCGAGTACGAAACCCAGACGGTCGAGAAGGAGACGCTGTACGTCGAGTCCACGCCCCAGCTGGCGATGAACCAGCAGTGGATGATGTCGAAACAGCAGGTCGCGCAGGACGTCGTCGACCGCCTGGACCTGGACCGCATCATCGTGCAGGAGACCCTCGGCGAGGGCGCGGGCATGATGGGCGGCCTTGGCGGCATGATGGGCGGCGGCATGGGCGGCGGCGACATCGAGGACGCCCTCGAAGACGCCGACGTCGACGCCGACGAGATCGTCGACGAACTCGAAGGCGCGGAAGAGTAAGCGACGCGGAGGGGTTCGCCGTTCCGACAGGTTTTTCTTGCGGGAAGTCGCTGTCGAACGTGTGCCCTCCACACGCTCAACGCCGCCGTTAGTCCGCGAACTCGCCGTCCAGCGGCGGGGGTGGTAACGTGTCCGACTTCGGAGCGCTCGTCAGCGAGGCGTTCGACCGTCTCGGCGAGTTCGGCGTCCTCGCCGCGGTTCCGCTCGTCACGTCGCTGCTGGCGTTCGACAACTTCGAGCGGGCCGCCGCGAGCGGCGAGTTCGACTTCCACGCCGGGGTCGCCTTCGGTTTCCCGAACGCGGTCGTCGACCTCTGGACGTTCGTCGGCCTCCCGGCGAGCGACCCGGGCGTCCGCGTCGCCGAACCGTTCTGGCTGGTGGTCGTCGTCTTCGCGGTCCAGAGTGCGCTGACTGCCGGCTATCTGGGGAGTATCAACCAGCGACTCGACGGCGACCGGATCGACTTCCTCGGGAACGTCAGGCGGTATCTCGTCCCCATCACCGCGTACCAGGCCCTGGCGTGGGGCATCACGCTGGTCGCTTTGCTCGGCGGCGTCCTCACCGGCCCGTTCGTCCTGCTGCTGTTCCCGGCGTTTCTCCTCCTGAACTACCTGTTTTTCGCGGCCCCGTACCTGATCGTCGTCCGCGACGCGTCCGTCGGGGCCGCGATACGCGAGAGCTACGAGTGGGCGATAACCGGGGGCGACTACTTCGCGTACGGGGTTCGGTATCTCGCCGCCGTCGCGGCGGTGTCGATACCGACGACGCTGGTCGCCGTCAACCTCGGCCTCGTCGGCGTCGCGGTCGCGGCGGTCGCCACCGCGCCGGTCGGCCTGGCGTTGTCCGTCGCGACGACCACGTTCGTCCAACGGAACGCGCCCGCCTAGGCGATGTCGCGGCTGGTGTCGATGGCGACCTCCTCCAGGAGTTCGAGTTTGACCGTCTCGGCCAGCGCCCGGCCACCGCGGAACTTCGGCACAGCGAGCCGGTTCACCATGTCCGTCCCCTCGACGCGCGTGTCGAGGTCGAACACCACGTCCGCCATGTGTTCGGTGGTGTCCCGGTTCTCCGGCGGTGCGTACCCGTCGAGGCAGTGGAGGACGGCGATAGAGCCCGTGTTGACCATGTGGGTCTGGAGGTCGTTGAAGAAGTTCCGGTAACGGGCCGGCTCGCGGCGCTCCAGCGTGTCGACGGGGTCGATGATCAGGTTCGCCCCCTCGGGGAGCGCCCTGATGAGGCGGTTCGCCTCGTCCAGCGGTTCGCTCCCGCCGACGCCACGCACCGTGGGGCTCCCGGCCTGTGTGTTCGTCGCGTCGATGGCGTCCCGCACCGCCTGGTCGGACCGCTGGGTCGTCAGGTACAGCGTCCCGCGCGCGGCGGTAAGTTCATAGAGGAGGAGTTCCGATTGGCTGGACGGCGACGCCGTGAGTGCCACGATACATCCCGCAGGTAACCCGCCGTTGAGCTTCCTGTCGAGGACGTCGATCCCAGTCTTTAGCCGACCAGCCATGCAACTGAACTGTAATTACCGAGCATGTAAATAATCCTTTGGCTACGCCTGTTGGTATCGGCCGGAGCCGCGAACGGATCCATTTATGAGTTTCGACGCGTATCCCGGGGGTCGACTGCCTCTTCGCCCCGTCGGCCGCCGTAGTCGAACAGGGAGTAGTGACGGTCTCGCTTCGTTCGGGCGGCAGCGACGGGACGCGACCGTCATTCGCTCAACCGGGCAACGCCGTCGCGAGTCGCCGGAACGACCGACACACCGCTCGCGACGCGAGAGGGTCCTCGCCGCCGTCGGGCACGGCAAACACCCGATCCGTGTTCAGCAACCGCTCGACGCCCTCCGGCGGCGTCTCCGTTCGCGTGACCACCGCGCCGGCGACCCGTGCGTCGAGAGCGCGGGCCATCGCCGCCGTCTTCGCCGCGTCGCGGAGGCTCTCGGGTGTGGGGAGGCTGACGACCAGTGCGGCGTCCGCCGCGCGGAGCGGGGCGGCGGCGTCCGGTCCGGCACCGGCGGGGCAGTCGAGGAGGACGCGTCGCGACGACCGCCGAAGGCGGGACAGCGCCGCGGCGTCGAGGGTGTCGGCGTCCGTCGGGGCGGGGAGCACGCGAACGCCCGCCACGGCCGGGTCCTCGTGCGCGACGGCGGCCGGGTTCAGGTCCCGGTCGGCGGACTCCTCGGCCGCCGCGAGCGAGGGGGTTCGAGGCACGCCGGCGAGGGCGTGCAGGTTCGGCATGTCCCGGTCGGCGTCGGCCGCGACGACGGCGCGGTCGGTCCGTGCGAGCGCCCGCGCCAGTCCCAGCGTGGTGGTGGTTTTGCCCGATCCGCCCTTTCCGCCGGCGATAGCGATCACGGCGTTCGTTCGGTTCGTCCTCGCGTATCAACCCCGGGACGGATGGTGAGATTGAAGAATCCGGGGTGTGCCTGATTACACGATGCGGCACGACCACCTCGTCACGACAAAGCAACTGTCGCGGGCGGACATCGAGACCGTCCTCGACCGGGCCGCGGAGATCGACGCCGACCCGGCGGCGTTCGCCGACCGGCACGCCGGAACGCTGCTCGGACTCCTCTTTTTCGAACCGAGTACGCGGACGAAGATGTCGTTCGAGACCGCCATGAAGCGCCTGGGCGGGGACGTCGTCGACATGGGATCGGTCGAGTCGTCGAGCATCAAGAAGGGGGAAAGCCTCGCGGACACGGTGCGGGTGATCGAGGGGTACGTCGACGGCATCGTCCTGCGTCACCCCCGACAGGGGTCGGCGAAAATGGGCGGCGAGTACGTGGACGTCCCGCTGCTCAACGCCGGCGACGGGGCCGGGCACCACCCCACGCAGACGCTCCTCGACCTCTACACGATCCGCGAGAACGCCGGGTTGGACGACCTGACTATCGGGGTCATGGGCGACCTGAAGTACGGCCGGACGGTCCACTCGCTGGCCCACGCGCTGACGAACTTCGACGCGAGCCAGCACTTCGTCAGCCCCGAGAGCCTCAAACTGCCGAGAGGCGTCCGTTACGACCTCCACGAGGAGGGTGCGTCGGTCCGGGAACACACCGACCTGGAGGAAGTCCTCCCGGAACTCGACGTGCTGTACGTCACCCGGATCCAGCGCGAGCGGTTCCCCGACGAAAACGAGTACCGCGAGATCGCCGGCGAGTACCGGGTCGACGCCGAGACGCTCTCGGCCGCCGAGGACGACCTGCCGGTGATGCATCCCTTACCCCGCGTCGACGAGATCGCGGCCGACGTCGACGACACCGACCACGCGACGTACTTCGAACAGGCCCACAACGGCGTGCCGGTGCGTATGGCGCTGCTCGACCTCCTCGTCGGTGATTCCGAATGAGCGACCACGAACTCCGCGTCAGCAAGATCCGGAGCGGCACCGTCATCGACCACATCCCCGGCGGGCAGGCGCTGAACGTCCTCGCGATCCTCGACATCGACGGGAGCGGCGGCGAGGAGGTCAGCATCGGGATGAACGTCCCGAGCGACCGCCTCGGACGCAAGGACATCGTCAAGGTCGAGGGCCGCGAGCTCAGCCAGGACGAGGTCGACGTCCTCTCGCTGATCGCCCCGGACGCGACGATCAACATCGTCCGCGACTACGACGTGGTCGACAAGCACCGCCTCGAACGGCCCGGCCACGTCAGCGGCGTGCTGGAGTGCCCGAACCGAAACTGTATCAGCACCGACGACGAGCCGATCGATTCGAAGTTCGAAGTGCTCCCCGACGGCGTCCGCTGCGAGTACTGCGAAACGATCGTTCGGGAGGACATCCCCGACCGGGTCCGGTCCGCGTGAGGCTCTCCCCCAATAATTCTATGTACTGCGGCGGTGTAAGAACCACGGATGTCAGGTAAGATCAAGGTCCTGCTGGCGGTCGCGCTGGTGATCGTCGCGGTCAGGTTCTACGGCGGCGGGAGCGGCCCGGCGGACGTGGAGTACGAAGACATCGAATAGCAACTTCTTACCGCCCTCGCCCGCTACGGGCGGCTATGTACGGGGTCGTCACGCGCAACGAGGAAGAGTTGGCCTGGTCGGAGTTCGACCGCGGGTTCTACGAGGTGAAAGACGTCACCGGTCGAGCGGCGGAACCGGTCGCCGAGGGAGTGAACATGATCTCCTGTTTCGGCGACACCGCCGCCGGGGAGTCGAACCCGGAACTGGTCCCGGTCAGCGACGACGGCGCGCGCGCCACTCGGGAGCAACCGTACTTCGACTGGGGGTACGTCTGCCCCTCCCGAGAGCGGTACCGCGAGGGCCTGCTGGAGACGATCGATGACTGCGTCGCGGCCAACCCCGACGTGCGGTTAGACGACGTCGGCTTCCCCCGGGCGGAGTACTGCCACTGCGACGCGTGCGACGAGCGCTTCGTCGAGAGCGACTTCGACGACCGGTTCGCGTGGCGCGCCGCCGAGATCACCGACTTCGTGGCCGAGGCCGCCGACCGGATCCCGGGGACGACGTACGTCACGCTGTATCCCGACCCCTACCCGGGCCATCTCTACGAACGCGCGGGACTCGACCTCGACGCGCTCGCGGAACACGTCGACGAGTTCGTCGTCCCGCTGTACGACATGGCCTACGAGACGACCTACTGGCTGGAGACGATCGCGAGCGGGTTCGAGGACGCGCTCGACCGCCCGTTCAGCGTCGAACTGTACGCCGTGGACATCGACATCGACAACCTGATCCACGCCGCCGAAGTCGCCGCCGAGTACGGCGAGTCGGTCCTCTTCGGGTACGACGCGAGCAACGCCCGCGCGGCGCTCCGGCGGCTGCACGCAGACGAGCAGGACGGCAAGCGATACGGCGAATAGCCCGGATGTCGACAGCCGCACTGACGCTTTTTCAGAGCCAGAAACACCGGGAAACTTTGATACCGCAGATGCGTCTGCGCTATCGCACCGACGATGGGTCCGTCGATCAGCCGACCTGATGGTCTCCCCTCGACCTCGCCGAGGTGCGGAAAACGACCAGTCATGGTCGTTCGGACCGCCGAACGCGTCCGGAGCGGGCACGTCCCTCGACCTTGTCCTGCACGACCGCAGCCGGCTATCGGACGCCGCGTCGGGAATAGATCAATTTTTACCCGCACCGACGGAACTGAAGGGCATGAGCTTCGAAGAGGGCGAACGCGTTGTCCTGAACGACGAGCACAGCGAACACGACGGCGAGGAAGGGACTATCACGCAGGTGATGGACACGATGTTCGGCGACAGCACATACACCGTCAGCTTCGAGGACGGCCAGGAGACGGGCGTCCCCGAGGACTCGCTCGAACCCGCAGGGGAGTAACCGCGCCGGATGTCGAGCGTCCCGTTTCACTACGTCGACCTCCGCGCGTTCTGCTACGCCACGGAGGACGAGAAACGCGTCGAAGAGGCGTTCCGAGCGTTCCTCCCCGAAGAGTGCCCCGTCGACCGCACGAAAAGCGAGGGCCACCACGGCGACCGCATCGTCGTGCTGTCCGCGCGGGTCGAGAACGCCGACGACGTCCGCCACGTGCTCGACCGGATCATGGAACTCGACGACATCGACACCGTCATCGGCGAACTCGACGAGCGCGTCACCGACAACACCGAACTGTTCATGCATCTCGACAAGCAGGCGGCGTTCGGCGGCGATATCGCGCTCGGAGAGGGGATCACGTTCCGCGCGAAGGTCGAGGCCTACCCCGCGACGAAGGAGGCCGCCGTCGAGAACGCCCGGGACGCGCTGACCGAGGACTGACTGCGCGAACGTCGTGCCGCCTTTTCCCACACAGCGACTAAGGGAGGGGACGTGGAACGGTCCGACGCTATCAAAATGGACCGACGCACGTTCCTGGGAAGCGCGGTCGTTCTGACGACGCCGTTGATCGCCGGCTGTAACGACAGTGAGGGCAGTGACAGTGACGACGAGAGCAACGGCGACGGATCGGGAGACGCGGACGCGACGATCACGATCCAGGCGGACGCGTTCGACCCTCAGCGAGTGGAGGTCGACGAGAGCGCGACGGTAGAATGGGTCGACGAGAGCGACACGGACCACGCCATCGTGAGCGGCCGGTTCCGCGACGAGTCGGAGGAGTGGGACCTGGAACTCGACATCGAGAGCGGTAGCGGCGCTCACAGCTTCGACTCCGCCGGGATCTACGAGTACCACTGCAACGTCCACGGCGCGCAGTCGATGTGCGGCGTCGTCCTCGTCGGCGGCGCGTCGATGGAGGGCGACCTCCCCTGCGAGTAAGGGCGGTAATCCCCGCAACGTTAACGCCCGCGGACGCCGAACCGCCGGCCATGATCACCAGCGACAGGATGGCCGCAGTCGACGAGAACGCCGCGGCGCTGGGCGTGCCGCGCAAGCAGTTGATGGAATCCAGCGGCAACGCGGTCGCGCGCGAGGTCCGCGACGCGGGCGACCCGGGCGACGAGGTCGTCGTCGTCGCCGGGCGAGGCAACAACGGCGGCGACGCGTTCGTCGCCGCGCGCTTTCTCGACGCGTTCGACGTGACGACGCTGTTACTGGGCCGCGCCGACAACATCGGGACCGACATCGCTCGCGAGAACTGGGAAGCGCTCGACCGCGCCGAGGCCGACGCCCGCGAGGTGCGGGACTCGACGGGGTTCGACCTGTCCGAGGCGGACGTCGTCGTGGACGCGATGCTCGGAACGGGCGTCACCGGCGCGCTCCGCGAGCCGATGGCGACGGCCGCGCGCTCGATCAACGACAGCGACGCGACCGTCGTCGCCGTCGACGTACCGTCCGGCGTGGACGCGGACACCGGCGAGACCGACGGCGTCGCCGTGGAGGCCGACCGCGTCGTCACGTTCCACGACCGGAAGCCGGGACTGGACGGGATAGAGGCCGAGGTGACCGTCGCGGACATCGGTATCCCCGAGGCCGCGGAACTGTTCGTCGAGCGCGGCGACCTGCTGGCGCTTTCCCGGGACCCGCAGAGCCACAAGGGTGACCACGGGGAAGTGCTCGTGGTCGGCGGCGGCCCCTACACGGGTGCGCCGGCGCTCTCGGCGCAGTCCGCGCTCCGGGCGGGTGCCGACCTCGTGCGCGTGGCCGCTCCCGAGACGGTCGCCCGCGAGATACAGGGCTATCAGGAGAGTCTCATCGTCCGCAGGCTTCCGGGCGACCGGATCCAGCCGGGGCACGTGGACCGTCTCCTCGATCTCGCAGAAGAGCACGACGCCGTCGTGTTCGGGCCGGGGCTGGGCCACGCCGAGGAGACGAACGCGGCCGCCCGCGAGTTCCTGTCGTCGTTCGACGGCACCTGCGTCGTCGACGCGGACCCGCTCCGTGAGGTCCCGAAAGTCGACACGGACGCCGACCTGGTCTGCACGCCCCATCAGGGCGAACTGGAGTCGATGGGCGGCGAGACGGCCGACGACTGGCGGGAACGGATGGACCTCGTGGCGTCGTACGCCGACGAACTCGGGGCGACCTTGCTCGTGAAGGGCGCTCACGACGTCGTCTCGGACGGCGAGACGACGCGCGTCGGCCGGACCGGCAATCCCGGCATGACCGTCGGCGGGACCGGCGACGTGCTCGCGGGGATCACCGGCGCGCTGGTGAGCGGCCACGACCCGGTGACCGCGGCAGGCATCGCCGCCTTCGTCAACGGCCGCGCCGGCGACCTCGTCGTCGACGACCAGGGGTACGGCCTCCTCCCGACCGACCTGCTCGATCGGGTCCCCGAGGCGATGTGGGGCGAGGAGGTGAACTCCCGTGAGTGACGACCTGACCCACACCGACGACGGGGGCGACGTGCAGATGGTCGACGTCGGCGACAAGCCCGACACGGCGCGGCGAGCGGTCGCGCGCGGCCGGATCCGGCTCCAGCCGTCGACCGTCGACGCCGTCCGGGAAGACGGGATCGAGAAGGGCGACGTGCTGGCGACGGCCCGCGTCGGCGCGGTTCAGGCCGTCAAGCACACCTGGGAGACGGTCCCGATGTGCCACCAGATCCCGATCACGAACGTCGACATCGAGTTCGAGGTGGCGGAAGACAGGATCGAACTCACGGTCGCGGTCGAGACGACGGGCAAGACCGGCTGCGAGATGGAGGCGTTAGAGGGAGTGACGACCGGCCTGAACGTCGTGTGGGACATGGTGAAGGCGGCCGAGAAGGACGCGGACGGCCAGTATCCCGACACCGGCATCGAGAACGTCCGCGTCGTCTCGAAGGAGAAGCGGACGCTGGAGTAAGGGGGCCGCGGTTCACGGAACCGGCGGCCGGGCGGCTACCGACAGTAGCGAACAGGCGACGCCGGCGTTCCGCGGAGCGGTGCGTCGCGCGACCGCTCGTCGCTCCGCGGCGGGTTTCAGGTCACGGCGGTCGTGGCCGCCCGATCGCGTATAAACCACGGGGTCGCCGGCGGAAATTATTCCGTCCCGGTCGCCGTGAGACGGAGCATGGACACCGAACTGACCGAACTGCTGGGGGTCGACCAGCCCGTCGTGCAAGCGCCCATCGGGAGCGCGACGTGTCCGGAGCTCGCCGCGGCAGTGTCGGACGCCGGCGGACTGGGCCACCTCGCGGTGACGTGGCGGAACCTGTCGGAGACGCGGCGCGCCGTCGAGCGGACCCGCGACCTGACCGACCGGCCGTTCGCCGCGAACCTCGTCATCGACGAGGCGACGACGCAGCGCCCGACCGGGGAACACCTCGCCGCCGTTCTCGACGCGGGCGCTCCGGTCGTCTCGCTGTCGTTCGGCGACGCCGCGCCGCACGTCGGCCGGATCCACGACGCCGGAGGGATCGCCCTCCAGACAGTCGGGAGCGCCGCGGAGGCCGAAGCGGCGGAAGCCGCGGGCGTGGACGCGGTGGTGGCGCAGGGGTGGGAAGCCGGCGGCCACGTCCAGAGCGAGGTGGCGACCATGCCGCTGGTACCGCGGGTAGCCGACGCCGTCGGTATCCCGGTCGCGGCCGCCGGCGGCATCGCGGACGGACGGGGCGTCGCCGCGGCGCTGGCGCTCGGGGCCGACGGCGCGTGGCTGGGGACCCGTTTCCTCGCCACCGAGGAGGCGAACGCCCACCGCGCGTACCGCGAGCGCGTGGCCGACGCCGACGAGACGGAGACGGCCTACACCGACCTCTTCGACAAGGGGTGGCCCGGGACCCCGCACCGCGTCGTCGAGAACGAGACGGTCGAACGCTTTCGGGCGGCGGGCGAACCGGCCACCGGCGACCGGCCGGGTGAGGACGACGTCGTCGCGAGGTCGCCCGACGGCGACCCTATCGAGCGGTACGACGAGGCGCTGGCGACGCCCGGTGTGGAGGGAGACGTGGACGAGATGGCGCTGTTCGCCGGGCAGAGCGCCGACCTGACGGACGAGATCCGACCGGCGGGAGACGTCGTCGCGGATCTCGTCGCCGAGACCGAGGCGGCGGTCGTCCGCGTGGCGGCGGACCGCGAGTGAGCGCGAGCGTGGACGGAACGCCCTTTCCCTCGCGCGGTCGAAGGTAGTTCTATGGCGACGCTGCTGGACACATACATCGAGAACCGCAACCGCGTACAGCCGAACCACGCGAACAACTACGGCACCGCCCACGGGGGCAACGTCATGAAATGGATGGACGAGGTCGGCGCGATGTCGGCGATGCGCCACGCCGGCGAGTCCTGCGTGACGGCCAGCATCGACCACATGGACTTCCACGAGCCCGTTCCGACCGGCGACATCGTCGTGGTCGAGGCGTACGCCTACGAGGCGGGGAGAACGAGCGTGAAGGCGCGGATACGGGCGTTCCGCGAGGACCCGCGGACCGGCGAACGCGAGCAGACGACCGAGTCGCAGTTCGCCTTCGTCGCCGTCGGCGCGGACGGGATGCCGACCGAAGTACCGGAACTGACCGTCGAGAGCGAGCGGGGCGAGCGCCTCCGCGACGCGGCGGTGAAAGCGGAGCGAGAAGAGAACGCGGAGTAGCTACGCCGACTCCGCAAGCGACAGGTTCGACGCCTTGGCCCGGGACTGCTCGACGATGGCGGGACGCGCCTCGAACTCGACTACCACGTCGCCGTCGCCGTAGGTGACGTCGTCGACGCGGGCGTGGTCGTGGAGCCACGAGACGACGCTCATCGTGCCGTCGGTCATCGGCATGACGAGCGTTTCGCGCTCCCAGCCGGGGAGTTCGAGGTCGATGCGGTCCCGCAGTTCGCCCACCTCGATCCCCTCCTTGCCGCTGACCGCGACGGGGTTGGGGGCGAGCGCGGACAGCGCCTCGCGCTTCTCCGTCAGTTCCGCGTCGTCGACCACGTCGGTCTTGTTCAGGACGGTGACGATAGGGGCCTCGTTGCGCTCGTACAGCGTGTCGTGACAGGTGATGAGCTTCTCGCGGATCGCCTCTATCGGCTCGCTCACGTCGACGACGAGGAGGACGAGGTCGGCCTGGTACACCTCGTCCAGCGTGGACTTGAACGACTCGACGAGCCAGTGGGGGAGGTCGCTGATGAACCCGACCGTGTCGGTGAGGAGGACGTCCCGACGGTCCATGTCCATCCGTCGCGTCGTGGTGCCGAGCGTGGTGAACAGACGGTCCTCGGACTTCGCCGTCTCGTCCAGATCCGGGTGGAGGTCCTCGTTCTCGTCGACGTCCAGATCCGCCGCGAGCCGGCGCATCAGCGTCGACTTGCCCGCGTTCGTGTAGCCGGCGAGCGCGACGAGGTCGAACCCGGACTCCCGGCGCTGGGCGCGCCGGTGCTCCTCGGTCCGCTCGATCTTCTCCAGTTCGTCCTTGGTCCGGCTGATGCGGGCCTTGATGTCCTGTTCGCGGCCCTCGTCGTACTCGCCCAGCCCCATGAACCCGGGGCGCTCGTCGCGCTTGGCGAGGCTGGCTTTCGCCTCCGCGCGCGGCAGTTCGTAGCGCAGTTCCGCGAGTTCGACCTGTAACTGCGCCTTCCGTGTCCGGGCGCGCTGGCCGAAGATGTCCAGAATGAGCGTGAACCGGTCGACTACCTCGACGCCCTCGGGGAGGTTCTTCCCGAGGTTGAACGTCTGGTACGGGCCGAGGCGGTTGTCGAAAACGACCGTGGCGGCGTCGGTCCGCTCGACCTTCCGCGCCAGTTCCTCGACCTTGCCCTTGCCGAGTTCCAGCGCGGGGTCCTCCTCGCGTGTCTGTGTCACCTCGTCGACCACGGTGTATCCGGCCGCGCGGGCCAGGTCCCGGACCTCCCCGGTGTCGGCGGTGCCGGAGTCGACGCGTCTGGCGATTACCGCTTTCGTGGTGCTCGTGCTCGCGATATCGGGGTCACCCTTTCCCGGAGCTACGCGTTCGACGTATTTAAACCCGGGCCGCGGCCGGTCGCCCGACCGAACCGGGCAGGTGAGCGGGGGAACGACCGGCGACCCCTCGGCGTTCCCATAAAACTCATAACAACGAAGACTCGTCCTATCAGATATGGAGATACTCGATCCGCAACAACTGGGCCTGGAGTTCGGGAGCGGGGCCGTCATCGGAGCCGTCATCGGCTTCGCGGCGAAGAAGATCGCCAAACTCCTCGCCATCATCGTGGGCCTCGAACTCGCTCTGTTCAAGTTCCTCGAAGCGAAGGGCATCCTCTCGGTCGACTGGAACCGCCTCTCGAACGGCCTGCTGAAAACCGGCGAGAAGGTCGAGGACCCCGGCTGGATCCAGCCGATCATCTCGACGCTCTCCATCGGCATCGGCTTCACCGGCGGCTTCATGGTCGGGTTCCGAAAGGGATAGCCACGGAGACTCCCGCGCTCGTTCTCTCCGCTCGGTTTCGAACTGCTCTCGCTCGACGGCCGGCGACGCCGGCGCGAGCGTCGATCGCCCGTCTCAGCGGGTGCTGATATCGTCCTCGTCGCGGACGATCCGTGTCTCTGCCTCGCCGCTGGTCAGTTCGTTCACGGTGTCGTAGAAGTCGTTCTGCAGCCCCGCAGGGAAGGTGAGCACGCCGATCCACGAGCCGTCGGGCTGCCACTCTTCACGTTCGAGGTCACCGTACTGGCGGATCCGGGCCTGCGCGCTGCCGGCGTGGTCCGGCGGCACGTTGACCGCCACGGTCACCTCGTCGAACCGGATGGGGATGACCGGCCGCAGGTCGTCGAGCGCCTCGTCGACCTGGTTCTCGACCGGCTCCATCGGGTCGACGGTGAAGCCCGCTTCCTCCAGCGCGTTCTCGATGCGCTCGGGCGGGTGGGGCGCGTCGTCCATCTGGGGGTTGACGGCGTTGCGCGCGATGCGCTGGACCAGTTGTTTGTGCTTTTGCTCCTGCATCTCGCGGCGCTGGTCGGCCGTGATCTGGATCTCGCCGCGCTTGATGACCTCCGGGATGGTCTCGAGGGGGTCGGTCGACCCGAAGACCTCTTCGAGGTCGTTCTCGGCCGGTCGGTCGCCGCGGCTCGCGTTCTCGAACACGTCCTCGGCGGCGATGACGTCCTCCAGGTCCCCCTCGAACTCGTCGCGCTTTATCTCCAGCGCGGCGTCGGGGTCGACGAGCACCTCGAACCGCGCCCCGTGGGATTCGAGTCGTGCCGTCACCGCGTCCTCAAGCGAAATCATACCGGTGAGTAACGCGGCCCGGTTAAAAGGTGTTTCCCGCGAGACGGGTTCGGCGACGGGGTCGTTACTCCTCGTCCGCGTCGGCGTCGGTCTCCGCGTCGCCGTCCTCGTCGGCCAACAGGTCGTTCTCCGCCAGGTACTCCTCGACCTCATCGCCGGTGAGGTCGGTGTAGCTCTCGGACTCGGCGTCGACCGTCGCCATGCCGAGGCCCTGCGGCGAGAGTTCGCCGTCGTTGACCGAGGCGAGCGCCTGCAGTGCGAGTGAGATCCCCGATTTGAGGTCGGCCCCCTCCTCGTAGTGGTCTTCGAGGTAGTTCTGGATCTCGTCGCGGTCGGCACCGACGGCCAGCGCCTTCCACTCGTACGGCGTGCCGCTGGGGTCGGTCTCGAACAGGCGGGGCTCGCCGTTGTCGATGCCGCCGATGACGAGGGCGACGCCGAACGGGCGCGCGCCGCCGACCTGCGTGTACTGCTGGATGTGGTCGGTGACCTCTTTCGTCAGCGTCTCGACGCCGACCGGTTCGCCGTAGCGGAGCTGGTTCACCTGCGCGCGCCGCCGGGCGAAGTCGATAAGCTGACGGGCGTCGGCGACGTGGCCGGCGCTCGCGATGCCGACGTGGTCGTCGGCCTTGTGCAACTTCTCGACGCTCTGGCCTTCGAGCAGCGGCGAGCGGATGCGCTTGTCGACCGCGAGCACGACGCCGTCCGCGGTCCGGACGCCGATGCTCGCCGTGCCGCGCTTGACCGCTTCGCGAGCGTACTCGACCTGGTACAGGCGACCGTCCGGAGAGAAGATCGTGATCCCTCGGTCGTAGGCCTGCTGCTGAGATTGTCCCTGCATAGTATCACTCGAAATCGAGTTCCGTCGCGCCCGCGAACGCGGCGTCGGTCCGAACGTCGTACGCGTCGGATCGGATGACTGCGGACCGCTCCTCGTTCTCGAACACGACCTTTCTCTCGGTGGAAAGTTCCCCACGCCGTCCTAAATACTTTTCTTCACAGCCTCGGATGGTGCCGCTCTGTCCCCTGACGGCGACACCGACGGGGTGGCCGTTCACCTCGTCGACGCAGGCGAGCGCGGCCCGCGCCGGTTCGACGTGACCGTGGCGGACGCGGACGACGGTCTCGCCCTCGCCGTCCGACATCTCGAAGTCGAGCACGGTGAGGTCCGCGTCGGCGCTGCCCGCGTCGCCCAGCAGGTTCTGCGCCGCGTACCACAGTTCGCGCTGGAAGTCGCCGCGGTCGACGTCGGCGTCCGGCCAGGCCTCGACGGCGACGGCGAGGTAGCGCCGCCTCGGCCGGAGGTGCTTGGGGAGGTGTTTCATCCGTCGGCGTCCGGGACGCGCTCGGCCGCGAGAACGCCGACCTGCTCGTGGACCATCTCCACGGCCGTCAGCGCGAACCCGGCGTCGGTCAGGGCGTCGCTGAGGACGCCGACCGTCGCGGGGTCGTCGACCTCGGGGCTGTAGAACGGCTCCGCGGGGTCCGGCTCGTCGAAGAACATCACGTCGCCGAGGACGAACCGGTCCGGTTCGAGGGCTGCGACCTCGTCGATCGCTTCCCGCTTCTCCGCGTCGCTCAGGTGGTGCATGGCGAAGTTCGTCGTTACCACGTCGACATCGGCGTCGTCGGGGACGTTCGGCTCCCTGAACCGTCCCTCGTCGAACTCGACGCCGCCGAGGCCCCGGTCGGCGGCCTTCCGCTCGGCCTGCTCCAGCATCCCCTCGCTGATGTCGCGGCCGATAACGCGCTCCGCGTGATCGGCCTGCGACCGACCGCTCGGTGAGCTTTGCTCACCGGCGTCGGGGGCAAGCGCCAGGGCGATAGCGCCGGTGCCGCAGCCGAGGTCGAGCACCGTGTCGCCGGCGTCCGGCGCGGCGTGTTCGACCACGAGGTCCGCGCAAGCGCGGTACTCCGGCGACTTGCTCTCGTCGTACTCCTCGGCCTTCTCGCTGAAGCGCTCGGCGTGCTCGTCAATCGTCTTCTTCATACCTGCCCCGTTCGACCCCGGGCTCAATGAACGTCTCGGACCGGCGCTCCCGGTTGCGCTCGGCGAGGCGACCCCACTCCCGGAGGCCCGCGCGCATCTGCTCGCGGGTGAACCCGACGACCTCGCCGAGGGCGACCAGTTCCCGCGGCGCGCGGAGCTGCAGGTGCGAGAACGGGCCGGCGCTGACGACGTACGGCGCGTCGTAGTGCTCGACGACCTCGCGGAGCTTCCGGAGGTCGCCGAGGGCCTGCACGCGCTCGCCGCCGGTCGCGCGAAGCACCGGCGAGAAGTCGAACTCGACGCGGACGCTGTTGTCGCGGGCGGCCTTGGCCAGTACGTGATTGAAGTCGCCCTCGCCGGCCATCGGGTGGGCCAGCACGTCGACGCGGGACCGCTCGACGGCGAAGCGGTTCAGCGCCGCGGTGCCGCCGTGGAGCGCCAGCAGCGTCACCTGCCGGCGGTAGTTGCCGACGTAGCCGCTAGCCTGTTCCGGGTCGTCGGCGCGGACCTCCATCCCCTCGACGACGTCGACGCCGTACTCGTCGGCGATCCGCTCGGCGTCGTAGTCGGCGCGGGCGTCGCCGTGGTCGCGGACGACCACCCCATCGTACCCGTACTCTGCGGCGGTGCGGGCGTGGCGGGCGACGGTGCTGTCGCCGTCGGGATGGGCGTGGACCGCCTCGTACATGGTCCGACAGGCGCGGCGGCGGGCCTTTGCAGTTGCGAAACGGCCCGCGCTTTCGGTCGGGGACAGGCCCGATCTCGGTCGTATCGGACCGTCGTATCCGGCGTTTTTCACCGCCGAGGTCGTCGGTCGGACGTGACCGTAGCTCCCGGCCCGTCCGAGACCTTCCACCGCGCGGCGGAAGAGGGCGAACGGCGTCCCGACCAGTTCCCGTTCGTGTTCCTCGTGTCCCTAGAGCGCGCTCGCAGGGCGCGGCGGAGGTACTGACCACGACCGCCGAGGGGATACTGCGCCGCAGGGCACTGGCTGACTTCGCCGAGGCGTTCACCGGCGGCGCGCTCGTCGCGCTGATGTCGTTCCTCCTGAACGCCGTCAACGGCGTCCGGGGTCGGATCTGGGTCGCCGTCGGCGTCCTGCTGGCGCTCGGCCCCTTCGACCACGTCGTCGTCAGCGTGTCGCACGTGGCGTTCGGCGTCTTCTTCGGCGCGCCGGTCGGCCTCGGGGAAGTGGCCGCGGTGATGGCCGTCGCCACGGCGGGGAACTCCGCCGGCGGACCCGGTCCGGTCGCGCCCACTCACAGCATGCAGGCGATGGGATCGCGCGGGTCGGACGACGCCGACGACTGAACGCCGTCGCCGCGCCGACCGCGGACGCGAGCGTTCACCGCCGGATCCGGAACCCGTCTTCCCCCTCCGGGGCCTCGTACTCCGACTCGACGGCCTCGACCTCGGCCATCGGACTGCCCTCGTGGCAGAACTCCACCATCGACTCGACGGCGTCCTCGGAGCCCTCGAAGGCGGCCTCGACGCGGCCGTCCTGCAGGTTCCGGACCCAGCCGTCGACGCCCTCCTCCTCGGCGGCGTCCCGGGTCGTTGCGCGGAAGTAGACGCCCTGTACGCGGCCGGAGACGAACACGTGTGCGCGAGTGCGGTCGCTCATGTCCGGCGGATCGATCCGGTGTGGCAAGAAGCTACCGCGTCGGGGGCCGCGACCGAGAGCGGCGACGGCGGGCTCTCAGGCGCTCCGCAGGTAGTGGAACACGTACGTCTGGACGTATCCGGCGTAGTCGTTCCCGAACCGCTCCCGGATGGCCCGGGAGGTGTCGGCGTAGTTGCCGCGGTCGCAGTCGGGGAAGTAGTCCTCGATGGAGGTCCGGATCCACGTGTCGAGCGGCACCGCTTCGAGGAAATCGAGCGAGAACAGGAGGACGCAGTCGGCCACCTTGTCGCCGACGCCGACGAACTGCGACACGTAGTCGCGCGCCTCCTCGTAGGGCAGGTCGCGGGCCTCCGCGGGGTGGGCCTCGCCGTCGGCCACCATTTCGGCGGTCCGGACGACGTACGGCGCGCGGTAGCCGAGGCCGAGGTCCCGCAGTTCCGCCTCGGTCGCCGCGGCGAGTCGCTCGGGCGTCGGGAACGCGCGGTATGTCTCGCCGTCGCACTCGACGGGGTCGCCGTAGGCCTCCGCGAGGGCCGTCACCATCGAGTGGATGCGCGAGACGCGCATCTGCGCCGAGCAGATGAAGGAGACCAGACAGCCGAACGGCGGGTCCCGTACCAGTCGCATGCTGCGGTAGGCGTCGTACGCCTCGCGGATCAGGTCGTCGTCCGGTGCGGCCGCGACGACGGCGTCGAGGTCGTCGTCCAGTCGGAGCAGGTCGAACAGGTACGGTTCGGCGTCCGTCGACGCCTCCCACTCCAGCCGTCCGTCGACCTGCCGCGCTCGGATCACCTCGCCGTCGACGACGGTGTAGTACCACGCCGACCCGCCGAACGCGCCGTCCGCCTCGTACATGCGCCCGTCCTCTCGCCGCCAGAGATACGACTGTCCGCTCTCGACGGTCGCCTGCAGGTCCAGTCCGCCGGGGAGCGCGCTCACGTCGATAACGCCCGTTTCCATCGTTCTCCGGGAGGGGCGGTCGACCCTTGTTCGTTTCGTGTTCGAGGCAGGGCTAACCTTCTTACTGTTGGCAATAGAAGAACAATATAGACATGAACTGCAGAGTTGTCGTCGAGGCCGCGGTGCCGGTGTACGACGTCGAGACTTCGGACGAGGCGGTGCGGATAGCCATCTCGAAGACCGGCGAGATGCTGAATCCGGACCTCAACTACGTCGAGATAAACATGGGTGAGCGGGACTGCCAGCACTGCGGCGAAGAGCTCGAACCGGCCTTCATCGCCGCCGACGAGAGCCTCGTCGCGCTGGAACTGGAGATGACGGTGTTCAACGTCGAGCGCGAGGAGCACGCCTCGCGGATCGCCCGCAAGGAGATCGGTCAGCGACTGGAGAACATCCCGCTCGAAGTGGTCGAGGTCGAGGTCGTCGAGGAGGACGACGAGGAGGCCGACGATTCGGCGGCCGAGACCGACGACGGTGGTCCCGTCGAGACCGTCGACGAGGAGTCGACCGATCCGAACGACGACGAGGTTCTCCCCGAGTTCGAAGACCTGATCGAGTGACCGGCGGTCGCACCACCGGCGAGACCTGCAGTTTTCTGTCTTTCATTGCCCGATAGCGTCGCGTCCGGCGGCGAGGGCGGGGACGGGGGCGAACACGGAGAGCGTCGGAGAAACCGATAGCCGAGACGGAGACCCCGGAGAGCGGAGGACCGGCGGTGCAGTCGCTCGGCGGTGTGAGAGGCAGCAGAACGCGGAGTACCGTTCAGTCGGCGGTCGCGGCGACCGTCTCGGACTCTTCGCCTTCCATCTCGGAAGTGATGCCGGTCGCCAGTGCGAAGACGGCGGCCTTGTGGTCGGTCTTGGACTTGTGTATCGATGTCGGTCGAACGCCCAGCGATTCGTATTCTTCGAGGTCGACGGGCGTTCCGTTTCGCTCCTCGTAGTGATCGGATACCTCTGCAAGCAGGCCGTGAAGGTGGATAAGCTCCTGCTTTTTCATGGACACCAATGTTTAGCAACCGGAGGGTTATATTACTATCTTGAGTCCCGTTAACACATATCTCTATATACAGGAGGTATGAGGCCCAATACCAATGATCTCGGGGGTCCGACCAGTCACGGTCGAGACTGAAGGTTTTTATTCTGCGGTCGGCTTTGTCGGGATATGGACTACGACGAGCGACTGGATCGCGCGATCGAGGAAACGCCGGAGATAGGGGGGACCAGCGACCGCTTCGACGTTCCCGATCCGGACGTTCGACAGGAGGGGAACGCGAGCGTCTACGAGAACTTCCAGGACACGGTCTCACGGCTGGGTCGCGACGAGGACCACGTCATGAAGTACCTCCAGAACGAACTGGGGACGAGCGGTCAGATCGACGAAAGCGGCCGCGCTCGCCTGACCGGGGAGTTCGGCGAGGACCGACTCGCGGCGGCGCTCGACGAGTACACGGAGGAGTACGTCCTCTGTGACGAGTGCGGCCTCCCCGACACGCGGATCGAGCGCGAACGGGGCGTGCAGGTGCTGCGGTGCGAGGCGTGCGGCGCTCGCTCGGCGACGAGTTCGTAACCTACTGGAGCGACTTCAACGTCTCCAGGTCCCGGTCGGTCCGCGTGAACTCCGCGGTCCGACGCGTCGCGTGACAGTTCGGACAGTGGAACATGTCGTCGCACTGCGGGAGTTTACTCGGCGACGACTCCCAGTCTTTGTTGCATTCGGGACAGACCAACCGGACGAACGCTTCCTCCATGCTATCGAAGGACACGGGGAAGGTAAAAAATCTTGTCGGGGACTCAGGCCATCGCCACGGACGTGCCGGACGCTTCGAGCAGTTCCTTGTAGCGGTTTCGGATGGTGACCTCGCTGACGTTGGCGACGGTGCCGACCTCCGTCTGTGTCACTTTCTCGTTCGTGAGCAGCGACGCGGCGTACATCGCGGCGGCGGCGAGGCCGACCGGCGACTTGCCGCTGTGGATACCGCTCGTCCGGGCGTCATCGAGCAGGTGACGGGCCTGCCGTTCGACCGCTTCGGAGAGGTCGAGTTCGCTCGCGAACCGCGGCACGTAGCTCTCGGGGTCGGCGGGTTTCACTTCGAGTCCGAGTTCGCGCACGACGTACCGGTAGGTGCGGGTGAGTTCCATCTTCTCGACGCGGCAGACGGTCGCGATCTCGTCGAGGCTCCGGGGGGTACCGGCCTGCCGGGCGGCGGCGTACAGCGACGCCGTCGCGACGCCCTCGATAGAGCGGCCGGGCAGCAGGTTCTCCTCCAACGCGCGGCGGTAGATGACGCTGGCCGTCTCGCGGACGTTTTTGGGCAGGCCCAGCGCGGAGGCCATCCGGTCGATCTCGCCGAGCGCCTGCTTCAGGTTGCGCTCCTGTGAGTCGCGGGTCCGGAAGCGCTCGTTCCACGTGCGGAGTCGCTTCATCTTGTGGCGCTGGCGCGAGGACAGGGAGTTGCCGTACGCGTCCTTGTTCTGCCAGCCGATGTTGGTCGACAGGCCCTCGTCGTGCATCATCTTCGTCGTCGGCGCGCCCACGCGCGACTTCTGGTCCCGGTCCTTGGAGTTGAACGCGCGCCACTCCGGACCGTGGTCGATGGAGTCTTCCTCGACGACGAGGCCGCAGTCCTCACAGACGGTTTCGCCCTGTGCCGAGTCCTGTCGGAGCGACCCTGCGCACTCGGGGCAGGCGTCGACGGCTTCCTGCTCTCGCTCCTGTTCGTCTGTGCGTTCGGTTTCCGTTCGGCTACTGGTCGTGCGTACGTTTGATTCGCTCATGGTGGGGGATGGGGGTGGAAAGGGGACTCGGGGGTTGGGGGGCCGAAGAAACCCGGGTCGTACTTCCTAACACGAAGTAACACCGATATTGTTATAAACCTTCCGGTAACCTATATAAGATGTCGGGCGTGGACGTATGAATATGTCGATTTTTGATCGAGTATCAGTCATGAGAAAGGACCGGTTACGGCCGGGGGAACGAGCCGGCCGCAGTGCCGGACGGAACGATCCGGACCGGCGGGCAACGTCGCGGCGCTTGAGACCGCGAGGACGGCGACCGCGACGCCGAAGCCGGGCTGCCCGTCGCCTCGGGCGCTTCGTCGGTCCCGTCCTCGCCGGCGTCCATCCGGTTCTCGTCGTCGGCCGTCCCGCCGCCGGTCGTCGCCGTGACGGTCACGCCGTCTCCCCCGACTGTGGCGAGACGCGCACCGACCACGGGGCGACGCGCCGAGCGGCCGCGTCAGTCCCGGATGACCCACGTGGGGAACGCGAGCGCCGCCGACTCGAGGACGCGAAGGGTCGTCATCGCTTGCTGGGCGATATCGGGTATCCCCGCGATCCGGACGCTCAGAACGGGGTCGAGCGTGTAGAAGGAGAGGGCAAACCCGTTCTCGATGAACAGCATCGCGCTGGATTCGACCCACGCCGCGTCGAACCGCGGACAGGTCCGCCGGCCGTCACACCGTAAACAGGTGGCTCTCCGTCGGCACGTCGAACAGTCCCACGCGCGCTCCGGCGTCCAGCCACGCGTGGCCGTAGGAGAACGCTGCGAGCGCGTCGACGAGGTCGTCGTTCTCCCGGAAGTGCCGGCCGTCGTCGAGGTACGACTCGGTCATCTCCAGGCACTCGGCGGCCGCCTCTCCCATCGGCGTGTCCGCGGGCGGCGCGACCTCGGCCGCGTCGAGCGCCTCCGTGAGCAGGTCGTGGTACCGGTTCGTCTTCTCCTCTAAGTCCGCAGCCATACCGCCTCCGATAGGTGCCGCAGGGATATGCCCTTCGACCGTCGACTCAGCCGCCCTGCGGCGCGTATCAGGCGTCGGAGCGGCGGAAACGCGTGATGACAACGCAAGCTAAATACGCCCCGCAGGCCAACGGTTCCGTATGAGTGACCAGCCGCACGTGGAGATATACACGAAGGAGGACTGTTCTTACTGCGAGGAGGTGAAGGACCTGTTCGACGCCAAGGGCGTCGAGTACGAGGAGTACAACGTCACTACCGGGGAGCGGAGTTCCCCGAACCGTTCGAGCGGGCAGAGCCCGCGAGAAGAGGGCGACGAGGACCTGTTCGAGGAGATGGTCGAGCGCGCCGACGGCCGCCGGACAGCGCCCGAGGTGTTCATCGACGACGAGCTGATCGGCGGGTGGGACGAAACGAGCGAACTCAACGACACGGGCGAACTGGACGAGAAGCTCGGTATCTCGGGGAACGGCGACGGCACCGTCGAGCACCGAAAGCTGGTCGTCGCCGGGACCGGTATCGCGGGGCTGACCGCGGCCATCTACTCCGCGCGCTCGAACAACGAGCCCCTCGTCATCGAGGGCGACGAACCGGGCGGCCAGCTAACCCTCACCACCGACGTCGCGAACTACCCCGGGTTCCCCGAGGGGATCAGCGGGCCGGACCTCATCAACGACATGAAAGAGCAGGCCCGGAAGTTCGGGGCCGAGACGATAAACGGCGTCATCGAGCGCGTCGACACCGATGAGCGGAGCTCACCGAGCGATCGGAACTCGTCGAGTTCTGATGACGACCCCGCTCGCCCCTACCGCGTCGAGATGACCAACGGCGACGTGTACACGACCGACGCGTTCATCGCCGCCAGCGGCGCGAGCGCGCGCACGCTCGGTGTCCCCGGCGAGGACGACCTGATGGGCTACGGCGTCTCCACCTGCGCCACCTGCGACGGCGCGTTCTTCCGCGGCGAGGAGATGCTCGTCGTCGGCGGCGGCGACGCCGCGATGGAGGAGGCCGATTTCCTGACGAAGTTCGCCTCCACGGTGTACGTCGCCCACCGCCGCGAGGAGTTCCGCGCCGAGGACTACTGGGTCGACCGCGTTCAGGAGAAGGTCGACGAGGGCGAGGTCGAGATCCTCAAGAACACCGAGCTGACGGAGATCCACGGCTCCGCAGAGGAGGGCGTCGACCGCGCGACGCTCGTCGAGCATCCCGAGGGCTACCCGAAGGAGAAGCTCGACGACCCCGAAACCGAAGAGTACGACCTCGACGTCGGCGCGGTGTTCCTCGCCATCGGCCACACGCCGAACACGGAGTATCTGGAGGGGACGGACGTCGAACTCGACGACACCGGCTACATCCAGACCGAGGGCGGCAAGGGCGGCGGCCAGACGGAGACGGGGGTCCCCGGGATCTTCGGCGCGGGCGACGTCGTCGACTACCACTACCAGCAGGCGGTCACCGCGGCCGGCATGGGCTGCAAGGCCGCGCTCGACGCCGACGACTACCTCGAAACCCTCGACCCCGCGGGGGCGGAGGCGTCCGCGGACGCGGCGGTCGAAGCCGACGACTGAGCGGTCGAGACCGCAGTGTCGGCCTCGTGAGTTGTCGACGACTGAGCGGTCGAAGACCGGTAGCAGCGGACGCCCGACGGTATCGCTGTCACGCCTTTTCGGCGGCCACGTCGGTCGCTTTCGACCCCGCGAGATCCGAAGAGGGATTAGTCGGACCGCCGAACGTCACGTCGTGACGGACACTATCACGGTTTCGCTCGAGTCCTCCGACGGCGGCGACGACGGGATCGAACTCCCCGCCGCCCTCGTGGAGATGCTCTCGGAGGACGACGAGGCGGCCGCGACGGTCGTCGGCGACATCGCGCTGTTCGGGTGCGCCCAGCGGATCCACGGCGCGATCCACCACAGTCAGGGCGAGCCGAGCGAGGAGATCCGGAGCGTCGAAGCGGACACAATGGAGGCCTTCGAGGAGCGCTTCGGCGCGACGTTCGAGGAACTGACCGGCCACGACCACTGAAGCGCTAGTTCTCCGACGGCGGCTCCGGCACCCAGCGCAGGAGGACGCCGTCGTCCAGCCGCTCGACGCCCGCGAGCGACAGCGACGGGAAGTCCTCGACGAACCCCTCGCCGTCGGCGAGCGTCGGGGCGTCGCGGCCGCCGATGACCGTTCCGCCGACGAACACCGAGAGTTCGTCGACGAGGCCGGCCTCGAACAGCGAGAAGATGACCTCGCCGCCCCCTTCGACCATCACCTGACCGACCCCGCGGTCGGCGAGGTCGTCGAGCGCCGCGGCGAGGTCGACGCGCTCGCGGCCGGCCGTGACGATCCCGGCTCCGGCGTCCTGAAGGTCCGCGACGCGCTCGGTGGAGGCGGCCTCGCTCACGAGGACGTAGGTCGTCGCGGCGTCGTCGAGGATCCGGGCGTCGGGAGGTGTCCGCCCGCGGGAGTCGGCGACGACGCGCGCGGGGTGGGCGGGGTCGTCACCGGCGACGCGCTCGTCGGTCGGTTCGGGGTCGTCGAGCGTCAGGTGCGGGTCGTCCGCGAGGACGGTGCCGACGCCGACCATGACCGCGTCGCTCTCGGCGCGGAGGCGGTCGACCCGGTCGAAGTCCTCGGGACCGCTGATGGCGACCTGCTCGCGGCCCCGGTGCGAGAGTTTTCCGTCGGCGCTCGCGGCGGCGTTGACGACGACGCGCATGGGCGCACTTGCCCCGCGTCGAGAAAACCGCTTTCGGTCGCTGCGCGGGCCGAGGGCGACGGCTCGGCGGGGGCACGGGAATCATTTTTACCCCGTCCGCTCGAAACACCGGTGATGAGCTTAGACGACCATGCCGAGGACCTCGCCTCCGACCTCGGCGTTGACAAAGAGGAGGTCAAAGAGGACCTTGAGAACCTGGTGTCGTACAGCGTGCCGATGGACGAGGCGAAACAGAGCCTCCGCCGCAAGTACGGCGACGGGAGCGAGGGCGGCGGTGCCGCGCCGAGCGAAGCCGACATCGCCGACATCGAGACCGACGACGGCAACGTCACGGTGACGGCGACGGTGCTCACAAAGGGCAAGCGCTCGATCCGGTATCAGGGCGAGAACAACGTCATCTACGAGGGACGCCTCGCCGACGGGACGGGCGTCATCGACTACACCGCCTGGACCGACGTGGACTTCGAACCCGGCGACACCGTCACGCTGGGCAACGCCGGCGTCCGCGAGTGGGAGGGCGAACCGGAGCTGAACGTCGGCGAGAGCACCACCGTGGCCCACGCCGACGAGGACCTCGACGTCGGCTACGAGGTGGGCGGCGACGCCGACCTGATCGACGTGCAGGTGGGCGACCGCGGCGTCAACGTGGCGGCCCGCGTGGTCGAGGTCGAGACGCGGACGATCGACGGCCGCGACGGCGAGACGGAGATCCTGAGCGGCGTGCTCGGCGACGAGACCGGCCGCCTGCCGTTCACCGACTGGGACCCGCACCCGGCGATCGAGGAGGGCGCGGCCCTGCGGATCGAGAACGCGTACGTCCGCGAGTACCGCGGCGTCCCCTCGGTGAACGTCTCCGAGTTCTCGCGGGTCGACGCGCTCGCCCGGGCCGTGGACGTCAGCGCCGCGGCCCCGCGGATGGACGCCGGCGAGGCCATCCGGAGCGGCGGCGTGTACGACGTGGCGGTCGTCGGCAACGTCATCGCCGTCAGGGACGGGTCCGGCCTCATCCAGCGCTGTCCCGAGTGCGGCCGCGTCATCCAGAAGGGCCAGTGTCGCACCCACGGCGACGTGGACGGCGAGGACGACCTCCGCGTGAAGGCCATCGTCGACGACGGCACCGGCGCGGTGACGGCGGTGCTCGACGAGGGACTCACCGAGGAGGTGTACGGCGGCGACGTGGACGACGCCCGCGAGCAGGCCCGCGAGGCGATGGACCAGGAGGTCGTCGCGGACACCATCCGCGAGAAGGTCGTCGGGCGCGAGTACCGCGTCCGCGGGCACCTCTCGGTCGACGAGTACGGCGCGAACCTCGACGCGACCGAGTTCGAGCGGACCGACGACGACCCCGCCGACAAGGCGACGGCGCTGATCGAGGAGGTGGGCGCATGAGCGAGAGCGAGAACGGCGACGACGGGGGCAGCCCCGGCAACCGGGAGGTCGCCTATCGGGTCTTCGCCGCCGAGTTCGACGACGCCGAACTGGAGTTCTCCGAGAGCGACGAGGAGCGAGCGCCGAACTACGTCGTGATGCCGACCGGCGCGCGCGTCAACCGCATGTTCGCGGTGGGCGTCCTCACGGAGATAGAGCAGGTCAACGAGGACGTGCTTCGCGCCCGCGTTGTCGACCCGACGGGCGCGTTCGTCGTCTACGCCGGCCAGTACCAGCCCGACGAGATGGCCGCGCTGGAGCGGATGGACCCGCCGGCTTTCGTCGCCGTGACGGGGAAGGCGAACACGTTCCAGCCCGACGACTCCGACGTGGTGTACACCTCCATCCGGCCGGAGAGCATCAACCGCGTCGACGCCGACACGCGGGACCGCTGGGCGGTGCGGACCGCCGAGCAGACGCTCGAACGGATCGGGACGATGGCCGACGCGCTGGCGATAGACGAGCGCGGCGACGAACTCGAAGCCGCGCTGCGGGACCGCGGCGTCGACCGCGCGCTCGCGCAGGGTATCCCCCTCGCCGTC
>PXSA01000011.1:0-6875 GCA_003023565.1 Halobacteriales archaeon QS_9_68_17
CACCCTGACGGGTTCGCTCGTGGAGGGTGGGGCCACCGATGGAACGAGTTCCATCGAGGCCTCGAAAGGCTTCGCCTTTCGGTGGCTTTGATGTGGGACTCGCCGTCAGTTATCGCCGGGGAGGAAGGTCGTTCCTCGCCCGTACCGAACGACCTTCGGGGTCGGCGTCCCCATCGTTCGGGGGCCGGGCTACTGCGGCCCGTGATACCGGCGACGTGTGCGACGGTATCACTAGACTGGTGTACGGCAGCCCCCATAAAAAGTGCGTCGGGTTGCGAGTCGGACGGCAGTAGTCCTGCGGTTCGTCGCCCATTGTGTCGGCTTCCTCCCCGGCCTACTCGCGTCGTGCTTCCGACGTATCGGAAGCCCTCGCTCCTTAAGACCGGGGGCTCCGCCTCGAAAGACGCTGATCGGACGATTTTAACCCCGCGCGTGCGGACGCTTCGACATGTTCGACGCGCTCCGGTCCCGGTATCGTGACGCAGTGCGGCGGCTGCGCCGGGTCGAGCGCAGGGAGGTCCGCGAGTTCCGCCGGTGGATAGAGCACACCGACAACCTCGTTCACGCCACCACCCTGGTCGCCGTCCCGCTGCTTATCGCCCTCGTGACCGTGCTCTCGAACGCCGTGCCGCAGCTATCGTTCCTGTTGTTCCCGCCGCTCGCGTCCGGGTCGTACACGCTGTTTTCCGACCCGGAGGGGCGCTACTCCTCCCCCCGACGGTTCGTCGCCGGACTGACGCTCAGCGCGGCGAGCGGGTGGCTCGCGCTGGAACTGGTGACGCTGTTTCTCGTCGAGCCCACGGGCCTGTTCCGGGTGAGCGCCGCGGCGGCCGCGCTCACGGTGTTTCTCACCGGCGTCGTCACCTGGGCGCTCGACGTGGAGGAACCGTCCGCCTACGCCTGCGGCCTGCTCGTGCTGCTCATCGACGCCTCGCCGTTCGCGTACGTGGTGAGCGTTCTTGCCTCGACGACGCTCGTCGCCCTCGTCTTCCTGGTCTGGCGTCGGGAGTTCTACGAGAACCGGGAGCGGTACCTCTATCGGTCGACGAAGGGCGACGACCACGTCCTCGTGCCGATGCGCGGCGACCGGGGGACGGCGACGGCGTATCTGGGTGCGCGCCTCGCCGCGGCCCACGACGCCGGGAAAGTGGTCCTGTTCGCAACGGTCCCGCCGGACGGCGACGGCGAACGGAAAGACGCGTCGGACGGCGACGACGCCGGGACGGACTCCGACGCCCTGGCGAACCGCCTCGAATCGTGCGCCGCGGATCTCCAGACGGAGATCGGGGTCCCCTGTCAGGTCGTCGTGGCCTCGTCCGACGCGCCGGCGACCGCGGCGCTCAGGACGGCCCGCAAGGAGAACTGCGACCTCGTCGTCGCGCCGTACGAGCAGCGCCACGGCCACCTCTCGTCGCACGTCCGGTCGCTGTTCGGGAGCGACCGCGACGTGATCGCCGCCCGGGTCCCGCCGGACGACCGGCGCTGGCGACGGGTCCTCGTCCCCATCCGCAGAGCGGGCGAAGGGGCACACGCGAAGGTAGAGTTCGCCCGACGCCTCGCCGGGCCGACCGGGAGCGTCGCCGTGGCGACGTGCATCGACGGCGAGGACGAGCGACGCCGGGCGGAGGCGATGCTCGCCGACGTCGTGGAGACGTTCGAGGGGTCGTTCGAGACCCGGGTCGCGCGCGACTCGATCGAGTCGTTTCTCGCGACGACCGCGCCGACGTACGACCTGACGCTCATCGGTGCGAGCACGGACCGCACCGCGGCGTCGCGGTTCATCTCGCCACCGACGTTCGAGCGGATCGACGAGATCGACGCCGCGGTCGCCGTCGTTCACCGCGGGTGAGTCACGCTTCCCGGCGGACGGGCGAGGCCCGACAGAGCGAAGCACCAAACTGTTTAGTAGGGCATCTTATTCCCCTTAGGCCGGTACCACGTCACAACTGCTCTCGCTCTCATGCTCCAGATCCTTCTCGTCGAGGACAATCCCGGCGACGTGCGTCTCACGCGCGAGGCGTTCGAATCGGCGGGCGTCGAGACCTCGATCCGCGCCGCCACCGACGGCGACGAGGCGCTCGAGTTCCTCGCCGACTGCCACGACGACGACTCGACCACCGCCCCTGACCTCGTGTTTCTCGACCTGAACCTCCCCCGGGTGGACGGGTTCGAGGTCCTCGAACGGATCAGGGACGACCCGACCTTCTCTCGGCTGCCGGTGCTCGTCCTGACGAGTTCGTCCGCGGACGAAGACATCGCTCGCAGCTACGAGCTCTGCGCGAACGCTCACCTCACGAAACCGAGCAGCCTCGACGAGTTCGTCGAGATGGCGAAAACGGTCGAGGAGTTCTGGTTCGACCGCGCGCACCTGCCGCCGATCCCCGCCTGATCGGTCTTTCCTCGGTCGGGGGCGCTCGGGGTCCGCAGCGAGGGTCGGTCCTTCGGCAACCGCTGTGCGGTCGCCTCGGTAGTTTCCTCGCCGAGCGCCGACTGCGCCGGCAGGTGACGCCCGATGGTCGCCGGGCCGGTCACCGTGTCAGCGCCGGCGCGCCGGAGTTTCTCGACGGTCTCGCGGTCCGTGGCGGCGGTGACGGCCGCCGACGGGGGCATCGAGGCCGTGCCCGCCCCGGACCGCCTGCTCGCGCCCGGCGATACCGTCCACGCCGTTGCCCGACCGTCCTCCGCGAGGTCGAGCGCGCCGCCGCCTCGCCGGAGGCGGAAGTTACTTCCTGACGGGCGAGCCACCGACGTGCATGGAGTGGAAACTGTTCGCGGACCTCGCCGAGCGCGCTGGGGAAAAGCGGATCCCCGTCGCCGACGACGCCGGCACCGTCGGCGAGGCGCTCGACGCGCTCCTCGACGAGCACCCCTCGCTGGCGGAGCGCGTGCTGGCCGACGACGGCGACCTGCGCGACCACATCAACGTCCTGCGAAACGGGACGAACGTGCTCGTCGAGGGCGACGGCCTCGACGAGGCGGTCGAAGCGGGCGACGAACTCGCGCTGTTTCCGCCGGTCTCGGGCGGGTGATCCCGCGACGCCCGGACGCGAACAGCGAAGGCGGTCGCCGCACGACGCGTTCCTGACCGATGACTGAGACGAAACCGCTGGAGGGTCCGGGCCTGAAGGCCCGCGACGCGATCATCCTTCACGAACTGGCCAAGGACCCGCAGCGACCCTCGCGGGAGCCCCGCGACATCTTTCCGAGGAGCACGACATCGACGTCTCTCACGTCACTGTCAGCGAACCGATCCGGACGATGCGCGAGAACGAGGTGTTCCGCGAGGCCGTCGTTCCCGACGAGGAACTATCTCCCGCGTCCTGTTCTCGTTCGTTACCGAACGGTGAGTTGTTCGCTACCGTTTTCGCTCGCTAAGCGAGATATTCGTAACAAACGTTTGGAACGGTGCAGTCGGTCGAGAGGGCGATATCGCCGGAAGACGGCCGTCACCCCTAGACCCCGATAGCGACCGAGAGCGACGGCTCTCCGTCGGGCGAAAACGAAGCCTCGCGGCCGGAGCGACCTCGGACGGCGTCGAAACGAGCGACCCTTAGCGCCGGCGGTCGTCGGTCAGGTCCGCCGCGAGCACGAAGTCCGGTTCGTCCGAGACCGGCGTCCGGGTCGCCGCCACGTCGCTGACGTGCCGGACCGTCTCGGGGACCAGGACGCGGACGTCGTCGGCTCCCAGTTCCCCGGCGTCGCGCCGGACCGCCGCGAGCAGGTCGCGGCAGGCGGCGAGGTCCTCCCACGCGCCGACGCCGTACTCGGCGCGGTGTTCGACCTCGCCGTCCTCGTTCTCCCGTTCGTCGTCGCGGACGCGGTACGCCATCCCGCGCGTACCGGCGTCCTGCACGGCGAACACCGCCGTCTCGTCGGCCGCCCGGCGCAGGCCCTCCCTGGTGAGTTCCCGCATCGCCCACGTCTCGTCGAACGAGAGCGCCAGGCCGCGCAGGTGGTCCCGGGCGTCGCTCCGCGCCCAGTACGTCCAGGCGTCGTCGGGGTCCTCGACCACGGCCGCACCGGGCGCGGCGTCGGGGTCGGGCCGCGGCCGCGCCCACCGGAACTCCGTCGCGGGGGCGAACCCGGTCGCGCGGGACTGGCCGAGGCCGGCGACGTTCCACGAGAACACCATGTTCCGCGCGACGGCCGCGCCGCGGTCGCGCGCCCAGTCGAACAGGCCGCGGGTTATCCGCGTCGCCACGCCCTCGCCGTGGTGGGAGGGGGCGACGCGCATCCCCTGACACCACGCCTCGTGGTCGGACAGCAGGACGGCCTGCGCGATGCCGACGGCGGCCTCGTCGTCCTCGGCGACCAGCGTCCGCCGGCGCTCGCCGCCGTCCGGCCCCTCGATCCAGTCGTGGTAGACCCGGGGGATGTAGTCGCTCCCCTCGCGGTCCGCCCACGTGTCGCTCGTGAACGCGACCACGTCGTCGTAGTCGTCCGCCCGCGCCGGGCGGACCGTCAGCCCGCTCGCTCCCATGGTACCGATCGCTCGGTGAGTTCGCCGGAAAGCGGCTCCGACATCGTCGTCTCGGGGTCGGCGGCGTTCTCGAGCGCCCACATCAGTTTCACCTTCGCGGTGCCGGGGAGGGTGTCGCCGGCCTCGACGACGCCGGCGTCGAGCAGGTCGCGCCCGGTGTCGTACACGCGGTCGCAGACCCGCCCTTCGAGGCACTGGCTGGTCATGACGACGGTCGTCCCGCCGTCGGACTCCGTCCGACGAGCCGACGAGCTCCGCTCGTCGACGCCCGCGACCAGTTCCTCGATGCGGGAGACGAGGTCCGTGTGGACGTGCCCGAGGCCCGTCCCCTCGATGACGAGGCCGGACTTGCCCTCCGCGACGTCCAGGTACGCCGGGTCCATCCCGGGCGTGAACTTCAGCAGTTCCACGTCGGGGTCCAGATCCGGCGCGAGCGAGAGCTCCGCCTCGCCGCGCTCCCGGTAGTCGCGGCGGAACGAGACCTCCCGCGTCTCGTAGTCCACGCGGCCGAGCGGCTTCGCGCCGACCGTCTCGAAGGCGTCGCGCCGGGAGGTGTGGTTCTTCCGCACGCGGGTGCCGCGGTGGAGCGCGCAGGCGTCGTCGCTCCCGCTCTCGTGCATGCAGACCATGACCTCCGCGGCGTCGCCCTTGGCTGCCTCGACGGCACAGACGGCGTTCATCACGTTGTCCGACGAGGGCCGGTCCGCGGAGCGCTGGCTCCCGGTGAACACGACCGGCACCGGCGTGTCGAGCATGAACGAGAGCGCCGACGCGGTGAACTGCATCGTATCCGTGCCGTGCATGACGACGACGCCGTCCGCGCCCGCCGCTATCTCCTCGCGGACCGCCTCGGCGAGGTCGCGCCACACGTCCGGCGTCATGTTCTCGGAGAGGATGTTGGCGACGACCCGGCCGCGGTAGTTCGCCAGTCCCGCGAGGTCCGGCACCGCCCGGAGCACGTCCTCGGCGTCGAACTGCGCGGTCACCGCGCCGGTGCGGTAGTCGACGGTCGACGCGATGGTGCCGCCGGTGCTGATCAGGGAAACCGTCGGGAGGTCCTCGTCGAACTCGACCTCGGAGGACTCGTCGCTGTCGCCCTCCTCTATCTCGTACACGTCCGACGCCAGCACGTCGACGGCGGCGTCCTCGCGGTCGATACCGACGTTGTACCCGCCGTCTAGCTTGACGACGAGGTGGTCCGGCGTCGTCGATGGGAGCAACACGCCCTCGTACGTCTGGTCCGCGCGCTCGACGCGGACCCGGTCGCCTGCGTTCATCTTATCGGGGGTTCGGCCCGCGTCACTTCAAGGGTTGCGTTATCGCCGGCGGCGTGCGAGCGACCGCGACGCGAGCCGGTCTCGGTGCGTTTATCCGGCGGGCGGTCGGCCGATCGGCCATGAACGTCGACGCGGTCGCCCACGCCGCGGGCGCGGAGATCAGGCCGGTGCCGGCGCGGGTCGCCGTCGCCGTGCTGGCCGGGTTCGCTGCGGCCGCGCTGGCGCGGACGGTGATGAGCCTGCTCCCCGAAGGCGACGCCGCGCCGCGGATCGCGGTCGCGGCCGCCTGGCCCGACGCCCCGTCGAACGTCGTCCCCGCCGCCAGCCACAGCGCCCACTACCTCTCCGGGATCCTCGCGGCGGTCGCGACGGAACTCCTGCTGGTCGCCGTCGAGGGCCTTCGGACGGTGGAAGTGCTGGTGCTCGGCTGGGTGTCCGTGGCCCGCATCGCCGCGAGCGCGGCCGTCGCGGTCGCCGTCGCGGCGGTCTTCGCGGGCGCTGTCCTGCCCCGCGTCGGCCCAAAGCGATCACCGCGGTACGAGGAGCGCGTCGGCGGCATCCGACGGGACGCGACCGTCGCCGCCATCGCCTACGGCGTCGTTCTCGCCGCCGTCACGCCCGCGCTGTACCTTCTCTTACCGGTCTGAGTCGAGGGAAAAATCCTTGCCGGTCCGCCCCGTACCCAGTCGCATGAGTGAACGAACCGACCAGCTCACCGGGACGAGCGACGATGCCGGCGTCGACGGGTCGCTCGACGCCGTCGACGACGACGCGGCGACCGGGGGGTTGGACGCCGCGGCGGAACGGGGCGACGAGACCGGCGACGTTCGACGGTGGTTCTCGCCGCGTTTCTTCCTCCTCTCGGCGGTCCTGCTCGCGGTCGCGCTCGTCGGGGGGTCGACGATACCGGTGTTCGGCCGCCCGGTCGGACTGTCCGTCGTCGCCTTCGCCCTCGGGCTGGTCGGCGACGAGCGCCGCTACGCCGAGGTCGGACTCGCGGGGGCCGCCGTCGGTGGCGTCGGGTCCCTGCTTCGAAACGCCGTCCTGACGCTCACCGGCGTCGGTCTCCCGCTCGTCGCGGTGAGCGCCGTCGTCGGCGGCCTCGCGGCGCTTGCGGG
>PXSA01000011.1:6941-129803 GCA_003023565.1 Halobacteriales archaeon QS_9_68_17
GCGTGGACTCCCGCTCTGGCCGGAATCTCCGGCAGGAGGTTCAAACTCTCCGTTCGCGTTCAACATCCCGCGATTCAAGCGCACGCCTACGGGTGCGCCTCCGCCGTCCCCAGTTTGGTTACGACGGAGATACCGCAGACCGATGTTCTTGGCCGCGTTGTAATCGGCGTGGTTTTCGTAGCCGCATTTCAGACATTTGAAATCCTCGCTGTCGCGGTTGTCCGGGTGCGTGAACCCACACGTCGAGCATCGCCGCGACGTGTTCTCCGGGTCTACCTGCTCGACAGTAATACCGCGCGGTTCGGCCTTGTATTCGACGTACTCGTACAGCCGCTCGAAGGCCCACTCGTGGCCCCACGACGCGCCAGAAAGCCGGTCACGGATGTTGGTCAACTTCTCGAAGGCAACGACCGTACAGCCGTTCTCAATGGCCTCCTTGATGATGCCGTTCGCGATCCGGTGGAGCATCATCTTGAAGCGCCCTGTCTCTTTGCGACCGACCGCTTGGATGTTCTCGTGAGCGTGGCGGCTCCCGCACTGTTGGAGCGACCCACGCCGCTTTTCGTATTCCCGTCGCCAGTGGTCGAACTTGTGACCGCTCCAGAACGTGCCTGCCGAAGTGACCGCGAGTTGGTTCACGTTGAGGTCAACACCGAGGACTGTCCTGTGCCCGGTCGTTACCTGTTCCACCGTGTCGGACTCCACCTCCGCCTTTGTGCGAAGATGAAGGAACCACTCTCCGTCTCTGTAGTGCAGTTCCGCGCCCGTTACTTCGTAGTTGTCGTTGTCGAGATACCGACTGTAGGGAGTGTCGCGGGCGGGGTCGGGGAGGACGTACTCGGCTTCGATGCGTCCGTCCACGGTTGCCAGCGACACGTACTCGTCGTGGAAGGTCGCACACCGCTTGTCGTAGACGGCGGTCGGGTTCGAGAAGTGTGGTTTGCCCGCGTACTTGCCCTGTTTCCAGCGTGCGACAACGCTCTGCACGGCGTCGGCGGCCTTGTTGCGAGCGTTCTGGACGAGGTTCGCGTGCAACCGCGTCTGATCGCGTGCCTTCTCGTAGGTTTCCTCTTGGAGTTGGGCCTTGCTCGTCGTCTTGTATTCGCCCTGCCAAGCGTAGTCAACGACGTAGTTGGCGGCCCACAGAAACTCGTCTACTGTCTCACGGAGGAGTGCGGCATCGTCGCTGTCCACGTCGAGTTTGACCGGGACAGTTCGCCGCACCTCCATACGTCAGACGTATACCCGATGGTTTATTAACGTTGAGGAGGAAGGGCGGCAACAGTTCGTGAACGTGGCGGGGTTGTCGGCCCTACTTACTCGCTTCGCTCGCTCCTTGAGGCCGGAGGCTCCGCCTCGAATACGCTGATCGCCCGTCGGCCGCACCGTTCTCACCCGAGCGCCCACCCGTCGTCCGATCGCCGGACGAGTCCGTCCTCCGCCATCGCCGCCAGCGTCTCCTCGACGAGTTCCGGGGGCGCGTCGACGTCGGCGGCGACCTCGGCGACCTCGTGGGGACCGTCGGCGAGACAGCGCAGCACGTCCGCTGAGAGGCGGCTATCGACGTCCTCGTCGACCACCTCCGAGACCCGGTCGTGCAGGTCGGTCATCCGCCCCTGGACCCACCGCTGGGCGAGCGAGAGTTCGTTCTCCAGGCGTTCCAGTTCGGCCAGTTCCGCCGCGATGGCCTCGGGGTCGTCCGCGTCGCCGTCGTCGCTCTCGCCGTCGCTGTGGGACGCCACGTCGACCGAGAGGTAGCGGCAGGTCGTGATGTCGAGGCTCTTGCTCGTCGGGTATGCGCTTTTCGTGCCGAAACCGTACGGCGAGACGTTCACTTCGAGGCGGACGTTCCGGGCGATGTGGAAGTACTTCCGGCGCTGGTCGTCCGTGTGACTCTCGACCAGTGCGGCCTCCTCTAGCTTCCGCAGGTGCTCGATGACGGCCTTGGGACTGACACCGAGGTACTCGCTTATCTCGGTCACGTAGCAGGGTTTCCGCGAGAGCAACCGCAGGATCCGTCTGCGGTTCTCGTTGCCCAGCAAGTCGAGCAGAGCGGCAGAATCCATTCGGTCGACAGTTCGCCGCGAGCGGTGAAAAGGGTGTCTGCTCGGGCGACCAGTCCTCCGTTGCCGGGTCCGTCGTCGCCGCCGGTGCCGCCGCCCCTGTCGGCACCACCGCCGTCATCGTCGTCACCGTCGTCGTTCGTCGCGTTCCGCCGGTCGTTGCCGGCGTTCGCGTCGTCAGACCCGTTTCCCGGGCTGTCCTTCGGGCCTTTCTCGCGCCCGTTCGCCTCGCCGTTCCCGCGGTCGCCGTCCGGTTCGCGGTCGGGACGCTCGTCGGGGACGACCGCCATCTGCCTGGCGAGTTCGGCGACCTCCCGCCCGGAGAGTTCGGAGGCGTCGTTCCGGATCGTCCGAAGCGCCGTCGTGTCGACGCCCGCCGCCTCCGCGAGCGGTTCCGTCCGGTTGACGGACCGCTCCAGCGAGCGAACGTCGCTGACGAGGCGGCTCATTCGCGCCCGGTACTCGACCTGGTTCGTGTCGTCTCTGTTCTCCCGCAGTTCCTGCCGCCGCTCGCGCAGGTCCGCGAGGTCGGACTGGAGGTCGCCGGTCCGGCTCTCGACGAGGGTCGCGCGGTCGTCGGGCCGCTCGTCGTACTCGGCCTCGAACATGCCGTCCTCCACCGCGCCGTCGGCTTCGGACGCGGACGACTGCATGAACGCGGAGATCTCCGCACCCATCGAGCTATCGTTCGTGGCGTTCGGCGCGTCGCTCCGGGCGCTATCGGCCGCCCCGCCGGCGGCCGCGCCGGCGACGGGCGCTACGACGGCGAGCAGAGCCACGGCACAGAGGGCGGCTATCGCCACAGCCCGGGCATCGGTCATTACTGGAGCCCTAACGGGTCGGACGTTAAAAACCCGAACCTTCGTTTGCTCCGTTCAAAACGACCGGAGATACGCCTTCTGACGGCGTTTCAGCGTTCAATACGTTTTCTGATGCCGCCGATGAGGACGCGTTCGGACACCGCCCGTGTTCGCCCGCGCTCCGGGCGACCGCCCCGTCTCACGAGCGTCTCCGGTAGGTAGCGACCACCCTCCCGACCGCTCGTCGAACACGTTCGACGGGAGGGTCCGGAGGCCGGCGCGTAGGTGCTCGTGGAGCGTCTCATCACGTCCACGTGCCGACGCTCGCCGACGCCGGGCTGGTCGATTACGACCCCCGCGGCAAGACGGTGGCGCTCACCCCCGCAAGCGAGCGCGTCAGCCGTCGACTCCCGGCCGTCGCCGGGTAGCCGAACCGGGCGTCCGGACTGTTTGCACTGCGTGTTAAGCCCTGTGGCGAAGCCTTATCAGCGACCGCCTCATGTCATGTTATTGTATAGCATGTTCGAGGAGTTCTCCAGCGGCTACTACTTCGGACGGCTCTACGTGGAGCCGTTCGACGGGGACCGCGCGCTCATGCAGCGCGAACAGCACGAGCGCGTCAACGAGCGACTGTACGCGAGCGGGGAGGGCGTCGAGCGCCTCGACGCGCCGCTCGTGATGAAACTCGACAACCGACACTTCCCGGTACACGGGGAGGAGGGGATCCCCTCCGACACGCTCGCCGTCCCCGAGGGGTTAGTCGACGACGGCTTCCGCAGCCCGCCGACGCTGCGGGAGGTGCTGCTCGCGAAGGAGGACCGGGCCACGCAGTTACTCCGCCTCTCCGGCGGCGTCGACTTCGAGCCCACCACGGGCACCTGACCGAGCCGTCGGAACCTAAAAGTGGCCGCGGCGCGGCCACTCTATCGATGCTCGACGAGTTGCTGGGACGAGCGGCGCTGAAAGACCGCATCGACGAGCTAGCGGCCGAGAAAGAGAGCCTCGAAACCCGACTCGAAGCGGAGTCCGACCGCCGCGCCGACGCCGTCAGCGCCCGTCAAGACGCCGAGGAACGGGTCAACCGACTCGAAGACCGGGTCACCGAACTGGAGGACCGCGTCGAGCGGGCCGGCGGCGACGAGGGCGGCCTCGACTTCCGCGGCGTCGGGCAGGTCCGGGGCGACCGACTCGCGGAAGTCCTCTCGCGCCTCGACAGCGTCGACACCGACGCCGAGGGCGCGCTGACGGCGATGGTCGACCATGAGGTGCCCGACGCGGTCCACGAGGCCCTCGACGACCGCGCGACGCTGGTCGACCGCGCCGCACCTTGTCTCGTCTGCGCCGACGACGCCGGCCTCGTGAGCGTCGCGCTCGACCCGCCGCTCGCGCCGGAGCCGTTCGCCTCGTGGGGCGACGGCTTCCGCCTCGACCGGGAGTGGTTCCTCCCGACCGGCGAGTTCTCCCTCGCACTGGTTCGGGCCGATCTGTTCGCCCTCGGGGAGTACGACGGCCGCGAGCGCGTCGCGACGAGGACCTTCGAGAGCGACGTGAAGAGCCAGCACTCGAAGGGCGGCTTCTCGCAGGCCCGCTTCGAGCGCCTGCGCGACGAGCAGATCGCCGACCACCTCGACCGGTGTCGAGCGGCGCTCGCCGACCGCGACGCCGACCGACTGGTCCTCGCCGGGGACCGCCGCGTGGTCGACGAACTCGACGCCGACGCGGCCGCCACCGCCGCGGTCGACGCCACCGGCGACCCGGAGGACGCGCTGGACAAGGCGTTCTACGACGTCTGGACGACGACGCTGGTCCGGCTCTGACCGCCCGTCGGACCGCCTGTGACCTCCCCCGGCCGAGACGGGCCTGACGTGGGTCACGCACGGCGTGCGGAAACTGACGACCGGGTGAGAGCGACGGCGTTCGCCGCCGGTCCGCGGCGGCCAGTCGGGGTCCGAGTCCGAGAGAAACCTTCCGTCGACGCCGCGTTCGCATATCTCACCGTCATGGTCGTGCCGTCTTCCCCCCGACCGTCCTTTCGAAGAACGGACCACGACGAGTAACTGACTCTCGACGGGGGCGCACCTGAACACCGCTCTCCGCGGACGGGACCGACCGTCAGCCGGGTCGACCCGAGCCCGCTCTCGTTTTCGCTCGGGGCCGAGTTCGAGCCCCGACGCTTTCGGGCGCGGCGCTTCGTCCCGACGCTCGCGTCCACGTACTCACAAGTATATATCCTCCAGTCCACAACGGTACCCCATGCGCATCGCGATCCTCGCTCACGAGAAGTTCCCCGACCGCGCCAAGACGGCGCTCGGCGTCATGCGGTACGGCGACTACGACGTAGCCGCCGTGCTCGACCGCGACGCCGCCGGGACGCGGGTGTCGGACCACGTCCCCGACGTGGGGGACGCGCCGGTCGTCGCCTCGATGGACGACGTCGGCGAGGTCGACGCCCTCCTGGTCGGCATCGCGCCCATCGGCGGCGCGTTCGAGGAGTCCTGGCGGTCCGACGTCCGGGCGGCGCTGGAGCGCGGGTGCGACGTGATCGCCGGCCTCCACTACTTCCTCTCGGAGGACGAGGAGTTCGCCCGCCTCGCCGCCCGGAACGACTGCGACCTCCGGGACGTCCGCAAGCCCCCCGAGGACCTCGGCGTGGCCGACGGCGTCGCCCGGGACGTGGACGCCGAGGTCGTCCTCACCGTAGGGACCGACTGCTCGGTCGGCAAGATGACGGCGACGATGGAGCTGGCGGAGGCGGCCCGCGACCGCGGCCGCGACGCCGCCGTCATCCCGACGGGCCAGACCGGCATCATGACCGAGGGGTGGGGCAACCCGATCGACCGCGTGGTCAGCGACTTCACCGCCGGCGCGGTCGAGGAGATGCTAGTCGAGAAGGGCGACGACCACGACTACCTGTTCGTCGAGGGGCAGGGGAGCATCGTCCACCCCGCGTACTCGGCGGTCACCTGCGGCATCCTCCACGGGTCGATGCCCGACCGGATGGTGCTGTGTCACGTCGCCGGGCGGGAGGCCGTCCACGGCTACGAGTCGTTCGCCCTGCCGGACCTGCCCGCCTACGTCGACCTCTACGAGTCGCTTGCGGGGGCCGTCCACGACGGCGAGGTCGTCGCCGGCGCGCTGAACACGGTGAACGTCGACGACGACGCGGCCGCCCGCGAGGCCGTCGAGGCGTACGGCGACGCGCTCGGCGTCCCCGCCGCCGACCTGGTCCGCTTCGACGAGAACCCCGTGCTGGAGGCGGTGCTGTGACGCTCTCGGCGTCGTTCGAGCGCCTCGAACTCCCGCTGGAGACGCCCTTCACCATCGCCCGCGGGACTCAGACGGTCTCGGAGAACGTCGTCGTCCGGATCGAGGGCGAGGGAGGACGGGTCGGCGTCGGCGGTGCCGCGCCCGCCGCCCGCTACGGCGAGACCGCCGACACCGTCGAGGCCGTACTCCCGGACCTGCTCGACGCGGTCGAGGAGGTGAGCGACCCCCACCAGCTCGAACGGACCGAACGCCGCATGCGCGAGACCGTGCGCGACAACCCCGCGGCCCGCTGCGCGGTGAGCGTCGCGCTTCATGACCTCGTCGCGAAGCGCGCGAACCTCCCGCTGTACCGCTACTGGGGCCTCGACCCGGAGCGGTCCGTGAAGACCTCGTTCACCATCGGCCTCGATGAGACCGACCGGATGCGCGAGAAGACCGCGGACGCGGTCGACGAGGGCTACGACGTGCTGAAGATCAAACTCGGCACGGGCCGCGACGAGGCGATCGTCGACGCCGTGCGCTCCGCCGCGCCGGACGCGCGGATCCGCGTCGACGCCAACGAGGCCTGGACGCCGAAGGAGGCGGTCCGGAAGAGCGAGACGCTGGCCGAGTACGGCGTGGAGTTCGTCGAGCAACCCGTCCCCGCGGAGAACACCGAGGGCCTGCGGTTCGTCTACGAGCGCTCGGCGCTGCCCGTCGCGGCCGACGAGTCCTGCGTGACCCTCGCGGACGTGCCGCGAGTCGCCGACCGCACCGATATCGTCACGATCAAGCTGATGAAATGCGGCGGCCTGCTGGAGGCGAAGCGCATGGTCCACGCGGCGCGGGCCGAGGGGTTAGAAGCGATGCTCGGGTGCATGGTCGAGAGCGACGCCTCTATCGCGGCCGGTGCGCATCTGGCCCCGCTGCTCGACTACGCGGACCTCGACGGCTCGCTGCTCCTCGGTGACGACCCGTACGAGGGCGTCCCGATGGCCGGCGGCGACATCGATCTGGCCGCTGTCGACCGGCCCGGGACGGGCACGCGACGGGCGTAGCCGTTCGAACGGCGATCACTCTCCGCCGAAGTCGGGCCGCCGACTGAACCGAACCGGCGTCCGGCACCGCGGCGTCGGGTACCCCGCCACGTCCTCGCCGATGCTGGCTTCGAGTTCGGCGACCGTCATCGCCGTCTCCCGCCCGGACGCGCGCTCGGCGACGGGCAGGGCGTCGCGCTGCAGTTCGCGGTCCCCGACGACCGCGCGGTACGGCACTCGGTCGTCGTCGGCGCGGGCGATGCGCTCCCCGACGGTCGCCGCCCGGTCGTCGACGCCGGCGCGGACGCTCGCGGCGCGGAGCGTCTCGGCGACCGCCACACACCGGTCGACGTGGGCCTCGCCGACCGGGATCAGACGGACCTGCGTCGGCGCGAGCCGCGTCGGCAGGCGGGGTGGGTCGCGCTCGTCGGCGGCGGCCAGCAGGCTCCCGAGCAGCGCCTCCAGACTCCCGGTCGGCGAGCAGTGGACGAGCGCGGGCGACCGCTCCTCGTCGCCGTCCGCGTACGTCAGGCCGAAGCGCTCGGCGGTGTCGTCGCCGAGCGCGACGGTCCCGAGCGGAGCCGGCGGCCCGTCCCCAGCGCCCGTCACGGCGTCGAGCCTCGCCGTCCACTCGTCCCGGGGGTCGGGGAGGATCTCGAGGAGGAGGGGCGCGTCGAGCGTCGCCGGCAGGCGCTCGACCCACGCCCCGTTCCCCTCGTGAAACGACCGGGTCACCCGGAGGACGTACGCCGGGGCCAGTCCGAGGTCGGTCGCCGCGTCCCGAGCGAGAGCGGCGTGGCGCTCGAAGGCGTCCAGCGCGGCCGCCCCGTCGGCGACGGCCGTGTGGACCTCGGGAACGGTCGCCTCGTCCGGGCCGCGCGCCGCGCGGCGGAACACCCGGCCGTCGCGCTCGCAGAGACTGACGGGCAGGTCGTCCGCGTTCCCGACCGCGTCGCGGAGGAGCGCGCAGTGGCCGGCGCAGGCCGACGCGCGCAGGCGTTACCGCCGGTCGCCGGCCTCGACACGGTAGCGGCCGCCGTCGCCGTCGGGGTCCTCCCGGACGCGTACGTCCCGAACGCCGGGGTCCAGAAGCTCCGGCGTCTCGACCGGCGGCGCGCCGAGCGCCGCGGCGCGGTCGTCGACGTACGCCCGCAGGCAGTCTCGAACGACTGCACCGCGCGGCGTCCAGTGGAGGCCCTCGACCGAGTCGTCGTCGGTTACGAACCCCCAGTCCGCGAGTCGGTCGGCGGCGGCGCGCCATCGACGGCCGCCGTCGCCGGCGTCTCTCCGCCCCGCCGCGCCGCTCTCGGCCGTCTCGTGCCCGATGACCGATCGCAGTTCTTCGCCGACGTCCGGACTCCCGCCCACGGGGTCGCGACGTTCGCCGTCCGGCGTCAGAAGCGCTCGCTCGCTCGGCGGCCGCGCGCCGCCGTCGCGGGACGCCCGCACCCGGCGCGCGAACGCGGACAGCGGGTGTCCTTTACAGGAGACGTCGAACGCGAGGTGCCATCCGGCCGGCGCGCGGAGCACCTCGTAGCCGGACAGGGCGGCTTCGGTCGCGCCGAGGACCGCCGCCGCCGTCTCCGCGTCCGCCGCGTCGTCGCTCAGCAGGGGACAGGGGTACATCGCGATCCGGGCGGCGTTGAGTCGGTCCGCGGCGGCCCGGAGTTCGTCCGCCGCACCGTCGGCCGCGGCGTCGACGGCGGCGGCGTCTTCCGTATCGACGGCGACGAACGCGGCCACGCAGTCGTCCATCTCGCCGGACAGCGGGGCGTCGTCCCGCTCCGCACCCCCTTCGTCGGCGGTGGTAGTGGCCTCGAACGCCGCGCGGTCGGCGTGAACGAACAGCAGTCGCATAGCGGAGGACTCCGCCGGCCGGTGAAAAGCGTACCGTCGTCCGCCGGGCGCGCCCCCGTCACCGCGGCGCTCTGTCGGGTCCGCTGGTCCTCGTCGCTCTGCCGCCGCGTCGAGCGCAGGATGGACGGACCGACCGCCAGCGTCCGCGTCGTCAGCGTCAGCGTCCGAAGCGGGTACGCGAGCAGGACGGCGACCGGAAACAGCGCCAGCGTGAACGCGAGCGCGACGGCGGGATAGCCGTTCTCGACTCGGGGCGTCGTCCCGGTGACCGCCGCGGCGTCGAAGACCAGCAGCATGTACGTGGAGAGCGCGAGGGCGGGCATCGCGCTGTACAGCGTCACCCGCGAGAGGCTGACGAACTCCCACTGGAGGCACTTCGATCTGACGTACTCGCGGGCCGGGCCGAGAAACTGTAGACCGTAGGGAGGGTCGCCGATGACCCCCTCGCCGTGAGCGACGACCTCGTTGACGCAGGTCCCGACGGCGTCGTCGGTCCCGTCCCGGTTCGCGGCGTCGGCGAGGGACTCCGCGCGGGCGTTGATAGCCTCTATGACGGCGGAGAGCACGCCGTACGGTTCGGGGGGTCACGCCGACCGCTGAGAGGTCCTCCAGGTCGCGACGGACGGTGATCCCCTCGCCCATCCGCTCGCGCACGTCGCCGACGACCCGCAGTTCCTGCGAGAGGACGGTCCGCGAGACGGTCAGGACGAAGGTGACCGCCGTGACGACGGCGACGATCGTCGAACCGAACAGCGTCCCGATGGCGTCCGTTCCGGGGAACCTCCGCATCGAACTCGAACCGACGACCGCCGGCCCGACGAGGAGGACCAGGGCGACGACGGCCCATCGGTTCCCGGTGATCAGCAACCGGAACTGCATCCGGCTCTCGTCGGAGCGCTCACGCGTCGTGTTCGCCGGCGGCGAGAGGCCGTCGTCCACCCCCCCGTCGTACGACAGACCTCCGGAAAGACCTAAGTCTCCCGCCGGAAGACGAAAAGCACCGACGCGTCGCCGATGACCGTCGTCTCGTTCAGCTCCCACCCGTCGGCCGCCGCGTCGTTCAGCAGTTTCTCGAAGCGGTCGCCATCTATCTCGGTCGGGTAGATCGAGACGGCGTCGACGCGGTACTCGTAGCGCTGGGTCCCCATACGACGTCCTCCCACGGGCGCGACCATAAGCGCCGACCGTCGCACTTTTTCCGTCCGCCCGTCGTACGCCGATCGATGGCCGATGGATCGCCGGAGGACACGATGCGCGGTCGGGGCAGCGACAGCCGCGTTCGGCTCTGGGTCCTGATCGACGCGAACCGCTGGACCCTCGCCGGCGTCCTGGCGGCGCTGCTGTTCGCCGTTCTCGTCGCCGCGGGAGCGTCCAGCGCGTCGACGCTCCGCGCGGTGATGCGGTCGGCGAACGCCACGAAGTACACCTTCTCGTCGCTGGTGACGGCGCTCATCACCGGCGTGACGCTGGTCGTGACGATCAACCAGCTCGTCCTCTCGGCGGAGCTGGGACCGGTCGGGGACCAGCGTTCCCGGATGCGGAACTCGATGACGTTCCGCGCCGACACCGACGACATCGTGGGGGAGACGAGCCCGACGGAGCCGTCGGCGTTTCTCGGCGCGCTGGTCGACGCCAGCCGCGAGCGCGCCGAGACGCTCCGGTCCCGCGTCGACGACGCCGGCGATCCGGACCTGCGCGACGCCGTCGACTCGTACACGGAGGGGCTGATAGACCACGCCGAGACGGTGTCGGACCAGCTCGAGGACAGCGAGTTCGGCTCCTACGACGTCGTCCAGGCCGCGTTAAACTACAACTACAACTGGAAGATCTTCCGCGTGCGCCAGATCCGGCGGCAGCACCGCGACGACCTCTCGTCCGACGAGCGCGAAGCGTTCGACGACCTCGTGCAGGTGCTGACGATGTTCGGCCCCGCCCGGGAACACTTCAAGACGCTGTACTTCCGGTGGGAGCTCGTCAACCTCTCGCGGGCGATCATCTACGCGTCGCTGCCGGCGCTCGCGGTGTCGCTCGCCGTCGTCCTCTACCTCGCGCCGTCCTCGTTCCCTGGGGCGACGCTCGGCGTCGACAACATCGTCTGGTTCGTCAGCGCCGCGGCGACGCTGTCGGCCCTTCCCTTCCTCGTGCTGGTGGGGTACGTCCTCAGGATAGCGACCATCGCGAAGCGGACGCTGGCGGTCGGTCCGTTCGTCCTCCGGGAGTCGGAGCGGTCGGGCGAAGACGAGTGAGCTACGTCTCCTCGCTCTTGATGTCCTCTAGCTCCGCTTCGACCTCCGTCTCGTCCACGTCCACGTCGACGTCCTCGCCGGTGTCGGTCTCGAACTCGACGTCCTCCTCGCCCTCGGTCCCGGCGTCCGGCTCGGACTCCGCCGTCTCCTTTCCCATCTCGGACTTCAGCGTGTCTAGCTCGGCGTCGACCTCGCCTTTCGACCGGACCTCGTCCAGCTCACGGTCCAGCTGGTCCTTGTCGGACATGGCGTCGTCGAACACGCCGGTTTCCTGGAGTTCGTCCATGGCGGTGGCGCGCGCCTCCATGTCGTTCGTGCGTTCCTCCGCGCGCTCGATGGCGCGGCCGACGTCCTCCATCTCGTCGCCGGCTCCGGTCATCGCCTCCGAGACGCGGGCGCTCGCCTCGGCAGCCTCGTGGCGCGCCTTGATCGTCTCCTTCCGGGTGCGGAACTCCTCGATGCGCTGTTGCAGCGTCTCCTTCTTCTCGACGAGGCTGTCCTGCGTGTTCTGGAGGTCGGCGATCTGGCCCTCCAGTTCCTCGATCTGCGTCATCTTCGCCTTCTTCTTCTCCAGTGCGCGCCGCGCGAGGTCGTCGCGGTCCTGCCTGACGGCTTCCCGCGCTTGCTCGTTGTGCTTGTCCACGTTCTCCTCGAGCCGGCGTTTCTGCATCTCCAGGCGCTTCTTCTGCGTGGTGAGATCCGCGATCCCTCGTTTCACGTCCTGAAGCTCGTCGCGCATCTGCTCGTAGGAATAGTCCAACGTCTCCGTCGGGTCTTCGGCCCGGTTGAGCAAGGCGTTGACCTTCGAGCGGATGACGTAAGAGGCCCGCGAGAGTATTCCCATACCATTATTTATGCGACCCGCGACTTAAAATCCTGACTCCACCTAGCGACGAACATGTCTCCGAACGACGTACTACTGCCGGGCGGACGGGACGTGCGCGGGACGCTCGACGCCGACGACGCGACGACCTGCGTCGTCGCCTGCCCGCCCCACCCTCAGCACCGCGGGCACCGCGGCGACGCGCGACTCGTCGCGGTGAGCGACGCGCTGGCCGAGCGCGGGACCGACTGCCTCCGGTTCGACTACGGCGACTGGGACGAGGGGTACGGCGAGCGCGAGGACGCCCGCAACGCGGTCCGCTGGGCCGCCGAGCGCTACGACCGGGTCGGCCTCTTCGGCTATAGCTTCGGCGGCGCGATAGCCCTGCTCGCGGGCGCGACGGTCGACCGCGGCGTGGCGGCGGTGTCGGTGCTCGCACCCGCTCCGGCACTGGCCGACGACCTGGACGCGGCGGCGGCGCTGGCGGACCTACACTGCCCGGCGCAGGTGGTCTACGGCGAGCGCGACGACACGGTGGACTCGACGCCGGTCGCCGCGGCGGCGCGCGAGCGCGGCGACGAGGTGGTCGAACTCTCCGCGGACCACTTCTTCGTCGGGAACCACGACCGGATCGGCGAGCGCGTCGACGAGTTCTTCGCGGGCGCGCTCCCGGGCTGACCCCATTCGGTCGTCGACCCGCTCCACGCCGCGGGTCTCGGACCGCGCGCCCCCCGCGTCGCTCTCCCCGACGGCGACGGTCCAGCCGTGCGCCCGCGCGAGTTCGCGTACGACGGGCGACCCCGGTGCAGTCTTCCGACCGGGTGTCCCCCGTCTCGAACACGTCCTCGCGCTCGTCGGGCGGGACGCCGGGGCCGTCCTCAGCGACGTAGAAGCCGGGGTCCCCGTCCGACTCGGAGGCGTCGGACCTGTCGTCGAGGGGTCGACGCGGACTGTCACGGGGCGACGGCCGGGCGCTCCCGGGCCGCCAGTCCGGCGGTCCCATCGCTGTGCAACCGCTCCGCACGCGGAGCGCTCTCCGAAATCGTTTTGACCCGGGATCGCAGACGATCAGTATGCCGACCGATCCTGCATCCGAATACGACCCCACACTGGGGAAGAAGTTCGTCTTCGTGACGGGGGGCGTGATGTCCGGGCTCGGCAAGGGGATCACCGCCGCGAGCACCGGCCGCCTCCTGAAAAACGCCGGGTTCGACGTGACGGCGGTGAAGATCGACCCCTACCTCAACGTCGACGCCGGGACGATGAACCCGTACCAGCACGGCGAGGTGTACGTGCTGAAAGACGGGGGCGAGGTCGACCTCGACCTGGGGAACTACGAGCGGTTCCTCGACGAGGACATGACCTTCGACCACAACATCACGACGGGCAAGACCTACCAGCACGTCATCGAGAAGGAGCGCGCCGGCGACTACCTGGGGCAGACCGTCCAGATCATCCCGCACGTCACGACCGACATCAAACGGCGCATCCGCGAGGCCGCCGAGGGCACCGACGTCTGTCTCATCGAGGTCGGCGGCACCGTCGGCGACATCGAGGGGATGCCGTATCTCGAAGCGCTCCGCCAGTTCGCACACGAGGAAGCGGACGAGGACATCCTGTTCACCCACGTCACGCTCGTCCCCTACTCGAAAAACGGCGAGCAAAAGACCAAGCCCACGCAACACAGCGTCAAGGAACTGCGCTCTATCGGCCTTCAGCCGGACGTTCTCGTCGGGCGCGCGGACGACAAACTCGAACCGCACACCAAGGAGAAGATCGCGCTGTTCTGCGACGTTCCGACCGACGCCGTCTTCTCTAACCCCGACGTCGAGGACATCTACCACGTGCCGCTGATGGTCGAGGAGGAAGGCCTCGACGAGTACGTCATGCAGGAACTCGGCCTCGCCGACGAGGCGCTGCCGCGCGACCGGCGCGACAACCGCTGGCGAGAGGTCGTCACCCGCGAGCGCGAGGGCGAGGTAGACATCGCGCTGGTCGGCAAGTACGACCTGGAGGACGCGTACATGTCCGTCAACGAGGCGCTGAAACACGCCGGCCTCGCGACGGGCGTCAACGTGAACATCGAGTGGGTCGACTCCGACGAGATGGTCGACGAATCGGCCGGGAGCGACCACCGCGAGCGCCTCGAAGCCGCCGACGGCATCGTCGTCCCCGGCGGGTTCGGCTCCCGCGGCACCGAGGGGAAGATCAGCGCGATCCGGTACGCCCGCGAGAACGGCGTCCCTTTCCTCGGGCTCTGTCTCGGCTTTCAGATGGCCGTCGTCGAGGTGGCCCGGAACGTGTTGGGCCACGATGACGCCCACAGCGCGGAGATGGACTCCGACACGAGCCACCCGGTCATCGACATCCTGCCGGAGCAGTACGAGGTGTCCGACATGGGCGGGACGATGCGACTCGGCGCGCACCGGACGGACATCACGCCGGGCACCCTCGCAGAGGAGGTGTACGACGCGACGGCCTGCACCGAGCGCCACCGCCACCGCTACGAGGTCAACCCGAACTACTTCGAGGACTTCGCCGACACCGACCTCGTGTTCTCGGGGCGCGCGGGCAACCGCATGGAGGTCCTCGAACACGCGGACCACCCCTACTTCCTCGGGACGCAGTTCCACCCCGAGTTCCGCTCCCGTCCCGACCGCGCCTCCCCGCCGTTCGTCGGTCTGCTGGAGGCCGTGATGGACCGGACCGGCATCGACGGCGCGGACACCGCCGCCGGGGGAACGGAGGTGGAGGCCTGATGGTCGACGTCGACTCCTTCATCGACGAGAAGCTAGGGGAGATCGCCGACGCGGTCGGCGACGCGAACGCCGTCATCGCGCTGTCGGGCGGCGTCGACTCCTCGACCGCGGCCGCGCTGGCCTACGAGGCCATCGGCGACCAGTTGACCCCCGTGTACGTCGACACCGGCCTGATGCGGAGAGACGAGACCGACCAGATCCGGGAGACGTTCGACTACATGGACTCGCTGCGGGTCGTCGACGCCCGGGACCGGTTCCTCGACGCGCTGGGCGACACCACGGACCCCGAGGAGAAGCGCCACGTCATCGGCGAGCGGTTCATCCGGGAGTTCGAGACCGTCGCGAAGGCAGTGGACGCCGACTACCTCGTACAGGGGACTATCTACCCCGACCGCATCGAGAGCGAGGGGACGATCAAGTCCCACCACAACGTCGGCGGTCTCCCCGAAGTGGTCGACTTCGACGGCATCGTCGAACCGATGCGCGACCTCTACAAGGACGAGGTCCGCGAGGTCGCCCGCGAACTCGACCTCGACGAACTCGTCGCCGAGCGGATGCCGTTCCCGGGACCGGGACTGGCCGTCCGCATCATCGGCGAGGTCACCGAGGAGAAACTGGCGGTCGCACGCGAGGCGAACCACGTCGTCGAGGAGGAACTGGAGGAGTACGAACCGTGGCAGGCGTTGGCCGCCGTCATCGGCAAGGCCACCGGCGTCAAAGGCGACAACCGCGTCCACGGCTGGGTCGTCTCCGTCCGCTCGGTCGAATCCCGCGACGGGATGACCGCCCGCGCGCAGGAGATCGACTGGGAGACGCTCCAGCGGATCCAGTCCCGCATCACCGGCGCGCGCGAGAACGTCGCGCGCGTCGTCTACGACGTGACACACAAGCCGCCGGCGACCATAGAGTACGAGTGATGAAGGTAGTGTTCGCCGGTCACGACGACGACGGACTGCGAGAGCGTCTGGAGGGAGAAGGCAACGAGGTCACCGCAGTCGAGGACATCGCCACGCGGCCGGCCCTCGAAGAGGCCGGCATCGTCGACGCCGACCTGTTCGTCCTCACGGACGTGGGACAGGCCACGGCGGTCCCGATAGCGAAAGACCTGAACGACGACCTCCGGGTCGTCATCTACTCGCGGGACTCGCTCCCGGAGTTCGCCAGCGCGCAGGTCGACTTCGCCGTCGACCCGGACCTGCTCGGTCCGGACGCCGTCGCAGAGGAACTGAGCGACGCCGCGTAAACCTCGCATAGCTTTCTTACATGATCGACAGCCCGCAGGTCTTCGGTGATGGATACGTTCCAAGTATCGTCGGACGGGAGTCGGAGAAACAGGCCCTTGAAACAGCGCTCAACCCGGTCGCCCGCGGCGAGCCCTCACACGACTGTCTCCTTCACGGCCCGACCGGCGTCGGAAAGACAGCGACGACGCGATACATGCTCGCCGAGCTCGAACGCGTCGGCGGGCGGTTCCAGAGCACACACACGTCTCGTGTCTCTCGAACGCCGACCGACGGTCGATCACTGAGGCGGTCGCCGAGTCGGTCTTGACGAGCTTCAACCGCGCGCAGTCGCTCTCGCACAGTCGACTGCTCCGCGAGATGCGCGCCGAGATCGACGCTCCCTTCGTCGTCGTGCCCGATGAGGCCGACTATCTCGGCAAAGGGTGTCCCGCGCAGCGCTGTACGACCTTTACGAGACGGTGCAGGTGTCGGTCATCCTGATCGTCAACGGCCGGACATCGTTTCTGGGGAACCTTCGCGACCGGATCCACCCACGGTACGCGGCCGCGCGTGAGATCCACTTCGACAAGTACAGCAAGGAGGCATTCGCCGAGGTCGTCGGAGGGCGCGCCGGCGCAGGGCTTCGAGCGGGCGTCGTCGTCGACGAAGCGGTGCAGACGATCGCCGCCGTCGCGGACAACGCGCGTGCGGCCGTCCGGATCCTTCGGACAGCAGCGCGGTCCGCGCTCGACAACCGGATCACACCCGAGGACATCGTTGAGGCCGTGCCCGACGCTCATGAGACGCTCCGCGACCGAGCGCTGTCGCGGTTGGGCGACCGGCACCGCTACGTGTTCGAGATCCTGGAAGAGAGCGGGCCGATGAGGGCAGGGGACATCCGAGAACGCTACGCGGAGGTGACCGGCGACGAAGTGAGCAGTTCGCCATCTCGCGGTATCTGTCGAAGCTGACCGAGTACGACCGCGTTGAGGCAGAGGGCCGGACTTCTGGTCGGGTATATCGTGTACAGGAGTCGCCCGGCGGGGTGCCGGAGATCCCGGTGTAATCGGTAATACGGTTTCTTTGCTCAAAGATCGGCTCGAAACTGAACCGCTTCTTAAGAATACGTTTCGATGTGTTCCGCTAACTCGTTGTAGTCTCCGTCGAGATCATCGAGTAAATTCCTATCAGCAGTGTATGCTTTCGTATCGTAGTTCTGAGCGAGTGCTATGTACGCTGCATCGTAGATGGTGATATCGAGATCGTTTGCGATCTCTGCAACAGAGCCGGTTTTATCGAAAGGGACGAGATCGATCCCGTATTCGGGGAGTGATTTCGAGGCCTCTTCGAGACGCTCTCCCTCGTAGTGACCACTGTATTTGAGCGCATTAACCGTCTCGAATGGCATGAGTGCTGGAGCGACTAAATCAAACTCCCCATCGAGATACGCATCACGTAGCGCACGAGCCTGTTCGTGGTGCCGTTCGGGGATGTACCATTTGACGACAACGCTCGTGTCAACAATAATCTCAGACATCAGTCGGAATTAGACCCGTATCGCTCATCTCGCCACTCACGGATGGTCTCCGCTGTATTTTCGTCCTTTATTTCCCCTTTGTCGATCTGATTGCTTAACCGCTCGCTCGTAGCTACTGCGTGTCCAATGCTGCGTGACTCTAACCGCACGATCTCTTCCTCGATATTAGCTCTGATGACAGCACTCCAGTTGACTTCGTCGTGTTCGTCCATCTTTTTCTTTAGGTCGTCCGAAACTCGGAGACTGACGGTCGCCATGCTGTATTACATGCATTACTGAGTTAAAAATGATACGGCGGCTTTCACAGTCGTTTGTAAGTGAAGAAACCATGCTACTATCTGCTGTTGACCAACACGTTCAGTGCTCCGGAGCAGATCGTTGGTTGAGCCGATATCGTGAGCGAAATCCCAGGGGGTAGTGTGTGAAGTTCACCGATTCGCGGGAGAAATAAAGGGGGTCGTGAGCGAGGTTCGGCGATCCGTGAAACGATCAGTCGTCATCCGCGTCGAGGTCCCCCGCGAGATACTGCCGTCCGCGGTCGGCGATGCGGTAATCGGGGGGGGTCGGGTCGTCACCGGCCGCTGAGGGAACCTGTTCCGTTCCCCCGCCTTTGACGCCGACGAAAGCCGGGATCAGTGGCGGACGACGTACCGCCTCCGCGTTCGGGTGGCGTCTCGGTGTTCGTCGGTGTGTGCTCTCGAATTATATAGAGTAAATCCGCGTGAAATATATCTGAGAGGTCTCACGGGAAACCCGCGGGAACGCTACACCGTGCTCCGAAAGTCGCTGGCCATAATCCCCGAGGGGGCGGCCGTATTCGTCGTCGCACCGAAACGGAAACGGAGCGTAGCGGCTCCCGGCGGCGGTGCCTCCGACAACCGCGATGCGGTGTCGGGAGCCGCGGGGGGAGCGGAGCTGGGACCGATTCGGTTTCTGCGTGTCTCGACTTTCGACCGCGGGGAGCGTCAGTGCTCCAGCACCGTCCCGTCCGCGCCGACTGCGACGTCCGGGTCGGCCCGTAGCACCGCCTTCAGGTTCGCGCCGGTCGGCGTGTCGACCGCCGTCCAGCGCTCGCCGTCGTACTCGTAGAGCTTTCCGCCGCCACCGAGGGTGAACCCGCCGTCGCCGTCGACCTCGACGTCCTGCAGCGTGGCGTCGCCGGTGTCCGAGGAGGTCCACTGCGAGCCGTCGTAGTGGAACACCATGCCGCCGCCGCCGGACACCCAGACGTCGTCGCGGGCGTCGGAGTCGACGCCGTAGAAGTCGACGTTGGCGTCCTGCAGGCCGACCGGTTCCCACGTCTCGCCGTCGGTCGTCTCGAACACGCGGCCGTTCATGTCGACCGCGTGGCCCGTGCGGACGTCGTGGAAGTCGATCGCCCGGATCGTGGCACCGCTCCCGGGCGTCACGTCGTTCCACGTGCCGGTCTCGCCGTTCTCGAAGCTGTAGTAGATCTTCCCGGAGTCGCCGGCGACGTACACGTTCGCGTCGCCCGCGGACCCCTTCGCCGCCACGTCGTTGTAGTTGTTCGTGTTGTCGTTGGGCGCGGAGCGATCCTCCAGGTTGCCCGTTTCGACGTCGTACTCGCCGATCGCGCCGCTGGCACCGACGAACCAGAGGCGCTTCCCGTCGTCGGTTGTGGCGGAGCCGTACAGGTCGCTCCCGTTGCCTGTGGGACCGCCGTCGAGGACTTTCCGCCAGCCCTCGTTACCGCGTTCCAGGACGATCCCGCCTTCACCGACTGCGTGGTGGACGGTCGCCGTCGCGCTCACGTCGTGGAGCGTGCTCGCGGTCGGCGTCTCGACGACCGTCCAGCCCTCGTTGCTCGCCTGTACGCTCGCGGGCACAACTGCGACCGTGGCGGTTCCGCCGATGGCCTTCAGCGTCTTCCGTCGGGTGGGTGTCGAATCGAACATACTGCAACTGGCATACGTCCGGGTCGGTAGTAAAGGGGGGGAGCCGTTAGCCCCAGTTAACACGTTTTACGCCGTTTCATTGCTCCTACGCTGAGTTATGTGAACCCGGCAACCTCTCCCTCGTGACGGTCGACATAGTTTATACCCGACTGTTTCGGTCCAGAAACGGTCGGCGGAGGGTGTCAGGTTTCGTATGGCGGTTGGCGTGTGTTACCAGTCGCCACTGTCGGATCCCGTCGAACGCTCACGGCCAGATATATCTCCCCGGCGTCGGTACGTCCTCGCATGGCACTCGACCGGTATCCCGATATGGACGCCACGGAAGGCGAAGTGGTCGACGCGGAAGTCGTCGTGAGCGAGGACGTCCTCGTCAAGGCGTTCGCGCTTGGCCCGGGCGCGACGCTCGACCCGCACGAGCACGGCGACTCGACGAACGTCTTCCATGTCGTCGAGGGGAGCGTTACCGTCCTACAGGACGGTGACGAGGAGGAAGTGAGCGCGCCCGGCGTCGTCCTCCATGAGCGCGGCGTCGCTCACGGCGCGCGCAACGACGGGAACGACGTCGCCGTCCTGACGGCGAGTCTCTGCCCGATGCCAGGCGGGGGTTAGCCGGGCGGCCCGTCTCACCGAGGCGGAGCGCCGTCACGCCGACCCCGCCAGCGACCGCTGTCGCTCGACGTACGTCGACCTCGAAGTGGATCAGGTCGCCGACGCACTTCTCGGAGAGCGTCGTCACCTCGCGGGTCCGCGGAACCACGACTCCGGCGAAGGTCTCCGGCCCGACGCGGATGCGACGGCCCTCGCCGGTGCGCTCTCTCGAAAGCAACGCTCCGGTCCGCTCGATGACTCCGGTGTACGTCGTCGCTCCGACCGACTCGGCGGACCGGGTTTTTCCCAAACGTGTTTTGGGTAACGATACCGTTACGCTACTCCTCGCGCCGAGCGAGACCGGCGATGTGGGCCGCCTGTTCGGTGATGATCGCCTCCGTACCCAGTTCGACGGCGTTCTCGCTCCCCGGCAGACAGAACACCGGGACGCCCTCGATGACGCCGGCGGTCGCACGCGTCGCGACGACCTTCGTCCCGATCTCGTCGTACGAGAGCAGGCGGAACAGTTCGCCGAACCCGGGGAGCTCCTTGTCGAACAGACGCTTCGCCGCCTCGATCGTCACGTCGTCGGGCGTGACGCCGGTTCCGCCCGTGGTGATCACGACGTCGACGTCCTCCCGGCCGACGAGGTTGTCCAGCGTGCCCTCGATCCGGTCGTACTCGTCGGGGATGAGTTCCCGCGTCACCACCTCGTCGTCACCCTCCTCCATCACCGCCGTGATGGTGTCGCCGGCGGGGTCGTCCGAGAGCGTCCGCGACGACGAGACGGTGACGACCGCTACCCCGAGGTTGTCGAGGTCGTGGGCGTGGTGGCGGTCGCGGTCGTGCGAGTGGCCGCCGTGGTCGTCGTGAGCGCGTTCGTCGCGGCCGCCGTTGTCGTCGTCACCGTCACCGCCGCCGTCGTTGCCGCCGTGGCGGTCGCTTTCGGCGTGCTTCTCTCTCCCTGCTTCGCCCGCGGGACCGCCGTGGTCCCGCTCCGACTCGGGCGCGTCCCCGTCGGCCGACGAGTCGGACCCTCCCCGCTCAGTCGACCGTTCCGTCTCCGCACCGTCGTCCCCCTCTCTCTCCGCGTTTGACGCCGGTTCGTCCGTCGATCCCGTCTCCGCTTCCTCCTCGTCGTCCTCCTCGTCCTCTAACCCCCGTCGCGTGTCACGTGACTGGAAATCGACCATACCCGTACCCTTCTGCGGGCGGCCACAAAAGTGTCTCCCGGAACTGTGGGTAGTCTTTCGTCGTCTTTTTGCCCGGCGTCGCCCAGGGACGCCCATGCAAGCGGTCACGTTCACCGACCACGGCGATACGGACGTCATCGAGTACGGCGACTTCCCGGACCCGGACCCGGCCGCGGACGAGGTGCTCGTCGACGTGAAGGCGGGCGCGCTGAACCACCTCGACGTGTGGACGCGCCGCGGCCTCCCGCACATCGACCTCGAAATGCCCCACGTCCCCGGCAGCGACGCCGCCGGCGTGGTCGAGGACGTCGGCGAGGACGTCTCCCGCTTCGAACCGGGCGACCGCGTCGCGCTGATCGCGGGCAGGTACTGCGGCGAGTGCGAGTACTGCCGTGACGGTGACGTGGCGCTGTGTGTCCGGTTCAACATCATCGGCGAGCACACTCGCGGCGTTCACAGCGAGTACGCCGCCGTTCCCGAACAGAACCTCGTCCCCGTCCCCGAGGGGGTCGACTGGGAGACGGCCGCGGCCGCGCCGCTCGTCTTCCAGACCGCGTGGCGGATGCTGATCTCCCGCGGCGACGTGTCGCCGGGCGAGGACGTGCTCGTCCTCGGCGCGAGCGGCGGCGTCGGTCACGCCGCGGTCCGGATCGCTGACCACGCCGGCGCGACGGTGTACGCCACCGGCAGCAGCGACGAGAAACTGGAGTACGCCCGCGAGTGCGGGGCCGACCACGTGGTCGACTACGAGGCGGAGGACTTCGCGAGCGAGATCCGGGAGATGACCGACAAGCGCGGGGTCGACGTTGTCGTCGACCACGTCGGCGCGGCGACATGGACCGACTCGCTCGCCTCGCTCGCGAAGGACGGCCGCCTGCTCACCTGCGGCGCGACCACCGGACCGAACCCCGAGACGGACATCAACCGCATCTTCTGGAACCAGTTGAAGGTCATCGGCTCGACGATGGCGACGCCCGGCGAGTGTGACGACGTCCTCGAACTCGTCTGGGACGGCACTTTCGAGCCGCGGATCCGCGAGGTCCTCCCCATGAGCGAGACCGCTCGTGCACACGAGATGTTAGAGAACCGTGAGGGCTTTGGCAAAGTAGTCGTTAGACCCGACAGTGAGCTCTGACGACGCGAGCGGTTACGTTCACGACCCCGAGGGTGGCGTCGAAGCGGACACCGCGACCGACGCCGACTCCGACGACGGCTTCGACTGGCGAGGCTGGACGCTGGTCGGCGTCATCGTCGTCTCGTTTCTGGTCGTCCCGGCCATCGTACTGGTCCGCCCGCCGGTGTTGCCGTGGCGCGTCGCGCTGCTCGTGTTCCCGCTCCTCCCGGCGTTCCTGCTCGGCGGGACGGCGGTCTGGGCGGCGGTCGCGGGCGGTGAAAAAAGGGACGGCGACCGTTAACCGCGGATACTGCCGGCGGTTCCGTTCGTCTCGTTCGTTTCGTCCGTCTCGTTACCGTCGAACGACTCGACCGTCACTTCGGCGTCGTCGATGACCGGCCCGCTGTCGCCGACGTATGCGCCGTCTTCCTCACCGCTCGTCGTGAGGAAGTCGTACGTCTCGTTGTCGTTCGTGTCGAGGTGAGCCATCGCGACGAGCGTCTGGTCCTCCTTTAGGGACGTCTGATGGGTCTCCAGTCCGGGGACGTCGTACAACTGTACCGACACGCTGTCGTGCTCGCCGTGTTCGAGGTACTCGGACGCGCCGATGACGCTCCCGAAGACGTCGCCGTCGAGGAGCGTAGCGTCGTGGATCACCACGAACCCGCCCTCCGAGAGGTTCGCTGACGCGACGCCGACCACCTCGCCGCTCGTCGTCTGGTCGTTGAACTCGACGGACGCCGTGGCGGCAGCCTCCGTCTCGTTGTCGGTGACGTTCGTCTCGTTGTCGGTGACGTTATCCGTGACGTTCGTCTCGTTCGTGACGTCGTCCTCCATCGCTTCCACGGTCACGGAGGCGTCGTCGACGACCGGCTGACCGGTCTCGTCGACGTACGGCCCGTCTTCAGCGCCGTCGGTAGCGACGAAGTCGTACGTCCCGTTGTGGTTCGTGTCGAGGTGCGGCATCGCGATGAGCGTCTGGTTCTCCGTCAGTTCCGACGCGGCGAAGTCCGCGCCGGAGACGTCGAACAGCTCCACGCTGACGTTCTCGTGTTCGCCCCGTTCGAGGTACTCGGAGACGCCGATGACGCTCCCGATGACGTTACCCTCGAGCAGGCTCGCGTCGTGGATCGCCACGAACGTGCCGTCGCTACTGTTCACGGCGTCGACGACCACCGTCGATCCGTTCGAGGTCTGGTTCTCGAAGCTGACGTTCGCGGTCGGCGCTTCCGTCTCGTTGTCCTCGGGCTGCTCGGTGACGTTGAACTGCTGGACCTCGCCGTAGTCACGGGTGAGCACGCTTAGGAAGTACGTACCCTCCTCGTCGGCGCTGACATCGAGCGAGACGTTCGTCTCCTCGCCGGCGTCCAGCGTGACGTCCTCCTGAGCGACGACGGTGCCGTTCAGGCGCGCGGTGACGTTCTGCGTGTCGTTCTCCTCTCCGCCGTTCGTGACCGTCGCGTTGACGGTCACGTTCTCGTCGACCGGCGCGTCCGCGGGCGCGGAGAGGTTCGTCACGTCGAACGAGGCGTTCCGCTCGGTGAGCGTTATCCGTGCGACCTCGCCGCTGTCCTCGGTGAAGACGCCGTGGACATAGGTCCCGGCCTCCATCCCGGTCGTGTTGACGTTGAACTCGACGGTCCGCTCGTCTTCCTCCTCGAAGGAGAGGTGGCGACGTTCGGCGACGTCGCCGGCGACGCGGAGTTCGACGGCCCCGGCGTTGCGGTCGTCAGGTGCCTCGATGTCGGCCGTCACCGTGACCGTGTCGTTGACCGGCGCGCTGTCGACGGCGCGGAGGTTACTCACCTCGAAGCCCTCCTCCTCGGTCTCCTCTCCGGTGTCGTTCTCCGCTTTTTCGGTCTCGTTTTCCTCCCCCGCGACGCCCTCGCCGCTACCCCGGACGGTCACCTCGGCCTCGTCGGTGACGGTGTCACCGTCCTCGGTTTCGTAGCGTCGGTCGACCGAGGGGTCGAGCGCCTGGTCGCCGTCGGTGTCCTCGTGGAGCACGGCGACGACCGTCGCGTCGCTATCGAGCGACTGGTCGGTCTGGACCCTGACGTCGTGGTCCTGCTCGGCGATGTACTCCGAGGTGCCGATCACCGGACCGTCCGCCGACCCCTCGTGGAGCGCGACGAAGCCACCGCCCTCAGGGGGGGTCACCGAGGCCAGAGTGACCTCCTCCCCGTTCGTGTTCTGGTCGTCGATCGATACGTCCGGCTCGCCCTGGTCCTGCTGTGTGCCCGCGGCGGCGGTCGCAATGCCGCCGGCTGTCACCAGTAGAAGGGCGACGAAAACGGCACTGGATCCGTTTGCTTGTAACTTCATCCAAGCTTCGAAAGCACGACGCAGACAATAAACGCGGAAGAACGTTTAGACCCGAACTCTGGTAGAAACGCTGTCATAACCCTGACAGCGTTCCGATCGGTTGGCGAGTCGCCGTTCCGAGGCCGTTTTCGTTCTATCGAAAGGGACGCGAAACCGGGAGCGACGGGCCTCGTACTGCCGTAACACGCTGTTACCCATCGGCGCTATCGCCACGTCGGCCGGTCTCCACGCACGGACCTATCGGGACGAGAGACCGCGAAACGGCGCGCACGGGGACCGCCGGATCCGCGGAAGTAATCATCGGTAAGCGGACCGATCCGACGGTATCGCTACCGGACGGTCGTCGTCGGCAACCGGCAGGCCGCGCCGGTCCGGCGAGGATGGACCGGGCGGGCGACTGGTCCCGGTCGGGGGCCTCGTCGACGTAGAACTGGACCGTGCGCTTGACGCGCCAGGCTTCGAAACAGGTCAGCGTCAGCGCGTCCTCTTCGACCTGTTTCAGGACCGCGAGGGCCTACTACGGAGGAGACCGCTTTCCTCCGCGGCTTCGAGTTCGCGAAGCATGGCGTCGTGGAGGACCCACTGTTCCGACCGCGTCGGTTCGAGCGCTTCCGCATCCGAGTCCGTCGTGGGGCTCGTGACCGCGCCCATCGATAGGGTCCGGGCCGATATCAACCCCGGCGCTGGTCCGGGTCCGTTCCGCTCGATTCCGGGCCGGTTTCGCACCGTTCACGGGGTAACGCGCGCCGTTAGTCGACAGCGGGCGCTGTTGCAGAACGACGGGAAACCGTTTCGAAACGGGAAAACGAGCGACCGGATACCGGCTCACTCGACGTCCCGGCGCATCGCGATCTCGAACCACGGGCAGAGCCGGAGCTGCCGGTACCACTGCGGGTTGCGGTGGAGGCGCTCGTACGGCACCCACATCAGCCCGGCGACCTCCTCCCCGTTCGGGTCGAGCGTCGTGTCCGAGAGAGTGAGCTGGAGGACGGCACAGACCTCGTGTTCGACGCCGGCGTTCTCGTAGTAGCGCTCGTACTCGAACCGGTCGGTGAGGCGCAGGTCGTCGTACTGGTCGGGCGAGATGCCGAGTTCCTCTCCGAGGCGCTCGCGGGTGGCTTCCTCCTGGGTCTGGCCCTCGACGGGGTGGGACGCGACGGTCCCGTCCCAGTGGGTGTCCCAGAGGCGCTTGTCCGGACTACGCTGGGCGAGGAGGATCCGGTCGTCCTCGTCGAAGACGAGCGCGGTAAACGCGCGGTGACGGATCCCGTCGCCCGTGTGCGCGTCGAGTCGGTTGACCAACTCCCGTTCGTTGTCGTCCGCGTCGACCGCGATGACGTCCTGCATCGCGTTCTCGTGGACCTCCTCGTCGGTACTCATGACTCAGGCATCGGCGGGGGAGGTCAAACAGTCTTCGGATCAGTCCGGGTCCGGTTCGTAGGGGTCGCCGACTCTGAGCTTCAGCCGGCGGTGTTCGGTCGTCGCGTGTAGCGATTCCGCCGAGATCATCTCGCCGTCGAGGCTGTAGTTGACGGGGTCGTCGGCCTCGGTCGTGATCCGGAGTTCGGGCGTCCGCCGCTGGACGATGTCCACTGCGTCGCTCCCGAACAACCGCTGTCCGACGGCCTCCTCCATCAGGCCGAGGGTCGGCTCCTCCTCGACGATCGTCACCTCGAACAGCCCGTCCTCCGCGTTCGCCTGCGTCCGGCCGCTCTCGTCCGGCGGTCGCCGGCAGTTGCCGACCATGACGATCAGCGCCTTACCGCTCCACGGTGCCGCTATCTCGTCGCTCGTCTCGACGTGGATCGAAACCCCGTCGAACTCGGCCATCGTCCGGAGCGTGCTCACGACGTACGCGGTGACGCCCAGACGCTCTTTCAGGTCGTCGGACGTGTTCGCGCTCGCGTCGGCGGTGAGACCGCCCACGCAGGAGTTCAGAAACGGCTCGTCGTTCGCTCGCCCGAGGTCGACCACCCGTTCCTCGCCCGTTTCGGCCACCTCGAACGCCGCCGCGATGCTGTTCACCCCGATGTTCCCGGCGAAGTTGTTCCCCGTTCCCGCCGGCACGGCGCAGAACGTCACGTCCTCGAAACCGTCGGCCCGGTCGATGCCGCGGACGACTTCGTTCAGCGTGCCGTCGCCGCCCGCCGCGGCGATCACGTCCGCCCCCTCGTCGGCCGCCGCGGCGGCGAGGTCGACGGCGTCACCCGGTTGCTCGGACACACGGACGTCGAACCCGTGGGCGGCGGCCCTGTTTCTGACCTCGGGGCCGTGGTCGGCGCTCCCGCTGTTCGGGTTCAACACGAGCACGCGCTCTTCGTCCTCTCGGTCGCCCGCTGGCGTGTCGATCACTGAAATCCCCTGTGAGACGACGGGTCGGAGAAGCAAAGGTGGCCCGGTACCCGGTGGACCGGTTATAAGGAGCGTCCCGTCGTACACCTATCGTGTTCGCGATCGACCTTCACTCCCACACGCGGTTCTTTCACGGGCGGCCCGAACTGGGCGCGACGTACGACCCGTACGGGTTCAAGATGCTCGCGTGGGCGGCGAAGCGTCGCGGGCTGCACGGTCTCGCGACGACCAATCACGATTACTACCGCGAGTTCGACGCGCCGGACGACTTCGTCGTGATCCCGGGCATCGAGGTGACGACGACGCGGGGACACGTCCTGGTCGTCGGCCCGGACCCGCCGGAACGGACGGAACCGAAGAGGCTGACGCCGGAGGAAGCGGTCGACCTCGCGCACGACCGGGACTGCGCGGCGATCATCGCGCACCCGTACCGCAACAGCACCGTCAGGGACGTCGACGCGCCGTTCGACGCCATCGAGATAAACGGCAAGCACCCGCGAACCCGCCCCTGGGTGGAACATCTCGCCAAAGGCCACGACCTGCCCATGACCGGCGGGAGCGACGCGCATTACCCCTTGGATCCTCAGGCCGGCGTACCGTCGGATCCACGAGTGGAAAGGCTACCTCGACAAGCCGGACCGGATCACGCCCGGGGTCGGGACGCCGCCCGGAGAGCAGGAGAACAAGCCCTGAGTGCTGCGTCGCACCGGTCCTGGCCGGACGCGCGGTCCGTTCGCGTCCGACGGCCGACGGCGGAACCGGTACCCGGTTTTCCCTCCGAAGCCACCGGTGGAACACGGACGACGCTGCCGTCAGGAGACGGCTAAGCGCCGCCCTCGCGTTGCTGACGGCGAACCTGCTCGTCGTACTCGGGATCAGGTTCAAGTACGCCACGGAGGCTACCGTCGGCGTGACCGTGCTCGCGGCGCTGGTCGGGGACGGTCCCGTGCGAAACGACGGTCGGCCGTAGGCGGATCGGCGGCGAAAGACCGGTCTCGTGGCGGCTCGTACGGGAACGCGCGCCCACGGAACGGTGCCGTTACCCGAGTTTCTCGTCCAGGATCAGCCGCGTCTTCGTGCTCATCACGTCGCCTAGCTCGCGGGCTTGCGTTATCAGTTCGTTCACGCCCTGCGTGTCCGAGGCGTCGACGACGAGTACGATGTCCTCTTCGCCGCTGACCTGCCACGCGAAGTCGACCTCCTCCCACTCGGCCATCCGCTCGGAGACGGCGGTCGTGTCCACGTCGACGGCGACGCTGATCTCGATCATCGCCTTCACGTTGCCCTTCCGCGTCGCGACCGTGAACCGCTCGATGATCCCCTCCTCGGTCATCCGCTCGACGCGGTTGCGGACGGTACCTTCCGACGTTCCGACCTGCTCCGCGATCTCCGTGTACGGCGTTCGCGCGTCGCGCCGGAGCACGTTCAGGATCTCCTGGTCCAGACTGTCCATCGAGACGCGTACCTACTCCACCCTCGCACTTGATGATTACGAAATTCGTAACATAGCTTCGAAAGCAAGGTTTATGACGCCGGATGCTATACGTATCTCGTAACGATGGACGCCTACGTAGCGCTCGAGGGTGGCCGCGTGGTGGAAGCGCGCGGCCGTTCTCCGGGGACGACACGCGGCGAACTGGTTTTCACGACGGCGTACACCGGCTACGAGGAGAGCCTCACCGACCCCTCTTACGAGGAGCAGGTGCTGACCTTCTCGTACCCGCTGATCGGTAACTACGGCGTGCGCGAGGAGCGCTTCGAGTCCGACCGAGTCCACCCCCGCGCTGTCGTCGCCCGGGAACTCACCGACGACGTAGCCGAGTGGCTTACCGACGAGGGCGTCCCTGCTGTCGACCACATCGACACCCGCGACCTCGTGACCGACATCCGCGAGGGCGGGGCCATGCAGTGCGGCATCGCCGTCGGCGAGGGCGTCACCGAGGCGGACGCGCTCGCCGAACTGGAGGCCTGCAAGGGCATGAGCGAACACGAGGACATCGGCGCGCAGGTCAGCGTCGACGACGCCGTCGTCCACGAGGGCGAGGCGGGCGGCGCGTACGACGACACGGACGTGGCGCTGATCGACTGCGGCGCGAAGGGCTCTATCGTCGACTCGCTGGTCGCCCGCGGCGCGGACGTCGACGTGCTTCCGTACGACGTCACCGAGGCCGACGTGGAGGCCGTCGACCCGGACCTCCTGTTCATCTCGAACGGTCCCGGCGACCCCGCGAACTTCGAAGCGGCCGAGGAACTCGTCGACACCTTCGTCGGCGAGGTTCCCCTCGCCGGTATCTGTCTGGGTCAGCAGGTCGTCGCCCGCGCGCTCGGCGGCACCACCGAGAAGATGGACTTCGGTCACCGCGGCGTCAACCAGCCGGTCCGCGACGTAGAGACCGATCGCGTGGTCATGACGACTCAGAACCACGGGTACACGGTCGGCGACCCGGGCGACATCCTCGAAGTGACGCAGGTCAACGTCAACGACGACACGCCGGAGGGCTTAGACAGCGAGGAACTGGGCGTCATCACCCGCCAGTACCACCCCGAAGCCAACCCCGGTCCGAACGACTCGCTCGACTTCTTCGACGACGTGCTCGGTCTGACGGACCAGTCGGTCGAACCCGCCGTCGCCGACGACTGACGCGGTCCGGTTCGCACTGTTTCGTCCCGTTTCGTCCGTTTTCCTCGTTTCCCGCGGTTCTCAGGGGAGCGGTCGGGTCGCTCGCCGACCTGGCCGTTCACCGCCCGTACTCCCCCTTTCCGCCGTCGTTCCGCCAAAACGACCCGGAAACGGTCCGTACAGCGGTGAAACGGTCGGAACGGTTCGCAACGGTTTGCACGGGTTAAGTCCATCGTTGCTGATAGCTATCCCATGGCAAAACAGTGCGGGAACTGTGGGATCGTCATCGACGACAAACAACTCGGTGGAGTCGTTCATGAGATGCCGCCGCTTCGGTGTCCCGGGTGCAACGAGTGCGTCATCTGGGGACCGGTCGACGCGTCGAGGGCGTAGGCGGTCCCGTCGCGCCGGCGGTCGTCACCGATACGCCGCGAGCGTTCCGAACCCGACGGTCGCGTACGCCGTCTCGTCGGTGACGGCGAGGGCAGCGTTCGAGGCGTCCGTCTCGTGCTCCCACCGCACGTCGCCCGACTCCGGGTCGAACGCGTAGAGGAGACCGCCGTTGACCCGGCCGACGCCGGCGTACACGGTGCCGTCCGCGACGGCGGGCGTCCCTGATGCCGACGGGCGCGTAAACACCGTCCTCGCCGACCGCCGGGGAAGCGGCCGACAGACCACTCTCGGTCGTCTGCCGCCACCGCTCGTCGCCGTCCGTGCCGATGGCGAACAGGGTCAGTTCGCGCTCCCGGTTCGACCGACTGCTCGATATCGCGTAGACGGTCCCGTCGGCAGCCGTCGGCGCGCCCCCGACGAACCCGCCGGTGTCGACCGACCACCGGTCGCTCCCGTCGTCGGCCGCCAGCGCCCGGACCGACCCGCCCCAGCTCGCGACGTGGACGGACCCGTCCGCGACGGCCGGCGCGGTCGCTCGGAAGCCGTCGAACGACCGCTCCCAGAGGAGGGTCCCGTCGACCGCGTCGCACGCGAAGACGGTGCCGCCGGCCGTGGTCGCGTAAACCACCCCGTCGTCGACGGCCGGTGACGTCGTCACCGACGTTTCCCGGGAGAGGGACCACGCGACCTCGCCGTGAGTATCGAAGGCCATCAGGTGGCCGGACAGTTCCGCCGGGCCGCCCTCCGTCTCGCGCAACTCGCCGTCGGTAGTTCCGACGACGATGCGACCGGCGGCCACTGCGGGCGCGCCGAACACCGCTCCCGTCGCGTTGACCGACCACGCCAGTCGACCGTCCTCCGCGTCGGCCGCGAGGAGGCCGCCCCGGTCCGACGCTCCGTACGGGTTCCCGCGGCCCACGTAGACGGTGCCGTCGTGAACGACGGGGGGCGACCCCGACCCGTCGGGCACCGACACGGTCCACGCCTGCGACGGGGCGTCGCTCGGACCGGACGCGGTCGCGCTTCTGGCCGCCTTCCCGCCGGCGTGGGCGAACTGGTGCCACGCGTCGTCGACCGTCAGCGTCCCCGCTTCGGCGTCGCCGACAGCCACCCGATGGTCGCCGCGTGCGGTCGGGGCAACCGGGAACGTGACGGCCGTCTCCGCACCGCTGTCGAGCGTCACCGTCTCGCTCCGGGCGTCGGTGTCGCCGACCCGTAGGACGACCGTCCCGCTCGCTTCCGACTCGGCATCGTTCGTGACCGTCGCTTCGACCGTCGTCCGACCGCCGCACTCTATCGCCGTCGCTCGCAGTTCCGCGTCGGTGACCGTGATCGGGTCGACGCGTTCCGTCGTCGTCGGCAGCGCGCCGTCGTCGTCACTGCCGCCGCATCCGGCGGTCGCGCCCGTCGCACCGGCCGCGACGGCCCGGACCAGCCGCCGGCGTGTCAGATCTTCCATACGAACGACTGTCACGGGGAGTGAACTACCCCGTCCTACTCCGCTCGCTCACGCTCGCTACGTGGAGGGCGGGGCTTCCTGTTTCTCCGAGGGGACTTGCAGAGACCTCAACTGCATTCGAGGATTCTCCACAGCGGTCCCAGTCTCCGCAGGCGTTAGATTCGGCCCGTCCCGTGCCTATCTGTTCGACGGGCCAGTTGCGACGAGACGGAGACTGCACACGCTTGTTTTCGCGTTTGAATGCAGGCCGTGGTGTCGCGCCCGTCATGGTGGCGGCGAGACCGACTGCTCGGCGTCCGCGTCTCACTCGCCCCAGTTGCGCTGGTGCTTCGAACGGCTACCGACGGACGCGACGTCGAGCGGGTCGTCCGCCGCGTCGAGCGCTTCGAGCGCGGCGCGGGCGCTCGGCTCGGTCGAGAAGTAAGTTATCTCCTCCTCGACGGCGACCTCCAGCAGTTCGCGCTTGCGCGAGACGATGACGTCTATCTCGCCGCGCTTGGCGGCCTCGACGAGGTCGACGGCCTCGGAGAGTTCGAACTGCTCGGTGTAGCCCTCGACCAGTTCCTCGCCGGCCTCGGTGTCCGGGTCGGGGAACTCGTCGGCCGAGAGGTCGACCACGGCGGTGCCCTCGCGCGGGACGGGCTTGCCGGTGGCGTCCTGCGCCTTGTCGTAGGCCTTGCCGAACGTCTCCGCGGTGCCCATGACCTCGCCCGTGGACTTCATCTCCGGGCCGAGGCGGGGGTCGGACCCCGGCAGGCGGTCGAAGGGCAGGACGACCTCCTTCACGCTGGTCTTCTCGGGGATCGTCTCCGCGGCGTCGAGCTCGTCGAGCGTCGCGCCGGCCATCACCTTCGCGGCGAGTTTGGCGATGGGGACGCCGGTCGCCTTGGAGACGAACGGGACGGTGCGCGAGGACCGCGGGTTCGCCTCCAGCACGTACACGTCACCACCGTCGGACTCGTTCGAGTCGGACGAGCCGTCCGGGCCGTACCCGGAGACGCCGCGCACGGCTAACTGGACGTTCAGCAGGCCGACGGTGTCGAGCGCGGTGGCGATGTCCTCGGTGACCTCGCGGACGCGGGCCATCGTCTCGTCGTCGAGCGAGCGCGGCGGGATCATGCAGGCGGAGTCCCCGGAGTGGACGCCCGCGCTCTCGATGTGTTCCATCACGCCGCCGATGACGACGTTCTCGCCGTCCGCGACGGCGTCGACGTCGAGTTCGATAGCGCCCGCGAGGAAGTCGTCGACGAGAATGGGCTTGTCCGGGCTGACGCGGACGGCCTCCTCGATGTACTCCTCCAGTTCCTCGTCGTCGTAGACGACCTGCATCGCGCGGCCGCCGAGCACGTACGACGGGCGGACGAGCACGGGGTACCCGGTTTCGTGGGCAAGTTCGAGCGCCTCCTCCTCGCTGGTCGCGGAACCGCCCTCGGGCTGGGCGATGCCGAGGTCGTCCATCAGCTCGTTGAACCGGTCGCGGTCCTCGGCGAGGTCCATCGCTTCGACGCTCGTCCCCATGACCTCGCAGTCGAGGTCGCGGCGCGCCAGTTCGTCGGCGAGCGGTTCGCCGACGTTGACGGACGTCTGGCCGCCGAACTGGACCATTACGCCGTCGGCGTCGGTCGCCTCCACCACGTCGGCGACCTCCTCGGCCGTGATGGGCTCGAAGAACAGGCCGTCGGAGGTGTCGTAGTCCGTCGAGACGGTCTCGGGGTTGTTGTTGACGACGTGGGCGTCGACCCCCTGCTCGCGCAGGGCGCGGACGGCGTGGACCGAGCAGTAGTCGAACTCCACGCCTTGCCCGATGCGGATGGGGCCGCCGCCGACCACGACGACGCTCTCGTCGTCGGTGTCGACCTGCAGTTCGTCGTAGCCGGTCGAGACGCCGCTGGCGGCGGGCTCGCGGGCGGAGTAGTAGTACGGCGTCGACGCCTCGAACTCGCCGGCGCAGGTGTCTACCTGCTTGAACGAGCGGTCGGGGGCGGCGGACTCGACGGCGTCCACGCTCACGGCTTCGCCGTTCGCGCCCCGAGGCGACGTCGCCGCCTCGCTCCCCCCGTCGGCCTTCGGTAGCTGCGAGGCCTCGCTGGAGTCGATGCCGGCGGCGACCTGGCTGTTCGTGAACCCGAGCTCCGCGGCCTCGCCGAACTCGCCGTCCTGCGCGGCGACGGCGGCGTCGGCGACGTTCCGGAAGCGCCCGACGTACCACTCGTAGATGCCGGTGCGATCGACGACCTCGTCGACGGTGTAGCCCCGCTCGAACGCCTCGAAGACGGCGTACGGGCGGTCCGGCGACGGCCGCTCCAGATACCGGGACTCGAGCGTCTCGTCGTCGACCTCGTCCCAGTCGACGTCGGGTTCGTACTCGGAGGAGCGAAGCGCCTTCAGGAGCGACTCCTCGAAGGTGCGGCCGATGGCCATCGCCTCGCCCGTCGACTTCATCGCCGTCGTGAGTTCGAAGTCGACGTCGTCGAACTTGTCTTTCGGCCAGCGCGGCACCTTGGTGACGATGTAGTCGATCGCGGGCTCGAAGGCGGCGGTCGTCTCGCCGGTGATCTCGTTTTCGATCCCGTGGAGGCGCTTGCCGAGCGCGACCTTCGCGGTCACGCGGGCGATGGGGTAGCCCGTCGCCTTCGAGGCCAGCGCGGACGAGCGGGAGACGCGCGGGTTCACCTCGACGACGCGGTACTCGCCACCGGGGGTGCCGTCGTCGCGCCAGGCGAACTGGATGTTACAGCCGCCGTGGATCTCGAGGTCGCGGATGACCTTCAGCGCGACGTCGCGCATGTCCTGATGGCCCTCGTCGGGGATCACCTGCGAGGGCGTGACGACCGTAGACTCCCCGGTGTGGATGCCCATCGGGTCGATGTTCTCCATGTTGCAGATGATGATACAGGAGTCGTCGGCGTCCCGCATCACCTCGTACTCGAGTTCCACCCAGCCCTCGATGGACTCGGTGATAAGGACCGTGTCGTCCCGGGAGAGCCGGAGGCCGTGGCGGACGCGCTCGTAGAGCTCGTCGATGTCGTGGACGACGCCGGAGCCGGAGCCGCCCAGCGTGTACGTGGTGCGGGCGATGACGGGGAGGCCGCCGACCTCGTCGACCGCCTCGTCGACCCGCTCCCGAAGGTCCGCCGTCGAGAGCTCGGCGACGGACTCGCCCTCCTCCAGCGGGACGGAGGTGGACCGGGGGACCGGCTCGCCCAGTTCGTGCATCCGCTGGCGGAAGAGGTCGCGGTCCTCCGTCGCGTAGATGGTGTCGAGCGGCGTTCCCATGATCTCGACGTCGTGCTCGTCGAGGACGCCCTCCTCGGCGAGTTCTGCGGTCACGTTCAGGCCGGTCTGGCCGCCGAGGCCGGCGATGACGCCGTCCGGCCGCTCCTTCCGGATGATCTCGGCGATGGCCTCCGTCGTGATCGGTTCGACGTACACCTCGTCGGCCATCTCCGGGTCCGTCATGATGGTCGCCGGGTTGGAGTTTACGAGGACGACTCGCGCGCCCTCCTCCTGCAGCGCGCGACACGCCTGCGCGCCGGAGTAGTCGAACTCCGCGGCCTGTCCGATCCGGATCGGTCCGCTCCCGATGAGGAGAATAGTTCTCTCTTCTGTCTCTCCGTCGCTCATTCTATCTCACCGGAGTTCGCACATCGCAATAAGCCCCACGATAGATTACGAGTAGCGAAACAGAGTTTCGAATTTCGTATAGCGGGCGGAACAGCGTCCGCCCCGGGGTGACGCGCCGAGACCGGGAGAAACCGACGCTCGGTTCCGCGGTCGGACCGCGCGGCGTTACCGCTCGTCGTCGGCCGACCCACCGCCCCGTGGGTCTCCCGCATCGGTATCGCCGTCCGCCGAGGCGGCGTCCGCTGCGCCGACGCGGTTCGTCGCGGCGTCGTCGCCGTCCGCCGACCCGTCGCTCGGCCGCGGCGCGTCGTCACCCGACTCCGGGACCGCCTCGGTCGGCGACTCCGGGTCGTCGCCCGGTGTCGTCGCGTCGGCCGCGTCCGGGCCGGTGCCGCTCACTGCGCCCTGACCGGCGGCGTCGTCGCCGAACCGTCCCCTCGGCGACGCCGACGAGGGTCGTCCCGGCGGCGGCCACCCCGGCGTACCCGACGAGCACGCTCGCGCCGAGGAGCGCGGCGTCTGACTCCACGTCGTCGTGGGTGTCGTCTCCGTACCGCCGGGCGTACGCCGCGCCGCCCGCGACTACGACGGCCAGCGGGACGAGCGTGTACAGCGCGGGCGTCACCAGCCGGGGGACGGTGAACTGCGTCCAGTACCCCGCCGCGAGCACGTCGACGACCTCGCTCCCCCCGGTGGCGGGCCGCTCGATCGGGACGTCGTGTCCGGCGTAGAACAGCCACGCGACGAGTTCCCACATCTGCTGGGAGCTCCCCGCTGCCACGTCCGTGAGCGGGAGGAGGTTCGTCGGACCGAGCGAGTGGTCGCCGCCGTGGACCACCAGCGCGTCGACCGCGAAGGCGAGATACGTCGCCAGATAGGAGACGACGGCGAGGCCCGCACCGACCCCGGCGCTTCGCTGCAGCGGGAGCGCGGCGGCCCGGTCGGTGAGCGTCGGTCCCCGGTCGGCGACGGTCTCAGTCGCGGGAGTCCGTGCGCGTTCGCCCGCGGCCACCGGACGCTCGTCGCCGGGTCCCGACCGATCGCCGGGGCCGGCCCGTCCTCGGTCCGACCGGCCCGGTCGCGCCGCGGCCGACGCCCCGTCGCTCCGGGACCCGGCCTGTCGCCCGGTTCCGTGTTCTCGCCGGCCGCCCGCGTTCCGAGTCGTCGCCGTCTCCGGTCGGCCCGACCGGTCCCCCGCTCGCGGGCCGGTCCGGCGGTCCCGGTCGCGTTCGGTCCCGCGCTCGGCGTCTGTCCCGTCCCCTGCGCCGCCGTCAGCCTCGTCCGCGGTCGACCGGTCCGTCCGCGCCCCCGGGTCGTCGGGAGCGACGCCCGGTCCCGCGGTCGCGGCGTCGTCCGCGTCGACCTCTGCCGACGCCGCCCACTCGCGGTGCTCTCGGAGGTCCTTCCCGCACCCGTGACAGTACGTCACGTCCGGTCGAACCCGGGTGCCGCACTCGGGACAGTATTCCATGCGAAGCAATCGACATAGTTACACAATAAAAGTTAGCACGGGGCCGAGCGGCGGTCGCCGTCAGACCGGGAAACGGCGACCCCTACGTCCCGTCCGAGAAGCGATACCGGTACGGCTGCTCGCGGATCACGTCGACGCCGCCGTCCTCCGCCCAGCGCCCCAGCATCGTCGCGACGCGGTGCGAACTCTCGATGTCGACGCCGTGTTCCGCCAGCACGTCGCGGATCTCGCTCGCCGTCAGCGGTTCGTCCGGATCGACCTCCGCGAGCACCTCGCGGACGTGTTCTCGTTCCTCCCGGTGCGATCGCATGGAAGAACACAACACGGCGATTACAATAAAAGATAGTCAGACAGGTGTCTGACACGAGCGACGGACGGTTACGCGGGCGTGTCGCGCTCGTCGTCGAAGTCCCGGCGCGCACGGTACTGATCGACGAACTCCGCGACGTCGAAGTCGAGCATCTGCTCCTCGAACTCCGTCATCGCCGAGTCGTCCTCGGCGTGACTGATCGCGTGTTCCATCAGTTCGACGACGAGTTCGACGGCGACCTCATGGAGTCGGCGGGACCCGAAGTCGGTGACCCACACCAGCGAGTAGCCGACGTTGCCGTTCTCCGAGACGTCCTCGTTGACGACCTCCCCGGGGAACTCCTCCATGACGACCCCCATGAGGTGGGTCGTCCCGAACTCACCGAGGTCGTCCTCCGTCTCTATCGTCTCCCGGAGGACGTCGACGAGGAACTCGGGGAAGAAGCGCGACGGCGGATGGATGTCCATCACGACGGCGTGGGTCGCCCCGCACGCGCAGTCGAACTCCCGCAGCCCCATGTCGAGGTCGGCGACGCGGATCGTCTCCTCGCACGGGAGCGTCAACTCGCCCCCGGATTCGCCCGGCACGCGCGGTTCTGCCATGACCGCCGATTGGTCGTTCAGGGGTAAAAGCGCCCCGACTCGCCTGCTCCTCGCTCGCCTCGCCGCCGGACTCGTTTCCTTCGGCCTCGCCGCTCTCGACCCCGCCGCCGGCATCCGACTCGACTACCTCGTCGGGAGCGCCCTCCTCCTCGGGGTCGTCGTCGCCGACCGTCTCGCCGTTTTTTATTTCTCGTCGCCGCCGACGTCGCCGTCGTTCTCGGGCGTCTCCGGCTCGTCGGCGTCACTGTTTCCCGCTTCGTCCTCCATCTCCACCTCGACCTCGACCTCGATCTCCAGGCCGTCGGTCTCCAGTTCGGCCTCTGCCTCGGTCGTCTCGCCGACCTCGACCTCCAGTTCGTCACTGTCGACTTCCACCTCTACCTCGACGTCCACTTCCGTTTCCGGTGCCATGGGGTAACGAACGCGGCCGGGAGTAAAAAACGGACAGGGGAAGCGTCGTCAGGGTAGCAGTTCGTCGTCGATATCGGTGAACTCGTCGTCGCCTTCCTCGCCGTTCCGCAGCTGCTCGAACCCGACCGCGAGGACGGCGACCGCGTAGACGAAGGTCAGGGCGCTGACGACGGCGTCGACGAGATACGCGAGCGTCTCGCTCACCTCGAACACGAACGAGAGGGAGGCTCCCGCGACGAGCGTGACGAGGACGACCACGAGCGACAGCGCCCCGAACAGGAGCGTGACACCGAGTCGTCGCCCGCTGGTGAGAGCCCACGAACGGCGGTACGCGCCGACGACCCCCTCGTCCTCCAGCGCGACGAACCCGGCGAAGAAGGCGAACGAGACGAGGACGAACACGCCCGGGAGGACGAACAGCGCCAGCCCCGCGCCCACCAGCACGAGAAGGAGGAGGTAGCCGACGAGGCCGTGCAGGGTCGCCCGACCGACGTTGCGGGTGACCCTCCCGGGCGATGGGATCCCGTCGTCCGAGAGCGCGCGGAACGCGACGACGAACACGGCGGTCGTCGCGACGGTCGCGAAAAGCGACAGGGCCGCCGCGCCGCCCGCCGACAGCGGGAGCGAGAACGGCCCGCCGGGCTCCGGCGCGAGTTCCGGGTACCGCTCCCGAAGCACGGTAAACGCCTCCGGCGGTTGGCTCTGAAGCGCCACGGTGTTCGCGGTCTGAACGAGAAAGGTGACCGCGACGAGTGCGACGCCCGTGCGCGAGGCCGTCCGTTCGTACCCGGTCCGGAGCGCCTCGGCGACGTTCATCTCAGGGCCAGTCGTCGCGCTCGTACTCGTCGTCCTCGTCTTCGTCCTCCGCGTCCCCGAGGTCCCACTCGGCGGCCTCGGCAGCCGCCTCTATCGCGAGGAACTCCCACTCGACCTCGTCGGCGAGTTCCTCGTCCTCGTCGGTCGTGCCGATGAACACGTGTCTGTCGGTGTCGAACTGCTCTTTCACGCTCGCCAGGCTCTCGGCCTTCCCGCGCGGGCCGGAGAAGAAGTCCTGCCTGATCCGCTCTTTCCGTGTGAAGTTGGTCACCACGTAGGTCGGCTTGTCCGAGACGACGCCGACGTACTTGCTCCACCGGCGCGCGCCGTCGAACACGGCCGACGGGCTCGTCAGTTCCTGCAGTGCCGCGAGTTCGAACGCGAGGGTCATCTCGCCGTCTCCGCCGCCATCCATACGTGAAACGTCGTCGGGGACGGTGCAAAACCGCTTCGGTCTCCGGCAGTAGCGACCGACGCGGCCGGAACGAGACCGGTCGGGGCGACGGTCGACCGTATCCGTGGTTCGTTCACCTACGGCTCTCTAGCTGCGTCCGGTTCTTCGGATTCGACCTTCTCCTCGTCCGCTTCAACGGGTTCGTAGGAGAGCCCGTCAGGAACGCCACCTCTCTCGATTGCCTCGTAAACAGTCGCCGGGGTCAGGAGCGTATCGAACGCTGACAGTAGTCCGAGCGATTCGATTTCGGCGAGGTGAACGAGCGGTCCCGCGTCCGAGACAGCCGTAAGCGTCACACGTTCAGTCCCCAGTCGATGTCTTCCTTGACGACCTCACGCTCTCGCTCCGCGCGCTCGACTTTCGTTCGACCGACCTGTTCGATGGCTTCCTCGCGGTCGAGTTCTCCGTCGAAGTACCGTGCGAGTATGAGGTCTTCCCACAGGTCTTCGAGACCGCGTTCGAGCGCTCGTTCGAACACCTCGGACCCCGGAAGGCCGCGAGCCTCGGCGATTTCTCGAACCCGGTCGGAAATCTCAGCGGCCATATCGTGTGACCGCTCGGCAGTGTTCGTAAATCCGTGTCTGCCTACCCGGCGGAAACCGCTGTTCGATGGTTCGTTGCACGTCCGTTCCCGACCGCGTTCCCGCCGACCGATAGCTTTACTGTCGTTTCTCGGGAGGGTTTTTCACATGCAGGTAGCCATCCTCTCGGACATGCACGTCCCCGGCCAGGCAGACGCTCTCCCGGACGAGTTCGCTGATCTGGTCGCCGACGCCGACCACGTCGAAGTCGGTGACGTCACGTTCGTCGTCCATCACGGGGAAGTCAACCCCGTCGAGCGCGCACTGTACCACGCCGCCGAGGGCATCGTCAAGCAGCGCGACGACTGGCTGGACGCCGTCGCGGACGTGGCCAACGCCCGCGCGGAGGACCCGGTGGTGGGCGTCGCCGGTCACAGCCACGAGGTTGAGGACGAGGTCCACGAGGGCGTCCGCGTACTCAATCCAGGCTCCGCGACCGCCGCCGGTCCAGCGGAGGAAGCGACGATGATGACCACAGCGGTCCACGACGGCGACGTCGAGGTGACGCTCCACGAGGCCTGAGGACGTCTCGCCGGAAGCGCCTCTTGCGGGAATAGTGTGCCGATCACGTCGCCTGCTCGGAGAACGCAGCAGACGCGATCTCCCGGCGTCCCTGTACTTCTCCTCGCAAACCTATGGATAGAGAGCTGGCCTCGGCACTCATAGGGCTCGTCGTCGCCGGGTGCCAGCCGGCTCGGGACGGTCCCCTCGTCATCGGCCGAGCGGAGATACGGCGGACGGCGTGAAGACGGTTCCGTTCAGTCCCGCGAGCCCGGCATCGACTGGTTCTCGTCGTCGAACGCGTTCGGGAGCCGGACTCGGAGAACGGCGAGAACGCCGCCGGAGCGTCGGCGCTGGCGGGGCGCTCGCGGGCCGTCCGCGACGTGTCGGACTGTGGCGTCGGTTCGGCGTCGATACTGGTGTCGGATCGGTGTCGTCCGGGTGTGCATCGAGCGGAAGCGGCGGCGCGGAACGGTCATGAGGCTGGTCGTCGTCGGGAGGATCAGGCGCGTACGGGTACGACCGGTTTCATCGTGTCTCTCCTTTCTCGCCAGTATGCAATGATCCGTCGTGTTCGTATGACGCTTACCGGACGGCGTAACGGCGGCCCAAGAGTCTCGGCACAAGACCTAACAGCGGCACCGTAGGAGTTCCGATCGATGCCCGGAGACCGCGACCCGGCGGTGAGTTTCGTCGTGCCGGCGCAGGAGGAAACGACGTACCTCTCGTCGACGCTGTCGAGCGTTCGCGACCAGGCGACCGACCGCGAGTACGAGACGGTCGTCGTGGTCGGCGGGCGGTGCGACGGGACGGCCGAGATCGCCCGCGAGCACGGCGCTCGGGTCTACCGGCAGGCGGGCCGGGGGATCGGCGACGCGCGCCACCTCGGGGCCGAGCACGCCTGCGGGGACTGGCTTGCGTTCGTCGACGCCGACACCGCGCTGGACTCGGCGTACCTCGACGCGATGCTCGCTCACGTCGAGCGCGAGGGACTGGACGCCGCCTCCTCGCGCTGCCGGATGACGGGACCGCGGCGGGCGAAGCTGATGGAGTGGATGATAAACCACCTGTTCCCGCGGCTCGATCGGCCGATACTGCCGGGGTTCAACTTCTTCGTCCGCGCCGAGACGTACCGCGCGGCGGGCGGGTTCCCGGACGTGCCGAACGAGGACACCGCGTTCAGCCGCCGGCTGGGCCGGACCGCTGAGACGGGATACTGCCCGGGAGTGCTGGTCGAGAGCTCCGGCCGAAGGGTCGCCACCGCAGGGCTGACCGGGACGCTGTACCACTACCTGCGACTGGACTGGGGTCGGGTGCGAGCCGACTACTGAGTGGGACCGCGCCGCTCCCCTACATCCCGTCGACGTACTGTTCGACCAGTTTCATGTTCCGCTTGTTGGCCTTCCACCCCGCGTCGAACAGCGTGCCGAACACCGGGATAGAGCCGGCGACGGCGTCGACGGCGATGTTCACGAGCATCCGCGCGACGGTCGACATCGGGACGCCGAGGTTCGCCGCTTCGAGGACGATGTACATCGAGACCACCGACATCACCGAGTCCCCGACGACCGGCAGGATGCCGACGACGGGGTCGATCCCCACGCGGAACTCCGTCCCCGGGACGCGGATAGCGTCGTCGAGGAGCGTGCTCACCGTCCGCATCCGTTTCAGTACGGCCTCCTCGTCGCCGACGAGCGTGTCCCCGTCGATGTCCTCGTCGAACGGCGACACGTCCGCGTCGAGTTCGTCCTGAGCCATACCCGCTGTACGCCGTCGATCGTGATAGGTGTCCGCATGAGCGAGGTGAAGGGTTCCGCCGCGAAACAGGTCGGAGGACCGGCCGGTCCCGTCGGAGCCGTCGGACTATTCGCCGACCCGCTCGCGGGCGGCGGCGACGACCAGCGGGAGCGTGATCGTCGCGTCGGCGTAGACGCTGGCGTTGCGGCCGGCCTTCTCGATCTTCCCCCACGAGCGCGCCTCGTCGAGGGTCGCGCCGGAGAGGCCGCCGGTGTTCGGCGAGTCCATCGTCAACTGGACGGCGTAGTCGTACGCCCCCGGGGCGACCAGCATCGTCTGGAGGACGAAGTTCTTGGGGACGCCGCCGCCGACGACCATCGCGCCGGCCTTCTCGGCGTCGAACGCGAGGTCCGTCAGCGGCGTCATGTCCGCGAGCGCGTCGAGCGAGAAGTCGTTGGTCCGGGAGTACATCCACGCCTGCAGCCCGAGCACGGAGTCCTGAACCGCCGGGCAGTAGACCGGCACGTCGTGCTCGTGCGCCGCGGCGGCGATCCCCGGCCCCTCGTCGACGTCCTCGGCGGCGTTGACTTCGGCGTTCGCTCGGCCGAGTTCGGCCGTGAGTTCCCGAATGCTCACCGTCCCTTCGCACTCGGGAAACACGCGGGAGCGGAGGTGGTCCTCGAACAGCGCGAAGTGCTCCTGCGGGAGGTAGACGTTGTAGATGCGGTCGACGCCCTCGTCGCGCAACCGCTCGTCGTGGTCCCGCAGGGACACCTCGGGGTCCGGGTCGTGTTCGTGCCCGTGGTGGTGCTTGCCGCCGGCCGCCTCGATGGCGTCGTGGGTGAGGTTCGCGCCGGTCGTCACCAGGGCGTCGATATGCCCGTCCCGAATCAGGTCGGCGACGATGCGGCGCATCCCGGTCGGCACCATCGCGCCGGCGAGGCCGAAGAAGTCGGTCACGTCGTCGTCGCCGATCATCTCGGCGTACACGTCGACCGCCTCGTGCAGGGCGGTCGCGCCGATGCCGGCGCGGCCGTACTCGTCGACCAGTTCGTCGACGGTCATCCCGGCGCGCGCCTCCGCGTGGCCGACGGGGTCGTGCGAGAACGTCTCGCGTTCCTGCTCGCCGTCCGCCGGAGCGTGGTCCTCGGTCATACCGTAGGCTGCGCGGGCCAGCGGTTTGAACGCCCCGATCACTGCCGGCGACCGGCCAGTACTCGGCCTTCCCGAGAGCGCGAAGGCTCTGCCGTTTCACCGGCGATACGGGTTCCGATGTACTGGGACCGAAATCGCCTCGCGGTCGGGACCGCGACCACGTTCGGCAGCGCCCTCGTCGCAGCGGTCGGGACGTCCGACTCCTACGCGGACTACCGACTAAGGGTCCGCTCGTGCTGACGCTCTTCGTGAACACGTTGCCGCTAGCGGTGACGGTCGTCCTGATGGCGGTCGGCGTCGCGGTGGCGGCCGGAAGCGATCCCTTCGGCGGCGACCCGGTTCGGCCGGGCCAGTGGACGCTACCCAGTGCTCTCGCCGTTTCGCCGGTCGGTGCCCGGGCGGTGGGGTTCCAGTCGTTACAGGGGACGCACAAACCACGTGATCGTCGCGTACACCGGCGTCCGAGGCGGGATCGCCGCGACGATGAGCGGCGTCTACAACGGGAAGCGCCGGGAGACGACGCGGACCCTGGAGAGACGGCGCGAGGAGACCGCGGCGTCGCTCGGCGTCTCCGGTCCCGCGTTCCACGAGCACCTCCGACCGGGACGGCGAAAGCCGATCGATACGTACCTGAACCCGGAGACGGCGGAGCGATACCCGGGGGAGAATAACGGTTTAACCCGGGGCGTCTCGCCCGACACGTGCGTAACCCCACGCACCGTGATCAAGGCACCGACAGGCAGGTTCTCACCGACGAGTTCGACCCCGAAAGCACGGGTCAGCGCCGCGGTGGTCCGAGCGGTCGGAGGCGGCGGACGCCCGACCGCGGGACTTCGACCCGCTCTACGACCCTACCAGGCGCTCGACGCCCTGTTCGACCGCTCGGGCGACGCTCCGACCGCCGTCTCGTTGGAGTACGAGGGGTACGCCGTCACCGTGCGAGGCCGCGGCGAGGTCGTCGCCGACGCCGCCGAAAGAGGGGCCGAACCGACGGCTTAGAGCCCGGTCGGGTGGTCGACGTACGCCGTCTCTAACCCCCACTCCTCAGCGACCGACCGGAGCGACCGGACGCCGAAGGTCTCCGTGGCGTAGTGACCCGCGAGGGCGACGGTGATCCCGGCCTCCCGCGCCCGGTGATACGCCTTCTGCTTGCCCTCGCCGGTCACCAGCGCGTCGACGCCCTTCCCGCCGGCCTCGTCCAGCCAGTCCGTGCCGCTCCCGGTGACCACCGCGACGTCCTCGATCCGGTCGGGCCCGAAGTCGAGCACCTGCACGTCACGTCCGCCGGTGTCGAGCGCGTCGCCCAGTCGCTCGCGCAGGGCGTCGGCGGTGAACGGCTCGGACGCCCGCCCGCGGAGGCCGACGTGCTCCGCACCGACCTCGGCGAAGCGCTCGCGGTCGGTCAGGTCGAGCACGTCGGCCACACCCGCGGCGTTACCGAGTTCGACGTGGCCGTCGAGCGGCAGGTGGACGGCGTACAGCGCGAGGTCGTTCTCGACGAGCGGCGCGATGCGGTCGTACTTGCGGCCGGTGACGCGGTCGAACCCGCCCCACGAGACGCCGTGGTGCGTGACGAGCACGTCGCCGCCGGCTTCGACCGCCTCCTCGATCGTCCCGACGGCGGCGTCGACCGCGAAGACGGCGCGCTCGACGGTCGTCACGTCCGGACCGACTTGGAGGCCGTTCGCCGCGGCGTCCACGTCGGCGTAGTCCTCGACGCGCAGTCGCTCGTCGAACCGGTCGCAGAACTCGCTCAGGTCCATAGCGGACGTACCCGAGGGGCGGCCGTAGGCGTTGCGCTCTCCGGCCGCCCGCGGCCGACTCCCGACCGTTTAGTCCGCGCGCTGCAGGTACCCGCCTTCCTCCACTAACAGGCCGCGGTCGACGGCCGTCTCGATGACGGCGTCGAAGTCCTCCGGCGGGATCTCGTAGGCGTTCATCGCGACGGTCGCGATCTCGTCGCGCTCGACGGGGAACTCGCGGTTCTGGAGCAGGCGCACGACTCGGTTGTACGTGGCCTGCGGCGGGCCGTCCTCGCCGATACCGCCGGCGGTCGCGCCGGACCCGTCGACGCCCGCGGCCGGGTCGGCGACGCTCTCGGCCGGGGCCGACTCGTCGGACTCCGGCGCGGGGTCGCTCCCGTCGCCGGTCCCCCCGGAGGAGTCGGTGACGACGATACCGTCCTCGTCCGACGAGCGGTCGTCCGGCCCGCGTTGTGAGGGTCCCGTTTCCAGCAGGCTCTCGGCGGTGCTCTCGTCGACCGACGGTCGGTCGACGGCGTTCGACTCGCTGGGTGCCGATCCGTCCGCGTCCGCTCCGGCGTCGCCGGACTCGTGGGCGTCGCTCGCGTCCGCGCCCGGTCCGCCGGCGCTCGCCTCGTCCAGCGTCCGCTGGCGGTCGTCGACGGCCGCGACGACGCGGTCCGTGATCGTCGACAGCTTCCGGTGGCAGGCCGGACAGAGGACGACGGTCTGCTGACCGCCGGGCGCGGGGCCGAGCGCGTCCGGGACGACCGGATACTCCGAGAGCGGTTCCTCGATCGCGGTGCCACAGAAGTAACACGACGAGAGGGGCATGCTACGGATCCTCGCCGCGGCGAGATAAAAACCCCACTACCGCTCGTCGCCGGTCGAGCGGGCGTGTTCGAGGACGAACTCGCGGAGGAGTTTGCCGGCCAGCGCGGCGGCCTGCCCGTCGTCGCGGTCGTTGACCTCGACCGCGTCGAAGCCGTCGGCGTGGGGCGCAACGGCGCGCACGGCGTCGCGCATCTCCCGCGGGCGGAGGCCGAACGGCTCCATCGTCCCCGTCCCCGGCGCGTAGCCGGGGTCGGCGGCGTCCACGTCGACGCTCAGGTAGACGGATCCCCCGTCGAAGTCGGGCGACCAGTCGGTTACTTCCGCCGGCGGCACGACGGTAACGTCGTCCTCGGCGGCCCGCTCCCACTCCGCCTCGCTCCCGGTTCGCGCGCCGAGGATCACTGCCTCGTCGGCCACGTCGAGCGCGTGGCGGGTGGCGGTCGCGTGGCTCAACTCGTTCCCGTCGTAGTCCTCGCGCAGGTCGAGGTGGGCGTCGAGCACGACCACCGCGTCCGGGTCGACGGCGCGGACGCCGGCGACGGAGACGGTGTGCTCGCCGCCGATAAGGAGGGGAACGGCGTCGTCCCATACGACGTCGGTGACGACGCCTTCGAGGTACTCCAGGTACTCGGCGGCGTCGTCCCACGCGCGGACGTCGCCGCGGTCGTGCACTGGGAGTTCCGAGAAACGGAGGTCGGTTCGACGGTCGAAGTCGTCGTACGTTTCCGCGAAGCGACGCACGCGGTCCGGGCCGAAGCGTGCGCCCGGCTGGAACGTCGTCGAGACGTCGAGCGGGGCTCCGACGACCACGTACGACGCGTCGTCGCGGTCGGCGGTCGCCCCGGGAAGCATTATATGATCTTCCGCTGCTCCTCCATCTCCAAGTACTCGATGTCGTCGTCGGGCGAGAGGTCGGCGTCCTCCGGCGTGGAGATGGTGATCGTCTCGTACGTTTCGAGGTCCATCACCTGCGCGACGGTGCTGGACTCGACGCTGACGACCTGCCCCTGCTTCCGCTCGATGATGGGGACCCACACCTTCGCGTCGACCGGCTGGGACAGCGACCGCTTCTTGCCGTCGAAGACGCCCTCGGCCTCGATGCGGGCCTTGGCGCTGCCGTGCTTACCCGGCTTCGCCGTGCTGTAGGAGTTGATCTGGCACGGCGTGTCGTCGACCATCACGTAGTTGCCTTCCTGAAGGTCGCGGACTTCGTTCTGCTGTTTCGCCATAGGGCGGTTTAAACAACGTAAGAGTATAAACGATTTGGAACCGCGTAGCGCCGAGCTACGGTCGTTAGCGGGGCCACAACCGCCGAACGCGTTGGAGAGGACCGCCTCCGTTCGAGAGAGACGGGACGATAGCCCGGTTCGGTGTCCTCTCGGAAGAAAGACCGCATCCACGTCCGGCTTCGGTCGCCGTTCGGCAGCCGTATCTCCGTCACTAGAAGAGACGTTCACCGTTCGTTTCCGTTCGGGAGACGAGAGAGACCGTCTGCGGGGGGACTGAAGCGCCCGAACGAAGACACGTCGACGAATCAGTCCCGAAAGTATGTCGAGCCACAAACCATTTGTAGTCCTTCTGTGTTTTCCTTACCACAATGGTCTTCGGCCACTCGATCTCAGGCGCTAGCGAGACGATAAAACGCTTCGTCGGACTCGGCGACGAGGAGGACGCGAACCACATCGATGTTCCGACCGTCGACGACCGGACCGGGTTCGACGGGGACCTCGACGGGTCCGAAGTGGTTGGGCGGAGTCCGATGTCGTACGTCGCGGCGAGCGAGTCCATCACGGAGTTCATGGGGAAACAGACCAAGCACAAGCTCGCGAACTACGGCGTCGAGGAACTCGACCCGGACGAGTGGTACCCGCTCAAGGTCCCGCTCGCGATGCTTTTCGACATGCGGGAAGACTACGGCGAGAGCAGCATGCGGAACATGGGTCGGCACATCCCGGAACACGTCGAGTTCCCGCCGGACATCGAGGGGGCGGAGGAGGCCCTGCGGTCGGTCCATCAGGCGTACCAGCACAACCACCGGGGCACGGAGATCGGCACCTACGAGTTCGAGAAAACCGGAGAGAAGGAGGGCCAGATGGTCTGTGAGAACCCCTACCCCTGCGAGTTCGACCAGGGGCTGATCCGGGGTGTCGCCGAGAACTTCACGGACAGTTTCGTGGACGTCGAGGAGATCGGCGACGAGTGCCGCGCGGACGGCGGAAAGCGCTGTACGTTCCACGTCGAGTGGATCTGAACGGAGAGACCGCCGGTCGTCCCGTTCGAACGCCGACTCGAAACGCGCCGCCTCCGCGTCAGTAGGGGTACTCCCGAGGCTCCCGCTGGATAGAGATCAGTTTCAGCGTCGTCAGCGTGTCGAGGATCTGCTCGTCGTTGTACCGACCGATACCGGAAGCGCCGACGCCGCCGAACGCGACGTGGGGTTCGTCGTTCAGCGACTGGTCATTGATGTGGACCATGCCCGTCTCCATCCCGTCGGCCACGTCACGCGCCCGCGCAACGTCCGTCGACTGCACCGACCCGGAGAGGCCGTACTCGGTGTCGTTCGCGATCCGGACGGCCTCCTCGTCGCTCTCGAACGGGATGACCGGCGCGACCGGGCCGAAGTGCTCGTTGCAGGCCGCCGGCATGTCGTTGGTCATGCCCGAAAGCACCGTCGGTTCGATGAACAGTCCCTCGTGGTCCCCGCCGGCCTCGACGGTCGCGCCACGCTCGACCGACTCCTCGACGAACCGGACGATCTTGTCGCGCTGGGACTCGTTGATGACTGGGCCGACGAGAGCGCCCTCCTCCCGCGGGTCGCCGATGGGGAGTCCCTCGGCACGGTCGGCCAGCGCCGCGACGTAGTCGTCGTACAGCGACTCGTGGACGAGGTGGCGGTTGATCGAGATGCACTCCTGTCCCTGGTGGGTGAACGACCCGAACGCGCCGGCGTCGACCGCTCGTTCCAGGTCGGCGTCGGACAGCACGATGTGGGCGTTGTTGCCGCCGAGTTCGAGCGCAGGGTCGGTGAACTGACCGACGGCGCGCTGGCCAACGCGGCGACCGACCTCGGAGGACCCGGTGAACGACATCACCGACGGGACCGGGTGCCCGGAGAAGTGGTCGCCGATCTCGTGGCCGTAGCCGGGGACGACGTTCAGCACGCCCGGCGGGAGACCGGCCTCCTCGAACAGCGCTGCGAGCGCGAGTCCGCCCGTGATCGGGGTGTTCTCGTCGGGCTTGAGCACCACGCTGTTGCCGAGCGCGATGGCGGGCGCGACGACCCGGCTGGTGAGATACAGCGGGAAGTTCCACGGTGTGATGACGCCGACGACCCCGGCCGGTTCGCGCACGACCATGTTCTCCTTGCCCGGCGTCACTGACTCCTTGATGTTCCCGGTCCTGCGCATCGCGAGGCTGCCGCCGACCTCTATCGTGTTCTGCGCGAGTTCGGTCTCGAAGCCGGCTTTCAGACCTACGCCGCCGCACTCGACGGCGAACAGCGTCGCGAGGTCGCCGGCGTACTCGTCGATCAGGTCGCCCACCCGCGTCACGACCGCGGCGCGCTCCTGCGGCGGGCGCTCGGCCCACTCCTCTTGTGCGTCGGCCGCGACCGCGTAGGCCTCGTCCACGTCGTCCTCGGTGGCGGACGGGACCGTCGTCAGGGTCGCCCGCGTCGCGGGGTTCTCGACCTCGATCGCGTCGCGGTCGCCGGCAGAAACCCACTCACCGTCGGCGTACAGCGCGTCCCATCCGTTGTCCGGTGCGATGTCGAGCCCGTCGACGTCCGGTTCCTCGTACGAAGGATCGATCTCTATCGACATGTAACGTGCCGGTATATCACGCTAGTACCTTACTATTTTCGCTTCCCGGGATCGATCAGAAAGGACGCGCACGTCGCCGTCTCTCGGGGCCGTTCGCGGCGGACAGCGCTCTAACTGGGACCCGGCGGAGGGCGCGGCCGGAACCCCGGATCAGGCGCGGCGCTCGACGACGCGTCCCACCCGCTCCAGCCCCTCCGCCAGTTCGTCGGCGGGGAGGCCGAACCCGATCCGGAAGCGGTCCGGGTGGCCGAACAGGTCGCCGGGCGCGAGGACGACGCTCTCCTCCTCGACGACGGCGGTGCAGAACTCCCGCGCGTCCGCGAACCCGTCGGGGACCGTCACGAACCCGTTGACGCCGACCGGGTCGTTCCAGTCGAGGCCGTGCTCGTCGAGGAACGCGCGCACCCGGTCGTGGTTGTGCCGGGCGTGCTCGCGGTTCTCCCCCAGTATCCCGTCCTCCTGCTCCCCGAGCGCCTGCCTCGCGACGTGCTGGCCGAAGATAGAGGGGGAGATGGTGGTGTAATCCTTCCAGTTCCAGGCCGTCTCGACCAGTTCCTCGGGGAGGACGGCCCACCCGAAGCGCAGGCCGGCGAGGCCGTGGGCCTTCGTCGCGCTCGCCGTGCTGATCCCCCGCGGCCCCATGCTGGCGACCGGGGGAAGCGGGTCCTCGGCGAGCAGGCGGTACACCTCGTCGCAGAGCAGGTATGCGTCCGCGTCCTCGGCGAGGTCGTACAGCGTCCGGACCGTCTCCTCGGGGTGGTAGCGCCCGGTCGGGTTGTTCGGGTTGTTGACGACGACCACGTCCGTCTCCGGGCGGACGGCGTCGGCGACCGCGTCGACGTCGAGTTCCCAGTCCGGCGGCGACAGCGGCACCTCGGTCACCTCGCCGACGGCGTCGGGCACGGCGGTGAGCGCCTGATACGTCGGCGTCACGACGACCGCGTGGCCGCCCTCGTCGAGCAGGGAGAGGAAGGTGAGGAAGTTCGCCTCCTGTGCGCCGCAGGTGAACAGCACCTCGTCGGCGTCTCGGCCGTAGCGCTCCGCGATCTCGGCGCGGAACTCGGGGTCGCCGTTCGTCGGGATGACGTAGCCCAGTTCGCCGGGGTCCGTATCGAACCGGTCGGCGTCCAGACTGCGGATGCCGCTCTCGGCCAGCATGACGTCCGCCTCGTGCTCGTGCTCCGCGAACCAGCGCTCCAGTCCGAACTCTGCGATCTCCATGCGCCCGAACACGGCGGCAGCGACAAAACCGGCGGGGGTCTCGGACCGCCGGGACCCGATCCGGAGACCGGCGCGGACCCACGGGTATCGGTCGCCGTGGCCCGTATCAGTCGCTCTCGCGCCGCCGTCGCTCCTTCAGGTTCTGGCGGGTGAACTGGGGCTTCGCGCGGATCCCCTTGCGCTCGCGGAGCGAGCGGTACAGCAGGACCGCGACGCCGAACGAGAAGGCGGCGGCGACCGCGGTCGACCTGACCGTGGCGAACGAGTAGAGCACTGCCGTCGAGAGGACGCCGGCGGTGAGCAGGAGGCCGTAGACGATCCGCTTCGCCAGCGTGTCGAACACGTCGTTCGAGTCCTCGATCTCCGCCCGCAGGTGGAAGTTCTCGCGGTCGATGCGGTCGAGCGCGCTCTCCAGTTTCGGCGGCGTGCGAACCGTCGCGAGCGCGGACTCCTGCACCTGATCGCCGGCCTCGTCTATGTACTGTCTGATGCTCTCCTCGCGGTAGCCCTGCTCGGTGAGGTAGTCCGTCGCGATGGTGATGAAGTCGAACTCGGGGTCGAGCGTCACGCAGACGCCCTCGACCACCGTCGCGACCCGCAGTACGAGCGCGAGGTTCTTCGGCAGGCGGAACGGGAACTCGTAGATCGAGTCCTCGATCTGGCCGACGATCTGCTGGACGCGGTACTGCTCGATGTCCTCGCCCCGGACGTCCTGGATGGCGAGTTCCATCACCTCGCCCATCACCTGCCGGTCGGCCTCCGGCGAGAGCGTCCCCATCTCGACGAGCGCGTCGAGGATGGCGTCGGTGTCCTGGTTGGCGACGGCGACGTAGAAGTCGACGATCCTGTCCTGGAGGAACTCGTCGACCCGGCCGCTCATCCCGAAGTCGTAGAAGATGATGCGCCCCTCGTCGGTGACCGCGAGGTTGCCCGGGTGGGGGTCGGCGTGGAAGACGCCGTCCTCGATGATCATCCGGAGGTAGGCCCGCTGGAGGTTCTCCGCGAGCCGCGTGCGGTCGATCTCTCTCGCCTCCAGCGCCTCCAGGTCGTTGATCTTCGTCCCCGGCGTGTACTCCATCGTCAGCACGCGGGGGCCGGAGCGGTCCTCGACGACCGGCGGGATGACAACGGTGTCGTCGCCCGAGAAGCTCTCGCGGATCTCCCGGAGCATCTCGGCCTCGCGCTCGTAGTCCATCTCCTCGCGGATCGTCTTCGCGAACTCGTCGGCGAGGTTCTCCAGCGAGAACGACCGGGAGTCGTCGATGAACGTCAGCAGGATCGGGAGCGACCAGCGGATCACGCGCAGGTCCGACTCCACGAGCGGTTCGATGTTCGGGCGGCGCACCTTCACGGCGACCTCGTCGCCGTCGACCGCCGCGGTGTACACCTGCCCGAGGCTGGCACCGCTGATGGGGTCGGGGTCGAAGTCGTCGAACGCCTCGTCGACCGGCCCGAGTTCGGCCTCGACGACCTCGCGGGCGGCCGACCAGTCGGCCGGCGGCACTTCGTCCTGTAACTGCGAGAGCACGTCGATGTACTCCGGCGGGAGGATGTCCGGCCGGGTCGACAGCAACTGCCCGAGTTTGATGAACGTCGGTCCCAGCGTCAGCAGCGAGTCGAGCAGGCGGTCGGCGCGCCGGCGACGCGTCTTCGCGTCGACCCGCCGGCGGCCGCCGACGACGAGGAACCGCCGCCGGTCCCGCGCGTACGCCAGGAGCAACGGGAGGAACTGCCGAACGACGACGAAGAACCGCCAGTACGCACGGATGTTGACCAGCGTCACCACCCCGCGCTACGCGCCCTCGGAGACCTCGATGGTCGTCCCGGTGGCCTCCGTCCCGCGCTTGGGCAGGTGGAGTTCGAGCACGCCGCGGTCCACGGTGGCGTCCGCGCCGGCGTCGGTCGCGTCCGGCGGGAGCGGAAGCTCCGCGTCGAGGAACAGGGACCGGTCCTCGGTGACGTAGCGGAACTCCGTCGGGAGGTCTTTCTCGCGCCGCGCCTCGACCCGCAGTTGGGAGCCTTCGACGGCGACGTCTACCGTGTCCGCGGTCACTCCCGGGAGGTCGACGACGAGCAGGTAGGCGTCGTCGCTCTCCAGGAGGTCAGCGAACACGGCGTCGGGCAGGTCGCGCAAGGCGTCACGCAGCGCTGACATACGTATGCGTTGGGATTCCGGGGCGAAAAACCCCGCGGTCACAGGGCGAGTACGGAGTACGCCGCGACAGCGGCGCAGACGACCGCCGCGGCGAACCGATAGGCGGCCGGCATCGCGAGCCGTCGCACCGCCTCGCGCTCGCTCCCGTCGGTGATCCGGAAGAAGGGCGCGCCATCGCCCCGGAGGACGGCGTTGACGGTGCCGCCGGCGTCCGACCAGCGCCGGTACTCAGTGACGCCGTAGACGTGGACCGGCTCGAGCGCCGGATCCGCTCGGGCGGACGGTCGCCGGCGTCGACCCGTATCACGGCCGCCTCGTCCAGCGCCAGCGACGCTCCCTCGGGTTCGACCAGCAGGCGGCCCGAGCCGTCGGCGAGGACGAACGGTCGCCGCCCGCCGCCGGAGTGGATCGTCTCCCAGTGGCTCGACTTCCCGGACGACCTGTACTCCTCGACTTCGTACTGACAGACCACGCACGCCTCCCCCGAGAACGGGGCGACGAGCGTCACCTCGTGGGGTTCGACGGTCCCCTCGACCTCGACGACGCCGCTCGCGTTCGCCGCCGACGCGACGTCGACCGGCTCGTTCCGGTACACCCGGAACGCGCGGCGGCCGTGCCGGACGCCGTCCGCGAGGAACGCGACCGCGACGAGCCCGACGAGAGCGGCCAGCACGAGGGGGACAGAGAGACCGTAGGCCATGCCTTCCGCTCGTTCACGCCGCGAAATAAACGTTGGGTCGCGCGGCCGCCGAGAGTAACAGGCACCTACCGCGCGAACCGGGGATTTGTCGTTGGATAACAAAGTCGCCCCGTCCCCACTGTCGAGCCGATGACCCGACGCTCGGCAGTCGCCCTCGTCGGAGCGATAGCGCTCGCCGTCGCCGCGGTCCCGGTGACCGGAGCGCTCGTCGCGGCGGAGGGCACACAGCACGGACCGGCGACCGTCCAGAGCGCTGCGACGGACGGGGAGGTCGAACGGCAGGACGACGACGCGTCCGAGGGGGGCAGTTCCGACGACGAGAACCGGACCGTCACCGGGAACGGGACCGACGGCCCGCCGCTCGCGCCGCACGCGACGGTCGGCGGCGGTCCCTCCACGGGCGAGTCAGTCGGGGCGGGCGACGTGAACGGCGACGGCACCGCGGACGCGGTCGTCGGCGTCCCGTTCGACGACGAGGCCGGGGACAACGCCGGGGCCGCCGCGCTGTTGCTCGGCCCGGTCGATGCGGGCGATACCGACATCTCGGCGGCGAACGTCACGGTCGAGGGCACCGCCGGCGGCGAGTGGACGGGATACGACGTGTTCGTCGCGGACGTGAACGGCGACGGCTACGGCGACCTGGTCGTCAGCGCGCCGCTCCGGAGCAACGGGTACGTCTACGTCTTCCACGGCGGGCCGGAGCTCTCCGGGACGCTCCGCCCGAGCGACGCCGACGCGGTGATCGCCGGCGGCGACGGCGGCGAGCAGTTCGGCATCGCCGTCGCGCCGGTCCCGCAGGAGGGGGCCGACGGCCTGCTCGTCGGCGACCCCCGCGCCGACGGCGAGGGCGGCGAGGACGCCGGGGCCGCCTACTACTTCTCGCCGGACTCGCTCTCCGGCGACCTGACGACCGACGACGCCGCCCTCAGAGTCGGCGGGGAGGCCGCCGGCGACCGAGCGGGGTGGGACGTCGCGGCCGGCGACCTCGACGGGAACGGCACGCCCGACCTCGTCGTCGGCGCGCGCGACGCCGGCGAGTCGGGTGCCGGTGCCGCGTACGCCGTTCCGGCGACCGACGCGGGCGACCGCTCGCTGGGCGACGCGGCGGTGACGCTCCGCGGCGCGGAACCCGGTGACTCGGCGGGCCACACGGTCGGCGTCCACCGCGGGAACGGCTCCGCGAGCGTGCTGGTCGGCGCGCCGACGGCCGACACCAACGGCAGTAGCTCGGGAGCCGTCTACGTCGTCCCGCCGGAGAGCGGGTCGCTGGCCGATGCGGACCCGGCGTACGCCGGCGCGCCCGGCGACCGCGCGGGGTGGGACGCGACGGCCGGCGACGTGACCTGTGACGGGCGGACGGACCTGCTCGTCGGGAGCCCGTACGCCGACGAGAAGGCCGGCGCGGCGACGGTCATCCCGGCCGACGGGAGCGCCCCCGTCGAGGTCCTCGCCGGCGAGGACCCCGGCGACTACGCGGGCTACCGCGTCGCGGTGACGGTCGACGCGACCGGCGATGGGAACCGCGACGCGCTGGTCGGCTCGCCGGACGAGAACGTGACGAACACCACGGCGAGCGCGACCCTGCTGGAGAGCGGTTGCGAGGCGACGGCGGACCCGGTCGAGGGGAACGCCTCGAACGGGACCGACGAGGACACCGAAACCACGAGCGACGAGACTACCGAAGAGACGAGCGAGGCGACCGCGGCCGCCGAAGCCCCGGGCGAGGGCGACCCGCTGAGCACCCTCGCCCCCATCGGCGTGGCCGCGGGGGCTGTCGCCGTCGCGCTCGGGGTCGTCGCGCTCTGGCGTCGCGGCTGATCGTCGCCGATGCACTCGTCGCCGTCTCCGGGCGCGCTCTTCGGCGATCGGACGATCCCGCTACGGCTTCAGCCCGTCTTCGGACGCCCCCGGACCCGCCCCACGACTCTTTCGCGGCTGCTTCATGAGGTTCAGATGCATGAGGTGGAGGTGCGTCCCGATGCCGAACAGCAACAGCCCCATCCCGACGAGTATCATCGGAGGGAGGACGGCGTCGACCGCACTCGACACCGAGTCGAGGTTGTCGGGCAACCGCCCGACGACAGCGAGGAGGAACGCCGCGACGACCACGCTCAGTCCCGCTTTCACGGACCGAGAGAAGCGGCCGACCTGCTGTATCCGGCTCTCGATACCGTCGGTGCTCGGGGCGTCACCGTCGGCCATGGGCGAACAACGCCGTCCGGACAGTGACGTAGTGGCTCCGCAGCCAGCGGGGAGTGGACTCGTGAGAGCCGCCCCGTCCGCCGGTCCGAAGGCGGACCGATGGACTGCGAACCCCTGTGAGTCCGGACCGGGTTCGGACCCCACCGTCCCGTCGCGCTCGGGGTCGCGACGCCGCGGCGGCGCGACCGAGTCGCTATCGGGAACGTCCGCCCCCGCGTCCGGTTCCCGACCGGACGGCCGCCGTATCCCGTCCACGGATCGCCCCGTCGACGAGGGGGTCACTGGCGGTCGTCGGGTTGAGCGTCCTCGGAGGGCTCGTCGACGGGGCCGTCGTCGGCCCTCAGTTCGTTGACCGATTCGCGGAGCGGCCGGTCGGTCACCCACAGCGTCAGCCGATAAACGCCGTATCCGAACCCGACGAGCAGTATCAGGTCGATGATGTACAGTTCGAGGAACTCGAGCAGGGAGATCTCGGTGAGCGCGACCTCCCCGGTGAGGATGAGGAACTCGAGCGTGATGATGACGAACAGCGCGGGCGCGAAAAGCACCAGTAGCCCGACGAGCAACACGGTTATACGGTTCCACGAGTCAGACGAGACCATACTCGGTACGACGCGACGAGGGCAGATAGTACTGGCTAACGGCGTCACGTTTCGACGGTCTCCGGTCGCCGCACCTCGGTCGTGCGAACCGATCGCTCGATCGGCGCATCTCGGGAGTCGGTCGGTTCCCGACGCGACCGCCGGGGCCACTGCGGCGGAGTCGGGGTCGTCCCTTTTTGGCCCGCCGGCCCGAACGTCGGGCCATGAGCGACGAATCTCTCAGCGAGGCCGGGTTCAAGGACCGGACCCGGGTCGACGCGGCGCGGGAGGCGCTCCGCGACGCCGTCGCGGGCGTCGACCGCACCGAACGAGTCCCGCTGACGGCGGCCGACGGGCGCGTCGTCGCCGGGACCGTCACCGCCGAGCGACCGGTGCCGCACTACCGCCGAGCGGCGATGGACGGCTATGCCGTCCGCGCGGCCGACACGTTCGGCGCGAGCGACCGCTCGCCCGAGATACTCCGCGAGGGCGACGACCCCGGACCGGACCGGGCCGTCCGGGTCCACACCGGGAGCGAACTCCCGGAGGGCGCGGACGCCGTGGTGATGGTCGAGGACGTCGAGTCGGTCGGCGGGGACCTGGAGGTGTTCGACGCCGTCGCGGAGGGCGAGAACGTCGCGCCGGTCGGCGAGGACGTCGACGCGGGGATGACGCTGTACGAGCCGGGACACCGCCTGCGCCCGTCGGACCTGGGGATGCTGAAGTCCGTCAGCGTCGACGAGACCGAGGTGTACGACCGGCCGACCGTCGGCGTGGTCCCGACCGGCGAGGAACTCGTCCAGCGCGACCCCGCCCCGGGCGAGGTGATCGAGACGAACGGGCTGACCGTCTCGCGCTACGTCGAGCGCTGGGGCGGCGACGCGGAGTACCGGAACGTCGTCACCGACGACCGCGAGGCGCTCCGGGCGGCGGTCCAGCGCGACCTGACGAAGGACATCGTCGTCACGACCGGCGGCTCCTCCGTCGGCGAGCGCGACCTGATCCCGGCGGTCGTCGACGACATCGGCGAGGTGCTGGTTCACGGCGTCGCGCTGAAACCGGGCCATCCCGTCGCGCTCGGCGTGGTCGAGGACACGCCCGTCCTGATGCTTCCGGGCTACCCCGTCGCCTGTATCGTCAACGCCGTACAGTTCCTCCGGCCGGCGATGAAGTGGTCCGAGAACGCGGCCGTCCCGCCGCACCCGACGACCGAGGCCCGCCTCGACCGGAAGATACCGAGCGAACCCGGGACGCGGACGTTCGCCCGGGTGAGACTCGAAACGCGGGACGGCGAGCGCGTCGCCGTCCCCACCCGCGCGAGCGGGGCGGGCGTCCTGTCGAGCGTCGCGCGGGCCGACGGCTGGGTGGCGGTCCCCGACGACCGCGAGGGCGTGGCCGAGGGCGAAACCGTCGCCGTGCAGGACTGGGAGTGGTCGGCGTGACTCCCGTCGGATGTCCCCACGGCGTGCCCGCGTTCGACGACGTCACGCTCACCCTGGAGGGGTTCGCGTGACCGACCGCAAGGAGTTCCGCGACCTCGCGCCGCCGGAGCGCGCCCGCGAGGCCATCGACTCGCTGGACCTCGACCCCGACCCCGAGACCGTGCCGCTCACCGACGCGAGCGGTCGCGTCCTCGCCGAGCGGATCGACGCCGGACTCGACGTGCCCGGGTTCGACCGCGCGTCGTTGGACGGCTACGCCCTGCGGGCGCGGGACACGTTCGGCGCGGACGAGGCCGATCCCGCACGCCTCGGTATCGTCGGGGCAGTTCACGCCGGCGAGGAGCCCGACGTCGAGGTCGGCGAGGGCGAGGCCGTCGAGATATCGACCGGCGCGGTGATGCCGCCGGGCGCGGATGCGATGGTGATGGTCGAGAAAACCGACGAAGAGAACGACGAGGTGCTGGTTCGGACCTCGGTCGCGCCGGGCGACAGCGTGATGCTCGCCGGCGCGGACGTGGCGGCGGGCGAGCGCGCGCTCGGTCCCGGAACACGGCTCACGCCCCGAGAGATCGGCTTGCTCTCGGCGCTGGGCGTCGACGAGGTGCCGGTCCGCGGGACGCCCCGCGTCGGCATCATCTCGACGGGCGACGAACTCGTCCGCCCCGGGAACGGGCTGCACAGCGAGCGCGGCCAGATCTACGACGTGAACTCCTACACGGCCGCCAGCGCCGTCGAGGAGGCCGGCGGCGAGGCGGTCACCTACCCCCATGCCGGCGACGACTACGGCGAGATGGCGCGCCTCCTGACGACCGCCGCCGAGGAGTGCGACCTGGTGCTCTCCTCCGGGTCGACCAGCGCCAGCGCGGTCGATGTCATCTACGACGTCATCGAGGAGCGCGGCGAACTCCTGCTCCACGGCGTCGCGGTCAAACCGGGCAAGCCGATGCTGATCGGGCGGATGAGCGAGGGCGACGACGCGTCCGCATACGTCGGCCTCCCGGGCTACCCCGTCTCCGCGCTCACGATCTTCCGGACGTTCGTCGCGCCGGCGATCCGCGAGGCCGCCGGCCTGCCGGAACCCCGCACGGCGACGGTGACCGGGACGATGGCCCGCCGCGAACGCTACGCGGAGGGCCGCCTGCGGTACATGCCGGTCGGACTGGTGACCGACGCGGACGGCGAGACGCTCGTCTACCCGGTCGACAAGGGCAGCGGCGCGACGACGAGTCTGGTCGAGGCCGACGGCGTCGTCGCGGTCGACCCCGACACGGACTACCTCGCCGAGGGTGAGTCCGTCGCGGTCGAGCTGTTCTCGCCGGACGTCCGGCCGCCGTCGCTGTTCGGCGTCGGCGAGGACGACCCGCTGCTCTCGCGGCTGCTCGACCGCCTGCGGAACCCGCGGTACCTCGCCGTCGGGAGCCGGCAGGGCCTGCGCCGCCTGCGCGACGGGACGCCCGACGTGGCGGTGACCGCGGGACCGGTCGAGCGCGAGGTCGAGGCGGAGCCGCTGGGCGAGTGGCGGCGCGAGTGGGGGCTCGTCGTCCCCGACGGGAACCCCGAGGCGGTCGTCGGCCTCGCGGACCTCGTCGACCGCGACCTGCGGTTCGTCAACCGGACGACCGACTCGGGTCTCCGGACGAGTCTGGGCAACGCCGCGGCCGACCTCGCCGAGGAGCGCGGCGTCGACCGCCGGGAGGTCGTCGACGCCGTCGACGGGTTCGACCTCGCGGTCCGCGCCCACGAGAGTCCGGCGCGGAAGGTCCGCGCGGGGCAGGCGGACGCCGGCCTCGGCCTCCGGGCGACCGCCGAAACGCTCGGACTCGGGTTCGTCCCGCTGGGCGACCAGCGGACGGTCGTCCACGCGAACCCCGACCGCGTCGGGAAAGAGAGGGTCGCGGACCTCGCCGCGGCGCTCTCGGACGCGGGCGACCTGGCGGCCGGTCTGCCGGGGTACGACGCGTAGCGAGAAGGGAGGCCGCCCCGCCTCAGAGGTCGGCGAACGAGGCGATCCGGTAGTCGCCGATCGAGGCCCGCCGGTTGACGTCGGGGTCGTGCCGGTCGACGTGGATCCCGTCGAGGCCGGCGTTCTCCGCGGCCCCGACGTCGCAGACGCTGTCGCCGGCGAGGACGCCCCGATGGCCGTTGTAGGCCACGTCGATGCCGCGTTTCGCGTGCTCGACCGGTGCGGGGTCGGGCTTCCAGCCCAGTTCCTCCGAGCAACAGACGATCGTCTCGAACCAGTCGCGGATGCCGAGCGTGTCGAACACGACCTCGGCGACCGGTTCGGGGCAGTGGGTGACGATGCCCGCCGGCGCGTCCACGTCCGCGACCCAGTCGGCGTCGTCGTAGAGGTACGTCGCCTCCGCCCGCTCGACCGGGTCGTCGACCTCGTCGAACACCTCCCAGAACTCGCGGATACCGAGGTCGTCGGGGAGCAGATCGCGGCGGACCTCGTCGGTCCCGTGCCAGAGCATGTACCGCTGTTCGTCGGTGAACGAGAGGCTGAGGCGGTCCTCGACCCCCGTCACCACCCTGCGGCGGTACGAGGACTCGACGTCGACGAGCGTCCCGTCGAGGTCGAACAGCCAGTAGTCGTACTGTGGGACCATAGGGCACATAGATATGCGGGGTAGTCTGATAAGTATTCGGTCACTGTGACCCGGTGTCGCACACGACCCTCTCCGCGTTCCGCGGAGACGCGCCGGTAAACGCCGCCTACGGGTCGGGGCCTCGGACCTCCACGCTGCTACCGAGGGACTTCGAGACGACCTCCGGGACGGTATCGGCGTTGAACGGGGCGAGCGAATCGCCGATCTCGGCTTTCAGGGCGTCGAGGTACGCCTCGTCCGTCCGGAGCGCGCCCAACGACACCGAGTCGGCTGACACGTCGAGCGAGTCCTCGGCCGGGTCGCGGAGGTGGCCCTCGTCGTCGACCTCGCCCCGCCAGAGGTCGTCGCGGAAAACAACCACCCGTCCTCGCCGGGCGGGTCCACGCGGCGGTACAGCGTCGTCTCGAACGTCGCGGGGTCGACGCGCACGCCTTCGTCGGCGGGGTCGAGCCTGACCCGCACCCGGAAGACGTACTCGGCGTCCGTCTCAGGCGTTGGCCTCGGTCTCGACGAGTTCCGCCATCTCGACGTCCTTGTCCGTGATCCCGCCCTCGTCGTGAGTGGTGAAACGGACCTCGACCTCCTTGTAGCCGATGACGATCTCGGGGTGGTGGAACTCGGCCTCGGCGATCTCGCCGGTTAGCTGGGCGAAGTTGACGCCGTGGAGGTACTCGTCGAACTCGTAGGTGCGGACGATCTCGTCGCCCTCGCGGTGCCACTCGTCGGGGGTCCGTTCCTCGATCTCGTCGTCCGAAAGCAGGTCTGCCATGCGCGAAGCGTCGCAAGCCAGTTAAATAATCATTATGCCCGATCAGTCGTCGTCGAACGGCCCGATCGGCGCGTCGATCGGCGCTTCGTCCGGCAGTTCGTCGGGGAGGTCCCCGGGCGCGGCGTCGGTGACGAAGTCCGGCGGCCCGGCCTCGCCGCCGAAATCGGGGTCGAACAGGCGGAGCGCGGTCTGGATCGTCGTCCAGTCGTCCTCCGCGGCGGCGTCCCGGAGGCTCTTGGTCGGCGCGGCGAGCAGCTGACTGACCAGCGTGTCGGCGAGCGACTCGACGACCTCGCGTTGCTCCTCGGTCACCTCGCCCTCGGACTCCAGTTTCGACATCGCGGTCGAGACCTCGCGGGACTTGATCCCCTCGGCGCTCTCGTACATCGCCGCGATGACCTCGTCGGCGCGCTTGCGCTTGTACTGGTCGAGAAGGCGGTTGAACTCCTCGTCTATCATCCCTTCGACCTGCTCGGCCGCGGCCTGCCGGCGCTCGCGCGTCTCGTCGGTCACCGACTCCAGCGCGTCGAGGTCGTAGACGACGGCCGACGGAACGTCGTCGGCGGCCGGCGCGACGTCTCTCGGCTGCGCGAGGTCGATGACGACCGTCTCGCCGGCCCCGTCGAGCGCGTCGGCGTCGATGAGGTGGCCGTCGCTGCCCGTCGCCGTGACGACGACGTCCGCCCGCTCGATCGCCGAGGGGACGGCGGGGAGCGCGACCGCCCGCGCGTCCGCGTCGACCTCGTTGGCGACGTGTTCGGCGTGCGGAACGGTCCGGTTGGCGACGATGAGCCTGTCAGCGCCGTGGGCCGCCAGCGACCGGGCCGTGAGGGTCCCCATCTCGCCCGCGCCGACGACGAGCGCCGTCGCGTCGGCGAGGTCGGTCTCCTCGCTGACGAGTCGCGCCGCCGCGGTCCCGAGCGAGACTGCACCTTCGTTGATGGCCGTCTCCGTGCGCACCCGCTCGCCGATGTGGATGGCCTTCGTCACCGCGTCTTCGAGCATCGTACCGATGCCGCCAACGCCGCGTGCGTCCTCGTAGGCGGTCCGCATCTGGCCGAGGATCTGGTCCTCGCCGAGCACGAGCGACTCGAGTCCGGCGGCGACGCGGAGGAGGTGTCGAAGGCTCTCCTCGTGGTCCATCTCGGCGGCGACCTCGTCCGAAACGCTCGCGACGAAGTCGTCGACGGCGGCCCGGCCGGTCGCCGGGTCGTCGGTGACGACGTACGCCTCGATCCGGTTGCACGTCTGGAGCGCGAACGCCTCCTCGACGGCTTCGCGGGCGAGCAGGCCCGAGACGGCCGTTCGCTGGTCGGGGCCGCTCGCTTCGGCGAGGACGTCGACCGTCGCGCACTCGAACGAGACGCTCACGCCGGAGATAATGCCGGTGCTGCTCATCATCGGGTATCACCGGAGTCGGGTGCGTCGTTGATCACGTCGCGGGCCACTTGTCGTTCATTCGAGTCCCCTCTACGTAAACCCTTCCAAACCCGCGAAGACCGGACGACGGCGCGGACGGCGTCGCGGCGGTCCGCCGGGGGAACCCCCTCGTCCTGTAGCTCCTCGCGGAGGTCGGCGGTCAGTTCCGCCATCCCGCCGGCGCCGGCTATCTCGGCCTCGATCGACTCCCGGAGGTGCTTGCTCAGGGCCGGACTCGCCCCGCCGGTCGCCACGGCGGCGACGACGGGGTCGTCCCGGACCGTCGCGGGGGGGTCGAACCGGTCGACCCACTCCGCGATGTCGTCCGGCGTCGGCGACGCCCGGACCCGCTCGCTGTCGCCGAAGTCGGCGTCGCCGAAGTCGGGACTGACGACGACCACGCGCGCCTCGCGGGCGAACCGGCGCGCCTTCCGCGCGCCGACGCGGCCGCCGCCGAACACCAGCACCGTCGCGCCGGTGAAGTCGTGGAGTAGCGGGATCATGCTGTCACTCCGCGGTGTTCGCCGTCGCGCGCTCCTCGATCCGGATCCCCGTCTTCTTGAGGATGCGCGTCGAGAACAGCGTGTCCCAGTCGTCGTCGCCCACGCCGTCGGACCCCGTCCGACGAGCCGAGGAAGGCTCCTCGTCGACGTCCCAGAACTCGGCCATGCGCTCGCGCACCTGCTCGATGCGGCGCTCGCTCTCCGCCTCGCTCCGGCCGTGGGTCATCGCGAAGAAGTTGTACGGCCAGACGCCCTCGTGGCGCGGTCGCCGGTAGCAGTGCGTGACGAACGGGAGCGCCGCTATCTCGGGACCCACCTCGTCGACGACCTCGTCCGGCACGTCCCAGACGGTCATCCCGTTCTCCGTGTACCCCAGCGCGTAGTGGGTCGGGATGACGCCGATCCGGCGGATCTTCCCCTCCGCGTCGAAGCGCTTGACCGTCTCCAGCACCCAGTCGACGTCCGCGTCCAGCGCGTCCGCGACGTCACGGTACGGCGTCGCGGAAACGGGCAGACCGTCCTGTATCTCGACCACGAGATCGCGCTCCGCGGGCGTCAGCGTCCCCGATCCGGTCGGCGTCACCGTCGGGCCGAGACCGGTGAGGTCGACGTCGCCGTCGGGGATCGGCCCGTCGACGTAGAACTTCGCCTCGACCCGGAACTCCCGCTGTTTCGGCAGGTTGTACGTCTCCTGTCCGGTCTCGGCCTCGACCTCGGCGAGCACCTCGTCGACGCGACCTTCGTCGGCAACCGAGACGACGAACCACATGTTCAGGTGCGGGTGCTCGCGCTCGTAGTTGTGCGCCACCTCGCGGTGACCGTTCACCGTCTCCGCGACTTCCTCGAAGCGGTCCTCGGGCGCGTGCATCGCGACCAGCGTCGCCGTCCCGCCGATCTCCTGGGCGTTGATCAGCGGGCCGAACCGCGTCAGCACGCCGTCGTCGTCCAGCCGGCGGACCCGCTTCAGCAGCCCGTCGGCGTCCACGCCGATCCCCCGCTCCCGCAGCGCCGCGGCCGCCGGTTCGAAGGGGTCCCGGACGACGGGGAACCCGCCCTGAAAGGCGTTGACGACGGCGCGGTCCCGCTCGTCCAGATCGAGGTCCGTCTCGTTCATGGTCGGCACTCGGGACTGAGAGCGTATAAGCGATGCGAGGCGGGCCGGCGCGCCGGTTCGCGGAGCCGTCGAGCGGGGAGACGAAGCATCAGTCCCCGCGGACGCCCGTCACGTCGAAGCCCTCCTCGCGGATGTCGTCGAGGATGGCCTCGTGGTCGGCGCTCGCCTCGTAGTAGAAGACGACGTCGTAGGTCCCCTCGCGGAGCAGTTGTTGGCACTCCCAGACGAACTCGTCGCCATCGAGGGTGAGGCCCTGATGCTGGTTCGACGCGTACTCGGGGTCGTCGGAGCCGGAGTAGACGTACGTCTCCTCGTCGGTAGCGTGCTCGGCGATGGTTTCGCCGACGTCGATGGTCGCCTGCGTCATCGCGATGTCGTCCTGCGACTCGATGCCCGTGTGGACGACCGCGCCGTTGAGTTCGATCTCGCCGGGTTCGAGCAACTGCTTCGTCCGCCGGTACAGGTCGTCGTCGAGCGTGTCGCTCATTGCCGGGACGGACGTGTCGCGGTCCCTTATGATACTCGTTTCGTCGCCGACGCCGACCGACGGGACCGTCGCTGGCGGACGTGAAAAAACGAAGAAACGATGCACGGGCGGACTGCAGAGGGGTTGCCCCCAGAGATGCGCGTCACCGCACAGCCCGACAGCGCCCGGATGCGAGTGGGCTTGCATACACCGACCGAACTCCCGTGTAGGGCGCTCAGCCGAGTATGCCCGGTTTACAGACGCTCGAGGTTCGTCGCGCGCGGGCCTTTGTCGGCCTGCTCGATGTCGAACTCGACTTCCTGACCTTCCTCCAGGTCAGGACCGCCGACGTCCTCCATGTGGAAGAACACGTCTTCCTCGGAGTCGTCGCTGTCAATGAAACCGTAACCGCCCGTGTCGTTGAAGAAGTCGACCGTACCTTTCGCCATTGCAACTCACCGGAAACGGTCCACCCATATAAGCGATGCGACTCGCCCCCATCAGAGCGGCCGGGGGAGAGTGTGAACCCCACACACAAAAGACACATATCCGGTCCCGGTGATGCATCACACGAGAATGCTGTCCCGCCTCCGCGAGCAGACCCGTGCCGCGTACGAGCGCCTCCTCGAACGCGAGATATCGGGAACCCCCAGCCACGTCGCCGTTATTCAGGACGGGAACCGCCGTTACGCACGCGAGCGCGGCGCGGAGAAACACGACGGCCACCGCGAGGGCGCGGAGACGACCGAACAGGTCCTCAACTGGTGTCGCGAACTGGAGATAGACGAACTGACGGTGTACGCCTTCTCCACGGAGAACTTCAAGCGGCCGGAGGAGGAACGCGAGAACCTGTTCGACCTCCTGGAGGAGAAACTGTACGAGTTCGCCGACGCGGACCCGGTCCACGACGGCGAGGTGTGCATCCGGGCGCTCGGCGACGTCGACCGCCTGCCGGAGCGCATACAGGAGGCCGTCGACTACGCGGAGCAGCGCACGCACGGGTACGACCGGTTCGTCCTCAACATCGCGCTGGCGTACGGCGGCCGCGCGGAACTGCTGTCGGCCGCCCGGAGCGTCGCCCGCGACGTCGACGCAGACGAGATAGGTCCCGCCGACATCGACGTCGAGACGTTCGAGGCGCGCCTCTACGACCGGCCAGTGCGCGACGTGGACCTGATCATCCGGACCGGCGGCGACGAACGAACGAGCAACTTCCTCCCGTGGCACGCCAACGGCAACGAGGCCGCCGTCTTCTTCTGTGCGCCCTACTGGCCGGAGTTCTCCCGGGTGGACTTCCTGCGGGGGATCCGCACGTACGAACACCGCGAGCGCTCGTGGCGGCGCACCCGCGCCCGTCGCGGCCTCGCGCTGCTGCGGGCGCTCGGGGGCGTCGAACTCGACGAGGCGAAGTCTGTCGTCCGCCGGTTCCGGGACTCGCTTCCGAGCGGCGAGCGGTCGACCGCCGACGAGGTGACCGCCGAGGACCTGCCGCCCGCGGACGAGGAGCCGAATCCGGCGGACTGAGCGCTCCCGTCGGTCCGTATCGCTCCCGCTGCGACGGCGGGCGACGGAGGTTCGTGCTACCGCCCGAACCGCCGTCACTTCGCTTCGCTCGTGACGAGGTTCGTGCTATCGCCCGAACCGCCTGTTCCGCCTGCCGTACTCCCGGAGCGCCCGCAGGTAGTCCCGCTTCCGGAAGTCCCGCCAGTTCACGTCGGTGAAGTAGAGTTCCGAGTAGACCGACTGCCAGATCATGAAATCGGAGAGCCGCTCGGCCCCCGTCTTGATCACGAGGTCCGGTTCCTTGGGGAAGACGAGGTGCTCCTCGATGTCGTCGGCGTCGATCGCATCGGGTTCCACGTCGCCGTCCCGGACCGCCGTCGCGAGGGTGCGGACGGCGGCGGTGAACTCGTGTTTGCCGCCGAGACCGATGTTCACCTGGATCGGCGCGTCGGCAGGGAGGTCGTCGTCGGGGGTGCGGACGGCGATCGGTCGGGGACCGTCGATGTCGTCGAACTGGCGTTCCAGCGTCGGGACGGCGGCCTCGTCGAGGACGCTCACGGAGACGGTGACGCGGTCGGCACCGTACTCGAACGCCCAGTCGAACGCGTCCTGGAGCGTGTCGTACGCGCCCTGCTCCAGCAGGTCGCGTTCCGTGATAATGACCGCGACGTGGTCGGGCCGTTCGTCGTCCTCGTAGCGCAAGCGAGCGGCGAGGTACCGGTCGTACAGACCCACGCGAAGCCGTTGTCCGCGGCGTAGCCTAAAGGCCACGGGTTCGCACCGGCGGCCGGAGGCTTCGGGAAGGTTAAGTGACCGACCTACGAACGGACGCGGTAGCGTGACATCGACTGTGCGGCGAGCAGGGGCGTACGCGGGCGTCGGCAGCCTCGCGCTGGTCGCCCCCCTGCTCGGGTGGGCGGCCGCCCTCCCGTTCGCCGTCGTCGCGGGCATCGCGGCGTTCGTCGTCGACGACGGAGCGCTGTTCGAACTGTTCGCCCGACCGGGCGACTGGGAGGAGCGGCGACTGCACGGCCTGGTCGGTTTCGCGCTCGCCGCGACCGGTCTGGGCCTGCTGTCGACGGTCAGGGCGATGCCCACCCTCGCCTTCGTCGGTGCCGTGTTGGCGCTGACGTACGGCAACCTCGCGGCGCAACTGGCCCGCTGGCGACGACCCGAACCGATCGTCGGGGCCGCGGGCTTCACGGTCGGCGGCGCGGTCGGCGGCGCGGTCGGGATCCTCGGTGCCGCGAGGCTGGCCGGCGAGTCGACGCCGTCGGTCCCGCTCGTCGTCTTTCTCGCGGTCAGCGGCGCGTTGCTCGGGGCACTGCTCCGCTCCGTGCTCTTCGAGCGCGACGACCCGCTGGTGTTGCTCTCGGTCGGTCTCCTGCTGTGGTTCCTCTGGGGGCTCACCGACCCGATGACGGCGGCGCAGATGGGCGTCGCCCTCGCGGTGACGCTGGCGGTCGGCTACGCCTCCTACGCCCTCGACACCGCTTCCGTGTCGGGCGTACTCTCCGGCGTGTTCCTCTGCCTGCTCACCGTCGTGCTGGGTGGTATCGGCTGGTTCGCCGTCATCATCGCCTTCTTCGGCATCGGCGGCCTCTCGACGAAGTTCCGTTACGACGAGAAGGAGAAACGCGGCGTCGCCGAGGAGAACGAGGGCGCTCGCGGGAGCGCGAACGTCTTCAGCAACGCGGCGGTGGCGCTCGTGGCCGTTCTCGCCTACGCCGCCGCCCCAATAGAACTCCCGACGGGCGACGGCGTCCGCGTCTCCGGCGCGCTGTTCCTGTACGCCTTCGCCGGGTCCATCTCGACGGCGATGAGCGACACCCTCTCCAGCGAGATCGGCGGCGTGTTCGACCGCCCGCGCCTCATCACGACGCTCAAGCCAGTCGAACCCGGCACCGACGGCGGCGTCACCTGGCAGGGCGAACTCGCCGGCGTCCTCGGAGCGGGGATCGTCGCGCTCATCGCGGTCGCCCTGTTCGATTCGGTCGGCTCCGCGGGCGGCGGCGTCATCCTCGCCGCGGGCGTCGCGGGGATGACCGTCGACAGCCTGCTCGGTGCGACGGTCGAGGGCGGTCGCCTCGGCAACCAGAGCGTCAACTTCCTCGCGACGCTGTCGGGGGCCGTCGTCGGCGCGGGACTGTCCGTGGCCGTCGGCCTTCCCGTGGTCGCGTGATCCGAGCCGCCACCCCTGCCGACCTGCCCGCGCTCCGCGCTCTCCAGTCGCTCCTGCCTGAAACCGCCCCGAAGCTACTGGTGACGGCTATCGACGGACCGGGGATCGTTTCGGTGTCCGTCGACGGAACGACCGTCGGCGGTGACGGGCTTCCGGTCGGCTACGTCCTCGTGACGACGAGCCCCGAGACGGCCCACGTCGCGGAGATCGTCGTCGCTTCGGACCACCGGCGGGAGGGGCGAGCGCGCCGACTGCTGGCCGCGGCGCTCGCTCGGCTTCGGAAGACCGACGCGACGCGGGTCGAACTGGCGGTCGAACCGGACAACGACGCGGCACGACGGCTGTACGGGTCGCTCGGCTTCGAGGACGTTCGACGGGAAGAGGAGTACTACGGGGACGAACCGGCCGTACTGATGGCGCGCCCGCCGTAGCCCGACGCGTCCGCCGCGTCGAGCGTCCGGCGTCGCTTACTGGAGCGCGATGTCGTCCGCCGCGTGGACGCGGACGCTCGTCGGGCGCTTCGTGAACGCGCCGAGGTCGGCGGCGACGATCCGCTCGACGCCGCTGTCGGCCGCCACGTCGGCGAGGCGCTGGGCCGCCGTCCCGTCGAGGACGACGACGGCCGGGGCCGGGTCGGCGTCGTCGACGGCGTCGCCCGCCTCCTCGGCCGGCGCTTCCGACAGCGTCTCCGCGTCGGCGTCGAGCAGGCGGGCGACGCCGCGGTTCGCACCGATCACGTCCGCGACGTGGTCGCGGAGCGTCGCCGGCCCGGCGTCGGCATCGTCCTCGTCGGCAGAGTCGGCCTGCTCGTCGTCGCTCTCGGCGTCCGGCGTGGACGCCGTGACGGCCTCGGCGGCCTCCGCGGCACCGCGGCGGAGCGGTTCGGCACCGTCGACCCCGGCCGCGTCCGCGCCGTCACCGGTACCGGGCGTGGACGGCGACTCGGGCGTCGGGGGCGAAGCGGCCTCGGTCTCCGCGTCGGCGGGCGGTGAGGGGGACTGACTCCCGTCCGTAGCGAGGGCTTCCGCCGCGTCGGCGGGGTCGTCCTCCGGGTCGGCGCGTTCCGCCACCGACTCGTACGGCGTCTTCTCGCGGAGCACGGCGAACACCTCCTCGCGGGTGAGGTCCTCGACGGACGTGCCGTCCGGCGCGAACGCGACGTAGTCGATGTCGCCGACCTGCGCGAGTTCGCGGAGGATGAGGTGGCCACCGCGGTCGCCGTCGAGGAAGGCCGTCACCGTCCGGTCGGCGGTGAGGTCGGCGACCGCCTCGGGGACGTTCGTCCCGTCGACGGCGACGGCGTTTTTCACGCCGTACTCCAGCAGCGTGAGCACGTCCGCTCGCCCCTCGACGACGACGACGGCGTCGCTGTCGACGACGCGCGGCCCGGCGGGCTGTCCCTCGTACTCGGTGATGTCGGCGACGCGGACGCTCTGGCGGACCTGCTCCAAGATCTCCTCGCTGGTCATCGCCCCCTCGCCGAACGCGTCGTGCAGGAGCTCCTGCGCGCGCTCGACGACGCGGCGGCGCTTCGCCGCGCGGACGTCCTCGATGTCTCTGATCTCGAGTTCGGCCCGGCAGGGGCCGATGCGGTCGAGCGTCTCCAGCGCGGCCGCGAGGGTCGCCGTCGCCACCTTGTCGATGCTGGTGGCGATGGTGACCGACCCGACCGACTGGCCGCCGTTGCTCTCTATCTCGACTTCGATCCGCCCGACCTTCGAGGACTGCTGTAGGTCCCGCAGGTCGAGCTCGTCGCCGAGGAGTCCTTCCGTCTGGCCGTAGATAGCACCCACGACGTCACTCCGCTCTACCACCCCGTCGGCGGAGATATCGGCGTGAATGAGGTATTTCGATGTATCCTCCATTGGTGATCTGCCCGGGATCCGGGCTGGATTGTGATGCCATGTGCATCCATGGACTATATATAAATCGCGGGCGATCCCTCAAATACCTGTCGTCGGTGAGAGGAAGGTGACGGCCCGGGCGTCAGCGCGCGGGCGTTCGACCGCGTCGGACCTGTCGGAGGGCGGGGCTATCCCGGTGTTTGCTCCGGACCGGCGGGGCTACCGGAGGGCGTCGAGCGCCGCCGCGCCGTCGGGGACCGAGGCCAGCGGGTCCGATGGCTCGTCGTGTTCGTAGACCAGCCACTCCGCGCCCGCGTCGCGCGCCGCGTCGGCGCACGCCTCCGCGTCGAGGTCGCCCTCGCCGAGTTCGACCGGTCGGCCGGCGTCGGCGTCGACGTCTTTGACGTGGACGAGCGGCACGTCGTCGAGTCGCCCGAGCAGGGCGGCGGGGTCCTCGCCGGCGGCGAGCGCCCATCCGACGTCGAGTTCCAGCGAGACGGTGTCGCCGACCGCCGCCGCGAACAGTTCGAAACCGGTCGTGTCGCCGAGGTCGGTGAACTCGTGGTCGTGGTTGTGGTAGGCCAGTCGGAAGCCGCGGTCCGCAACCGCGTCGCCGACGGCCGTGAGGCGGTCCGCCGCGCTCTCGACGGCCGAGCGCGACTCGAAGTTCGACTCGTCGAGGGAGGGGACCACGACGGTCGAACAGTCGGCGTCGTCGCAGTCTTCGAGAACCGACCCGCGTCGGTCCTCCAGTTCGTCGACGGCGACGTGGGCCGCCGCCGCGCCGAGACCGGTCCGGTCGAAGGCGTCGACCGTCGCGGCGTCCGGCGCGCCGGCGAACTCCACGCCGTCGAACGAAGTCTCCGCGACCCGCGAGAGCAGTTCGTTCGGCGTCTCGTCCACGTCCCGGAGCGTGTACAGCTGAATGGCGGTGTTCATGCACTGTCCGTGAACCCCGACGCGCAGATAAATTCCCGGGCGTCGCCGACGCCGGGAAAGTTGAAGACGATTGTTCTTCAGAACCCTCGACCGAACAGCAAGAATTTTCCGTGCCGGGTTCCGAGCGAGCGATAACCATGGTATCGAGAACCGAGTCGGTCGCTTGGGCCGGCGCGTTCGCGCTGCTCGCGGCGCTCGCGATCCCCTGGTTCCTCTGGGGAAACGAAACCGTCGCGGCGGGACTCCCGCTGTGGGTCTGGTGGCACGTCGGGTGGCTGGCGCTGACGGCCGTCGCGTTCGCCGTCTTCACGGACCGAGCGTGGGGCGTCTGGGTGGGTGAGAGCGCGTGAGCGCGGCGACGCAACTGGCGATCATCGCCGCGTACCTCCTGCTGGCGCTCGGCGTCGGCCTGTTCGCCTACCGGTTGGCCGACCGCTCCGCGGAGGACTACTACCTCGCGAACCGGACGCTCGGCACGGTCGTCCTGCTGTTCACGACGTTCGCCACGCTGCTGTCGGCGTTCACCTTCTTCGCCGGGCCGAACATCGCCTACGCGAACGGCCCCGAGTGGATCCTCGTGATGGGGCTGATGGACGGCGTGCTGTTCGGGATCCTCTGGTACGTGCTTGGGTACAAGCAGTGGCTCGTCGGCCGCGAGCAGGGCTACGTCACGCTGGGCGAGATGCTCGGCGACAGGTTCGGGTCGACGAGGCTGCGCGGCCTCGTCGCGGGCGTCAGCCTGTTCTGGCTGTTCCCGTACGTGATGCTCCAGCAGGTCGGCGCGGGCACCGCGCTGGAGGCGCTGACCGACGGGGCGGTGTCGTACGCGATGGGCGCGGGCCTCATCACCGCCTTCATGATCGCCTACGTCGTCCTCGCGGGGATGCGCGGCATCGCCTGGACCGACACCCTCCAGGGGGCGTTCATGCTCATCATGGTGTGGGCCGCGACGCTGTGGGTGCTGTCGACGGTCGGCGGCCTCGGCGCGGCGACGGGCGCGATAGCCGAGAACCACCCGGAGTTCCTCGCGCTCGGCGGCGGGGTGTACTCGCCGCAGTGGATGCTCTCGCAGGCGATCGGCATCGCCTTCGGCGTGACGATGTTCCCGCAGGTGAACCAGCGGTTCTTCGTCGCGCGCTCCGAGACGGTCCTCAAGCGCTCGTTCACGCTGTGGCCCGTGCTGGTGATCCTGCTGTTCGTCCCCGCGTTCATGCTCGGGTCGTGGGCCGCCGGCCTCGGCGTGGCGACCCCGGAGAGCGGCAACATCCTCCCCGCGCTGCTCAACGAGTACACCCCGGCCTGGTTCGCCGCGCTGGTGGTCGCCGGCGCGATGGCCGCGATGATGAGCTCCTCGGACTCGATGCTTCTGTCCGGGTCCTCCTATTTCACCCGGGACATCTACCGACCCTACGTCGAACAGAACGCCAGCGAGCGCAGGGAGGACCTCGTCGCCCGCGTCGGCGTCGTCGCCTTCGCCGTCGCGACGTTCCTCGTCAGTCTCACCCGTCCGGCGACCCTGTTCGCCATCGGCGACGCCGCGTTCGGCGGGTTCGCGCAGTTGGCGCTCCCGGTGGCCGTCGCGCTGTACTGGCGGCGGACGACCCGGACCGGGATCACGGTCGGCATCGTCGCGAGCCAGTTGTTCTACGCGACCCACGTGTTCGTCGGAGCGCTCCCCGCGGACTACGGCGGATGGACCCCGAGCGTGGTCGGGATGCTGGTCGGCCTCGTGCTGACCGTCGCGGCGTCGGCGGTCACGTCCGCGGCGGCCGAGGAGGACACGAGCGTTTACTTCGAAGGGCCGAGCGCGGACTGATCGGGGACCGAGGTGGCCGCACGCCCGCATCCGCGCCGCGCGACAGGGAGCACGTCCCCCCTCATTTCGGCGAGCGTGACGAGTCCCGGAAGGGAAGTGATTAGCCCGAGCGTTAGGTCGATAGATAGCGACGTAGCGGGTTCAATTGCCGGTGTGGCTTCTCGGGCGGAAGTTCGTCTTTCAACCCTTCGCCCGAGGTCTTCCATGAAGACCGGCGTGACTGAACCCGTAGGCAGGAACCTCAACACCGATTTCGGACGGTACATTGCGGAATCGGTCAGCCGCTTCGGTTAGGTGTTCCTCGTCAGTTGTACCCCGGATCCGAAACGTACCTGTCCGATAGAGAGTGTAGGCTGGCCGTTCTCTTCTGACCGAATCGTCGCCATCCCGTCGTGAAATCGGCGTCGATAGAAGAATCAAGATGGTTTTGAAGACTGCTGACGAGGACTTCCGAATCCAACGCTCGGCCGAGAGAGCCGCTTTCCATCGTGCTGACGATCTCCATATCAGGCGCTTCTGGTAGACCGTAGAACCCGAGAGGTGTATACATCCCCGTTCTTGCGGTCGCTCCCGATCCGCACCGTAGAATCTATCATGGTTGCATGGAACTGTTTGCGTATGCCCATCTCATTGGACGGATTGGAGTCTCACCTCTTCAAGTGTGCTGACATAATTCGAGACGCTGTAGACCCGACTGATTACAAGGAGTACATACTTCCTCTCGTCTATTATAAGAGTATCAGCGACGAGTTCGAGAAGCAGTACGAACAGAACCTCGACGAGTACGGCGAGGACTTCGCTCGCCGGGAGAACCTGTACGACATTCCGGTCGTTCCCGAGGGCTACCTGTGGGACGACCTTCGTTCCGTCTCGGACAACGTGGACAAGGAATTGAACGAGGCGTTCGACGCGCTGACCGACGAGAACCCCGAACTTCAGGGCCTCTTCCGGGCCGACTACATCGACGCCGACGCGCTGGACGACGACCGGCTCGGGAAACTGGTCGAACACCTCTCGAAGTACGACCTCGACCGGGACAGTATCCCGCCGGACATGCTCGGAGAGGCGTACATGGATCTGGTTCGCCACTTCGCGGAAGAGGAAGGCAAGTCCGGCGGCCAGTTCTTCACGCCGCCCCACATCGTCAATCTCTGCGTTCGCCTCGTGGACGAGTTCGAGGACGGCATGACGTTCCACGACCCGACGGTCGGCTCCGGTGGTATGCTCATTGAGGCCGCCCGGTACTACCGCGAGGAACAGGGCGGCGATCCCTCGAAGATGACCTTCACCGGGCAGGAAATCAATCCGGACATCGCGGCGATCGCGAAGATGAACCTCTCGATTCACGGCCTCAACGGCACCATCGAGCGCGAAGACTCGCTGTCGAGTCCGGCGTTCACCAACGAGGACGACAACGAACTCACGCGCTTCGACCGGGTGCTGGCGAACTTCCCGTTCTCGGCGGATTGGGCGAAGAGCGACCTTCAGGACGACCCGTATGGTCGCTTCCATTGGGACGACAAACTCCCTCGCGCCGACCGGGGCGACTACAGTTTCATCATGCACATGGCCGAGCAACTGAACGACCCCGAGCGCGGCGACGACGCGGGCGGGAAGGCGGCCATCGTCATTCCCCACGGCGTGCTGTTCCGCAAGCACGAGAGCAAATTCCGTGAGCCAATGCTCGAAGACGACCTCGTGGAAGCCATCGTCGGGCTTCCCGAGAACCTCTTTCAGAACAACTCGATTCCGAGCGCGATCCTCGTCTTGAACACCGATAAGCCTGCCGAGCGCGAAGAGGAGGTTCAGTTCGTTCACGCCGCCGACGAAGACTTCTACCGCGAACTCTCGAATCAGAACGAACTGACCGAAGAGGGTCTTGACCACATCGTTGAAAACTTCCGCAACTGGGCGACCGAGGAACGGGTTAGCCGAACGGTGTCGTTGGACGAGATTCGAGAAAACGATTACAACCTGAACATCGCGCTCTACGTCGATACCACCGAGCCGGAAGAGGACATAGATGTTCAGGAAGAACTCGGCAAACTACGCGAGTTGCAGGCCGAACGCGACGAAATTGAATCACAAATGAACCAGCACATGGGGGCACTGAACTATGAGTGAAGAGGCCACCTTGGATGAGTTCACCGAGACGACTGAAGAAATCGAATCAGGAAAAAGTGAAGAACAAGAATTGTTCGGCTTGGGTGAGATACCGGCTGATTGGTCGATTGAACCACTTGCGGATATAGCCAAAATTATTCCGGGAAACTCGCCCCCATCGTCCACGTACAATGAGAAGGGTGACGGTCTTCCATTCTTCCAAGGCAATTCCGAGTTCGGACACTTTCACCCTGAGGCGGATACATGGTGTTCAGAGCCACGGAAAGAGGCTGAAAAGAATGATGTACTGATGAGCATTCGCGCCCCGGTTGGGGACTTGAACATCGCTGATAGGAACTGCTGTATTGGACGTGGACTCGCGGCCCTGCGACCGGAGACTCTCAATGAACTTTATCTCTTGTACAACCTTGCAGAACGAAAGCCGTGGCTCTCTCGGCTTGCCACCGGTAGCACATTTAAATCCGTCACCAAGAGCGACTTACAGTTGCTCGATATTCCGGTTCCACCATTCTCGGAACAGCGCAAAATCGCCACCATACTCTACACCGTTGACCAAGCGATTCAGACAACCGAGGAAATCATTGAACAAACTCATCGTGTCCAAGACGGTGTGATTCAAAATGCTCTCGAATTTGGGATAGGTGGACACGAATCTTCTGACACGGGGACAAAACTTGGTCGAATACCATGCCACTGGGAAGTTGCAACTATCGAACAAATTGTGGCAGACGAAGAGAATGCATTTACCGATGGTGCTCGGTATTCTCTTTCATCAGCCGAAATTCACGAGGAAGGGGAAGCAAGGGCGATTCTACTTCAAGAGGTGGGTGAAGGCGAATTTATCGACGTAGAGCCAAAATTTGCGACAGCAGAGAAGTATGAGGAAATCACACACCGGGCAATTTATCAGGGTGAAGTTGTCGTGGCAAAGATGGCTGAACCGGTTGCAAGAGCATGTATAGTTCCAGACAAGTACGATAAATACCTTCTCGGCTGTGCTGACGTTGTTAGAATTAAAACGAATAGTGAGTTCAATGACCGATTCTTAATGTACTGTATGAACTCACACAAAGTCTGGCGTCAAGCAGTTGCCCACCTTCGTGGAACAGGTAGAAGCCGGATTAATCTTGAAAATATTGCAGAACTCAACCTACCCAAACCACCTCTAACAATACAAGAAGAGATTGCAGATACACTTCAGGAATTTGACCTCAAAATTGAGAACGAGCAAGACTATCGTAACCGGCTTCAGCGTCTCAAGCAAGGTCTCATGCAAGACTTGCTGTCGGGAACCGTCCGGGCGACCGACACGAACATAGAGGTGCCGGAGGAGATCGCACAGCATGGCTGACCACCCATCCGAAGAGGGCGTCGAACACTCGCTTCTGTCGTGGCTCAACACCGTCGGATGGGATACCTACGGAGAGAACGGCGACCGTGGGGCGAGCGCCCTCGACGCCGCGTATGACCGACAGAGCCACGAGGTCGTCTACTGGGACCTGCTGGCCGAGCAAGTCGTCGCGCTGAACAAGGACGTAACCGAGGAAAACGTCGAGAAATTCATCTCGTCGCTGAAGCGCGACCTCGACAGCGAGAACCTGATAGACGGCAATCGGGCGTTCTACCGACTGCTGACGAAGGGCAAGACCTTCACCGTCCGGCGCGACGACGGCGTGACGAAGACGGTCTACGTAGACTTGATTGATTACGAGAACCCCGAGAACAACAGTTTCCACGCCGTGAATCAGTTCTCGGTGTCGCGGGAGACGACGATTCGCCCGGACGTGAACCTCTTCGTCAACGGGATTCCGCTCGTCACGATGGAACTGAAGAGCCGGGCGCAGGACAACGACTGGCACGACGCCGTGAGCGACCTGCTGGCCTACGAAGAGGACGTTCCCCGGCTGTTCGCCCCCGGCCTGTTCAACGTCGCCGCCGACACGATGGAACTGCGCTACGGCGCGGTCGGCGCACCCCGCGAGTTCTACGAGCCGTGGAACGACGCCCCCGACGAGTACGCCGACGACAACGAAATGCGACAAGCCGTCAAAGCGCTGTGCGATCCCGGCACCCTTCTCGACCTGCTGAAGAACTTCGTCTTCTACGAGCGCCGCGCTGGCGGGGACGCGAAGATCGTCCCCCGGTACATGCAGTACTACGCCGTGAACGCGATTCTCGACCGCGTGGGCGAGGGCGAGGACGAGACCGGCCTCATCTGGCACACCCAAGGGTCGGGGAAGTCCTTCACCATGCTCTACGCCGCCGAGAACCTGCTGTCCCGCGACATGGCCGACAACCCGCAGGTGTTCATCATCGTGGACACGGACAAACTGAACTCCCAGATGCGGGACCAACTGGCGAACCTCTCCCTCGAACGCTGGACGGAAGCCACCGGTATCGACCACCTCGAAGCACTCATCGAAGAGGGCCAGAGCGAACTCGTCCTCACGACCATTCAGAAGTTCCAAGACGTACAGCCGGACGCGCAGGGCAACGACGAGGTAATCGTCATGAGCGACGAGGCCCACCGCTTCATGGAAGCCGACCTCGGCAGTCGTCTCGACGACGCGCTTCCGGACTGCTACCACTTCGGCTTCACCGGAACCCCCGTCAGGGAAGGCGAGACGCGGAAGGCCCGAAACACCTTCCGCGAGTTCTCGCCCGACGGCGACGACTACCGAACCGGCGAGCGGTACCTACACCAGTACACGGTCAAGGAAGGTATCGAGGACGGGCTGATCCTCCCCGTCTACTTCACGCTCCGGCACGAAATGGAATGGAAGATCGACGAGGCCGGGCTGGATGACGAGTTCGACCAGGAGTTTCGGGGCCTCACCAGAGACGAGAAGCGTGAGTTCATCCGCGAAGCCGTCAACACGACCACGCTCGCGGAAATCGAACCCCGCGTGGACGAGGCCGTCGAGGAGATCGACCAGCACTACACCGACCACGTTTCCCCGAACGGCTGGAAGGGGATGGTCGTCACGCCGAGCCGCCGGTCAGCCGCCATGTATGGCGAGCGACTCATCGACCGTCGCGGCGAAGACGAGGTGGACGTTCTCTACACCACGACCAACGACGACCCCGACCTGATTCAGCGGTTCCACACTGACCCCGACGAGCGCGACAGTATCATCAAGTCGTTCAAGGAGGACGAGGACCCGAAACTGCTGGTCGTCCACGACATGCTGTTGACCGGCTTCGACGCCCCGATCTTGAAGACCATCTACCTCGACCGGAACCTGAAGAACCACACGCTCATGCAGGCTATCGCCCGGACGAATCGGCCTGCCGAGGGCAAGGAGAACGGCGAGATCGTGGACTTCCAAGGCGTCTTCGAAAACATCGACGAGGCACTCGACTATGACGACGAAACGAAGGCCTACGCGGCCCGCGACAAGAGCGAACTCTTCGACGACCTCAAGGACCAGTTGGAAACGGTCATGGGTATCTTCGAGGGGATACCGAAGAACGACACCCAAGAGGCGGCCTATGAGGCCGTCGAACGCGTCAGCACCCATCCCGAACGCCGCCAGTTCAAACAGGGCTTCCGTCGACTCCAATCGCTGTATGAGGCTGTCGCGCCCGACAAACGGCTCATTCAGGACGGTATCGAGGGCGGCTACGAGTGGTTGAGCCGAGTCCACGTCGCGTTCAAGCGAACCACCTCCGGCGACGACGACCCCGAAGAGGACATGCAGGAAAAGACGCGCGAGATAATCAGCGAGAACGTCGAAATCGGGGAAATCAAGCGGGACTTCCCGACGTACAAACTCGGTGAGGAGTACCTCGAAGACGTAGAGGGATCGGACAACCCCGGCGTGAAGGCGTCACAGATCGCTCACGCTACCCGCGAACACCTACACCCTCGGGAGAACCAGAACCCGCGCTACAAGCGCTTGAGCGAGCGCGTGACGGACATAGTGGAGCGCTGGCAGGGTGACGAGATAGGCGACCCCGAGGCCGTTGAAGCCCTCAAGGCCGTCGAGGAAGCGATCCTGGATGTGGAAGCCGAGGCCGACGAGAAAGGGTTGGAAGCCGCCGAGTTCGCTATCTACACCCACCTGACCGAAGGGACGAGCGAGGCGATCGACTCCGAGAAACAGGCCGAAGCCGTGGCCGAAGAGATCGTCTCGCAGTTCCGCGACCGCGTTGACCGTGGCTACCACGGGTGGAAGACGAACCAACAGACCGTCGCGGAAATCGAGCGGATCCTGCTGGACGTGCTTGTCAAGCAGTATGACCTCGGAGAGTTGATTCAGGACGACGACGATTTCGTAGACGCAATGCGGAACTATCTCATTGCGAACAATGGCTAAAGCACGACCTCGGAAAACCGACCTGTTGGGGAATCCCGTCGAGTTTGAGGTGCGCCACAGTGCCGACGCTACCGAACCCCGAATTGACGTGGATATACACGGCGTGACGGTTGTCGTTCCCGAGTCCGAGGATGTTCGTCCATTGAGGTTACTGAAAGAGAACGCGGCGTGGGTGGTAGACCAGCGACGGAAGTACGACACCTACCGTGAGCAAGTCCCCGACCGGACTTTCGAGGCGGGTGAACGCTTCCCGTTCCTCGGGGAGGACCGAGAACTCGTTGTAGAGTCTCGCCGGAAGCACGAGGTAGACGGAGGGTCGATTCGGCTCCGAAAGAGTGCCGTTGAACAGTCGTCGGTCGAGCAGGTTCTCGAAAACTTCTACCGGAACCGGGCGCGGGACTATCTCACCGACCGTACCGACCACTACGCCGAGCGGATGGGTGTTGAGTACGAGAAACTCGAACTCCGGAACCAGCGTACACGATGGGGAAGTTGCTCGACAGGTGGGACGATCAGCCTGAACTGGCGGCTCGTTATGGCCCCGCCGGACGTCGTTGACTACCTCGTCGTCCACGAACTCGCCCACCTGACCGAACAGCACCACAGGCGAGAGTTCTGGAAACTCGTTGGGGAACACGTCCCTGATTACAAGGAAAAGGCCGAGTGGTTAGAACAGAATAGCACGAAGTTAGTGTTCAGTGAGGAGGACATATGAGGAAGTGTTTGACCCGTAAAAATGCCGTCTGGTCTATGCTCACGCGCCGCTCGTACCGTCTCTTGGCCCACACACGGAACACCGGCACACGAATCGGTCGAAAACTGCACGCTGAAGCCTCAATGCCCACAGACCATCCCCAAATGAGGGAATGACTGAAAGGACCACGGCCCCTACGTATTATGCATAACAGCGGTCGGAAGACTGGTGCTTTATATAAACACCAGCCCGTTGTGCCCGGTATGCAGACCCACATCGTCCCGGTCGGCTTCGACTACGACCGGCTGATCGCGCCGCTCGTGCGCGACCAGTTGGACGTGGACCGCGTCATCCTGCTCGAGGGGGCCATCGGGAGCGAGGCGAACGTGGAGTACTCGCAGAACCTCTCGGAGAAACTGGAGAAGGACTTCCGGAACCTGCTGGGCGCGAGCACGGAGCGGGTGGTCATCGCGGACGTGTACGACTACGACGGCGCGTTCAAGCAGGCGTACGACCTGATCAACGCCGAACTCGACGGCGGCAACGAGGTGTGGGTCAACATCAGCGCGATGCCCCGCACCGTGAGCTTCGCGTTCGCGACGGCGGCCCACTCGATCATGGTCGAGCGCGAGGGCGACCGCGACCAGATCCACACCTACTACACGGCCCCGGAGAAGTACCTGGAGACCGAACTCGCGGAGGAGCTCCGGGCGCAGATGGATCTACTGGAGGACCTCCGCGCGGAGGGCGTCAATGACGAGCGCGTGGCGGAGCGCCTCGACAGCGCCGGCGACCTGCTCGCGGAGTTCGACGAGCGCGGGACGACCATCGGCGCGAAGGAGGTCGGGGGGAACCACATCGTCGAACTCCCGGTGGCCTCGTTCTCCAACGTCAAGCCGTTCGAGGAGCTCATCCTCTACAAGCTGGGCGAACACGGCGAGTTCGAGTCCGTCTCGGAACTGGCCGAGTCGCTGGCGGACGAACTCAACGAGGAGTACACCGACAGCTTCCGGTCGAAGGTCATCTACAACGTCGACAGGCTCGGCCCGGGCGGGAAGGGGTACATCGAACAGGAGTCCCACGGCAAGTCCTACCGGACGCGGCTGTCGCGAATCGGTGAACTGTGGGTTCGGGCGCACTCCGACGGGAGCCCCGGTCGGTGACCGCAGAGGGCGACGGGGAGGACGGCGGCGGACACAGTGAACAGCGACGGGGCGGAGACGGGGACGACAGTGACGAAGGCCGCGGGGCCGACGAGCGCGGCGACCGCCGGAAGGAGTGACCGGCCTCCGGTCCGTCCCGCGGCGACAGGACAAAAGGATTAAATCCGAACGACGGACATTCATACGATAATGCGCCGGAGGACCCCGGTCGGTCGGTCGGACGCCGCCGTACCGGTACGTGTAGGGGCTTCTTAGCCCCACTTTCCCCATTCTCGTCCGGTCGCAACGGCCGCGAACCAACCAGCTATCGGAACGTCGCCAACCCACAACACACAGCATGAGCGCGGAAACGGAACACCGAGAGGACGGCCCCGACGGCGAGTACGACGCCGAGGCGGTCGAGGAGAAGTGGCAGGAGCACTGGGTCGAGAACGAGACGTACGCGTACGAGGACGACCCCGGGGTGGACCCGAACACGGTGTACAGCATCGACACGCCCCCGCCGACCGTGTCCGGGAGCCTGCACATGGGCCACATGTACGCCCACACCCTGCAGGACTTCGCTGCCCGGTTCCACCGGATGGACGACGAGGCGGTGCTGTTCCCCTTCGGCTACGACGACAACGGCATCGCGTCGGAGCGCCTCACCGAGCAGGAACTCGGCATCCGCCATCAGGACTTCTCCCGGCGGGAGTTCCAGGAGAAGTGCCGCGAGGTCTGTCAGGAGTACGAGGCCGAGTTCACCGAGAAGATGCAGGGCCTCGGGATGTCGATCGACTGGGACCGCACCTACAAGACCATCAGCCCGGAGGTCCAGCGCATCTCGCAGCTCTCCTTCCTCGACCTGTACGAGCAGGGCCGCGAGTACCGCAAGAAAGCGCCCGCGATCTGGTGTCCCGAGTGCGAGACGGCTATCTCGCAGGTCGAACAGGAAGACGCCGAGCGCCACACCCAGTTCAACGACGTGCGGTTCGACCTGACCGAACCGACCGAGAGCGGCCGCGACTCCTTCGTCATCGGCACCACGCGTCCGGAACTCCTGCCGGCCTGCGTCGCCGTCTTCGTCCACCCCGAGGACGACGAGAACCGCGAACTGACCGGCGAGGAGGCCGAGGTCCCGCTGTTCGGCCACACCGTCCCGGTCATCGAGGACGACCGCGTCGACCTGGAGACGGGGACCGGCGTCGTGATGTGCTGTACCTTCGGCGACCGGAACGACATCGAGTGGTATCAGGCCCACGACCTGCCGCTGCGGGTCGCCATCGACGAGTCCGCGACGATGACCGACCTCGCCGGCGACTACGAGGGCATGAGTACGACGGAGGCCCGCGAGGCCATCGCCGAGGACCTGGACGAGGCGGGCCACCTCGTCGACCGCGAGGGGCACAGCCACACCGTGCAGGTCCACGAACGCTGCGAGACGGACGTGGAGTTCCGCGTCTCCGAGCAGTGGTACATCGAGGTGCTCGACCACAAGGAGGAGTACCTCGAAGCCGGGAAGGAGATGGACTGGTTCCCCGACAAGATGTTCACGCGGTACGAACACTGGATCGAGGGGCTGGAGTGGGACTGGCTCATCTCCCGTCAGCGCGACTCCGGGATCCCGTTCCCGGCGTGGTACTGCGAGGACTGCGGTCAGGAGGTCGTGGCGGACCGCGAGGACCTGCCGGTCGACCCGCTCGCCGACGACCCGCCGGTCGACACCTGCCCCGAGTGCGGCGGCGACGAGTTCGACCCGGAGGACGACGTGCTCGACACGTGGGCCACCTCGTCGCTGACGCCGCTTATCAACGCCGGCTGGGACCCCGCAACGCTCGGCGACGGCGACCTCGCCGAGGGCGACCTCGACGACCCCGAGCTTTACCCGTTCGACCTGCGCCCGCAGGGCCACGACATCATCAGCTTCTGGCTGTTCCACACCGTCGTCAAGTGCTACGAGCACACCGGCGAAGTGCCGTTCGACGGCGTCCTCATCAACGGCCACGTGCTCGACGAGAACCGCGAGAAGATGTCCTCGTCGAAGGGGAACGTCATCGACCCGAACGACGTCGTCGGCGAGTACCCCGTCGACGCGATCCGCTACTGGGCAGCCTCGTCCGCGGTCGGCGACGACTTCCCGTATCTGGAGAAAGACATCGTCGCCGGCGAGAAGCTCCTCCGGAAGCTCTGGAACGCCTCGAAACTCGTCGACNNNNGGTTGACGCCCGCCGAGGTCGAGGAGCCGGACGAACTCGACCCCATCGACGAGTGGCTGCTGGCCGAACTCGACGCCGTCGTCGCCGAGACGACCGAGCAGTTCCGCGAGCACGAGTACGCCAAGGCCCGCGACGACCTCCGGACGTTCTTCTGGAACACGTTCTGTGACGACTACCTGGAGATCGCGAAGAACCGCGACACCGACTCGACGGCATACGCGCTGCGGACGGCCCACCGGACGTTCTGCCGGCTGTTCGCGCCGCTTTTGCCCCACGTCACGGAGGAGTTGTGGCGGTCGATGCACGGCGACGGGAGCGTCCACACCACCGACTGGCCGGAACCGCGCGGCTACGAGGCCGACCTCGACGCCGGCGAGACGGCGATGGAGGTCGTCTCCGCGCTCCGCAAGTACAAGACCGACCACCAGCTAGCGCTCAACGCGGACCTCGACGCGGTCGAGGTGTACGGCGACTTGGGCGGCATGGCCGACGCCGTCGCCGAGGTGATGCACGTCGGGGAACTGGCGACGTTCGACGAGGACCCCGAGACGACCACCGAGATCACGAGCGTCGACCTCGACTACTCGACGGTCGGCCCGCAGTACGGCGAGAAGGTCGGCGACATCGACGCCGCCGTCGAGAGCGGCGACTTCGACATCGAGGACGGCACCCTCCGCGTCGCCGGCGAGGAACTCGGCGCGGACCTGTTCGCGATCGAGCGCGAGCGCACCTACTCCGGCGAGGGCGAGATGGTCGAGACGGAGTCCGCGGTCGTGGTCGTTGGGCACTAAACGGCCGGCTCCCCGGCCTCGGTCGGTGCTCCCGACGGCCCGACGGGCGGATCGGACGCCGCTTCGGGGCGGCGACAAATGCGTGACAGCACCGGAGCGAGGACATATTTTACCGCCTATCAACCGGATGTTTTATTATTTCTCGCCGGGTTCTCGGAACAAGGCCTATCCGAACAGCAGTCGAAGGACGCTCGTCGGTTCGACTGACGCGGAACCGTACCCTCGAACGACAGTTCCCGATCGTGAACGACCTCCTAGATCAGATCAAGCGAACGCTCGTCGCCGGCCTGTACCTGTTCGTGGTCGCGGTCGGCGCGCAAGTGTTGCTGGCCGACCCGACGACCGAGTCCCTCGCGCTACCGCTCGCCGCGGCCGTTCTCGTCGCCGGACACGCCCTCCGCAGGGATACCTTACACGAGTTCGGATACGCAGTGCTCGGCTTTCTCGGCGCGGTCGTCGCGATAGTGGCTGTGGCGGCCGGAAGCGCGGCAGTCGACGCCGTGCCCTCGCCATCGGACGCCGTCGCGATGGTACTGCTCGCTGTCGTGCTGTCGACGGTCTACACCATTACCGTGCGCGACGACGCCGCGCTCGGACTCGACTGACCGCTCCCGTTTTTCGCACTACTACTGCGACGCTCGATGCGCCGTTACCGCAGTCGCGCCTCCAACGTCTTCACCCGCGTCGACAGCGCCAGGAACGTCGCCAGCAGCGTCAGCACGACCGCGCCCGCGGCGGCGTACTCGTGGGCGGGACTGGTGTGGACGACGCCGCTCGACGTTATCTCCTCGGCGGGCACGAGCGTGTGATGCGGCGTGCCGACGACGGGGACGAAGTAGTCGACCACGTCGTTGAGCGCGTACCAGCCGAGGGCGACGGCGACGGCTCGCACCGGGAAGTCGGCGAAGCGGTAGAGGACGAACGCCTGGACGACCATCGCGAGGTGGCTCCAGAACAGGAAGTTGTACATCGCCCAGTGGAGATAGGAGAAGTCGGCCCTGAAGACGAGGAGGGTGTACGGCGTCCAGAAGCCGAGTTTGAGACAGCCGAAGAACGCGAGGGCGGTGAGCCACTCCTGCGGGCGACCGAGCTTCCAGGCCGCGAACGCGCCGGCGATGAACAGCGTCGCCACGGGACTGTCGGGCACCAGCGGCCACATCACGGCGGGTTCGAGGGCGAACTGCCCCGTGATCAGCGGGTCCGACAGCGGGACGGGGTGAAAGCCGTAGTACCAGAAGCCGAACGCGGTGCCGAGGAGGTTGATAGCGACGATGAGCCACGCGAACCGCAGGCCGATCTCCTCCAGTGTCCGCGGGAGCGGCGCGACGTACCACGGGAGCGACGGCCGTTCGGGGAGCGAACGCATCGACTCCGACCACGGAGACGGGGCGCAAAACCCTAGCGGTTTCGTCCGGTCGCGGAAAGGACACCTGTAAGTGCGACCGGTCCGAAGGGCCGGCTATGGCGGAAGAGACCGATCTAGAGGAGCTCAAACGGGGTACGGAACTCGTCAAGCGGGGGTTCGCCCGCATGCAGAAAGGCGGCGTGATCATGGACGTCGTCGACCGCGAGCAGGCCCGCATCGCGGAGGACGCCGGCGCGGTCGCCGTGATGGCGCTGGAGGCCGTCCCGGCCGACATCCGCAAGCGCGGCGGCGTCGCCCGCATGCCCGACCCCGTCGACGTGGAAGCGATCATCGACGAGGTGTCGATCCCGGTGATGGGCAAGTCCCGCATCGGCCACACGAAGGAGGCCCGGATCCTGGAGTCGATCGGCGTCGACATGGTCGACGAGAGCGAGGTGCTGACGCCCGCCGACGACCGCTACCACATCGACAAGCGCGAGTTCACCTCGCCGTTCGTCTGCGGCGCGCGCAACCTCGGCGAGGCGCTCCGGCGCATCGGCGAGGGCGCGGCGATGGTCCGGACCAAGGGCGAGGCCGGCACCGGCGACGTGAACCAGGCCGTCCACCACCAGCGCAACATCAAGGGCTCCATCCGGAAACTACAGGGGATGACCCACGAGGAGCGCGAGAAGTGGGCTCGCGAGAACGAGGCCCCGGCCGAACTCGTCCACGAGACGGCCGAGCAGGGCCGCCTGCCGGTCGTGAACTTCGCGGCGGGCGGCATCGCGACGCCGGCCGACGCGGCGCTGATGATGCACCACGGCTGCGACGGCATCTTCGTCGGCAGCGGCATCTTCGGCGCGGAGGACCCCGTGGCGATGGGCGAGGCCATCGTGCAGGCGACGAACAACTGGGACGACCCCGACGCCCTCGCCGATATCAGCAAGGACATCGGCAGCGGGATGCGCGGCGACGCGAACGCCGACCTCCCCGAGGAAGAGCAGCTTCAGGGCCGCGGCGTCTGAGCCTGTTTTTCCGTTCTCTCACGTTTTCACCGCCGCCAGCGCCAGCAGCGCGAGGTACGCGCCGACGCCGCCGAGCGCCGCCCACAGCGCCCACCCCGGACCGTAGACGCCGACCCCGACCGCGGCCACGACGCCGGCGAGCGTCGCACCCCATCTGACGACGGGCCGCTCCCAGACCGCTCTGACGCGCTCTCGACGCGCGAGGAGGACGCCCTCCACGGCCAGCGCGCCGACGGCCCCGGCTATCGCCGCCCCGAGCGAGAGCGGGACGCCGCGCCAGCGAACGAGGGCGGCGACCGCCGCGCCGACGGCGAGGGCGCTCGCGGCGTCCGCGACGGCTTCCCGGGTCACTCGAACAGGCCCTCGATCACGAGTCCGGCCCCGAGTAGCCACGCGCCGGCGAGCGCACAGACCGCGGCGAGGTGGAAGGCGAGTTCCAAGCCCGAGAGCGCCCCGGCCTCCGCGGAGAGCAGGGCCGCCGCTCGCGCCGCCGCGACGGGGCCGACGCCGAACAGGGCGACGGCCGCCGCCAGCGCGGCGGGGAGCGCGAGCGCGCAGACGACCGCGCCGGCGACCGCGGCGCGGCGACCGACGCGGCGCAGGGATGTCGCCCCGCCGGCCGTCTCCCGGTAGTCGGGTCTGCGACCCGCCATATCGTGGTCGTTGTTCACAGGCGCGGATAAAACCCCGGACCGGGTCGGCACTGCGACGGGACGGCGCGGGAACGGCGTTCGACGTCAGTACAGTTCCGCGCCGTCGGCGATCCGGGTCCGGTAGGCGCGGCTCTCGACGCCGGCGTCGTCGAAGGCGTCGAGCATGGCACCGGCGACATCGCGCCGGCGCTCCTCGTAGCAGGCCGCGATGACCCCGGGGCCGGCACCGCTGACGGTGACGCCGGTAGCTCCCGCCGCCAGCGCGGCCTCTCGGACCTCGTTGTAGCCGTCGATGAGTTCGGCGCGCGCCGGGGTCACGATGTCGTCTTCCATCCCGACGCCGACCAGTTCCGGGTCGTCGTAGGTCATCCCGACGGTGAGCGAGGCGGCGCGGCCGACGGTGTCGACCACCTCCTCCACCGCGGCGGACTCGGGGACGACCCGGCGGGCGTCGCGGGTCGAGACGACGATGTCCGGGAGACAGACGACGAGGGGGATGTCGGCGTCGACGTGCGTGACGCCGTCGTCCCGGGCGATAGTGAACCCGCCGAGCAGCGCGGGCGCGACGTTGTCCTCGTGGGCCTCGCCGGAGACCAGCGCCTCGCCCTCCGCGGCGACGGGGACCAGTTCCTCGCGGGAGAGGCCCCGGTCGTACAGTTCGTTCAGCGCGAGCGCCGCGCCCGCCGCGCTCGCCGCGGAGGAGCCGAGTCCCGAGGCCGGGCGAACTCCCTTGTCGATCCTGATGTACGCCGGGGCGTCGAGCGCCTCGGCGACGGCACCGGCGGTGTTTTCCTCCGGGTCCTCCGGGATGAAGTGACTGCCGGCACCGGTGACTTCGATGGTCGTCTCGGCGGCGCGCTCGACGCGCACCACATCGGCCGGGCGGTCGAGGGTCGCCCCGAACACGTCGAACCCGCTCCCGAGGTTCGCACTCGTCGCGGGAGCGCGGACTGTAAGCATGCAGGCCAGTTACCCTACTGAACGCAAAAAGGTAGCGGAGAGCGACGCTCCAGCGGCTACCCGGTCGGGCCGTCCCAGAGGTCGGACGGGGTCACCGCGTCGACGTCGGCGTCGGCGAGGGGCTCGACGATCCGCTCGAACCCCGCCGTTGAGACGTACTTGTCGTCCCCGACGCCGATCGTGTGTAATCGGACGACCGTGAGCAGGTTGTACCGCTCCGCGAGGTCGATCATCGCCGTCGTGCGGTCGGGGTCGTCGCCGGTGACGCGACTGACGAGGAGCGGGTCGGTGACGCCGGTGCCAACCGGACAGCCGCCGCCGGCGAAGCCGAGGTAGTGGTACCGCGCCGCCGTCTCGACCGCGTCGGCGTCGTACTTCCCGAACGGCCAGACGAGAAAGCGCGCGCCGTCCTCGAACCCCTCGTCGACGAGCCACCGCTTCGACTCGCGGAAGGCCGACCGGCTCTCCTCCGGCGATAGCTGCCGGAAGCTCCGCTCGAGTTGCGGGTGGCTCGCCATGTCCCACCCCGCGGACTGCAGCTCCCGCATCTCCGCCAGCGACATCGTCGTGGCGTAGTCGACCGCCCGATGTATCACGCCGACGGTGCCGGGCACGCCGTACCGCTCCATGACCGGGAACGCGGTGTCGTACTGGGTCCGGTGGTTGTCGTCGAACGTCAGCATCACCGCGCCCCGGTCCGATTTCGGCGTCGTTCGGAGGGCGTCGACGAGCAGTCGTCCCTCCGCCCCCTCGCCGACGGGTAACTGTATCCGGATCTCGCGCACTTCGGAGAGGTCGGGGTCGCCCTTGACCGCCGACGGACCCAGGTCGACGCGGAGCCAGCCGGCACTCCAGACGCCCTTCGAGAGCACGAACTGGTTCTCGCGGTCCGGCGCGAGGACCTGCACGACGACGCTCTCGGACTCCGGGGCGTCCAGCCGGACGGCGAGCGACAGGTCGCGGTCGGACAGGTCGAGCGGCGAGTCGAACTCCCGGTAGACCCAGGCCCGGCCGTCGCCGGCCGCGGCCGTTAGCTCCGCTGACTGCGTCCCGGCGTAGGCGCGTTCCGGGCCGGTGGCGTCGAGGCGTCCGGCGTACGTCTCCCAGACGGAGAGGTCCTCGAACCCGTCCAGAAGGTCGCCGCGACAGCCGAACCGCCGCCGGGCGTCGTACTCGACCGCGAGCGGGTCGTCGGTGTCGAGCGCGCCGTCCCCGCAGCTATCCGCCGGTCGTGACCCGGTCGCGGGGGCGTCGGTCGTTCCGGGCGACGGCCCGGAGTCCGACTCGACGCATCCGGACACACCGGCGACGCCCAGCGCCATTTCGAGAAACGTGCGACGCGAACTGTCTGCCATCCCGTGGTGGTTCGCCCATGCCGGTCATAGTAATACGACGACTAGCGCATCGTTTCGCCCGATTGCGTCGGTTGTCGCCCACCAAAAGACCCATCCTACCCCTCGAACTACGGAACGACATGATCGGTATCGTCGGCGGCGGCATCGCGGGATTAGCGGCGGCGTACCGCCTGCAGGAACGCGGCCGCGAGGTGCGAGTGTTCGAGGCGGGCGACGCCGTCGGTGGTCTCGCCGCGACCTACGAGACGGGCGGTGACCCGCTCGAAACGTTCTACCACCACCTCTCGAAGTCCGAGGAGACCATCGTCGACCTCGCGGAGGACCTGGGGATCGGCGACCGCATCGAGTGGCGCGTCGGCGAGAACGCGTACTACGTCGACGGTGTCGTCCACCCGCTCGACAAACCGTGGGAGATCGCCGCGTTCCCCCATCTCTCCGTCTACGACACCTTCCGACTGGGAACGTTGACGCTGGAGATAGACGTCCGCGGCGGTCTCCCCGAGTTCGACGCCTACGGCGACATCACCGACTACGAGGAGGTGCCGGTCCGGGAGTTCCTGACCGACCACACCACCGAGAACGTCTACGAGACGTTCTGGGAACCCCTGCTCGACGCGAAGTTCGGCGCTCGCAAAGAGGACGTCAGCGCTGCCTGGTTACTGGGCCGGATCAAGTTCCGCGGGGAGCGCGACCTGCTGCGCGGCGAGGTCCTCGGCTACGTCGAGGGCGGGTTCGGCGTCTTCCTCGACGCCCTGGTCGACGCGGTCGGCCGCGAGAACGTCGTCACGAACGCGCGCGTGGCCGACCTCGGCACCGAGGGCGGCACGGTCGACACGCTCACCGTGGAGACCGACGAGGGCGTGGAGACCCACGCGGTAGACGGCGCGGTCGTCGCCGCGATGCCGAACGTGCTGGAGGAGCTGGCGGGCTACGAGTGCGGGATCGACTTCCAGGGGACGGTCTGTTCGGTCGTCTCGATGGACGAGCCGCTGACCGACACCTACTGGCTGAACGTCGCCGACGAGGCCCCCTTCGGCGCGCTCATCGAGCACACGAACTTCGTGCCGCCGGGGCGCTACGGCGGCGAACACCTGCTGTACGTCCCGCGATACGTGCAGGACCCGGGCGAGGAGATCTGGGGGATGGACGACGACGCGGTCGCGGAGACGTGGCTCGACGGCATCGAGACCCTCTTCCCCGACTTCGACCGCGACTCGGTCAACTGGGTCCGCACCGCGCGCAACCCCCGGACCGCGCCGGTGTACGAGCGGGGGTATCTGGAGACGGTGATCCCCTACGACCTCGCCGACGACGTGGCCGAGGGGCTGTACTACGCCGGCATGGCCAGTCGCGCGCAGTACCCGGAGCGGAGCCTCAACGGCGGCATCGTCGCCGGGTTCGAGGTCGCGGACCGGGTCGCGGAGACGGGGACGCGCGCGACGCCGACGCCCGAACGCTGACGCCGGGAGCCGCCGATGTCGGCCGGGGCGGCGCGGGGCGTTTTCACGGAGCGCGTCGAAGGTGACCACAGCGTCCGAAGACGCCGACCGACGCGGCCGTCCCCCCGTCGCGCCGCGGACGGACGCCGAACGGGCCGCCGTCGCCGCCGCGACGCACTACGCGAGCGTCCACGACCTCGCGACCCCGCCGGCGGGCCTGTGCGAGGCCCGGGAGTCGTTCGGGACGCCGGGCCTCCTCGCCGACCCCGCGGCGACGTGCTACTACCCGCCCGGCGGCACCCACGTCAAGGGGGCGGCGTTCGACGACGCTCTCCACCTCTCGGGGCTGTACCGGCGGCCGCCGGAGGCCCACCGACTCGTCCCGGACGGCGCACACCCCGTCGTCGCGTCGAGCCTGATCGCCGACAACCCGGCGACGGGCCGACGCCTCGTCGACGACCTGACCGGCGAGTACGCGGCCGCGACGGGAACGACGAGTGAGGGCGACGCCGCCGTCGACTTCGTCCGCGAGTACGCGGGCGTCGTCGTTCCCGAGCAGTTGCGCCTGCTGTCGACGTACGGCGTCGCGCTGGAGAGCCACCTCCAGAACAGCGTCGTGGCGTTCGACGGCCCGCGGCCGGTCGCGACGCTGGTGCGGGACTTCGGCGGCATCCGCGTCGACGGCGAGCGCCTCGCGGATAGGGGGCTCTCGATGGACCCCTATCCGGCGTCGGATCCGGACGCCGACGGCGAGGAAGACCTCCGCCGGAAGCCGTACTACGCGCTGTTCCAGAGCCACTTCGCCGAACTGGTGGCGGCGGTCGCGGCCGACCGGGCGGTCGACGAAGCGGCGTGCTGGGGGGCGGTCCGGGCGGCGTGCGAGACGGCGTTCGACCGGCTGCTGGCGGACCCCTCTGTCCCGGACGACCGGGTCCGGCGGGACCGTCGCGCGCTGTACGCGGACCCGGCGACGCACGAGGCGCTGACGGCGATGCGGCTCCGCGGCAAGCGCCACGAGTACGTCACGAGCGAGGTGTCGAACCCGCTCGCGAGAGAGCAGGTCGCCGCGCGGACTTCGCGGCCGGCCGCGGCGGTCAGGCCTCGCCCTCGCGCTCGCTCCCCTCGTCGACGCCGGGGGCGTCGGTCACGTCCACGTCCTGTGGTTCGTGCTGCCCGCCGACGACGAGGTTGCCCTCCTCGTCCTCGACGTACACGTCGTCGGCGAACCCGCCCTCGGCGTGAGGGTGTTCCGGGTCGTCCAGGTTTTCGGGCGTCGCGGGCGCGTCCGCGGTCCCCTCGGCCGGCCGGAACTCGCCGAGGGGGTCGTCGATGGTGATGTCGTGGCGTCGGAAGAAGTCGGCGTAGCGCTCGTAGTGCGTCTCCAGTTCGTCGCCCGGGAACTCCATCATCTCGGTCCAGCCGCGGTTGTAGAAGTCGAAGTTGGCCTGGATGTGCGTGATCTCGCGGGCCTGTGCCTCCGTGAAGCCCGCGTCGAGCGCCTCGACGTACGCGTCGAAGGTGGCGTCGAAGAAGTCGTCGAGGTGGTCCTTTCGCTCCTCGCGGTGGGTCTCGTTCGCCTTGTCGAGGAAGATGCTCGTGTGGAGGTCGACGAGCTTGTTCCGCACTACGTTGCCGACGACCGGCGTGGTGAGCGACTTCTTCGCGGCCCAGTGCCGAACGTTCTGACGGATCTTCATGTCCCGACCTTAGGACGGGAACCTAATCAACCCGACGACGTTCGAGATAGCAATCCACTTCAACCCCCGTTCCGAAAACACCGATCATGACCCAGTCGTACGTAATCATCGGAGACGGGATCGCGGGGAGTTCCGCGGCCGAGACGCTCCGGGAGGAAGATCCCAAGGCCGACATCACCGTCATCACCGATGAAGGAGAAGCCCTGTACAACCGCATTCTCATCAAGGAGTTCGCGAAAGGGAAACTGCCCGAAGCCCCGATCTCTATCCACGAGGAAGAGTGGTACGCCGAGCGCGACGTCGACCTCGCCCTGAACACCCACGTCACGGAGATCGACCCCGACGCCCACGAGATCCACACCCACGAGGGCGACGTGCACGACTACGACAAGCTGCTCGTCGCCACCGGCGGCACGCCGACCCAGCTCCCCGTCGAGAACAGCGACGCCGACGGCATCCACCACTTCTGGACGTTTCAGGACGCCCGGCAGATCGCCGAACACGCGGCGGCGGCGGACACCGGCGCGGTCGTCGGTGCGGGCCTGCTCGGTATCGACCTCGCCGCGATCTGCGGCGCGCAGGACATCGACGCGAACTACTTCATGCGCGGCAACCGCTGGTGGCGCTACGCGCTCTCGGAGGAGGGCGCGGAGATCATCCACGACGGCCTGCGCGAGAAGGGCGTCACGCCCGTCTTCGAGAGCGGCGTCGACCGGTTCGTCACCGACGACGACGGCCGCGTCACCGCGACGGTCACCCCCGACGGCGAGGAGCACGAGAGCGACTTCGTCGGCATCGCCATCGGTCTGGACTTCAACACGGAAGTCCTGCGCGGCACCGGCGTCGAGACCGGCGACGGCGACGGCGTCGTCGTCGACGAGTACATGCAGACGAGCGTCGACGACATCTACGCGGCGGGCGACCTGACGCGGTTCTACGACACCATCCTCAACGACCACGGGCAGAACGGGTCCTGGGGCAGCGCGAAGGAGCAGGGGCAGGTCGCGGCCCAGAACATGGTCGCCGACACCGTTGCGCCGGAGACGCAACGAGCAGACGGCGAAGCCGTCGACGGCGAGGAGGAAGCGTTCCGCTGGGTCTCCTCGTACTCGATCACTCACTTCGACTTCCCCTTCCTCTCGTTCGGGCACCCGACCCTCGGCGACGACCACGCCGAGCGCAAGTACAACGACACGGAGTGGCGTCGCCTCGCGTTCAAGGACGGCAAGATAGTCGGCGGCGTCCTCATCGGCGACCTCGCTCCCCAGAGCGCGTTCAAACAACTCGTCCGCGAGGAGCGCGACGTCGCGGACCAGAAGGAAGTCCTCCTCGAGAAGGAGGTCAACCTCGACAAACTCGACGCCCCCGCGAAAGAACAGTAGCGTCCCGGCGTCGGCCGCGAGGTCGACCGTCACGCCCTGGCCGTCCGAACGGACGGTTTCGAGTCGCCCGCCGTGGTCGAACACGGTTGCGGTGATGCTCTCGCCCGTCAGGTCGGTCCCGAACCGCCGGACCGTCTCCCCGTCGACCTCCCGCTCGGAGAGGTTCTCTAGCCCGGTTAGAGGGAGAACGGAAGCGCTCGATCCCGCGTCGGCCGCCGACGCGCCCCGGGCACAGAAGAACGCCCGGCGTCCGCCGTCGGCCCGCGTAACGGTGTTCCCGTGGACGAACTCGCAGGCGGTCTCGCCGACGAACCGCACGGGACCGACCCGGTCATCGGAGATCCTGACCTCGGTTCGGTCAGTTCGTCGCTGGCGAGGGCGTTCTTGCTCTCGACGGCTGGCGTACGCGACGGTGTCCGAGAGCCCCGACAGGACCGCGCGTTCGAGTTCGCCGAAAACGCCGGACTCGGAGGTGTACACGGTGAGAACGCCGAACAGGCTGTCCTCGGAGTCGGTCGGCAACGCGATCACGGCGTGGTACCCGCGGCCGAGCGCCGCCTGTCGCCACTGGCCGAACGGCGGGTCGTCGAGCAGTTCGTTGACCACCACCGCTTCGTGCGTCCCCGCGGCGGTCACCGCCGGCGGCCGGTCGTCCTCGTCGGCGGCCGTCGCGAGCGCGATCCCGTCCGGATACCCGTTCTCGGTACCCGCCCACTCCGCCGGACGGATCTCGTCGCCGGTGTCGTTCTGCTTCCCGATCCACGCCAACCGGTACGGTCCCACGTCGGCGAGGTGTCGGCAGACGACGTCCGCTATCTCGGCCCCGCTCGACGCGCTGACGAGCGCCTGCCGGATGTCGCGGACGGCGTCGTTGATACGTCGCAGGCGTTTCGGCGACGCCTTCCGCTCGGTGAGCGTCGACTCGCGGTCGTGGATCCGCTGTTCGCGATCGGCCCGAGAGCGCGGCGCTGGTGTTCGCGGTGACCGTCTCGACGAACTCCAGTTCGGTCGACCCGAACCCGTTCGGACCGCCCGTTCCCGTGACGACGACGCCCTGACCGCCGACGGGATGAGCGACGATATCCGTGACCTCGCAGTGGTCGCCGTCGAGCGGCTCCACCGAGCCGCGGAACTCGTCGCTCGGTCGAGCGCTTCGAGGCCGCTGTTCGGGTTCTGTCGACGGTGTCGGTGGTACGCCGGTGGTGCAGAAAAGAGAGAGTTCGGTTACGCCGCGCCTATCATCGCGGCGATGAACGACCAGTCGGTGCCGGACTCGGTCTCGCGTTTCTTGTGCTCGGCGTCGCTCTCGTCCCGTGGATGCTTCCAGTGCATACCTCCCCTAACGGCTCGCCACTAAAGTGTCTTGTCTAAATGACACTTATATCATGATCGTCTACGGGTAATGCACGTCACAGGCCTCACGGAGCGTCAGAGCAGTGTTTGGCATCCCGACTCAATGATCAAATATCATTGGAAAAACCAATGTCCCGGCAGACAGGAACGAGGGCGACCCCGGCGACGCCGAACAACGCAACACCCTTCAACTACCTTGTGGTATTACTAGGTAGTATGAGCGACCAGAACGAGTTCGACCGGTTCAGCGACGTCGGCGAAGCGGAGGTAACCCGCGCGATCGGACAGGAGTGGACCGAGGAGTTCATGGACTTCTCGGACAGCGACGTGATCATCGTCGGCGGCGGCCCCTCGGGGCTGATGGCCGCGAAGGAACTCGCAGAGCGCGGCGTCCGGACGATGGTCGTCGAGAAGAACAACTACCTCGGCGGCGGGTTCTGGCTCGGCGGCTTCCTGATGAACAAGGTGACGGTGCGTGACCCCGCCGAGCGGGTGCTCGACGACCTCGACGTCGACCACAAGCAGTCACAGGACAGCGAGGGACTGTACGTCGCGAACGGTCCCCACGCCTGTTCCGCGCTGATCAAGGCCGCCTGCGACGCCGGCGCGAAGATCCAGAACATGACGGAGTTCACCGACATCGTCATCCGCGAGGACCACCGCGTCGGCGGCATCGTGATGAACTGGACGCCGGTCCACGCGCTCCCCCGCGAGATCACCTGCGTCGACCCCATCGCCGTCGAGGCCGACCTCGTCATCGACGCGACGGGCCACGACGCCGTCGCCGTCAACAAGCTCGACGAACGCGGCGTCCTCGACGCGCCGGGCATCCAGCACGCGAAAGAGCACAACACGGGCATGGACGACACCGGCGACGACTCCTATGGCGCGCCGGGCCACGACTCGCCCGGCCACGACTCGATGTGGGTCGGCAAGAGCGAGGACGCCATCGTCGAGCACACCGGCCTCGTCCACGACGGCCTCGTCGCCACCGGGATGGCCACGGCGACGACCTACGGCCTGCCCCGCATGGGTCCTACCTTCGGTGCGATGCTCCTCAGCGGCAAGCGGGCTGCCCAGGTCGCCATCGACGAGCTCGGCGTCGACGCCGAGGACGTCGACGTGACCACCCGCGCCACCCCCGCCGACGACTGACACGACGACTTAGTCGGCCCGTCCGCGACCGCCGCCGCGCCGACGTACCCCACTCGCCGAGGATCGTCGGGCGGCTACCTCTACGTTCGGGGGCAACAGCCGGCGGACCTCCCGCCCGCGTTCGCGGTCGTCGGGGCCGGGATCGGGGTAACGGTGACCGCTATCGAGTCGAACGCGCGGTTGAAATCCGCGTTCGACGGCCTCCTACGGTCGACCGGGACCGCGGCGTTCGTCCTGCTGATGATGGCCGTCGTCGCGTTCCTGAGCGAGACGGAAGCGATAGCCGTTCTCCTCGGGTTCGGTGGCGGCGTCCTCGCCACGACGGTCGTCGCGCTAGTCGAATCGCGACTGCGTCCGTGACCGGCAGCACGGAGACGCCCAGCGAGCGAGGTTACCCGTCGCGCCGCCCGAACGCGAACAGACACGTCGGCGTCTGCCCGGCCGCCCGCGGCGAGAGGTGGTCGGTGACCGCGTCGTCGTAGAACGTCAGTCCCGTCCCGCCGAGGTCCCGGTGGGCGTACGTCGCGAGGTAGAGTCGCCCGAGCGTCACGCCCGCCTCCAGTTGCGCGAGGCGGTAGCCGCGGTCCCCGAGGCGGTCGACCGGTTCGTCCGCGTCGGCGAGCAGGTAGACGTTGACGTGCGCGTCGCCCGCCCACGACTGGTCCAGCGCGAGGTGGCGCTTCGTCCGGCGGTCGACGCCGCTCAGTCGTTCCAGTTCCGCCGTTTCCGGGAGGAACTGGTACGTCCCGTCGGGGACGCCGTCGACGCCCGCCGCGAGCACATAGGCGTCGTTGAACGCGAGGCCGTCCGCCGCACCGCCGTTCCAGTCGCCGGGGACGCCCCGCGTCGCGCGGTCGAGGACGGTGCCGACCTGTCGACGCGTCGGCCCCGTCTCGGGGTCGAACTCGCGGCAGGACCCGCGGCGACGCACGGTCGCGTGGAAGGGCCGCGCGGACGCCGTCTCGTGGTCGACCGGGTCGAGCGGAACGCGCTCGCCTTCGCCGGCGGCGCGCGTGCCGGCACCGCGGGCGTCGTCAGGCTATCGGGTCGACCGGGGTCGAGGGCGGGGTCGGCGCGCCCCGGCCGATCGGCACCAGTTCCAGCGGGGCCTCGTCCTCGGGGTCGACGCCGACCAGTTCGGCGACCGCGCCGTCGTCGAAGCCGGCGACCGCCTCGGCGCGGTAGTCCAGCGCGTGCGCCGCGCCGAGCAGGTTCGCGAGCACGGTGCCGGAGTCCCAGAACGCGTGGCGGTAGGTCCGCTCCCGGTACTTCCAAGCGTTTCGCCACCACGTCGACGTGGCCACGGCGGTGACGGGCGCGTCCGCCACCGACTCGTAGCCGCCCGTCGCGTCCGCTAGCACGCCGCGGTAGTCGCCCTTCCGGACCACGTCGAGGGAGAACGTCGCCGGGTCGAAGTGGTAGACGCCCGCCCGCAGGCCGTCGCAGTCGCCGCAGACGAGATAGAGGTCGACGTGATACAGCTTTCCCGTGCACGACGCCGCCCGGAAGCGCACCGTCCGCCCCTGTCGTTCGATCGACTCGACGACCCCGTTCGCTGCGTAACAGAGCGTCGCGAGCGTCTCGCGGTCCGGCGTCGCCCGCGGCGACTGCTCGGTCCCGGAGAGCGGGTCCGCCGTCGTCTCCGCGACGACCGAGAGCGTCGGTGCCTGCGGCTGTCGTACTGTCGACAGTGACTCCCGCGGGAGGCCCTCATACACTTTGACCGGCCGCGGGCGGTTGTCGTGGTCGAGGCTGAAATCGTCCTCCCGGACGCTGCGCGGACTGTGCTTCGTCCGCTCGTGGTACGCGCGGGCGTCGACCATACTCGGTGCCACGCCGGATCGGGTGAAAAAGGTCACAGACGGGGAGATCGTTGCTCCGTCTCACCGGAGAGAAAATACACATATATCTATCGTTATATAGGGGAAATATAATAGATTCAAGGTGGGATCCGTAGACGTTCGACACACCGCGTGCCGTCGGCGACCGACGTCGCGGACGCGCGACCGAACCGACGAGGCCTCACGATCCATGTCACGACCCGACGATACGACGACCGCGGGCGGAGACGAGTCGACCCACCGCGAGTACGTGCTCGACGTCCGCATCGTCGAGTGTCATCCGCACGAGGGCGAAAGTCCCCGCTATCGCTTCGAAGCGCCGCACCACGAGGGGGAATCGTTCGACGACCCCGACCTCGCGGAACTGTACGCCGACGTGTACTTCGACGTCAACGGGTTCGAGGAGGCTGGAACGGGCGAACGCGGCGTCCCGCCCGAGATCATTCAGGCAGGCCGGGACACGCTCGCCGCGTACTTCCTCACGCAACCGGGTACGGACGAGAACTGGGTGGCCTCCTTCTTCGGCGTGACGGTCGAGAAGGTCGACCAGTACGTCTCCTGGGTGGAGAACCGGAGCGAGGAAGTCCGCCACGGGGCCGAGGAGCGAGGGATCGCGTAACCCCCTCCAGCGTCGCCTCCCCTTCTTCTCACGGTCCTCTTCGAACGTTCGTGTCCGTCCGACCTCGTCTACCCGTGGTAAAAAGTACCAATGTATATCTTTATTATCTATTTTATATAGACGTACACTAAAATATGCCTATTATAAATTTACTTGTGGCGACGTAGAAGGGATCCGTTCGTATGGTAGAATTCACCAGACGGAAGCTAATGGCGACGTCAGTCGCGGCGTCGCTGGGGGCGAGTGTCTCGGGGGTCGCGAGCGCGCACGGAGACGAGGACGGCGACACGGAGAACGCACCCTACGTACGGGGGGAGATCGAGCGGCTGGCGCACGTCCCGCTCGGCGCGGAGATGACCGGCCCGTTCGTCACGGGGGGAACGCTCGTTTTCAGCGTACAGCACCCGAGTCGGGGCAACCCGGCTCCGTTCGACAGGGGAAGCATCGGATACGTCCGCGGCCACGACTTCAGCGGCGGCGACGGGTTCGAGGAACTGTCGATCCCGACGTCGAACGAAGACCAGGGAAAGACCCGCGTCGCGACCGGGGAGTTCGAGGTCCTCGCCGCGGAAGGGGATAACATCGCGAACAACGAGGACATGGGGATGCCACAGACACCCGGCGGACTGGCCATCGACCAGTTCGAGGCGTCGCAGTACGGCGACATCGGGTACAACCCCGACATGAACCAGTTCGTCCCCGTGGAGGACGGTGGCGGCGACGACGGGACCCACGGTAACGACGGGAACCACGGCGGCAAGGGTAACGACGGCGACAAGGGTAACGACGGCGGCAAGGGCAACGACGGCAACGACGGCGGCAAGGGCAACGACGGCAACGACGAGAACCACAGCAACGACAGGAACGACGGGAACCACGGTAACGGGAAGGGCGACTACGCGGGCTATCTGTTCACGAACTTCGAGAACAGCCCCGGCAACGTCACCCGGACGCCGATCGTCCACAACGACGACGGCACGTTAGACGCCGACCTCGACAACGCGATCAACCTCGCCAACACCGACGCGCTGCGGGAGATCGGCGGCACGCGGATCAACTGCTACGGCGACCTCACGCCGTGGAACACGCCGGTGACGGCCGAGGAGGAGTACGCCCACGCGCGAGTGAGCGGCCCGGCGACCGTCAGCGACATCGTCGACGAGGGGACCGGCGTCGGTCTCCGCGGCGGGGCGCAGTTCTGGAACCGCCCGAACCCGAGCGAGATCATCGAGGCGCTGGGGGAGTACCACGGAGACGATAGCTGGACGCCGCAGGGCTTCTGGGCGCTCTCCGGCGTCGAACTGCTCGCGTACTACCTCGGCGCGACCCCGGTCGACCAGGACGACGGAGAGAACGTCACGGAACCGATCGGCGAAGGGTATCCGAACCCCTATCGGACCGGCTACATCGTGGAGTTCCAGGACCCGACCGCGGACGAACCGACGCCCGTGAAGTACTACATCGGCGGCCGCGCCGCATGGGAAGCGCCGGACTTCCAGGAGGACGAGCGGACCGTCTACCTCAGTTGCGACGGCGCGAACAAGGGGTTTTACAAACTCGTCACGGACGAACCGATCACGAGCTACGACGACCCGATGGACATCTCGGGGACGCTCCACGCCGCGAAGGTGACCAATCATGACGCCGCCGCGAACAACCCGCCGGCCGAGGTCGACCTCCGGATCGAGTGGGTGGAACTCGGCAGCGCGAGCAACCGCGAGGTCGAGTCGTGGATCGCCGAGTACGACGACGTGAATCAGCAGACGTACCTCGAAACCCACGCCGAGACGGCCTGGGACGAGGACCTCGAAGCGGCCATCGCGGAGGCCGACCAGGAGGTCGCGGAGAACGGCAACCGGAACTACGTCACCGATCAGGAGATCCTCGACTGGGCCGAGCAGTACGAGAGCGAGGGTCCGGGCGGCGTCGACGAGGAACTCCGTCGCGTGCCCTTCATCGAGACCCGCGCGGCCGCCAAGGAGGTCGGCGCGTCCGTCGAGTTCCGCAAGAGCGAGGGGATCGACAGCATCGAGGGGGCCGGCCCCGGCGACTACATCTACCTCGGCATCTCCGAGGTCAACGACGGCACGAGCGACGACGTGGGCGACGTGCAGGTCGACCGCGTCGACGGCGGCCTCGTCTACCGCGCGGAGATCGAGGAGCACTACGACATCTCCACGCTCGAACCCGTCATCGTGGGGCCGGACGGGACCGACCCGGCCGACGTGGCGGACGACGCGCTGCTCAACGTAGACAACGTGTACGTCATGGACGACGGCCGCGTCCTCTGTTGCGAGGACGCCAGCCAGTACGGCCGCTCCTACCCGAACGACTGCATGTACGTGTACACGCCGGAGTAACGGGGACGAACCGCCGGTACGGCCGAGGCCCGCGCTCGCGCGGCCCCGGACGCTTTTTGGCGGGTGTCGACGATAGGGACCGAGCGATCCGCACACCGCACTCGACGCGGACTGTTCAACTATCCGGTGGTGCGACCAGAAGGTACGAACGCGACCGACACGCTCGGTCGGGTCTCGCTCTACCGCCCGCCGACGTACGACGGCGCGCCGCCGGTCGACGCCGGCGAAACCGTGAACCGGCTCCGCGAGCGCGTCGACGCCGACGTGACGGTGCGCGAGCGGTTCCTCGACGCGCACCGCGCCGACGACCTCTTCGAAGCGTTCGCCGGGGCGCGGGTCCTCGACCCGCACGACCGCGACGCCCCGCCGCGCGAGGTGCTGGAGAACCAGGTCGAGGGCGAGTTCCTCGTGGAGAACGACCCGCGCACCACGGCGGCGCTGGAGGGGTACGTCCTGCGGGCGGTCCACCTCGCCGCGACCGGCGAGGGCTTCCGCGACGACGAGCGCTGTCGCCCGTCGAACCCACACCGACACGAGGGGGTCGTGGAAGCGCGGTTGTGAGAGCCGGACTTCCGCGCGAAACACGTCGAGTCCTACGGGATAGACGCAGCGCGGGACTGAGAAACGAGGTTTCGCGCGCTACTCGACGGTCACGGTGACGTTCCCGTCGCCCCCAGCGACCGACGCGTCGAGCGACTCGGGACCGATGGTCAGCGCGACAGTCTCCGCGGAGACGCGCTCGACGGCGAACGCCGCGTCGGCGTCGTCCGCCCGCTCCTCGACGAACGCCGTCAGGGCGGCCGCCAGTTCGTCGGCCTCGGCCGCGTCGTCCATGCGGAGCGCCCAGACGTAGGCCCGCTCGCCGCCGCGTTCGAGGCCGACCACCTCGTCAGTGCCCCACCCCGCCGCGGCCCCGCGGGCGGCGGTGTCGTTCAGTTCCCCCTGAAAGACGATCCGCGTAGTGAGTTCGCCGAGCGTGTCGTTCTCGCCGACGCGCCACTCGTCGGCCGTCTCGACGGTCACGGTGAGGTTTCCGGCTGGCTCCTCGCCGGGCGTCCGATCGTGGAGCAACTGCTCGGTGGTCCGCGGGTAGTTCTCGTAGACGCGCTCCAGTTCGGAGGGGTCGTCGATCTGCCCGGCGACGTACCGGTTCCCGACGTGGTACCGGGCGAGGAACAGCCGCTCCGCCGGGCCGCCGTCGTCGTACCGGTCGGCGATGCGCTCGGACTGGGCGGGCGCGTCGAGGTGCGCCTCGGTGTAGGCGTCGGTGACGTACACCGCGCCGCCCTCGACGAGCGCGAGGCGGGTCTGGAGCAGGTCGTTCGTGAGCCGCGGCTGGTCGAGCGCGTCGAGCCACGGGAGCATGTTCGCGTTGAACTGCGTCGAGTGAACGAACTCGTGGACCAGCACCTGTTCGACCTGCGCGTCCGTGCCGTTCCCGGGGTGGACGTACACCGCCCCGCTGGTGGTCGTGACCCCGCCGGGGCGCTCGGCGTCGAACGACGCGTTGCCGACGCCCAGCAGGCGGAAGAGCCCGTACCGCGAGGGGTCGTAGCCGGACCGCTCGGTCAGGTTCCGGACCTCTACCGGACGCGGGTCAACGTCGGTCCCGAGGAGGGACTGGACGCGCGCGTACGTCCTGTTGGCATCGACCGCCAGCGAGCCGTTCTGGACGGGCACGTCGTACGCCGCGGCGTCCGTCCCGTCGGTTCCGTCGGTCGTCGTCGTCCGCGTCGTGTCGGTCGTCGTCGTGTTCGCCGTCTCTGTGGCGTCCGACGCGGCGTCGTCGCTCACGAACGGGGCCGAACACCCCGCCGTGACGACCAGCAACGCGAGGAGGGCGGCTGCTGTCCTCATAGTAGTTGTTTCTCCGCCCGCAGCGAACAAAACAGCACCGTTCGCCACGGAGCGTTACGGGACACCCGGAGAGCGGCGACGGCGCTGTCACCGAGCGGCGGGTCTCGGCGAGGGCGTCGGTGATGCCGTCGGGGGCCTGTATGGCGCTTCCGGAGCCGCTCGCGGAGCGGGCGTCGACGGCAGCGTGGCCGCGCTCTCGCTCGTCCCGACCGTTACTCGACCGTTGGCACCGCCCGCGCGGGCGCTCTCGACGAACTCGTCGCTCCCGGCGAAGACGACGAGCGTCTCCGAGGTGACCCGCTCGACGCGGACGGCGACGTCGTCGCCGCTCGCTCGGCGGTCGGCGTACGCCTCGAAGGCCGCCTGGGCCTCGTCGGCCTCGGTAGCGGAGTCCCAGCGGACCGCCCACGCGACCGCCGTCTCGTCGCGGGAGGCGTGCTCGTAGACGAACGCACGGTCGTTCCCCCACCCGGTCGACGCGGTGGTGGAGACGCCCGTCGCGAGTTCGCTCCGGAGGACGATCCGAGCGACGAGTTCGCCCTTCGTGTCCGCCTCGGTGCGGTACCAGTCCCCGGTCGCGTCGGTCCCGAGCTCGAGTTCCGCCGGCGGTTCGGCCTCGGGCGTCTCGCCGTGGAGCAACTGCTCCGTCGTCTCGGGGTGGTTCTCGTACACGCTCGACAGTTCGTCGGGCGAGTCGATGGCGTCCGAGACGTACTGATAGCCGAAGTGGTACGGCGCCCAGAGGTAGCGGTTGCCCGCCGGACCGCGCTCGTACTCCGCGGCGACCCGGTTCGACTGCCGGACCGTATCGCTCTGGAAGCGCTCCGCGTAGGCGTCGGTGACGTACACCGCGCCGCCCTCGACGAGCGCCTGCCGCGTCATCGCGTAGTCCGTCGTCCGTCGCGTGTACGCCATCGAGTCGAGGTCGGCGGTCATCCCCGACCGCATCTGTACGGTGTGGGTGAACTCGTGGGCGAGCACGCGCTCCACCTCGGCGTCGGAGGCGTTGCGGGTGGTGATCCTGACCTGCCCGTCGGCGTAAGTGACGCCACTTGCCCCGTCCGTCGAGTAGTCCGTCGCCTCGAGCCCCATGACGTCGAAGAAGGAGCGGTCGGCGTAGTATCCCGCGTCCGCCTCCCGAGACGACCCGTCTATCACGGTCACCGTCTGCGGTCTGACGTCCGTGCCGACGAGCGACTGCACCCGAGCGAACGTCCTGTTCGGGTCGACCGGAAGCTCTTCGCCCCGAACGTTCACCGAGTACTCTTCGGTCGCTTCGACGGCGGTCGTGGTCGGCTCCGTCGTCGCGGTGTCGTTGGCCGTGGTCTCCGGCTGGGTCGTCCGGAAGGCCGCCGAGTCGGCGGCGCAGCCGGCGAGAACGAGGACGAGCGCGACCGAGAGGGCGGCGAGGCCCCGACGGGTCACCATACCACAACGTACGCCAGAACGACCAAAAGGGTACCGTCGGACGAGGGCGGGAACGGCGCTTCCGATCGGGGACGACCACGCCGCGGCACCGGAGCCGACGCCGTCAGATGACTCGCCCGCCCGTGAGACGGATGATCCCGAGCCAGTGCTCCTCGCGGGCGACGGCGTCCGACCGTTCCCGGAGCGCGTCCCGCGTGGCCGTCACCCGCCCGGTGAGGCGCTCGTCCGGCGGGTCGTCGTACCTGATCTTGCGCGTCGGCGGCGTCGACAGCACCGTGACCGCCCGCAGCGCGGCGTTGACCGGCGGCGCGTACCGACGGTCGCTCCGCGCCGCGTCGAGGAGGACGACGCGACCGCCCGGTCCGACGATATCGCACCAGCCGTCGACCGTCCCGGCCGGGTCCGCGAACATTCCGACGACGAACGTCGAGAGGACGGCGTCCGCGCCGTCGACCGGCGGCCGCGTGGCGTCGCCGCGGACGACGTGGACGTTCTCCCAGCCGCGACGCTCGACGAGTCGCCGCGCGCGGTCGAGGATCGGCCCGGTGAAGTCGACGCCGACGACGGTCCCCTCGGGGCCGACTCGATCGCGGAGGTACGGGAGGTTCGCGCCGGTGCCACAGCCCATGTCGACGACGGTGTCGCCGGGCGAGAGGCGGAGCGCGGCGGCCGCCCGTTCGCGGAGGCGAGCGACGCCCGGCGTGTACAGCGCGATGCGGTCGTACAGCGCGGCCCACCGGCCGTAGAACGACTGGGCCGACGACATCTCAGATCGGTCCCTTCACGCGCTCGGCGACCGTCTCCGCGCCGGGGCCGAGCACGTAAACGATCGGTTCGACGCCGTATCCGCCGGTCTGGTAGAGCACGTCGGCGTCGGGCGTCGCCGCCAGAGCGTCCGCCACCGCCCTCTCGACGTGGTCCTCGCCCTCGAACTCCGCCGTGACGAGGCCGTCGGCTTCCAGTCGCTCGACGATATCCGGGTCGTAGCGGACGTTCAGCGCCGCGTTCACGTCGCGCCCCGCCTCGCGCGCAGCGAGCAGCACCGTCGCGACGTGCTCGCTGACGCCGAACTCCGGTTCGCTCGGCACGGTCGTCCGCCCCTTCACGTCGAAGATGCGACCGGGGACGCCGGCCACGTCCTCTAAGTCCTCGGCGTCGGGCGTGCAGACGACGAGGTTCGACCCGACGTTCGGGATGAGCGCGGCGAACCCGCTCGTGTTCTCCAGTCGGCGGAGGCCGCGCCGGAGCGACGCGAGGACGCGCTCGGTCGTCCGGAGTTCGCTCTCGGGGTCGTGGATGCTGAAGTCGCCGCCGTACTCGGCGAGTTCCGGGACCGCCTCCTCGTGGAGGTCGGCGAGAACGTCGCCGTCCTCCAGACGGCGGATCAGCACTTCCGCCTCGACGAGGGCCTGTACCGGGCGCATCCCGCCCTCGGTCAGCCCCTCGCCGACGCGCTCGACGAGTTCCCGGACGCGTTCGTCAGCCGTGAACTCCTCGCGGCGGGCGACGTCGCCGTGGGCGTACTTCGAGACGGCGGACTGGCTGATGCCGAGCGCCGCGGCGACCTCGCTCTGGGTGAGGCCGCGGTCGCGCAGGTCCTCGGCCAGCATCGACCGGAACGTCGGGAGGAACTCCTCGACGACGACCTCCTCGACGAACTTCATTGGTCGCCGCCGAACTCCCGGTCGCCGCCGATGCGCGACGCCTGCGGACCGTCCTGGTCCTGATACTTCGACCCGCGGCCGCTGCCGTACGGGCGCTCCGCCGCCGTCTTCATCTCGGTGAAGATGAGTTGCGAGATGCGCATGCCGGGAGTGAGCGCGACCGGCGCGGTGCCGAGGTTCGAGAGTTCGAGCGTGATCTGGCCGCGGTAGCCGGGGTCGACGACGCCCGCAGTGTTCGATAGGAAGACCCCGCCACGTCCCCCCAGGAAGTTCTCTATAGCGCGTCCGGCGGGTTGCACCTCGAAGTCGTAGGTCGGCTCAACGCGGTCGGTTTTTTCGACCGAATCGACGGTTTCGAACCGGACGCCCCCGTCGAGGATGTGGTCGAGGCGAGTAACGTCCGCCCCGCGGTCGGCGTACGCGTCACGGAACTGACGGAGCGTCGAACGCTTTATCGAATCGTACTCCTCGTTTTCGACGTTCGACACGCTGGATCTCGATGAGTAGCCCATGGCCTCTGCAGCCTCCTTCATCGTCAGGTTGGCCTTTTCCCGGAGTTCGCGTAGGAGCGCACTCGGAAGAGGGACGTACTGACCGCGCTTATGTGCGTCCTCGCACACGTCGACCGCCCATTCGGTGCCGTGATTCGTCACGTCACTGGGGGCGATGTACGTCTCTCGGTCTCGACTGTACGTCGAGTTGAGCAGTCCGAGACGGGTCGCGAGGTACATCGTCCGATTCGCGAGTTCGGGGTTGGCGGTGTAAAGGGTGTCTCGGGTCTCCCTACGGCACCCATCGCCATCGAGTAACCCGTCCAAAAGCGAGGCCAGAACGTCATCGTCCCAGTTCCAGGCTCGGTCAGGGATGTTCTTGTCACCCCCTGCACCAGCGAGGGACCGAAACAGCTTCGACCAAAGCGCCGAGCAGATGGTGAGCGTCGTCACACCGTTATCGCGTTCGTTCCACGATAAGTTGGCGTCGTACCGATCGAAAAACGCCGCAGCACGGTCGAGAAACGCCCGATCTCTGTTCGTCAGGCATATCTGTTTGCGTCTGGCGTATCCCTCGGCAACGTAGAATCCGAGGACCCACCCGAATTCCGGCGTCACGGGAAGACTGCGAGGCAGACGAGCGTCACTCTGTTTGAACGCGATCTCCATCTCGTCCGGAGCGTTCGCCGTCGACACGGCCGAAAGCGGTGCACTTCCCCGGTCACGGTAATGGTCGACGGATCCGTCCGGGACGGCGTCCCACTTCACGTCGCCGAAGCCGTCCGTAGCGTAGGCCGTGATATCGTCACTGTCCTCGAACAACGTGACCAGATCGAGCGTGGTTTCTTCCCCTCGCGGACCAGGCAGGGAGTCCGGGATCATCACGAGACTGCCTTCGGCCTCCTCGCTCGGTATCCGAATAACACCACCGAACTCGTCGAGGGTGAATAGGTTGTGATCCCGCGTTACGTGCACCTCCCGTCCGGACTCCAACGTTACCCTGTATATCCGCTTCGTGGGGTTCGTTATGTAGTCCGTGATGGGGAAGGTGCTCACGCTTAGTGTCCTCGGGTCGAACGACACCGCACGAGCGGAGCGTTCGTTTTCGACGATCTCGCCGATCTGGTAAAACCCGAAGCCGTCCTCGGGCGTCCACAGGAACACTTCCTCGTCGTGGGGAAGCGACGCGTGGACGACGATGGCGAGTCGGCCGAGCGAGGAGCGCCCCTGTACGTGCGCCAGCAGGTCCGCCGGGATGTCGACGCGCTCTTTCGTCGTCCCGAGGACGAAGTCGCCGGGGTGGAGGATGAACTCCTCGCCCTCGTCGACGACCGTCTCGTCGACGTACTCGTCGACCTCCCACTCCGCGTCGGGGTGGATGCAGGGGATGTTCGTCCGCTGGAACTCCAGGAACTCCCGCCCGAGTCGGAGGTCGATGCTCGCCGGCTGAACCTGCAGGTCGAGGTCCTCCAGTGGTTCGACGACGAGGTCGCCCTCCTCGAGCCGGCGGAGGATGTCCGCGTCCGAGAGGATCATACCGAGTAGGAGCGAACGGAGGGGCCTAAAGTCCATGGTCCGGTCGTCGCCGCGGACCCGTTCGTCGAACCCCCGCGCGGAGTCGCCGCGTCACGTCGCATTCCCGCCGATCGGCCGGCTCTCGCCCGCCCGCGTTCGGCGACAGGAGGTTTATCTGAATTACAGGCGCTAAAAACCCGCCGTTTACGCCGGGGATACAGCGTCGTCATCGTCTCGTTTCTGCGTGAATCGGCAGGTTTACAGTCTAACGCGGTATGTCGTGGACTGTGCGCGGACAACTGGCAGTTGACTCGGTGTTTGCCACGGCGAGAGCCGAAACCAAAACAGTAAGCCGACCGCGCCGACCGACACGAAACAACGAGATAACTCGCTACCGCTCTGCGGGAACGAGTATCGGTAGCGTGGCACTGCCACTGCCGTCGGTCAGAAACCGTAAATCCCTAACCTTCCGAATCGACGGGAACCGCCACTTGTGCGGCTCGGGAAGCCCCGCCCTTTAGCACGGGGAGGATGTCACCGATCCCAGTGGCTTCGGACGGGACACGAGTACCGGATCGGGACCGGCTACCGACGAGTTCTGGTGGAGGCCGACGACGCGTCGCCCGGTCGATACCGGACCCTCGTGAACGCGATCGACGACGGGACCGACGGGCGGAGCAGGCCGAGTGCCTCGGGGCCGTCCGGAGATCGCCGTGATCACGAGAACCTGCGGTCCTCGAACGACGCGCCCCCGAGCGTGAAGGTCGTACGCTTATTACCTACCCGTCCCGACTGAACAGTTGCGACACGGGTTAGAGACCTTCATCCGAAGCAACTGCCGGCGGTTGCGAGGAGACGCGACTCCGCTCACAACCCACGTCTTCGGCGTGGTATCGTTCGAAAGACGAGGTCTTTCGTGACCGCGAAAACCTTCGATTTCCGGACGACGACGGGAGGTGTCCGGCGGGGTGGAGCCGCCGACTCACGGACGCCGAGCGTTCGGGTGTGAATCACAGCCGACCCATCCCGGGAAAGTCGAGGGCGATCGAATTCGCCTGCGTTCGTCCGTTTGTCGACGACATAAATGAAACGGTGAAGCCGCGGGGCTTGTCCCCGCGGTACCTTACCTCGGAGATATTCGCCGAACTCGGACGTCGCTCGGCGATGAAACGCCTCGCCCGATAGTTGCGTTCGTCAAAAGTATAGCGGGAGGTAGATTCGAACCACGCGAAACGCTCCCCCCGGTCGCGTTTCTCTCGTTCGAATCTACCTCGAAGCTGCTTTGCGACTTCACTCGACGCTCGGCGATGAAACGCCTCGCCGGGAAAGTGTGAAGTCGCGAAAAGTAGCGGGAGGTAGATCTGAACCACGGTCGTTCCGCTTCGCTCCACTCCCTGATTCAAATCTACCTCGAAGATATTTGCCGAACTCGGGCGTCGCTCGGCGATGAAACGCCTCGCTCGATAGTCGAGTTCGGCAAAAGTATAGCGGGAGGTAGATTTGAACTACCGGTCTGCGGGTTATGAGCCCGCCGGAATCTCCTGGCTATCCCATCCCGCTACGTGTTTATAACGCGGTTTGCTAGATAAGGGTTATGATTCGGTCGCCGTATGGGGGTTTCTACCGCTCGTTCGTGACGCGCCACGTGAAGAGGCTCTCGGCGACGTAGTTGACGAGGAGTCCGACGCCGATGCCGGTCATGTTGGCGACGAGGAACCAGAACTCGAACCCCGCGACGGCGACGGAGGCGTCGAACGACCGATAGACGAGCGAGAAGACGACGGTGGCGACGAGGACGCCACCGGCGCGGACGAGGTTCGAAGCGAGAAGGCGACGGAGGAAGGCCCCGGTTCCGGTCGCTCCCTCCTCGGCGAACGTCCAGTGCTCGTTGACCAGGAACATGACGACGATGGCCGCCTCTGCCCCCGCGAGTTTCGCGAGTTCCGGTCCAACCCCGGCGTTGAGGAGTGCACCGAGCACCGCGTTGTCGATGACAGCACCGAGCGCGCCGACCGAGGCGAACTGGCCGAAGCGGACGCCGGAGGCGAGCGCGCGGAGCCGCACGCGGAGGCCGTCGAAGCCGGAGCCATCAGTCATTGTCGGTGTGGCGGTCGACGAGGGCGATACCCCCGTCGCGCGCGAGGACGTCGTGGGTGCGGTCGCCGCGAAGCCGGCGAGCGCGGTGGCGAGCGCGGAGAAGCGCCCAGCCGAGCTCCAGCGTGGTGCCGACCGGCGAGACGGTGGAGTCGGGCATGTCCTCCCACGTGACCGGTACCTCGACGATGCGCTGGTCCAGCGCGCCGGCGATGGCGACGAGTTCGACGTCCCACGCGAAGCCGGGTTCGTACAGGTGTCGCCGGACCGACGCCCAGGCGTCGCGAGTGAGCGCCTTCGCGCCGCACTGGAAGTCGTGGAGGTCGGCGTCGAGCAGGCGGCGAGCGGTCCAGGCGAACGCGTCGCCGAGCCGCCGACGGGCGAGCGTCTGGTGGGACCGAACGTCGGCGTCGGGATGGCGGCGCGACCCAACGCTCAGGTCCGCGCCGCCAGCGCGGACGGGGTCGACGACTGCGGCGACCGATCCCGCGGGCGTGCTGCCGTCCGCGTCGGCGAACGCGAGGACGTCCGTGTCGAGGCGCTCGAAGCCGAACGTGACCGCGCCGCCTTTGCCCCGGCGAGCGCTCACCGCGTTGACCGTCGCCGGGAGGTCGGCCAGCGCCGAGCGCACGTCGGGGGAGGAGTCGTCGAGTTCGACGCGGATCACCGCCGGGTCCAGACGCTCGTCGAGCGCCCGGACGTACGACGAGAGCACGCCGACGTCCGGGCGATACGCCGGGACGACGACGCCGAGGGACGGTGGCATCTATCTACGTCAGGAGCCCCGCGCGAGTAAAATGATTCGAAACGCGCCGTCCGAACACCTATGCCGGGTGCGAGCGACAGTACCGGTATGACACGCGTCGCGCTCATCGCCCACGACGAGGAGAAGCCGGAGCTCATCGACCTCGCGACGGAGTACTGCGACACGCTGGCGGAGTTCGAACTGCTGGCGACCGGAACGTCGGGCAAGCGCCTGATCGAGGAGACGGACCTGGCGGTCGAACGGAGGGCCTCGGGACCGATGGGCGGCGACATGCAGATCGGTAGCGAGGTCGCGGAGGGCCGCATCGACGCCATCGTCTTCCTGCGCGACCCGCTTCGCGCCCAGCCGCACGAACCGGACATCACCGCGTTGCTGCGGATCTGCGACGTCCACGACACGCCGCTCGCGACGACTCGGTCGTCCGCGGAGTACGTCCTCGACGGGCTGGCCGATGAGCCCTGAAGGAGAAAGCGTATAGCCTCGGACCCGTCTTCACCGTGTGATGACGCCGCTCGCCGTCGTCAGCTGGTTGTTCGCGTATCTCGTCGTCGCCGCGGCGGTCCGGCGGCCCGTCGCCGCGCTCCGCCGCCGGCTCGCGGACGCGGAGACAGCGGCGTTGCTCGCCGCGGCGGTCGCCGTCGGCGCGGCCGGGTACTGGCTCGGGCTGTCCGTTCTCGCGTGGCCGGCGCTGCTCGCGGCCGCCGGCGTCGTCGCGGTCTGTGTCGCCGCCACCGCCGCGACCGAAGCCGAGTACGACTGGGAGCGCTACGGCCGCCGGGCGCTCGTCGGCGCGGCGCTCGTCGCGGTCCTCGCCGGAGCGCAGGGTCCCTGGCCCGACACGCGCGCGGCGCACTTCTTCCTCCGACTGGAAACGGGGTACGTCGTCACCTGGCTCCTCGCCTTCCTCGGACTCGGCGCGCTCGCGCTCCCGGCGGCCGCCGCCCTGTTCGACCGGTTCGAGGACGGGGGCGCGGGCGTCGCCATCCCCTTCGCGCTCGCGGCGCTCGGCGTCGTCGGCTACTGGGTTGGCCACGTCTCGTTCGGCCCGGTCGCGCTCGGGGCGGGGCTGGGCGTCCTCGCGCTCGGGTCCGCGCTCGCTCTCCGGCGCGGCGTCGCGGTCGACTGGCGGGCCTACGCCGAGGTGGCGACCGTGTTCGCCGTCGCGTTCGGCCTGCTCGTCGCGCTCCGGGCGGTGAACCCTGGGGTCGTGCCGGGCGGCGGCGAGAAGTTCCTCGATTTCGGTCTCCTCCAGTCGCTCCTGCGCGCCGACGCGCTCCCGCCGGAGGACATGTGGTTCGCCGGCGAGCCGGTCAGGTACTACTACGGCGGCCACATGCTCGCCGCCCTGCTGACGGAGCTGACCGGGACACCCGCCCGATACGCGTACAATCTCGCGCTCGCGGGCGCGTACGGGACCCTCGCGGCCGCGGCGCCGCTCCGACTGCTCGTGTGGGCGCTGCCGGGGGCGGCCGGCGACGCCGTCGCGTCGGTCGCCAGCCTCGAAGTCGACCAGCGCCCGAGCGTCGCGGCCGGGCCGGACGGCTTCAACTACTGGACCGCGAGCAGGACCATCGACTGGCAGGTCGTCGACGGCGAGCAGTGGCACTACATCGACGAGTTCCCCGTGTTCGCCTTCCGAAACGGCGACCTCCACGCCCACATGACGAGCACGCCCTTTCTCCTGCTCACCGCCGCCGTGCTGTTCCAGTACTGGCTGACGCCCTCGGCGTCGCGTCACCGCCGCCGCGCGCTGGTCCTGCTCGCCGTCCCCGCGCTCGGCGGCCTGATCGCCGTCGTCAACACCTGGAGTCTCCCGACGGTCGCCGGAGTGACGTTCCTCGCGCTGACGTTCGCGCCGGCCGCTCCCTCCGCGAGCGTTCTCGGCTCCACGCCGAAGCGGTTCGCACCTCGACCGCGCTCGGCGCGGCCGCGGCCGTCGCGACCCTGTCCGTGCTGTTCGCGCTCCCCTTCTTCACCGGCACCGCGAGCGGCCGCGGCGTCGGACTCCTCCCGGAGAACCGGAGCGACGCCGCGGGCCTGCTGCTGGTCCACGGGGCCTTCCTGGCGGTGTCGGTCGCGTTCCTCCTCGCTCGTCCGGGGGTCACCGACCGCATCAGACGCCTCCTCGCGCTGGTCGTCGCCGTGTCGCTCCTGCTCGCGCTCCCCTACGAGATGGCCGCCGTGGCGCTGTTCGTCCCCGTGCTTCTGGTCGCCTGGTTCCTGCTCCGGACCGGGGACGACGCGGGGTACGAGACCGCGCTGCTGGTCGGCGCGCTCGGACTCGTCACGATGGTCGAGTTCGTTTACGTCGAGGAGCAGGCCGGCCCCGGCCGGATGAACACCCTGTTCAAGGTGTACATGCAGGTGTGGGTGCTCTGGGGGACCGCCGCGGGCGCGATGCTCGCGGACCGGACGCGCTTCCCCGAGGCCGCCCGCGCGCTGGTCGCACGGGCCGAGGCCGGTGTCGAGCGGGTCGAACGGGCGCTCGGCGTCGGTGGGGACGGCGGCGACCGAGACCCGGTCGGCGGACGGTCGCCGGACGGCGGTCGTCGGACCGCCGAGGTGTCGTTCCGGGGCGCGGCGGCGACGCTACTCGCCGTGGCGCTGCTGGCGTCGCTGTCGCTGTACGGCGGGTTCGTCGGCGCGACCCAGTTCGAGGGCGGGACTGCCGACCCCACCCTGAACGGCACGGCGTACGTCGCCGACTACCATCAGAAGGAGGCGGCCGCTATCGCCTGGTTGAACGAGCGCGAGGGCCGACCCCGGATCGTCTCGGCCCCCGGGGAGTCGGTCTATCGGTGGGTGAACGCCCCGTCGAGCCTCACCGGCCTCCCGACCGTCGCGGGCTGGGTTCACGAGGTCGGCTACCGCGGCGAGGAGCCGTATCGGCAACGCGTCGACGACGTGGAGACCATCTACACGGGGTCGACCGAGGAACGCGCCGCGCTCCTTCGCGAGTACGGCGTCACCTACGTGTACATGGGTCCTGAGGAGCGCCAGCGCTACGGAACACGCGACCTTGCTGACGACCCGGGCATCTCGGTGGAGAAAGAGTACGGATTCGTGACGATATACCGCGTGAACCGGTCGGAGCTTCGGTAAGCCGAAACCGGGGCCGCGGAGTCCGCCTCAGACCGAGAGGTCGCCTTTCGCCTTCACGACGTCCAGCGCTTCGGCCTCGATCCGGTCCACGTCGAGCCAGTGGGGGACGTAGTTGCGCTTCTCGAAGTCCTCGCGCTCCGACTCGGTGCCGATGATACACCAGAGCTGCACCTCCTCGGGACCGTGCCAATCGCCCTGGCGATTGATCTGGAAGACGGCCTGCTCCTCGCCTTCGTACTCGATGACGGCGTCCTTGCGGACGCCCGGGTCGCCGGAGACGATGAGTCGCTTCATGCCCGCGACTTCGGAAGAGACCCCATTAAGCGCTTCGAAGGGACGCGTTTAGGCCGCGCCGTCCGCACCCGTAGAGAGCGCGCCACCGTCGCCGCGAACCAAACGGGTTTTAAACGACGCCGAGTAAATCCCCGTAAGGTAGATATCTATGGAGATGCCTCGACGGTTCAACACGTACTGTCCACACTGTAACGAACACCACCAACACGAAGTCGAGAAGGTCCGTGGCGGCCGCTCCACCGGCATGAAGTGGGACGACCGCAAGCAGAAGGCCGGCTCGAAAGGTATCGGGAACCGCGGTCGGTTCTCGAAGGTCCCCGGCGGGGACAAGCCCACGAAAAAAACCGACCTGAAGTACCGCTGTGGCGAATGCGGCAACGCCCACCTCCGCGAGGGATGGCGCGCCGGCCGACTCGAACTCACCGACTAACGATGGCAGGCAACTTCCACGCCGTCCGCTGTCCGGACTGCGAGAACGAACAGAGCGTCTTCGAAAAGGCCTCGACCGAGGTCTCGTGCGCCGTCTGCGGCCACACGCTCGCCCGTCCGACGGGCGGCAAGGCCGAGTACGAGGGTGAGGTCGTCGACACCGTCGAGCGTCGCTCGACGAGTGAGTCCGGCGACGGAGTCCAGGCACGATGAAGTTCAGCGGCTGGCCCGAGAACGGCGAACTCGTCGTCGGCAAGATCGACGAGATCGAGGACTTCGGCGTGTTCGTCGACCTCGAGGAGTACGAGGACAAGCGCGGCCTCATCCACATCAGCGAAGTCGCGAGCGGGTGGATCAAGAACGTCCGCGACCACGTCCGCGAGGGCCAGACCGTCGTCTGCAAGGTTCTGGACGTCGACACGGAGTCACAGCAGATCGACCTCTCGCTGAAGGACGTCAACGACCACCAGCGCTCCGACAAGATCCAGGAGTGGAAAAACGAGCAGAAGGCCGACAACTGGATGGAACTGGCCTTCGGCGAGGACGTCGAAGACGAGACGTACGGGGCCGTCGCGAACGAACTGCTCGCCGCCCACGGCAGCCTCTACGAGGCGTTCGAGCAGGCAGCCATCCACGGCGAGGAGGCGCTCGAAGACGCCGACCTCGACGACGACCTCGACGCCATCGTCGAGACGGCCCGGGAGAACGTCTCCGTCCCCTACGTGAAGGTGACGGGCTACGTCGACCTGGAGTGCCCCGACGGCGACGGCGTCGACGCGGTCAAGGAGGCCCTGCAGGCCGCCGAGGGGAACGGCGAGGGTCCCGCAAGCGGAGCGAGCAGGGGCTCGGACGACGAGCGAAACGAGTCTTCCGGCGTCCCCGACGAGGTCGACCTCGACGTGACCTACGTCGGCGCGCCGGAGTACCGCATCCGGGTGCAGGCACCGAACTACAAGACCGCGGAGGACCAACTCGAAGAGAGCGCGCGACGCGCCGCCGACCGCATCGGCGGGTTCGGCGGTTCGGGCGAGTTCCACCGCGACCGGCGCTCGGACGAGGAGTGACGGACGCCGCGGGGCGATCTCTCCGGCGGCGGTCGCCGACCCCGACAGCGACGGCTTTACCTCCGCTCGGCGGCGAGGCTCCACCGTGAAATCCGACATCCACGTCTGTTCGGCCTGGGGGACCGAGCACGACCGCCCGGTGTACACCCTCTCGGACGCCTGTCCGGAGTGCGGTGCCGATGCGGTCAACTCCGCGCCCGCGCCGTTCAGCCCCGAGGACCCGTACGGCGAGTACCGACGCGCTCTTAAGCGGCGCGCCCGCGAGTAAGCCGTATGGACGAACTCGACATCGAGACGGTCGCCGAGGTCGAACTGTCCGACCCGGTGCTCGTCGAAGGGCTCCCCGGCGTCGGCCACGTCGGGAAACTCGCTGCCGAGCACCTGCTGGAGGAACTCGACGGCACGCTCGTCCGACGCGTGTACTCCGAACATTTCCCGCCGCAGGTCGACATCGACGACGAGGGCCTCGCCGCGCTGACCGGCGCGGAGTTCCACGCCGTCGAGACGGAGGGTCGCGACCTGCTCGTCCTCACGGGCGACCACCAGGCGCAGGACAACACTGGTCACTACCGCCTGACCGCCGCCTTCCTCGACGTCGCCGAGGCGTTCGGCGTCTCGGACGTGTTCGCGCTGGGGGGCGTCCCGACCGGGGAACTCATCGAGGAGTACGACGTGCTCGGCGCGGCCGCCAACGAGGACCTCGTCGACGAACTCGAAGACGTCGGCGTCGAGTTCCGCGAGGACGAACCCGCCGGCGGCATCGTCGGCGTCAGCGGTCTCCTGCTCGGCGTCGGACGACGCAGGGGGTTCGACGCCGCCTGCCTGATGGGCGAGACGAGCGGCTACCTCGTCGACCCCAAGAGCGCGCGGGCGGTGCTCGAAGCCATGGAGGACCTCCTCGACTTCGAACTCGACTACGAGAGCTTAGAGGAGCGCGCCGACGAGATGGAGGAGGTCATCAACAAGATACAGGAGATGGAAAAGCAACAGCAGATGAACGTCCCCACCGACGAGGACCTGCGGTACATCGGCTGAGTCCGGCCCCGCACCGATCGTCGCCGCGACTGCTTTCAGACGCCGAGCGCCTGCCGACCGAGTTCTATCCCGTACTGGGGGACCTCGTAGATGACCAGCGCGGCGGCGACCAGTTCCACGCCGGTGACGACCACCGTCGCCAGTTCGGAGCGGTCGCTGCTGACGGCCACCCCGACCGGGAACCCGTACTCCCGGGTGTAGGGGTAAAACAGCGCGACGCCGCGCTTGCTCCCCGCGATGTCTAACACGTAGTGAGTCAGGATACCGATCCAGACGTACTCCAGGTTGCCGAAGAAGTACGGGAAGGCCATGAACCCACCGAGCACGAGGAGGTTGTGAAGCGTCTTGCGGTGCTTGCCGAAGGCCGTGTCCACGTCGGGAAACAGCGCCCCGAGCACGACGGGGATCCCTACCTCTACGATAGTGACGAACGTCCGCTCGTCGCCGACCGGTTCGAGCAGATAGCCGAGGCCGATGCTGAGCAGTAGCGCGTTCAGGACGTGTCCTCGCTTGTTCATATCGGTACTACGGTATTTAGGTTGACGCGACACAATACTTTCCCTCGCGGCCGGCCGCGGCGAAGGGTGGACGGCGTTCACTCGTCGAGCTCCGCGAGCACGTTCGCGAGCGCCCGGTCGGCGGTCTCCTCGCGGACCGTCGCGCGGTCGCCGTCGAGCTCGTAGCGTGTCGCGGTCGCGTAGGAGGACTCAGTGCCCCACTCGCCGGCGTAGGCGACGCCGACGTAGACAGTGCCGACGGGCGTCTCCTCGGTACCGCCGGACGGTCCGGCGACCCCCGTCGCCGAGACGCCCCAGGTCACGTCCGCCCGGTCGCGGACGCCGCGGGCCATCTCGCGGGTGACCCGAGCGCTCACCGCACCGTCTCCGTCGAGCGCCTCGCGGGAGACGCCCAGCAGGCGGCGCTTCGTGTCGTAGGCGTACGCGACGACAGCGCTGTCGAAGTAGTCGCTCGACCCGGGGACGGCCGTCAGTCGCGCGCCGATCAGGCCGCCGGTACAGGACTCGGCGGTCGCGACGGCGTGGCCCGCCTCCCGGAGGCGGTCGCCCAGCCGCCGCTCGATAGGGTCGTCGCTCATGGACGGGGCGACGACCGGCGGGGAGTTAAACGGTGTCCCGGTCGGTGTAGGACCACCGCTCCGCGATGGCTCCCTCGTCGTCGAACCGGTGGAAGTCCGCGAAGCCCAGGTCGACGGTCTCGCCCCCTTGCTCGCCCGTGAACCGGCCGCGGACCGCGACGGTGTCGCCGTTCGGGACGACGGCGCGGACCTCGTGGCTCCCGTCCTCTAGCGGTCGCTCCTCCCGGTAGAACCGTTCGAGTTCGTCGATCCCGTCGATAGTCCCCTGCCCGGGCCGCTTGTAGGTGACGTCGGCGGCGAACAGCGAGAGGAGGTCGTCGTAGGCCTCCGCGTCGACGTAGCGGTAGTAGTCGCGGACGCGTTCCGGGTCGGCGTTGCCCATAGTCGGATCGTCTCCGTTCGTCGGTAAAGTCTCTCGGGAACCGGTGCCGGCGGGTCGGTTACGGCTCCGGGACCGCGGTCGCGTGCGACCCGGCGGCCTCGGTCCGCTCCTCCGCGTACGCTTCCGCGGCGGCGAGTACGGTCCTGTCCCGGGGCGTCCGCGCGCTCTATCGTCTCCAGCAGGCGGTCGCCGATGGCCTCCCCGTAAGCCTCCTCGCGCGTGCCGCCGAAGTGGTCCTTCGCGACCGTGATCAGGTCGCCTGCGTTGACCACGTAGTCCGGCGCGTAGAGGATGCCCCGCTCCCGGAGCGGCCACGATGGCGCGCAGCCCGGGTTCCGGGTCGGTGAAGTACGACACCTGTTCGTGTCCGGCGTCGCCGATGTCGGCGAACACCGTATCTTACAAGGCTTCGGTTCGACGTAAACGTTCGTCGGATCCGTCGCGAGGGGACTACGCCGATCCGTCGCTCTCGTCGTCGCTCCCCTGGTCGTTCTCCCTGCCGTCCTCGCTATCGACGGCCGGGTCGTGTTCGCGGAACCAGCCCCCGAGTGCCTCGAGGCGGTGGATCGCCCTGTCGGGGTCGCCGACGTCGTGGTGTTCGTCCCGATAGACGACGAGTTTCGCGTCGACGCCTCGCTTCCGGAGGCTGACGTAGAACTGCTCGGCCTGGCTCGGCGGACACCGCCAGTCGTTCTCGCCGGCGGTGACCAGCGTCGGCGTGTCTATCTCCCCCACGTCGTCGATGCTCGACGCGGACTCGTAGGTCGCCGGATCCTCCCACGGGAGGCCGAAGTCGGCCTCGAGCCAGTTGTGCGAATCGTCGGTCCCGAACGCCGACCGGACGTCGTAGATGCCGTGTTCCGGCGCGGCGGCGGCGAACCTATCGGTTCGGGTGAGCAGGTACGCCGTGTTGATCCCGCCCTGCGAGAACCCGGTGACGAACAGCCGGTCCGGGTCGGCGTAGCCGCGCTCGACGGCGGCGTCGACGCTCGCGACCAGGTCGTCCACCTCGACGGTGTTCCACCGGCCTCGCAGCGTCTCGCAGAAGTCGCGGCCGTAGGAGTTCGACCCCCGGTAGTTCACCTTCCAGACGACGTACCCCCGCGTCGTCCAGAAGCGGTCCTCGAACGTCCACTCGGGGGCGTCGTACGCCATCGGCCCGCCGTGGATATCCAGCACGAGCGGCAGCGGGTCGTCCTCGCCGGGGTCGAAACCCGGGGGACGGTAGGCGATAGACTCCACGTCGACCGAGTTCTCGTCCTCGCTCCCGACGGTGACCGTCTCCCGGGTGCAGACCGGCTGGTCGTAGCCCTCGACCAGGTCGGGGTTCAGTTCCGTGAGTCGCGTTCGGGGGTCCTCGTCGTCGGTTCCGGCCGAGAGCCTCCCGGCGTCGAACGCGTACAGGTCCCGCCCCTCGCCGGGGCGCGAGACCACACAGGCGACGCGGTCGCCGTCCGCCGAGACGTCGACGAGCTTCAGCGTCTCGAACTCGTCCTGAACGTCGAACGCGCGCTCCGGGTCGCCGCCGACGCGCAGGCGGGCGAGCCTGGTCCGCCCGTCGTCGCCGATGGGCGCGACCAGCGTCTCGGCGTCGAGCCACTGCGGGCCGCCGCCGCGCGCGAGCGTCCGGTCCAGACCGGCCGACACGGGTCCGTACTCCCCGCTTCCGACGCGGCAGACGTACGCCTCGGTCGGGCGGTACGGGTTCTCCGGGTAGCTCGCGGGGAACGCCAGCCGCTTCCCGTCCGGGCTCCAGACCGGCGCGCCGGCCGCGAACTCGCCGCCGGTGATCCGCCGGCGGTTGCTCCCGTCGGGGTCGACGGTGAACAGGTCCTGCATGTACGTGTCGTCGGGGTCGCAGTCGATCGTCTCCGGGTTTAGTCCCCGAAAGGCGATGCGGTCGCCTCGCCCCCACGCGGGCGAGAGCCCGTCGCCCACGTTCGGCGGGAACCCGGTGTTGTCCAGTCGCTCCGTCTCGCGGGTCCGGACGTCGACGACGAACAGGTACGACCGGACCTCGTCTGCCCACCCCCGGCCGTCGAACTTGTGCTGGAGTCGCTCCACCTCGATCGGCCCGTCGTCGCGCACCTGTTCGAGATAGGCCTCGTCGTCCTCGTCCGGGTCCCGCGCGGCGACGACGAGACGGTCGCCGTCCGGAGCCCAGTCGAAGCCCCCGACGCCCTCGTCCCGGTCGGTGACCTGCCGCGCGTCGCCGCCGCGTTCCAAGTCGTACACCCACACCTGCGGCTTCGGGCCGGCGTCGCGGGCGTCCTCGCCCTCCTCCTGCTCGCCGTCCTCCCCGTCCGCTCGCTCCTTGTCGCGGCCGACCGTCAGTTCGACGTCCTCCTCGCGGGCCATGACGACCGCGAGCCGCGAGCCGTCGGGGCTCCACTGCACGTCGCCCGCGTCGGAGACGCGGGTGAGTCGGTGGGGGTCGTCCGAGCCGTCGGTCGGGACGACGAACACGGAGCGCCGCCGCTCGTCCTCGTCCGGGTCCGACTCGGCGGCGACGAAGGCGACGCGCTCGCCGTCCGGCGAGACGTCCACCGGCCCCGGGACGGTCGTCAGGTCGTAGAAGGCCTCGGTCGGTAGTTCCTCGGTCACGGTGCGTCAGTCGGTCGGTCTCCACATAAATCGTCGCGTGCCGGAAGGCCGGGCGGAGCCGCGCCGCGGACGCGACGTTCCGCAAGCGGTTTGGCGCTTCTGGGCCTTGTAGTGCGTATGCACCCGACGGAGGTCGTCTGAATGGAGTACGAGACGCCCCTGTTTTTCCACATCATGCAGTACGCGGAGGCGGCAGACGGGAGCGACGCCGACTGGCTCCCGGCCGGCGACGCCCCCGCGGGCGACGTGGTCGACATGGTGAGCGGGAACCCCGACTGGGACCCGCCAACCGCGCTCCGCGAGGGCCTGCGCGAGTACGCCGACTTCGGCGCAGACCGGTTCCAGTACCCGCCGAGCGACGGCATAACGGAACTCCGGGAGGAGATCGCCGAGCGCCGGAACGTCGACGCCGAGCAGGTCGTCATCACCAACGGCGCGGGCGAGGCGAACTACCTCGCGATGGCCGCCGCGCTGGAGCGGGCCGAGGGGGACGAGGTGCTGCTGACGGACCCCGTCTACCCCTACTACCCCGGCAAGACGACGATGCTCGGCGGCGAGGCGGCGTACGTCCCGGCGGCCGAGGACGGCACGGTAGACCCCGCGGCGGTCCGCGAGCGCGCCGGCGACGACACGGCGCTGATCCTCGTGAACACGCCGAACAACCCGACCGGTGCGGTGTACAGCGAGGAGACGATGCGCGAACTCGTCGCCGTCGCGGAGGACCACGACGCCGTCCTCGTCAGCGACGAGGTGTACGACCACTTCGACTACGCGGGCGAGTTCGAGACGGCGCTCTCGTTCGACTCGAAGCGCCGCATCGTCACGAACGCCTTCTCGAAGTCGATGGCGATCACCGGCTTCCGCGTCGGCTACGGCGTGTTCCCGAACGACCTCGCCGACCGGGCGCGTGGCCGGCACATGCTCGTCAACGTGGCCGGGTCCCGCCCCGCGCAACACGCCGTCCTCCGCGCGCTCCGGGCGACGCCACCGGAGTACTACGCGGAGAACCGACGGATGCTCGCCGAGCGCATCGGGACGTTCACCGACGCGCTGGACGACGCCGGCGCGAAGTACACCCGCCCGGACGGCGCGTTCTACGTCATGGCGCGCTTCGACGGCTTCCCCGGCACCGTCGATAACGTGAAGCGACTGATAGACGGGGCCGGCGTCGCCGGTATGCCCGGCGAGACGTTCGGCACCCGTCGCGAGGAGTGGATCCGCTTCGCGCTGGTGACGCCCCACGTCGAGGCGGCCGCGGCGCGACTGGCGGACTACTTCGACTGACAGCCTCGGCCGTACGCCCGCGACACCCGTCGCCGTTTCGGGGTGACGAACTGACGGTGCGCGAGGACGGGCGACAGCGTCCCCGTCGAGTCCCGGGACCCGGCGTCGAGGGGCGGGTAACGCTTATAAACCCTCAAGATACTGTTATATTTCATGCCTGACCCTATCGTACTGGCGCTGCTGGCGCTCGCGTTCGTCCTCTCCATCGGCGG
>PXSA01000011.1:130003-171493 GCA_003023565.1 Halobacteriales archaeon QS_9_68_17
CGTCGGCGACCGAGTGGCCGCCGTCGAGGAGCGGGTCGAAACCGTGGGCGACCAGGTCGAGACGGTCGGCGAGCGGGTGGCCGCCGTCGAGGACCTCGGCGACCGTCTCGACGCGGACGGCGACGAGGAGACGCTCGACGCCCTCTCGGACCGAGTGGGCGAGGTCGAGAGCGAACTGGCGGCGCTCGCCGACCGCGACGAGGGCGCTCTGGATGCGGTCCGAGACAGGCTCGACGAACTGGACGAGCGCCTCGGAGCCGTCGACGCTGTCGAGGAGTCGCGGGCGGCGGGAATCGAATCCCGGGTCGACGAGCTGGCCGACGACGTCGCGGCGCTCGACGACGAGGTGAGCGCGGTCGGCGACGCCTCCGACGGTGTCGACTCGTCCGCGGTCGAGGAGCGGTTCGACGCGCTGGAAAAGCAGTTCGCCGCCCTGACCGACGAGGTCGAGGGGGTCGACGAGCGCGTCGACGCGGTCGCCGCTGACGCGTCGGCCGCGACGGACGCCGACGAAGCGGTCGCGGACCTCGCGGACCGACTGGACGCACTGGGGGACCGCGTGGACGCGGCCGAACGCGCCGTCGACGGCGTGCGGGGCGCGGTCGACGAGAAAACGACGACGCTGCGGGACGGTATCGAGGAGGTCGCGGACCGCCTCGAACGCGTGAGCGAACGGGCGAGTACGGCGGGAGAAACCGCCGAGGAGGCCGCCGCGCTCGCGTCGACGGTCGAGTCCGTCGAGGACCGGATCGACGCCGTCGAGAAGCGACTGGACGCCGTCGAGTCCGGTGGCACCGGCGACGCCGCGGACGCGGTCGCGGACCTCCGCGAGAGCGTCGAGGGCGTGCGAAGCCGACTGTCCGAGGTAGAGGGCCGAGGCGAGGCGCACGAGGAGACGCTCGAACGCGTCGAGAAGACGGTGCTGGAACTCGACACGACGGTCTCCTCGCTGGAGAACCGCGTCGACGACCTCGACGCGGCCGGCGACGGGGAGGCGGAGGTCCGCGACGACGCCGGCGACCCCGACGAACTCGAAGAGCAGTTCGAGGCCATCTTCGAGGACACCGAGGACGGCGAGGACCCGCTAGACGGGCAAGGCGGCCCCGAGGTGACCCGCGAGGAGGACCTCGACCTCGACCTCGACGGGTAACCGGGAAGTACACAAGCGTCCGACGGGTATCGGGGCGTATGAGTTCTATCGACGTTGAAGCCGTCGACGATGTCGAGGCGGACGAAGACGCCGTCGACGCCGCGGCACGCTCGCTCGACCCGAGCGCCGACTACGTTCTCTACGGCGGAAAAGGCGGCGTCGGCAAGACGACGATGGCCGCCGCGACGGGACTGGCGAGCGCCGAGGCCGGGACCACGACGCTCGTCGTCTCGACGGACCCCGCACACTCCCTGTCGGACACGTTCGAAACGGACGTGCCGCCTCGCCCCGCGCGCATCCGCGACGAGGTACCGCTGTACGCCGCCGAGATCGACCCCGACGCGGCCATCGAGGACGGGACGGCCGCGTTCATGGCCGAGGCCGGCGGCGAGGGCGCGATGGGCGGCCTCGGCGACCTGCTCGGGGGAGAGGGCGGGCCGATGGAGTCGCTGATGGGCGGCGCGATGCCGGGGGCCGACGAGGCCGCGGCGATGCAGACGCTCGTCGAGTATCTCGACGACGAGCGCTTCGACCGCGTCGTCGTCGACACCGCGCCGACCGGCCACACCCTGCGACTGCTGGAACTGCCCGAGGTCATGGATACGATGGTCGGCCGAATGCTCAGCCTCCGCGAGCGCCTCGGCGGGATGATGGACGGCGTGAAGGGGCTGTTCGGCGGCGGCGTCGAGGAAGAGGACGTCGACCGGGGCGTCGACGACCTCCGCGAACTGAGCGACCGCATCGAGCGCCTCCGCGCGACGCTTCGCGACCCCGAGCGCACGGACTTCCGCGTCGTGATGGTGCCCGAGGAGATGAGCGTCTTCGAGTCCGAGCGCCTGCTCACCCAGTTAGACGAGTTCGAGATACCCGTCGGCACCGTCGTCGTCAACAAGGTGATGGAGGACCTCGCCGACGTGGCCGACGACACCGTCGAGCTACGCTCGACGGGCGATCGGAACTCGGCGAGTTCCGACCACGTGGACGCCTCGCGGTTCGTCTCGCCGAACCTCGACTCCTGCGAGTTCTGCCAGCGCCGGTGGGACGTCCAGCAGGACGCCCTCGCGTCGGCCCAGGACGTGTTCCGCGGCCACGACATCAGGCGCGTGCCGCTGTTCGCCGACGAGGTGCGCGGCGAGCGGATGCTGCGGATCGTCGCGGCCTGTCTGAACTGACGGGGCGGCCACTCGACGACGTCAATCGAGTTCCGTGCTAACGGTTTTTCGTCCGTTCTCCTCCTTCGAAACCGGGTTTCGGTTACCGCAGTAACGACGGCGGCGTCACTCGACGACGAGGACCCGCAGGTCGTTCAGGTTCGTGCCCGTCGGCCCCGACAGAAGGAGCGCGCCTCGTTCGTCGAGGTAGGGGTGAACGTCGTTCGCCGCCAGCGCGTCGCGCGCGGCGCTCGGGTCGTCGACCGTCGCCGCGTCCACCAGCGCGCCAGCGGCGTCGGTGGCACCGTCGATGCCGTCGGTGTCGACGGCGGCGACCGCCACCTCGCCGCCGGCGTCGCCCCCGGCGAGTTCGAGGGCCGCGCTGACGGCGAACTCCTGGTTGGGGCCGCCCTCGCCGTCGCCGCGGACGGTCACCGTGGTCTCGCCACCCGACAGTAGCACGGCGGGCGGGTCGACCGGGTCGCCGGTCGCGAGCGCCTCCTCAGCCATGGCAACGTGGGTCTTTGCGGCCTCGCGGGCCTCGCCGCGGACGCGAGCGGAGAGAACGAGCGGATCGTAGCCGCGCTCCGCGGCGACCGCTCGGGCAGCGTCGAGCGGCGTCGTCCCGTCGGCGACGACGTGGGCCGTCACGCGGTCGAACGCGGCGTCGTCGGAGCCCGGGGTCTCGTCGATCCCGCCCGCAGCGCCGCGTTTCAGGCGGTCGGTGACCGTGGCCGGCGCGTCGACGCCGTAGCGGGTGAGGACGTCGAGCGCCTCCGCGAACGTCGACCGGTCCGGCGCTGTCGGCCCGCTGGCGACCACGCTCAGGTCGTTGCCCACCACGTCGCTCAGCACGATCCCCACGACGGTCGCGGGGGCCGCCCGGCGGGCCAAGCGACCCCCCTTGAGCGCGGAGAGATGCTTCCTGACGGCGTTTATCTCGCCGATGTCCGCGCCGCTGTCGAGCAGGGCGTCCGTGACGCTCCGAAGGTCGGAAAGCGACACGTCCCCGGCCGGCGCGGGTAGGAGGGCGCTTCCGCCGCCGGTGATAGCAGCCAGCACGAGCGTCGACTCGTCCGCGGCGTCGACCGCGCCGAGCACTGCGCGGCCCCCCTCGACGCCGCGCTCGCTCGGCACTGGGTGGTCGCCTTCCCGGACCGTTACCCGGTCGGTCTCCGCCGGGTCGTCCGTGACGACGACGCCGCCGTCGATCCGGTCGCCGAGCGTCGACTCCAGTGCCACGGCGACGTGCGCGGCGGCGTTGCCGCCGCCGACGACGACCACCTCCTCGAACGCTCGGAGGTCGTACTCCCCGCCGTCGACTCGAAGGGTCTCGCCGTCGAGCGAGACGGCGTCGTCGAGGACCGTTCGGGGGTAGCAGGCCTCGATACCGGCCTCGACACAGGCCAGAGCGACGTCTCTGGTCTCGGTCGACGCTAAGCGGTCTCGCCCCGCGATCATCGCACGTCGGCGAGTTTCGTCACCAGTCGGTACGCGGCGTCGCGCCACTTGGCCGGCAGGACGCCGGCGTAGCTCAGGAACCCCGAGAACGGGCCGACGGGGTAGCGCGCCTCCGGTTCCGTCGAACTGGCCGCGTTCAGGACCACCTCGCCGACGCGGCGAGGCGACACCGCACCGGGGCCGCTCCCGCCGATCGACGACGTGTCGTCGAGGATCCTGTACAGGGAGTCGTACGCCTCGGTCCGGGGCAGCCCCTCGATCTCCTCCTCGACGCGGTCCGGGAAGTTCGTCTCGACGGGACCCGGTTCGACGAGGACGACGTCGACGTCGAAGTCGGACACCTCGGCGCGGAGCGCGTCGCTGACCCCCTCCAGCGCGAACTTCGACCCGCAGTAGATCCCGCTGCCCGGGAGCGATACCCGCCCCGCGAGGCTGGAGACGTTGACGATGGTCCCGTCACCCTGGTCTCGCATGTGGGGCAGCACTTGCCGCGCGAGGCGGTGCGGACCGTACACGTTCACGTCGAACTGGGCGTGGACGTCCTCGACGGGGACGTCCTCGACCGGCCCCATCTGCGCGTAGCCGGCGTTGTTCACGAGGCAATCGATCCGGCCCCAGTCGGCGACGACCTCCTCGACGACGGCCTCGACCTGGTCGTCGTCGGTCACGTCGAGCGCGGCGGTCTCGCAGCCGGCCCCGGCCAGGCCCTCAAGGTCGGAGACGTCGCGGGACGTGGCGAACACGCGCCACCCCTCGTTCAGGAACTCCATCGCGGTCGCCCGGCCGATGCCGGACGAACAGCCGGTGATGAGCACGGTCTCCTCGCGCGTGAGAGACTCGTCCGCGACCGCGGTGGACTCGTCGTCGGCCGTGACGCCCTCGTCCGCGTCCTCGCTTGCCATGGACGGTGTGTCTATGGGAGAACAGTAAAAGGAGGCGGGTTCGTCGCCCCTCGCGGGGGATCGGCGTCTCTCAGCGGACCTCGTCTCTGACCTCGTCGGCGTACTCGTCGGCCAGCCGCGTCGGTTCCGGGAGTTTGTACTCGCCGCCGAGGCCCTCGACGAGGTCGGCGGCCGTCTCCGCGCCGACGCGGTGGCCCGGGCTGACGTACAGCGGGTTGATCGACGTGCTACCCGACTCGTACTGGCGCGACTGGACGGCGTAGCCGATGACGGTGCCGTCCGGTGCGGTGACGCCGCCGTCCGCTTCGATGGCCACCCGAGCGCCCTCCGGGAGACCGTCGACCGATCCCCGCGGCGTCCCACAGAGCAGGCTCTTGGCGACGCCGACGCTCGGGAGGTCGAGACAGACGCCCATGTGGGCGGCGAGGCCGGCCTCACGGAAGTGGATCCGGCCGCTCCCGTCGAACAGCGCGAGGGCCGGCGTGACGGAGAGTTCCTCGAACCCCGCGAGGATCGACCGCCCCTCGCGGAAGGAGAGCAGGCCCGGAACGTACGGGACCTCCAGCGGCGTCACGGCGTAGGCGCGCTCGATCACCTCGCCGCCCCTCGACGCGACGAGGGCGCTCACCGCGCGCTCGTCGAGAAACGCCTGATCGACGCCGACGACGACCGGCGGCTCCCGCCCCGGGGTCGACAGCGGCCCCTCGGTGACCGTCGCCGGGTCGAAGGGCAGGTCGTCCTCGAAGACCGCGGCGGCGGCGATGTCGCGCTGGAGGTGTTCCATCTCCTCGCGGGAGAGCGACGCGTCGGGGACGAACTCGGGGTGAACCGGCGACACGGCCGGTCAGAACGGCCCCCGTCCGCCGCCGCGGCCCGGGCCGCCGGGGCCGCCCGGACCGCCCGGGCCGCCGCCGAACCGCATCCGCCCGGGCGCGCTGACGCCCTTGCTCTTGACGTGCTGGCCGTAGGTCAGGCCGATCGCCAGCCCGACGAGGTGGGCCGCGTTCGCGACGTTCGACCCGGCGAGGCTCGGCCCGATGATGCCGAGGACGCTGATCACCGCGTAGCCGCCGGTGATCACCCAGATCGGGACGGGAACCAGGAAGTACAGCAGGACCCGCATGTCGGGATTCAGGACGGTCAGCACGCCCATGATCGCGAGGCCAGCGCCGCTCGCGCCGAGGACGCCGACGGGGTCGCCCTGGAGGACCCCGAGGCCGATCTGTGCGAGGCCGGCGAGGATGCCGCTCACGAGGAACAGAAGCGTGAAGTCCCGAGAGCCGACGTAGCGCTCGACGTGCCGGCCGAAGAAGTAGATCACGATGCTGTTCATCGCGATGTGGCCGAGGCCGCCGTGAGAGAACACCGACGTGAACCACGTCCAGACGTACTCGGGGTTCTGCGAGGAGAGGACGAAGACCGAGCGATAGAGCTCGTACTCCTCGGTCCCGCGGAACCTGACGCCCGACCCGAGCATCGCCTCCGCTATCTTCTGGGCCGCGAACGTGATCCACATCAGGCCGAGGAAGACGAACGTCATGTTCCCGCGGAAGTAGCCCATCGGCCCGCCGACGCCGGCGTCGAGGCCGAGTCGGTCGGTCAGGCCCGTGGACCGACCGGTTTCGGTCTGCACGCTGTCGTCGAAGCCGCTGTCGAACACGCCGTCCGGGTCGCCCCACTGGTCCAGTCCCGGACAGCCGTGGTTCTCCGGCAGGCGGTGCTCCGCGCAGTAAGTGCCGCCGCAGTGCCGGCAGTTGTACGGCATGTTCTCGTCCTTACCACACTGGTCACACGTCGCCATTTCCTTGCGCTTGGAGCGGCCCGACAAAAGGGGTTTGGGTACGCCCGAAACGTAGGTTTTTGCCGGCGCGGGGCCGTAGTTCCGGGCGTGCAAGAGTACGAGCGCAAACAGCTCCTCGCGAAGGTCGAGCGCGAGGGAGCGACCGTGGGCGCGGACATCCCCGAGCGCATCGCGGTCCAGGGCGAGGAGATAGACCTCCAGGAGTTCGTCTTCGAGATCAAGCGCCGAGAGACCATCCCGTCGGGGGAGCGCGACCGCGTCGAGACGGCGAAGAAGAACCTCCGTCGCGAGCGCCTCCAGCGCAAGCAGCGACTGGAAGACGGGGACGCCGACGTCAGCTACGAGGAGGGCGAGCGCCTCGTCGAGGCGATCGTCGGCATCGACCGGGCGCTGAACGCCCTGGAGAACCTCTCGCCGACCGACCTCGAACGCGAGGAGGAGAGACAGGAGATGCAGGACCGCAAGCGCTGGATGAACTTCCTGAAGAAGGCGCTCGGGCAGAAAGACGCCTCCGGCGGGAGGACGAACCGATGAGAAACGCCGAGATCGCGGCCCGACTGGCGGAGATGGCCGACCTGCTCGAAGCGAAAGACGTGGAGTACAAGCCCCGCGCGTACCGCCGCGCCGCGGAGAACCTCCGCGAGTACCCCCGGCCGGTCGAGGAGCGGGCGGCGGAGGGGTCCGACGCGGTCCGGACCGTCGAGGGCGTCGGCGAGGCGATAGCCGACAAGGTCGTCGAGTACGCAGAGACCGGGTCGATCGGCGAACTCGACGAACTGCGCGAGGAGCTGCCCGTCGAGATGGCGGCGCTGACCCGCGTCGAGGGCGTTGGCCCGAAGACGGTCGGGTCGCTGTACGAGGCGCTCGGGATCCGGACGCTGGCGGACCTCGAGACCGCCGCCGAGAACGGCGAGATCCGGGAGGTGAGCGGCTTCGGCGCGAAGACCGAGCAGAACGTCCTCGACAAGGTCGACTTCGCCCGACAGGCGACCGAGCGCCAGCGGATCGGTGACGCTCGACCGCTCGCCGACGACGCTCTCTCCCTGCTCCGCGACCACGAGGCGACGGGCCGGTGCGAGGTCGCCGGGTCGCTCCGGCGGTGGCGCGAGACGATCGGCGACGTGGACGTTCTCGTCGCCAGCGAGGACTCGCAGGCGGTCGTCGACGCCTTCACCGAGTGGTCCCGCGCCGACGACGTGATCGAGGCCGGATCGATCAAGGCGAGCGTCCGCGCCGAGGGCGTCCGGGTCGACCTCCGCGTCGTCGTCCCCGAGGAGTACGGGAGCGCCCTCCAGTACTTCACCGGGAGCAAGGAACACAACGTCCGCCTCCGCAACTACGCCATCGAGCGCGACATGAAGCTGAACGAGTACGGCGCGTTCGACGTCAGCGAAGCGCGCAGCGCCTCGGAGAGTCGGACGGAGTCCGACGGCACCGAAGACGACTCCGACCAGCGCGCCGGCGACCGCGTCGCGGGCGAGACGGAAGCGAGCATGTACGAGGCGCTCGGCCTGCCCCACATCCCGCCGGAACTCCGCGAGGACCGCGGGGAGATACAGGCGGCGACCGAGGGGGAGTTACCGGACCTGGTCGAAGAAGACGACGTCCGCGGCGACCTGCACACCCACACGAACTGGTCGGACGGCGGCAACACGGTCCGCGAGATGGCCGAGGCCGCGGCGGAGATGGGCTATGATTACCACTGCGTCACCGACCACGCCACCGGCCCGGGGATGGTCGGCGGCGTCGGCCTCTCGGACGCGGAACTGCGCGAGCAGATGACCGAGATCCGCGAGGTCGACGACGACGTGCCCGTCGACCTGTTCGCGGGCGTCGAGGCGAACATCGACGCCGAGGGCGGGATCAGCGTCGACGACGAGGTGCTCGCCGACCTCGACCTCGTCGTCGCGTCGCCCCACAGCGCCCTCGACCAGGGGAAGGAGGCCGCCACGGAGCGCCTCGTCGCCGCCATCGAACACCCGTCGGTGGACGTGGCCGGCCACCCGAGCGGCCGGATGATCAACAAGCGGCCGGGGATCGAGTTCGACGTGCCGACCGTCGTCGAGGCCGCGGCGGACGAGGGCGTGGCGCTGGAGATAAACAGCAACCCCGCGCGCCTCGACCTCCGGGACAGCGCGGTGAAAGCCGCCGTCGAGAGGGGCGCGACCATCGCCGTCACCACCGACGCGCACGGTCCGGGGGAGTTCGCGCTGGTCCGCTACGGGATCCACACGGCCCGCCGCGGGTGGGCCGAGGCCGCGGACGTACTCAACGCCCGCGGCCCCGACGGACTGCGTGGGTTCCTCCACTGATGGACCTCCTCCTCGACGTGATGGTCGGCGGGGTCCGCTCGCACCTCCGGATGTGCGGCCACGACGCGGCGTACGCGCTGGACCGCGGCGTCGAGGACGACGACCGCCTGCTCGCGCTCGCCCGCGAGGAGGGTCGGACGCTCGTCACGCGCGACGCCGTGCTCGCGCGGCGGGCGGACGACGCGGTCCTGCTCGAAACGACCGACGCCGCGGAACAGTTACGCGAACTCGACGCCGCCGGCGTCGACCTGACGCTGGCCGACGACCCCGGACGATGCGGCGCGTGCAACGGACCGCTGGAGCGTGCGGAACCGCCGACGCCGGCGTACGCGCCCGACCCCGAAGAGGAGCGAACCTGGCGATGTACGGACTGCGGGCAGTGCTTCTGGAAGGGGAGCCACTGGGAGCGGGTCGCGGAGACGCTCGGGTCCCTGTGAGAGCGCTCCACGGGCGGAGCAGGCCGAATGCCTCGGGGTCGTCCGGAGATCGGAGGGCTTCGTGGTCACGAGGATCTGCGATCCTCGAACGACGTGACCCCGAGGCGGTTCACGAGTTCGGTTCCCAGGCGTCGCAGGCCTCCATGTCGTCCATCCGCTCGCCGTAGTAGCCGCAGTAGGGCTGCATCCCCTGACCGTTGCGGACGTACTGGAAGTGTTCGCAGTTGCCGCAGTACGTGTCGGCGAGCTGCGAGCGTCCCGGTCCGCTCGCGGAGGCCGACCGCTCGCCGCCCGACGACGGGTCGTCCATCGGCGACGTGATGTCCGCGACCCGCCCGAGGAGCGACCCCCGGACGACTGGGGTCGCCCGTCCGCCGACGTGCCGGTTCCGGCCGTGCCGCTCCCCGGGCGGTTCGTCTGTGTTTCGACCTCGCCGTCGGGCGTCTCGCCGAACATGCCGACGCTTCCGAACCCGTTCTGCAGTCGGGAGCGCTCGACCTCGACGACTTTCGTCTCGCCCTGTTTGGTCACCTCCATCCGGACGGTGCCGCCGGGGTCGTTGCGCCGCTTGAACGTCGTGATGCCGGCGAACAGACAGCCGATCAGCGTCAGCGTCCCGAGGAGATACACCGCCGTGACCGCCAGCGTCAGGTCCTTGCCGTAGCCCGCCCAGTGCGACGGGTATGCGTACCAGAACAGCGCGACGCCGAGCGCGGTGATGCTCGCACCGATCGCGGCCGCCGCGCGGATGCGCGTCTTCGCGGGGAGGACGGTGAACACGCCGAGGACGACCGTCGGCACGCCGACGCCGCCGAGAACGCCCGCGACCAGTCGGCTGTCGAACTCCGACGCTCCGAACCCGGCCAGCAGGTCAGTCGCAGCGACGACCGTGCCGACGGCGGCGAGGACTGCCCCGACGAGAAACAACGTCGTTCCCAGATACAGACGCTCGACGTTCTGTACCTCCCCGACGCGTCCCTCGTACGCTTCAGCCAGGCTTGCCATGCCACCCTGTTTACAGGCCTCACACAAAACACTACGTCAGACACCTATCGGCGGTCAGTGGGTTCCCCCGGTCGTGGAAGCGAAAGGACTAATCGCGGCGCTGCCGAACCCCCGGGTATGGCCGACGACGACGAAGAAGAGGAAGCGCCCGCGGTCGAACTCGGCGACGGCGACCCCGTCGAGGGCGCGCCGCTGGCCCGCGTCGCTTCCCGGCTGACCTGGCCGAAAGAGCGAAGCGAGATCGAACGACTGGAGGGGGACGCGACGATCCGGACGCCGGACGGGTCCGAGACGCTCGCGGACGTGCTCCCCGAGACCGCGACGACGTACTTCGACAGCCGACAGGAGTTCGTCGACGAAGTCGAGCGCGTCGTCGGCACCGGAGCGGTCCCCACCGCCGACGAGTGACGTGACCGTCGACGCCGTCCGCCGCTACGCGGTCGATCTCTCCTGGGTGCAGAAGTCCTTACTGTTCGGTGCCGTCCTCACCATCGCGTGGATGTCGACGGTCGAGGGCGAACTGAACCGGCGCGTGGTGCGCGACGGCCTCATCTTCATCGTCGGCCCGCTCGCGCTCGGCCTCTCGCACGGCCGGCGGATCGGCTGGCGCGTCGACCGCACCGCCGTCCGCAACACCGTCCTCCTCGCGCTGTTCGTCCTCCCCTTCTATCTGGTCGGCTCGTCGCTCCCCTCGATCCGGGCGTACTACCCGATGTGGGAAACGACCGCCGCACCGGAGGTGTTCGTTCCGCACGCGATCAAACTGTTCGTTCTGGCGCTGGCCGCCGAGACGTACTACCGCGGCCTGCTCTGTGTCGGCGTCCGCGAGATCGGGTTCAAAAGCGTGTTCATCAGCCCCGTGCTATACGCGCTCCATCACGTCCACAAGCCGTCGCTCGAACTCGCGCTCGCCGGACCGACGGACGTGCTGTTCGGGGCGGTCGACTACGAGAGCAACTCCGTTCTCCCGTCGGTCGTCGCGCACGGGGCCGGCCTCGTCCTGCTCGACTGGCTGGTGCTCCACTGTAACCGGGACGGGTCCGCGAGCGAGACGCACCCGCCGCAGTTTTGGCGATAGCCCGCCAACGACCGCCCATGACGCTGCCGTACGATCCCGAGACGCTGACGGACGACGACATCGGGCGCAAGCGCGCCACCCTGGAGCCCGACCACGAGTCGGCGGTCGAACACGTCCGCGAGACCCTCACCGACGCGGGGTTCGGGATCCCCGCGGAGTTCTCGCCGTCCGAGCTACTGAACGAGAAGGTCGACGCGGACCGCGACCCCTACTACGTGCTCGGCGCATGCAACCCGGAGATGGCCGACCGCGCGCTGGCCGAGACGCCGGAGATCGGCGGGCTGTTCCCCTGTAACGTCATCGTCCGGGAGGAAGCGCCCGGCGTTCAGCAGGTGTACCACGTCAGCATCATGCGGATCGCCCGCCTCGTCGGGATGGCCCCGGACGACGAGGCGTGGGCCGACATCGTCGCGGCGACCGGCGAGATGGTCGACGAGGCGTTCGCGAACCTCTGAAATCGAAACCGTTCACAGACCGAACGGCACCCGAGGTGCCCTTCGAGTGTGTCGTCGCGTTCGATTCCTGCGTCAGTCGTCGAGGTCCAGTCTGGACAGGTCCGCGTTCGCCGGCCCGTCCAGCACCTCGCCCTCGTAGGTGAACCGCGAACCGTGACACGGGCAGTCCCAGGACCTTTCGCCGTCGTTCCACTCCAGGAGACAGCCCATGTGCGGGCAGACCGCCGACACCTTGTACTCCTTGCCGTCGTCGTCGCGGTACGTGCCGACGACGCTGCCGCCCTCCCGGGTCACCGTCGCGTCCCCCGGCGACAGCGTGACCACGCTCGTCAGTGGCTTCGTCGCCCAGTCGCCGAGGAACTCCTTCGCCACGTTCGCGTTCTCCGTGAGCAGTTCCTTGCCGCCCGCCCGCGCGTCGAACCGCATCGGGTCGAACGCGTCCGCCCACGGGTTCGACCCGCCGGTGATCAGGTCCGCGAGCATCATCCCCGCGGCGGTGCCGCCGGTCATCCCCCATCCGCCGAACCCCGTGGCGACGTAGACGCCGTCGGTGGTCGGGCCGAGTTTCCCGACGAACGGGATCCGGTCGGACGTCTCGTAGTCCTGCGTCGACCAGCGGTAGTCGATCGACTCGACGTCGAAGTGCTCGCGGGCCTGGCGGGCGAGTTTCCGGTATCGCTCGGCCGTGCTGCCGCCCTGACCGGTCTTGTGGTTCTGGCCGCCGACGAACGTGTACTCGCCGTCGGGACCGGGCTGGGTGCGCACGGAGAAGGACGTGTCCCCGACGCGGTAGAACGTCCCGTCCGGCGGGGCTTCCGCGAGACGGGTCGCGAGGACGTACGACCGCTTCGGGAACTGGCGGGCGAAGTAGAGCGCGCGCGTCCGTTCGTACACGTCGCCGCCGTCGCCCGGGATGGACTCGACCAGGTCCAGCAGGTACTTCCGCGGGTGGAACTGCGCCTGGTCGTCGAACCTGACCGCGCACTCCACGTCGTAGGGCAGCGGCGGGTCCTCGACGAACACCGCGTCGATCCCCGCCTTCCGCGCCGCGGACACCTCCTCACGGACGTTTTGTCGCTTCTCCCGGTCCGCGACGTAGGTGTAGGCCGACCGCCGGCGGAAGTCGCAGTCGATATCCCGCTCCTCGACGCGCGCCGCCACGTCCTCGATGGCTGCCTCGTTCGCCGCGGCGTACTTCCGGGCGGTCTCGGCGTCGTAGTTCGAGACTATCTCGCGGTAGATCAGGCCGTGCTTCGAAGTGAGCTTCGCCGTCGTGTGGCCCGTGACAGCCTCCAGCACGCGGTCGGCTTCGAGAACGGCGACCTCGCGTCCCCGCTCCTGCAGGTGCGTCGCCGTCGTGATCCCTGCGATGCCGCCGCCGACGACGGCCACGTCGACGCGTCGGTCGCCGTCGAGCGGGTCGAAGTCCGTCTCCGGCGTCGTGTCGAGCCACAGCGACCGCGGTTCTCCCGGTAGCGATTCGTGCTCGTCCGCCTTGTCTGTCGTACCCATGAGGATCCCCGAGGCGGTCCCGACCGCCGTCTAGACTGTTCCACGGGAGCGCGGAAAAGGGTCGGTCTCAGAAGTCCGACAGCGTCGCCTGCAGGCCGGCGACCATCTCGGACTTGCGGCGGAGCGCGCCCAGCGAGACCGGCAGTTGCGTCGCGACGGTCGACACCGCCTCGTGGAACGTCTCGGTCTCGCCGTGCTCGCCGGCGAGCGACTCGCGTTCGTCGCCGGGTGCGCTCCCCGGCGTTCCGTCGAACGCGTTGCGGACGCTCTCCCGGATCTGCCAGACGCCGACGGGGGCCCAGTAGTCGTCGGACACCTCGCGAAGGACGAGACACTTCGCCTGCCGACCGACCGACGCCAGATGTTCGAGGACGCCAAGTCGCGAGGCGTAGTACGCGCCGGCCGTCTCGTCGACGTAGCCGGTGCGACCTTCGAACCCCTCCGAGGCGCTCGCTATCCACACGTCGCCCTCGGGGTCGGGGTTCCAGATGCTCCCGGGCGACTTCATCTCGACGAGTTCGAACTCCCACTGCCCGGGCGCGAGGATCACCCAGTAGCGGTTGCCCATGTACTCGTTCACCCAGACTTGCGGCTTGTCGATGCTCGGCGCGTCGCGGATGCGCCCGCGGAGGTACTGTCCGACGGTGTCGTCGACGGCGGTGATCGACCAGCGCGTGGGGACGAGTCGTCGGTTCTCGCCGCGGCCGAGCGCGCCGGCGGAGAGGATCTTGTTGATCTCGTACACGTCGAAGCCGCGGCGGTAAAGGTAGGTCATCGCCCCCTGAGCCTGCCAGTCGTCGTCCTCCAGCGTCTTCTCGACGGGTCGGGGGACGTGGGGGTTCTCCGCGAGGTCGACGGACTCGGCGCTTGCGTTCGGTCCCGTCGGCGTCGCGACGCCCTCGCCGAGGTCGAAGTCGATCTCCGGGCGGTCGTCGAGACCGATCTCCACGTCGACCGGGCGGTCCGCGATGGCCACCTCGCGCTGAGTGCCGACGAAGCCGTCCCAGACGTCCTCGACGTCGATCTTCGAGCGCCGACGGGAGTTGAGCAGGTTGGTGCGGCGCTGGAACACGTCGTCGATGCCGTAGCGCTGCTGGTACCACGCCGAGTCGGTCACGTACTCGTCGGCGTCGGTTTCGTGGCCGACGGGAGAGAGCAGGCCGGTCGAGACGTTCGGGTAGTTCGAGCGGCCGACGAAGATAGACGGCGACGTGCTGCCGAACAGCGCGTCGCCCTGGACCGTCTCCTCGAACCGGCTCTCGAAGTCCTCCAGATAGTCCGTGATCTCGTAGGACTTCTCCTCGGCCAGGCGGCGCTTGCGGACTTCCTCGTCCGGTTCCAGGTCCTCGATGAAGTCGTCGAGCCGCATTCACCGGTGGTAGGGGACCGGCGGGTATGAATCTTCGTTTGGCGAGCAGGCGACACGGGATGCGGGGTCCACGGCGGGTATCGGGAGCGGGGACTCCGCAACCGGCGAGCGAGGCGGGCGTGTCGCGCGACCGCGGACCGCCCCGCTGCGAGCGTCAGGTCACGGCGGGTGTGGCCGCGGCTTTCGGTTTAAACGATCGGTCCACCGTCGTCCGGCCGCCCGCTGCGGCCGCTCGCGGGTCGAACGATCCGGAAAAGGGAGCGGTCGCCGCGCTAACTGTGAATACCCATCGCTTCGATCTGCTCCTGATACCGGTTGCGGATGGTGACTTCCGTCACCTGAGCGACGTCGGCGACTTCGCGCTGTGTCTTTTTCTCGTTACACAGCAGCGACGCGGCGTAGATAGCGGCGGCGGCGTACCCCGTCGGGGACTTGCCCGAGAGGAGCCCTTCTTCGGCGGTCGTCTCGATGATCTCGTTCGCTTTCGTCTGCACTTCCTCGCTGAGTTCGAGTTCGGAACAGAACCGGGGAACGTACTTCTTCGGGTCGACCGGTTTCATCTCCAGGCCGAGTTCCTGCGAGATGTAGCGATACGTACGACCGATCTCCTTTCGTTCGACGCGGGACACCTCGGATATCTCTTCGAGGCTTCGGGGGATACCTTCCTTCCGACACGCCGCGTAGAGGGCGCTCGTCGCGACGCCCTCGATGGAGCGGCCGCGGATGAGGTCCTCCTTGAGCGCGCGCCTGTAGATGACGCTCGCGACCTCCCGAACGGAGCGCGGCACACCGAGTGCGCTCGCCATGCGGTCGATCTCGCTCAGTGCGAACTGCAGGTTGCGTTCGCCGGCGTCCTTGGTCCGGATGCGTTCCTGCCACTTTCGCAGTCGGTGCATCTGACTGCGCTTCTTCGAGGAAATAGAACGCCCGTATGCGTCTTTGTCCTTCCAGTCGATAGTCGTCGTCAGTCCCTTGTCGTGCATCGTCTGCGTCGTCGGCGCGCCGACGCGGGACTTCTCCTGACGTTCCTGGTGGTTGAACGCTCGCCACTCCGGACCCGGATCGATCTTTTCTTCCTCGACGACGAGGCCGCAGTCCTCGCAGACGAGTTCTCCCCTATCAGAGCTTTTGACGAGGTTCTCGGACTCGCATTCGGGGCACTCCCGTACTCCCTCCTGCTCCTCCGACTCCTCCGTCTCGAGCTCGCGCTCCCGCTGGCGGGTGGACCGTGTCATCGCACTTTTATAGTAGTAGTACCGACCAACTTAAACCCCTCGGTAAGGGATCCGACGCGTCCGGAGAGGTCGGCGACGAGACACGTCCGGGCGGCTGACCCGCGCGGAGTGACAGTCGGGCGACCGCCCCGCGGAGACCGGAATCGTTAACTGGCGGATCGCTTCACCTACGGTCGATGCCGGTCATCGAGTGCGACGTCGCGGACGCCAGGGAGAAACTGGAAGCGGCGGGCGCGGACGTCGAAGACGGGAACACGGACCACGAGCACTGGCGCGCGGAGCGCGGCGACGCGACCGCAGTGGCGTACGACGGGAAAGTGGTGATCCAGGGCTCCGACCCGCAGGACATCGAGTCCGTCCTGCGAGAGGAGGGCGGCCGCGCGCACGTCTACTCCGACGGCGCGAGCCGCGGGAACCCGGGACCCGCGGCCGTCGGCTGGGTCATCGTCACGAGCGACGGCATCGTCGCCGAGGGGAACGACCGGATCGGCGAGACGACGAACAACCGCGCGGAGTACGAGGGGTTGATCCGGGCGCTCGAAGCGGCCCGCGACTACGGGTTCGACGTGGTGGACGTGCGGGTCGATTCCCGGCTCGCCGTCGAGCAGGTCCGGGGCGAGTGGGAGACGAACGACCCCGACCTCCGCGAGCGGCGGGTAACCGTGCGCGAACTGCTGGAGTCGTTCGACGACTGGTCGCTCCAGCACGTTCCGAGGGAGATAAACGAGCGGGCTGACCAACTGGCGAACGAGGCGCTGGACGATGCCTGAACTACCGAACGACGTCGTCGAGGAGGCGGAACGCCTGACCCACCTCGCGCGCGAGGTGGTCGACGAGGACGAGGCAGCCGCGTACCGCGCCGACAGGGACGAGCGCGTCGCCGAGCACGACTTCCGCGCGCGGATCCGCGAGGAGGACGCGCGCGACGTCCTCGTGCTCCACCCCGACGAGTGGGTCGAGGACGGGACGATCCTGCCGGACCGGGTCGAGGACACGGACCGCGCGGTCGAGATACCGCTCGACGGCCCGGGCGATCCGGACGACTGGGAGTCGGTCGAGCGACACAACGCGGAACTCGTCGCGGCGGTCCGGGAGGCAAACGGAGAGGACCACGCCGCGAACGTCCGGGCGTTCGCGGACTTCATGGGGAACCACTACGCGCGGCCCTTGGAGTCAGCGACGGGCGAAGAGATACGGGAGTTCCTCGACGACTACTACCCGCGCAACGCGTGGCCCACCGACGAACAGGCCGAAGTCGTAGAGCAGTCGCTCCGACTCGCGTTCGACGCGGCCGAAAAAAGGGTGCCCGGTTTCTAACCTACTGCTGCTCGACGAGGTCGTCGACCGTCTCGGCACGCTCGTCGTCGGTGACGTACTTCGACAGGACCCAGTCGAGCCGGTCGAGGACGACCTCGTGCCCGGTGTCCGTCAGCTCGTACTGGTTCGTGCGCTTGTCGAGTTCGCTCTTCCCGACGAACCCCATCTCGACGAGTTCGTCGAGGTTGGGGTACAGACGGCCGTGGTTCACTTCCGCCCCGTAGTAGTCCTCGAGCTCTCGTTTGATCGCGAGGCCGTACCGTGGCTCCTCCGAGAGGATCACGAGGATGTTCTGTTGGAACGCGGTGAGGTCGCGTGCGGTGCCCGAATCGCCCGTTATCGTTTGTGCCTCTGACATCGTTCGCTAAATGTCACACAGCTATTTAACGCTTCTTAACTGTCGGTGAGCTTACCTTTTTTGCCCGGAGTGATACGGATGACCACTGCGCGGACTACCCGACGCCCTGAACGGCCAGAGACGAGGCAACTCGCCCGTCTTTCGCTGTTCGGGGACACTGCCCGGCGCGTCCCTCGAACGATGCACGGTAACGCACGGTGTGAGGTCGAAAGTACTTTTTGGTCGCCTGACCGATTCTCGGGTGCATGACGAACCTCTGGGAAGACCTGGAACCCGGACCGGACCCGCCCGAAGCGATCTACGCCGTCGTCGAGTGCCTGAAAGGCGAGCGGAACAAGTACGAGTACGACAAGGACGTCCCCGGCGTCGTGCTCGACCGCGTCCTCCACAGCAACGTCCACTACCCCTCCGACTACGGCTTCATCCCGCAGTCGTACTACGACGACGAGGCCCCCTTCGACGTCCTCGTTCTCGTCGAGGACCGGACGTTCCCCGGTTGCGTCATCGAGGCCCGCCCCGTCGCCATGATGAAGATGGACGACGACGGCGAGCAGGACGACAAGGTCATCGCCGTCCCGACGGAGGACCCGCGGTTCGACCACGTCCAGGACCTCGACGACATCCCGCAGCAGCAACTCGACGAGATCGACGAGTTCTTCGCGACCTACAAGAACCTAGAGGAGGGCAAGGAAGTCGAAACGCAGGGCTGGAAGGACAAGCAGGCCGCGAAAGACGCCATCGAGCACGCGATGGACCTCTACGAGGAGCACTTCTCGTAACCCGCCTCCGCGACTCCTACTTTTCCGACGTGTCGACCCCGAGGAGTTCGTTCACCAGACAGCGGCGCGCGAGTGCGGAAGCGAGCAGGCCCGCGCCGAACAGCGCCAGCGCCGCACCGACGAACGGCGACGCGAGCGCCAGCGCGAGGACCGTTCCGACGAACACCAGCACGGACCCGAAGCCGATCCGCGCGAGCCGGTCCGTCCCGCCGACGTTCCGTTCGAGCATGGCCGCGGGTTCGGACGGCCGGGACAAAATACGTTCGAGTTATCCGCCGCCGAGCGGCCATGTATTATGATTATAAGTAATCTTTTGCGTGTGGGTGTGTAAGGGTCGAACACGATGGCTACCAGTAACGCCGACGTCTCCGACGCGAACGAGCGGAACGCCGGCATCGACCACACGACCGTCGTCCCCGAGAACTTCGACGCCGAGACGACGTCGTGTCCGCGGTGCGGCAAGCTGCTCGCGGACCACGAGTAGACCGATCGACAGCATCGGCCCCTAATCGTCGACAGCGGGGGCACTGTCGGCCAGCCCGTCCGAACGGACGGCAACGTCCCGTAACTCGAAGCGCGCGCCGCCAGTCTCACTGTCGGTGACTCCGGCCTCCCAGCCGTGCGCGTCGGCGATCTGCTCGACGATGCTGAGTCCGAACCCGGTGCCGTCCTCGGCAGTCGTGTACCCGCTGTCGAACACCCGGTCGCGGTCCCCGGGCGGGATCCCCGGTCCGTTGTCGGCGACGTAAAAGCCGGACGTGTCCCCGTTCTCTTCGACGGTACCTACGTGGACTGTCATGCCGCTGTTCGCACTACGACCCGCACCGTCGCGTCCCGCGGTCCCGTACTCGACCGCGTCGTCGGTCTCCGACCGACCGTTCGTGGAACCGTGTTCGACCGCGTTCCGGAACAGGTTCTCGAACAGCCGAACGAGGCGGTCCCGGTCGGCGCTGACCGCCGCGTCGTCGGCGATGCGGAGCGTGCTCTCTCCGGTGTCGACGTTGCCCCACGCCGCCTCGGCCGCGGACCGGAGGTCGACCGACGACGGGTCAGTGACCGCTTCCCCCTCGCGGGCCAGCGCTAGCACGTCGTCGATGATGGCCTCCATGCGGTCGAGCGTCGTGTCGACCTCGTCGAGACAGGCCTCGTCGCCGGTTTCGCGGGCGAGGTCGACGTAGCCGTTCGCGACGGTCAGCGGGTTCCGGAGGTCGTGAGACACGATGTTCGCGAACCGGTCCAGTTGCTCGTTGCGCCGCCGGAGTTCCCGCTCGCGCCGCACTCGGTCGGTGACGTCGCTGACGAGGAACAGCCAGCCGACGTGATGGCCGCGCCCGTCGTCGATCCTCGTCGCGTCGATCTCGTAGTGGTGGCCGTCGACCGAGAACTCGGTACTTCGCTCCTCGCCGGTTTCGATGGTCTCGCGGTAGAGCTCGTGCCACTTCGGACGCTCGGCCAGGAAGTCGTCCACGTCGTGGCCGACGATGTCCGCGACCCCGCGGGTAAGCTCTGTGAGGTCCTCTGCGGCGAGGTTCACGTCGACGATGCGGCCATCGCGGTCGATGACGTAAACGGCGTCCTCGACGGTGTCGAGGACCCGATCGCGGGCGATCGGCGCGAGGTCGATCAGCCGGTACCGCGTGATCGCTACCGTGAACAGCAGGTTCGTCAGAACGAATCCAAGCGGCGTCGCGTTGAACGAGACGAGTCCGAAGAGGGACACGAGGTTGCCGACCGTCGGCGACAGCACGCCGCCGAGCAGAGCCGCGACCTGCCCCCGGTAGAGCGCCCGGGACCGGTAGAGCATCTCGAGAACCAAGGCAGTCGCGGCGAGCACGAACGCGTAGGAGTAGATGAGATGGACTTGGAACGCGACACCGTACTCGATGTCGAGCCCGATCACCGCCGAGGGCTCGGCTGTGACCGACGCGAAAAAGGCGTTTCCGGGGTTCGCGAACGCCAGCGCGAGAACCGCCAGCGGTTCGACGGCGAGAAGGCCGACGGTCCGGCGTGTAACGAGGTGTTCGCGCCCGGTGTACAGCAGCGTGAACAGGAAGACAGAGGCGACCGCGAGGCACACGCCCACGTAGTGGACCCGTTCTATCAGCATAGTGAGGCCGGCGTCCGGCGTCACCGCGGCGAGGAACAGCGTCAGCGACCAGACCCCGCCGCCGACGATGCTCCCGAGCAGTGGGAGCGCGGCCGTCTTGGCGCGGTGCCGCCAGATGACGTAGCCGAGCGGGACCGCCGTCGCTGCGGAGAGCCCGTAGATGGCCGTCACTACGGCCACACCATCGATCATAGCTGTAGATATGTCCCCACGTCGATAAATATACTGGTCACCTGCCTGCTGCGTTCCGGGTGACGCTCGCGGAGTCCCGCGCCACCGGCTGTGTTCGTCGGTACCCCCGACGCCCGGCGGAGATCGCCCTTGAAAAGAAGGTTCTTATGGGCGTACAATGGTAGATGGAGTATGGGCCTCTTCGACAGACTTCGTGGAGACGACGACCCGCGTGTCGCCTTCTTCGGTATCGACGGCGTGCCGTACAGCATGCTCTCGGACCACTTCGACGAGTTCGAGAACCTCGCCGCGGTCGCCGAGGAAGGGAGCGCGGGGGCCATCGACAGCATCGTGCCGCCCGAGTCGAGCGCCTGCTGGCCGAGCCTGACGACCGGGAAGAACCCCGGTGAGACGGGTGTCTACGGCTTTCAAGACCGCGAGATCGGGTCGTACGACACCTACGTCCCGATGGGTCGAGACGTGCAGGCCGACCGGGTCTGGGACCGCGTGCAGTCCGAGGGCCGCGACGCGACGGTGATGAACGTCCCCGTCACCTTCCCCCCGCAGCGCAACGTCCAGCGGATGGTATCGGGCTTTCTCTCCCCCGGCATCGACAAGGCCGCCTACCCCGATGACCTCGCGGACTACCTTCAGGAGATCGACTACGGGATCGACACGAACGCGAAACTCGGCCACCAAGACGACAAGTCCGAGTTCATCGAGAACGCCCACGAGACGCTCGACGCGCGCTTCGAGGCGTTCAAGAGGTACATCGAGCAGGACGACTGGGACCTGTTTTTCGGCGTCTTCATGACGACCGACCGGGTTAACCACTTCCTCTACAAGGACTACGAGCGCGACGGCGAGTACAAGGAGGAGTTCCTCGACTTCTATCGGAAGCTCGACGACTACCTCGGTCGACTCCGCGGCATGCTCGCCGAGGACGTGACGATGATGGTCGCCAGCGACCACGGTTTCACCGGTCTCGACTACGAGGTCCACTTCAACGAGTGGCTCCAGCAGGAGGGCTGGCTGGGCTACGAGGACGACGACCACGAGGGCCTCGACGACATCGCGGACGACACGAAGGCCTACTCGCTCATCCCCGGCCGCTTCTACATCAACCTCGAGGGCCGCGAGCCCCGCGGGAGCGTCCCCGAAGAGGAGTACGAGAACGTCCGGCAGGAGCTAAAGGAGAAGCTCGAATCGCTCGACGGACCGAACGGGAACCCCGTCTGCGACCGCGTCGTCGAGAAGGAGCGCGCCTTCCGCGGCGACCACGACGAGATCGCCCCCGACCTCACCGTCGTCCCCAACTACGGTTTCGACCTGAAGGCCGGCTTCAAGGGCCACGACTCGGTGTTCGACACCGGCCCGCGGAACGGGATGCACAGCTTCGACAACGCCACGCTGTTCGTCGACGATCCCGAGGCGACCATCAGCGAGGTCGACCTGTTCGACCTGACGCCGACCATCCTCGACCTGATGGACATCGACTACGAGCGCGGCGAGTTCGACGGCGCGAGCATCGTGTAGGCCGTCACGCAGGCCAGAATACGGCGGCGCAGCCGCCGTTTCCGAAGACAGCATCCGCGAGCGAAGCGAGCGGTTCGCCAAAAAAGGTCGTCGAGTTCGTCGTTCTGGAACCGGTCGGCGTGGTCCTGCGTCGCCTGCTGTTGCTCTTTCTGCGCCTCGCGGGCGCGGTCCATGAACTCCTGCACGCGCTGGCCGCGCTCGACGCCGCCGAGCAGGACGAGCGAGGCGAGGCTCTCGCTGTCGAGCGGGAAGTCGCCGCCGCGGACCTGCATGCTACCGGTCTCCTCCTCGACCCAGCTACGGGCGCGCTCGACGCCCTTGCGCGGGATGCGGTCGGCGTCCCCGGCGACGACCAGCAGGGCCGAGTCGGCGGTCACGGCGTCCGGGAGGCTCGTCCCCGTCAGGAGCGCCTTGCGCGTCACGCTGGTGACCGTGTTGACGTTCTCGCCGCTGTCCTCGCTGGCCTCGGCGCTGGCGTAGCCGAGCGCGGCGATGCCGCCCGAGCGGAGCGTGTTGATCACTTCGCTGGAGTCGACGACGCTCTCGGCGACGCCCTCGACGGCCTCGCCGGAGGCGAGCAGGAGGCCGATGCGCTGGGCGATGGCCTGATTGATGGCGTCGAACGCCTCCTCGACGCTCTGGCCCGCCCCGTGCCAGGCGTCGTTGTCGACGAGCAGGGTCGCGTCGGCCTCGCGCACGAGCGTCTTCAGCGACCGCCCGGCGTTGGCCTGATACATCGCGCCCTCGCCGCGCCCGGGGAGGACGCCGAGCGCGTAGACGGGGATGCTGTACACGCGGTTCAGTCCCTTCGCGAGGACGGGCGCGCCGCCGCTGCCCGTCCCGCCGCCGAGGCCGGCGACGACGAAGACGGCGTCGGCCTCCGCGGTGATGCGGCCGTCGAGGCTGTCCATGACCTCGCCGGCGTCCGCTTGCATCACCTCCGCGCCGAGCTCGTTGTCACCGCCGACGCCGTGGCCCTTGACGCGGTCCCCCCCGACCAGTACCGTATCCAGGTCGAGCGCCTGGAGGTCGGTCTTCGCCGAGTTGGTCGCGAGCGCGCCGCGGACCGCACCGAATCCCATCCGTTCATCGAACTCGACCAGCGCCTGGGTGATCTCCCCCCCGGCCTGGCCGACACCTATCAGGACGACGTTCATGCGCGGCCATTCGAGTGGTCGGTAATTGAACGTTCCGCCTGTCGTGCTAACGTTTATGCCGAAGGGAGCGACCACGACGACCCATGTCCGACGACATAAAGGAACGACTGAACGCGGTCGAACGCGCGCTGACGGGGAGCGACACCGACCTGCCGTCGCTCGCGGCGGACGCCGAACTCGTCGACCGGGTCGACGCGGCGGAGGAGCGACTCGACGCGGTCGAAGAGCGGATCGAGGAACTCGACGCCGCGACGCAGGCGGTGCGAGGGTACGTCGGGAGCGTCAGGTCGGTGAACGAGGACGTGGAACGGCGGGCGAACGCGGCGGTCGCCGGCGTGGAGGCGTTGGAGGCCCGCGTCGACGACATCGAGGGCGGCGAGTCGGACCGCCGAGCGACCGCTGCGCCGCGAACGACGGGGGACCCTCCGAACGACGCGGTCGGTGAAACCACGTCCCGGGGCCGCGTTCGTGGAGACGACAGCCGAGAGGACGACGCCGGAGACGACCGCGGCGTCGTCGACCGGCTCCGCGAGGCGCTGTGACGGTCCGCGCCGTGATCGCCGCCGTCCTCGCGGCAGCTATCGTCGCGGCGGCGCTCCCCGCCATCGACACGGGGCGAGAGCGCGCGACCGACCAGCAGGTCCGCGGCGAACTCGACGCGGTCGAGCGCGCGGCCGCGGCGCTGCTCGCGACCGAGGAAACGGCGCGGAACCGCGCGAACGCGCCGCAGCGTTCGGTGACCGTCACCGTCCCGGGACGAAGCTGGCGGCGGGCCGGTGTCGATCACCTGACACTCCGCGCGCCGGACGACGACTCGGCCGCCAGAGCCATCTACGCCGTCGACGGGCGAGCGCCGAGGACCCGTCCCCTCACCGCCGCGGTCCGGCCGGTCGACGGACCGATCGAACTCCGCGAGAGCGGCGAACACCGGCTCCGACTGCGACTCGTCCGCGAGGACGGCGAGCGCGCGGTGCTCGTTGACCGGCCCGGCCGGTGAACCGCCGCCCCGGTCCGTCGGTCGGTCCCGGCGACCGAGGGTTTAGATACGGGGACGCGGCGACCCGGTCGCATGCGAGGGATCTTCGACCGGTTCGGAGCGACCGACGACGGCCCGTGCGGGTGTCGACCGACGTTCGAGGACGACCGACTCGTCGTCGACGCCGACGACTGCGAGGGCGACGGCAGGCTCGCCGAGGAGGCCGACTGCCGGGCCGCGGTCGTGGACGCGCTGGTCGACCGAGACGCCGACGCGGTGCTCACCCGTTCGCACGGCGTCGAGCGCGCGTACGAGAGCGAGAGCGCGGCGTTGCTCGTCGCCGCCGGGCGCTTCGCCGAGAGCGTCGCCTTCCGCGACGAGACGCTGGCGGCGCAGGCGCGACGCGATCCGCTGTCCGCCGCCCGCGACGCCGCCGCCCGGGCGGACCCGGTGAGCGACATCGCCGCGGAAACGGGACTGATCGAACTGACCGAGCGCGTCGCGGGCTACGACGACGCGCTCCGCCCTGCCGTCGGAACGGTGGTCGCCGGCTCTCGCGTCCGGGAACGACCGCCCGCCGGCGCGGAACTGGCCGACGTTCGTGACATCGACACCGGCGCGACCGTGCGAGTTTACGCGCGCGATGGCGACGCGCTCCGGACCTACCACCTCGACCCGGTCGAAGACGACCTCTCCGCGGCCGCGACAGCGACGCTGGCCGAGGCGTACGAGGCGCTCGCGACCGGTGTCGTAGAGGGCGGCGACCGCGCGCCCGGCCGCGCCGTGCGTCGAGTCGCCGACGAGAGCGCACCGGTGACGACGCTCGCCGCGGTCCTCCGCAAACACGCGCGGGGGTTCGGCGTGCTGGAGGACCTGTTCGCCGACCCGCGCGTCACCGACGTGTACGCGACCGCGCCGGTCACCGAGAACGCGCTCCGGGTCGCGGTCGACGGCGAGACGATGCGGACGAACGTCCGACTCACGGCCGACGGCGCGGCGGCGCTCGCATCGGGGTTCAGGCGGACGAGCGGCCGGGCGTTCTCCCGGGCCGCGCCGACGTTAGACGCCGCCGCGGAGACGACCGCGGGCGAGCGCATCCGGGTCGCCGGCGTCACGGACCCGGTCAGTGACGGCGTCGCCTTCGCCTTCCGCGACCGCGGCGAGGACGTCTGGACGCTCCCCGGTCTGGTGGCGAACGGGACCCTTCCGCCGGACGCCGCCGCCCTGCTGTCGGTCGCCGTCGAGCGCAGCGCCGCGGGCCTCGTCGCCGGCGCGCGCGGCGCGGGAAAGACGACGGCGCTCGGCGCGCTCCTCTGGGAACTCGCCGCCGCGACGCGGGTGGTCGCCATCGAGGACACGCCGGAACTCCCGGTCGCCGCGCTCCAGCGGGGCGGCCGCGACGTGCAGGCGATCCGCACGTCCGTCGACGACGGCCCCGGCATCGCGCCGACGGAGGCGCTCCGCACCGCGCTCCGACTCGGCGAGGGGGCGCTCGTCCTCGGCGAGGTGCGCGGCGAGGAGGCGCGGGTGCTGTACGAGGCGATGCGCGTCGGCGCGAACGAGAGCGCGGTCCTCGGCACCATCCACGGCGAGGGCGGCGAGGGGGTCCGCGAACGCGTCGTCTCGGACCTCGGGGTCCCCGTCTCGTCGTTCGCGGCGACGGACGTGGTCGTCACGCTCGAAGCCTACCGCGACGGCGGCGAACGCTCGCGACGCGTCCGGTCGATCGAAGAGGTGGTCGCCGGCGATAGCGGCGTGCGCTTCGAACCGCTGTTCGCGGTCGAGGGAGGCGGTCTCTCTCCCACGGGACGACTCGCACACGGTGAAAGCCACCTGCTCCAGACGCTCGCCCGCCCCGACGAGACGTACGCCGACCTGCGGGAGCGGATCGGCGACCGCGAGGCGCTGATGGCTCGTCTCGCCGCCGCCGACCGCACGCGACCGGCCGACGTGACGACGGCGTACGCGGAAGCGAGACCCGACGGACGATGCTGACGGGGCTGCTTCGGAGCCTCGCTCGGTGGTCGCCGCTCGACGGCGACCCGGACGAGGACCTCCGGCGGTCGCTCGGCTTCCTCGACGCGGCGGTCCGGCCGGAGACGGTCGCTGCCGCGGGCTACGGTGCGGCGCTGGCGGTCGCCGCGCTCGCCGTTCCCGTGCTGGTCGTCGTCCCCGGTCGTTGGTCGCACGCGGCGCTGCTCGCCGCCGTCGCGGCGGCGCTGTCCGTCGGCTATGCGGTCCGTCGCGGTCCGGTCGTGCTCGCGCGCGCTCGACGGACCGCCGCGCTCGGCGACGCGCCGGGGCTGGTCGCCCGTGCCGTGTTGCGGATGCAGATCGAACCGGCGGTGGAGACGGCGGCGGCGTTCGCCGCGGAGACGGGGCGGGGACCGCTGGCGGAGAGCCTCGCGGCGCACGTCCGGCGCGCCGACGGGACGCCGCGCGCCGGGCTCTCGGGCTTCGCCGACGAGTGGGACGCGTGGTTCCCGGCGCTCACCCGCTCGACGCACCTTCTCGCGGCCGCCGCGGCGGCACCGACGGGCGAGCGCGCCCGAACGCTCGACCGCGCGCTGACCGCGGCGCTGGACGGGACCCGAGAGCGGATGGCGGCGTTCGCGAGCGACGTCCACGCGCCGGCGACCGGCCTGTACGCGTTCGGCGTCCTGCTCCCGCTGGCGCTGGTCGCCGTCGTGCCGGCGGCCGGCGTCGCGGGCGCGCCCGTCACGCTCCCGCTGTTCGTCTTCGCGTACGACGCGGTGCTTCCGCTCGGCCTCGTCGCGGGGAGCGCGTGGCTGCTCCTCCGCCGGCCCGTCGCCTTCCCGCCGCCCGCCGTCTCGCGGTCGCATCCCGACGTTCCGGACCGGCGCTGGCCGCCGGTCGCGCTCGGCGTCGCCGCCGGCGGCCTCGGGGCGGCGGGGAGCGCGCTGTTTCTCCCGGCGTGGACGGCGTGGATAGCCGCGGTCGGCGCGGGGGTCGGTGCGGCGCTCGTCCGCTGGTACCGACCGATCGTCGAGGTCCGATCGCACGTCCGGTCGGTCGAGGACGGCCTCGTCGACGCGCTCTATCTGGTCGGTCGCCGCGTCGCGGAGGGCGAGGCGGTCGAGACAGCCGTCGAACGGGCCGGCGGCGAGGTCGGCGGGGCGACCGGCGAGATGCTGACCGCCGCGAGCAGGCGGGGCCGCCAACTCGGCGTCGGAGTCCGCGAGTCGTTTCTGGGCGAGTACGGCGCGCTCGCGGACGTTCCGAGCCCGCGGACTCGAAGCACTGCCGCGCTCCTCGCTATCGCGGCGACCGAGGGCCGACCCGCCGGGCGCGCGGTCGTCGCGATGGCCGACCACGTGGAGGAACTCCAGACGGTCGAGCGCGAGGCGCGTCACGAACTCGCCCGCGTAACGGGGACGCTCCGGAGCACGGCGAGCGCGTTCGGCCCGCTCGTGGCCGGGACGACGGTCGCCCTCGCCGGCGGCATCGGCGGCGCGGACCTCGGCGGAAGCGCCCTCCCCGTCGCCGGGTTAGGGCTGGCGGTCGGTGTCTACGTCCTCCTGCTCGCGACCGTCCTCGCGGCGCTCTCGGCGGGACTCGAACACGGTCTCGACCGCGCGGTCGTCGGTTACCGGACCGGCCGCGCGCTCTGCTCGGCCACGGTCGTGTACCTCGTCGCGTTCGCCGCGGGCGGCGCGCTGGTGTGAACGTTTAAGCCGGAGAGCGCGGCGAAGGCGGGCCATGTTCGACGCGCCAGTGGACACGTGGTATCTCACCCTCGGCGTGGCGCTCGCCGGCGTCGCGTTCGCCGGCGTCGCCACCGACCTCCCCGGTCACGCCCCGCCGGACGCGGCCGGCGCGGCCGCGACTATCGACGCCGTCGCGGCGGGCGACCGCCCGGGAACCGCCGAGCATCCCGTCGACGCGCCGGAGGTCAAACTCGGGCCGCACAGGATCGCTTTGCGCGACGACGGCGGCACCGCGAGCGAGACGTTCGCCTACGGCCCCGTGACGCCGGTCGCCGACGGGTCGGCGCTGGAAGCCGTTCTCCGCGGCGCGGACCCGTCGCACGTCTTCGGCACGCCAGCCGCGTTCAGGCGCGTCGCCGCCGGCGCTCGGGCGCGCGACCCCGAGTGGCGGCGCACCGAGGGGCGAATCGTCGTTCGAACCGTCTCCTGGGAGGGTACCCGTGTCACGCTCGTCGACGGGTAGGGGCCAGACCGAGCCGCTGGCCGTTCTCGCCGCGCTGTTCGCGGTCGGGGCCGGGCTAACGCTGTACGCCGGGGTCGTCGACACGACGCTCGGCCAGCGCGAGACCCCTGACGCGGACCCGACGCTCGACCGGGTTCGCAGCGCGGTCACCGAGAACGGCGTCGTCGACCCGTCGGCGCTCGACGCGGCACTCGCGGCCGCGCCGGACGGTCACCGCGTCCGACTGACGCTGACGGCCGACGGACGGGAGTGGGCGGCCGGCCCCGAGACGCCGCCGGACGCACGGTCCGCCTCCCGGACAGTGAGCGTCCGCGTCGCGCCGGGAACGGTCCGAACCGGCCGACTCCGCGTGGAGGTGTGGTCGTGACCGACCGCGCCGTCAGCACGGTCGTCGACGCCGTGCTCTGCCTGCTGCTGGTCAGCGGGGCGGTCGCGACGCTGGTCGTCCTCCCCGAGGAGCGGGAGCCGTCACGCCCCGACAGCGCCGACGCAGCGGCCGACGCGCTCGGCGCGAGCACCGCGCGTGTGAACTACACGCTCGCCGCCGACCGGGCTCCGGAGCGCTCCGCACACGGCACGCTCGCCGAGCACCTCGCCGACGCCGCCGTGGCGAACGCGACGGTCCGCGGCCGGCCGGTCTCGAACGCGAGCGACGGCTTCGAGCGGGCGGCGACGGCGCTCGTCGCGGCGGAGCTATCCCGTTCGAACGTCTCCCTCGCGGTTCGGGCGCGCTGGGAGCCGTATCCGAACGCGTCGGTCGCCGGGGCGGTGACCGCGGGCGACGCGCCGCCGCGGGGGGCCGACGTCCACGTTGCGACCCTGACGGTGCCGAGCGGAGCGAGGACGACCGCCGCGGACGCCCGCGCCGCGGCCGATACCGGCTATCGGAGCGTCGCCCGCGTCGCTGCCCGCGGCGTCGTCGAGACGCTATTCCCGCCGGACGCGACTGCGCTGTCGCTTCAGGACCCCGCGACGAGCGCGGTCACTGCCGCCCGGTACCGCCGCGCAGGGTCGCTGTGCGGAACCCGACTCGGGGTCGAGGGGCCGGGCGACGTCTCGCGCGCGAACGACCGCCTCGTGGACGCGCTCGTCGACGAGTTCGCGGCCGACCTCGCGGACCGGTACGACACGCCTCGCGCCGCCGCCGACGCCGTCACCGTCGGCGAGGTCCGGATCACGGTCAGGACGTGGGAGCGATGAGACTGGCCGACGACGACCGCGCCCGGGTCCCGTTCGCGCTGGTGGGCGTGCTCCTGCTGGTGAGCAGCGCGACCCTCGGCGTCTCGCTGGTCTCCGACGACCGGGGCGGCGCGGACCTGGACGCGGACGCAGCGATGGACCGCGGGAACGCCGCGACACAGACCGCGGTCCGGAGCGCCGTCGCCGACGCGAGCAGGCGGGCGGCGGCCGACCCGGTCGTCACCCCCACTACCTGCGGATCCGGGTCTACCTCGCCGTCCGGGACCGCCTCACCGCGGTCGACGAGCGCGTCAGGAGCGCTCGGGTTCGGGCGTCGCTCCCGCCGGTCACGGACGCGTCGTCGCTCCGGGCGGCGAAGCGCCGCGTGTCGGTCGAGCGCGACGGCGAGGGTCGTCTCCGCGTCGCCGTCGAGAACGTCACGCTGACCGCAGCGCGGGACGGCGATCGGATCGCGAGCGAGGAGCGGTCGGTCCGCGTCACGGTCCCGACGCCGGCGCTCCTCCTGCACGACCGGGTCGAACGGTACGAGGAGCGACTGAACCGCGGCGTGTTCGACGGACCGGGCTTCGGCCGGCGATTCACGGCCCGCCTCTACGCGATGGCGTGGGCGCGCGGCTACGCCCAGTACGGCGGCGGACCGATCTCGAACGTCGTCGCGAACCGCCACGTCGAACTCGCCGCCAACGGGGCGGCGCTGGAGACGCAGCGCGCCGTGTTCGGCCGTGCTGACCCGGGCGGCCGAGCGGGCCTCGCTCGCGGTACCGCACGCGTCGGACTCACCGACGCCTTAGCCGGCAGCGGCGTCGGGGGACAGGAGTGGGTGGACTACGTCCTCGGCAACGGCGACCCGCCGAGCGGTTCGATCCCCGGTCACGCCGCCGCGGCGAGCGGCGGGCTCTCGCCGTCGGGGACGACCACCGTCGGGGTGAACCACACCGCCGACGTGGCGACGTACGACCTGCTCGCCGGCGGCACCGGGGAGCGAAGGCTCGACGCCGTCCTCGACGACGCCTACACGGTCGACGTCCGTCTCGCAACCGACGTAGGGACGGAATACTCGGAGCCGGAATCGCTGACCGAACCCGCGGGCGACGGCTGGGAGCTGAACGACACGTCGGAGCGGACGACCTACGAGGTCGCCGACGGAGCGGCGAGCGCGCCCGCGGCCGGGGACGGGTGGCACGAACTGGCGACGTACCGACGGGTCGTGCTGGAGACCACGGTCGCCCACCGCGAGTGGACGCGGGAGAACGAGACGGCGACGACGGTGGACCGCTGGTCGACTCGCTACCGCGTCGGTCTCCGGGTCGTCGGGAGCCACTCGGCCGGTCCGCTCGTCCCGGACAGGCCGGTCGCCGGGGTCCACCGACGCGGCGGCGCGCTTGGCGGCCCGAACCTCGCGGGGGTCGCGCGCCGGGCGACCCGAACGCTCGTGACCGACCGCGGGGGCGCGGAGACGCTGGCGCGGCGCGCGGTCACCGACGCCGACGTGACGGAGAGCGCGTCGGTCGCGGGGCGTCAGCCCAGCGACCTCGACCGGTGGGTCTACCGCGACCTGACGCGCCTGCGCGACCGCGTCCGCAACGTCTCCGTCACGGTCGAGCGGGGGGCACTGGGCACGAGCGCCAACCCGCCGGCCGAACTCGCCGCGACGCTGCGAGACCGCCGGGCGGAGTTCGTCGACGCGCCCGACCGGTACGACGGCGTCGCGGACAGAGCCCGCGTCGCCGCCCGCGCCGCGTACGTGGACCGGACGGTCTCGCGTCTGGAACAGCGGGGAGACGCCCTCGACGAGACGCAGTCGGAGTTCAACGACGCGCTCGGGAGTATCGGCGGCGTTACCGGTGATCGGCTCGACGCCCTGCTGGAGGTCCACGAGGAGGTCACCCGCCCCGGGCGACACCTCGTGAGCGCGGACGGGGGTGCGATGGCGGTTCGGGTCGACGGCGCGCCGTCGTACCTCACCCTCAACGCCGTCGACAGCGACCGCCTCTCGTCGGTGTCGTCGGGCGCGACGTACCACCCCCTCGCCGCCCGAAACGTGAACGTGGCGACGGTCCCCTACGGCGACGCCGCCGACGCGATCACGGGGAAGTTCGTCGAGGACACCACGCGGGTCGACCTCCGGACTGCGGCGCGGACCCTCCGCGAGACGAACCGCGTCCTCGCGGTGACTGACGACGCGACGCTTGCGGACCGCCGCGACGAGTTGCGGGAGGCGGTCCGACCGGCGCTGGCGAGCGCGAAGGCGGAGACGGCGGCGGAACTGGCCGCAGCGACGGCGCTCGGAGAGGACGAGGCCACCGAAGCGACGACCGTCGGTCTCCGCCGCTGGGACTCCACCGGGGCCAGAGCGCTGGCGATGGCGAACGGGTCGGCCGCGGGGGCGATAGCCGACGCCGCGGCCGCCCGGGGCGACACGCCGGGCGGAGAGGTGTGGCGCGACAGGGTCCGCACCCGCCTCGACGTGGCGACGACGCGAGCGACCGCAGCCCAGTCCGTGCGCCCGCCCGAGGGCGCGGTCCGCGACACGGCCGACCGCCTCCGCGCCGTCGCCCGCGACCGCATTCAGGCCGCCGTCGAACAGCGCCTCGAGAACGCGTCGGAGCGACTGACGAAGCGGCTGACGAAGGGTCGGACGGCGGTTCCGGCCGGCGTCCCGGTGACCCCGGTCCCGGGCTACTGGTACGCCACGGTCAACGCCTGGCAGGTGAACGTCAGCGGCGAGTACGCGCGCTTCACCGTCCGAACGGGCCGCGACGCGCCCACGGCCCCGGGCGGCACCGTCGCCTACTCCCGCGACGGATCGATGGTATCGATGGACGTGGACGGCGACGGGGACGGGGACCGTCTGGGCCGCGCGACGCGGGTGTCGTTCGAGGCCGAGACGACCGTCCTCGTGGCGGTACCGCCGGGCAAGAGCGGCGTCGGCGACGTGGACGGCCAGCGAACGGAGGAGTCCCCCGGGTGGCCCGAGGCGGGGACGACTCCGACGGCGATGTGATAGGCACTTGTACCGCGATCGCATACGTCGGGCCATGTTCCACGAGCAGCGGACGGACGTCGACGGACTGTCGCCGGGGGACCTGCGGGCGGAGTACGAGGCGGACCTCGCCGAGGCGGTCGAAGCCGTCGGCATCGACGCGGCCAGCGAGGAGACGGCCCTCGACCGCGACCGGCTTGCGGCGCTCGCAGGCGGCGAGTCGCCGTCGCTGAGCCTGGAGGAGGCCGCGCGGGTCCAGTCGCTCGCCGACGGCGTCGCGGACCCGGAGACGGTCGCCGAGATGGCCTGCGAACACCTCCTGCTGGGGATGACGACCGGCGTGATGGACGTCGACGCCCTCGCGCGCGGTCTGGACATCGGGCTGGACCCGAAGGAGGTCCAGCAGAAGATCGAGCGGCGCGCCCCGATGAGTTTCGAGGAGTTCGTCCGCATTCAGCACGTGATCGCGAGCGGCCAGCCGTAGCTACTACGTCGCTGCGCTCGAACCACCGGCCATGAACGTCGTCATTCTGGGCTGTGGCTACGTCGGCCTCAAACTCGGTCGACAACTGCGCGAGCGCGGTCACGAGGTCGTCGGCGTCCGGCGGTCGGCAGACGGCATCGAGGCGGTACAGCGGGCGGGGCTGGAGGCCGTGCAGGCGGACGTGACGGATCCGGACGACCTCGACCGCGTTCCGGACGCCGACGCGGTCGTGTTCGCCGCCAGTTCCGGCGGCCGCGGCGCGGACGCCGCCCGGCGGGTGTACGTCGACGGGTTGCGGACGACGATCGAGGGGTTCGGTTCGCGGTCGTCGCCGCCGGAACGGCTGGTGTACACGTCGAGCACGGGCGTCTACGGCGACCACGGCGGCGACTGGGTCGACGAGGAGACGCCGCTCGAACCGACGACCGAGAAGACCGAGGTGCTGGTCGAGGCGGAGCGGATCGCTCGCGAGACGGCCGCAGACTACGGCATCGACGGTACCGTCGCCCGGTACGCGGGGCTGTACGGTCCGGACAGGTATCGGCTGGAGCGCTACATCGAGGGTCCCGTCACGGAGGGGTACCTGAACATGGTCCACCGCGACGACGCCGCCGGGGCCGTCCGAGACCTCTTAGAGGAGGATCTGGCGCGGGACGAGGCGGTGCTCGTCGTCGACGACGAACCGGTCTCCAAGTGGGAGTTCGCGGACTGGCTGGCGACGGAGTGTGGCGAGGACCCGCCAGAGAAGCGCACGAAGGAAGAACGGCTGGCCGAGGCGGACCTCTCCGAGGCGGCGCGGCGGCGCGTCCAGACGAGCAAGCGCTGTTCGAACGACAGGCTCCGGGCGCTCGGCTACGATCCGGCGTATCCGACCTTCAAAGCGGGGTACGCGGCCGCCGTCGACGAGTACCTCGCGGACGGCCCGTAGTGGGGAAGATTCTTGTTCGTTCGTAAAAAGGTGAGGGGTATGTGGCCGTCGATACGGCCGTCTACGTTTCACGACGGGATAGAGGCGTGGACGGCGTCGCTGGGGCCGGCAGAGACCGCGCTGATCGGCCTCGGCGCTATCGCGTCGCTCCTCGGTATCGGGGTCGCCCTCCGCCGGTACCGGCGGACGCCCGGCGAACGGTTCCGGCGACTGCTCGCGAACCGCGACGAGGTTGCGGTGCTGATGCATCCGAACCCGGACCCGGACGCGATGTCCTCGGCGATGGCCGTCGCGGAGATCGCCGACTCGGTCGACACCGACGCGACGCTCCAGTATCCGGGCGAGATCCGCCATCAGGAGAACCGCGCGTTCCAGACGGTGCTCGGGCTTGGTTTCGAACGCATCGAGTCCGCCGCCGACATCGTCGCCGACCAGGTCGTACTGGTCGACCACAACGCGGCGCGGGGGTTCGACGGCGCGTCGTCGGTCGAACCGACGGCCGTCGTCGACCACCACCCCGGTAACGGCACGGGCGACGACTTTACCGACGTCCGGACGGATTACGGCGCGTGCGCGACGATCCTCACCGAGTACCTCCAGTCCCTCGGCGTCGAACCGAACGGGAACGGCGACCAGTCGACCCCGTCACTCGCCGACGAGACCGCGACCGGTCTCCTCTACGGCGTCCAGTCGGACACGAACCGGCTGACGAAGGGGTGTTCGTCCGCCGAGTTCGACGCCTGTGCCTTCCTCTATCCGGGCGTCAATCAGACGGTGCTCGACAGGATCGCCAACCCGCAGGTCAGCGCCGGCGCGCTGGAGACGAAGGCCCGGGCGATCTGCGACCGGCAGGTGCGAGGCTCGTTCGCGGTCTGTGACGTCGGCGAGGTGCCCGTGGTCGACGCCATCCCGCAGGCGGCGGACGAACTGACGAGTCTCGAAGGAGTCACTGCCGTCGTCGTCTACGGCGAACACGAGGGGACGCTCCACCTCTCCGGGCGCTCTCGCGACGACCGGGTCCACATGGGCGAGGCGCTCAGGGCGGTCGTCGAGGACATCCCGATGGCGAACGCGGGCGGGCACGCCCGGATGGGCGGCGGGCAGGTGTCCGTCGAACACATGCAAGGGATCGGTCCGTCCGACGGCATCTCCCGCCGGGAGTTGACCGATCGGCTGTTCGGAGCGCTCGACGGCGACGTGTAGCCCTTTTTGCGCGCCGAGCGCGTACGGCGACGCATGGCTACCGGTCGGGGAACCTGGGACTACCGAGACCGCTTCAGCGACGAGTTCGGTCGCACGCACTTCCGGCGGTACGCCGACGGCGTCGTGTCGAGCATCGGCGTCGGGACGTACCTCGGCGACCCCACTGACGAGGTCGACGAGGGGTACCGCGACGCCGTCGTCGCCGCGCTGGAAAGCGGCGTCAACGTCGTCGACACGGCGATCAACTACCGCTGTCAGCGCAGCGAACGGGTCGTCGGCGAGGCCGTCTCCGAGGCGGATACCGACCGCGACGCCGTGCTGGTCGCGACGAAGGGCGGGTTCGTCCCGTTCGACGGCGAGCGACCGGCGACCCCCGGCGAGTACGTCCGCGAGGAGTACGTAGAGCCGGGGCTGATCGACCGCGACGACCTCGCGCGCGGGAGTCACTGTATCGCGCCGGACTACCTCGACGACCAGGTCGACCGGTCGCTGTCGAACCTCGACACGGAGACGATCGACCTCTACTACGTCCACAACCCGGAGACCCAGTTGGCGGAGCGCCCGCGCGACGAGGTGTACGACCGGCTCGAAGCGGCGTTCCGTCGACTGGAGGAGCGCGTCGACGCCGGCGACCTGAAGGCGTACGGGGTGGCCACGTGGGACGCCTTCCGCGTCCCGCCGGACCACGAGAGCTACCTCTCGCTTCCGGCGGTCGTCTCGCGGGCGCGGAGCGCGGCCGAGGACGCCGGCAACGAGACGACCGGTTTCGCGGCGGTCCAGTTGCCGTTCAACGTGGTCATGGCCGACGCGTTCACCGTCGCGGCCCACGACTCGCCGGACGGGAGACAGAGCGCGCTCCGGTTCGCTAACGAGGCGGGGCTGAACGTCTTCACGAGCGCGAGCATCGCACAGGGGCAACTCGCCCGCGACATCCCGGACGACGTGGCGGCGAAACTGTCGGGCGATACGACGGCCCAGCGAGCGATCAACTTCGCGCGGAGCGCCCCGGGCGTCACCTGCTCGCTCGTCGGCGCGAGTTCCGTCGAACACGTCGAGGAAAACGTCGCCGCGGGCACCTTCGACCCGCTCGGCGCGGACGCGTTCGACGCGGTGTTCGAGTGACCCGGGGGTCGGGCGGCGCGTCGTCCGCGGGTGACGCGGCCCGCGCCGGACGCTACGCTCAAGTTCCGGGCCGTACATCTACAGACGATGACAGTCCAGAGAGACGCGAACGAGGGGAGAGTGGCCCGCGTTGAGGCGGTGACCGCGACATGACCGAGGAACGGACCGTCACCGTCGTCCCCGAGGACGGCCTGCACGCCCGCCCGGCCGCGCTGTTCGTCGAGAGGGCGAACGAACACGACGCCGAGGTGGAGGTCGGTCCGGTCGACGGAGACCTGGTCTCGGCCGGGAGCATGATCGCCGTCACCAGTCTCGGGGTCGCCGAGGGCGACGACGTGCGACTCGTCGCCGAGGGCGACGACGCGACGGCCGCGCTCGACGCGCTCGAAGCCGTCCTCACGACGCCGGAGGACGAGCTAGAGGAATGAGCGACGACTGTCAGGCGCTGGCCGGGACCGGCGTCACGCCGCGGGCGGGCGTCGGCACCGTCGTCTGGTACGCCCCGGACACGGAACTCCCGGAGCCGCCCGAGGGCGGCGTCGACGCCGACGAGGAGCGCCAGCGGTTCGCCGACGCCCGGGCGGCGGCGAAGACGGAACTGGAGCGCGAGCGCGACCGGGTCGCCGAGTCGGTCGGCGAGGAGGAGGCGGCGGTGTTCGACGCGCACGTCCAGTTCGTCGACGACTCGCAGATAGAGGCGGCGGTCCACGACGCGGTCGACGACGGGCTCCCCGCGCCCAACGCGGTCCACGAGGCGTTCGCCGACCACATCGAGCGGTTCGAGGGGATGGACGGCCGGATGGCCGAGCGCGCGGACGACCTGCGCGACGTTCGCGACCGCCTCGTCCGCCTGTTGACCGACGGGGAGCGCGTCGACCTGGCGTCGCTCCCGGAGGGGTCGGTCGTCCTCGCCGAGCGACTGACGCCCAGCGACACCGCACAACTGGACCCCGAGCGCGTCGCGGGGTTCGCGACGGCGACCGGCGGCCGCACCTCCCACGCGGCCATCTTCGCGCGCTCGCTCGCGCTCCCGGCCGTGGTGGGCGTCGGCGACGCGCTCCCGGACGTCCCCGAGGGGGCGGACGTGCTGGTCGACGGTGACGAGGGCGAACTCGTCGTCTCGCCGACGGACGAGGAGCGCGAACGCGCCGCCGCCGAGGACCTCGCCGAGGTCCGACCGGACCCCGTCTCGACGGCGGACGGCCGCGAGATAGAGGTCGCCGCCAACGTCGGGCGGCCGGCCGAGGTAGAACCGGCCGCCGACCGCGGGGCCGACGGCATCGGCCTCTACCGCACGGAGTTCCTCTTTCTCGACCGCGAGTCGCCGCCCGGCGAGGACGTGCAGCACGAGGCGTACGTCGAGGCGTTAGACGCGTTCCCGGACGGCCGCGTCGTCGTCCGGACGCTCGATATCGGCGGCGACAAGCGGATCCCCTATCTCGACCTGCCCGAGGAGGAGAACCCGTTCCTCGGCGAGCGCGGGATCCGCCGGTCGCTCGACCCGGACGCCGACCTGTTCGAGACGCAACTGCGCGCGCTCCTGCGGGCGGCGGCCGACGGCGACGGCGACCTCGCCGTCATGTTCCCGCTGGTCGCGACCGTCGAGGAACTGGAGGCGGCGCTGGCGAACGTCAACGAGGTGGCCGCCGCGCTGGACGACGAGGGCGTCGCCCACGCGCGGCCCGAACTCGGCGTGATGATCGAGACGCCGAGCGCCGTCTTCGTCGCCGACGCGCTGGCGGCCCGCGTCGACTTCCTCTCTATCGGGACGAACGACCTCGCCCAGTACGTGATGGCGGCGGCGCGGGAGAACGACCGCGTGGCGGACCTCCACGACCCGCTTCACCCGGGCGTCCTGCGAGCGATCCGACGGACCGTCGAGGCGGGCCACGAGGGGGACGCCTGGGTCGGGATGTGCGGCGAGATGGCCGGTGACCCCGACGTGACGGCGTTGCTGGTCGGCCTCGGTCTCGACGAACTGAGCATGAGCGCGGTTACGGTCCCCGACGTGAAGGCGAACGTGGCGACGGCAGACACCGACGTGGCCGCGGGACTCGCCGAAACGGCGCTCGCGGCCGACACGAGAACTGACGTACTCGACAACCTTAGTGATCGATCATGAAAATCGTAGCAGTGACGTCCTGTCCGACCGGAATCGCACACAGTCGGATGGCGGCGGAGAACCTCGAACGGACCGCCGAGGAACTGGGTCACGACATCTCCGTCGAGATCCAGGGGGCGATGGGCGCGGAGAACGAACTGTCCGCGGAGCGGATCGCGGCGGCCGGAGCGGACACAGCAACGTCGCGGCGGCGACCGCTCGAAGAGCCTCGTCGCCCGGCTGAAACGGCTGTTCTCCTGACTCGCCGTCGAACCGCTTACGAACGCTCGACGCCGACCCGACGACATGACCACCGACACGGACTGGCTCGTCGACGCCATCGCGCGAGCGACCGAGGACGTCCGGGCGCGACTGCACGAGCACCGGGACAAGGTAGACGCGGAGAACCCCAGCGGCGACACACAGGTCGCCGCCGACGACTGGGTCGACGGAGTGTTCCACGATGCACTGGCCGGGATCGACGCGGTCGGGGCGTACGCGAGCGAGGAACGACCGGACGTCGCCGACGTGGGGAGCGGCTACGGCGTCACCATCGACCCCCTCGACGGGTCGTCGAACCTGCTCTCGAACTCCGTCACCGGCACGGTGATAGGCGTGTACGACGCCTCGCTGCCGGCGTTCGGTCGCGACCTCGTCGCCGCGGGACTCGTCCTCTACGGGTCGTACACCACCGCGACCGTCGCGACCGGCGACGACGTGACGCGACACGTGATCGCCGAGGGATCGGTCGTCGATAGCGACCCCGTGTCGATGCCGGACGGCGAGGGGATCTACGGGTACGCCGGCGGGCGCTACGAGATGACCGACGGGTTGCAGGAGGCGCTCGACGAGGTCGGCGGGGCGCACAAGGTCCGGTACAGCGGCGCGATGGTCGCCGACGTCTCGCAGTTGCTGACACACGGCGGGGTGCTGGTGTATCCCGCGCTCGACTCCCGCCCCGAGGGAGTCCTCAGGCTACAGTACGAGTCGAACCCCGTGGCGTACATCGTCGAACACGCCGGCGGCGCGTCCTCCGACGGGTCCGGATCGGTCCTCGACGCCGCTCCCACCGGCCTCCACCGGCGCGTGCCGACGATCCTCGGGTCGCCGGAACTGGTAGAGCGGATGGCCGACGCCGAGGGCGGTCAGTAGCAACGCGCTTCTCGTCGCTCAGGCCCGTCCGGGTCGCCGTCCGCGGCCCGCGCCGCGGTCGGGACGCACGGCGGACCGGGCGCTCACAGCTCCTGCCACTCGCTCTCACAGCCCGGGCAGAGCCTGACCGTCCCTATCTCGGACGGGTCGTTCCGGCTCTTGAGGGTCGTCTCGCAGTCGACGCAACTGAGCCGCCCGTAGTTGTCCTTCGATAGATCGCCGTCGCGTAGCGCCTTCCGGACGGATTTCATACCCTGACGTATGCGACTCCCTGTCAAAAACCTCCCGACGGTTTCGGTTCGTAAGGCTTGAAGTCGCGTCCTCGCGTATCTCGGAGCGTGTTCCTGACGGACGATCCGCAGCGTGCGGGTTCTCGCCGAGGACGCCTGTTCGGATCGCTGTGTTCCATGGTGTTTCTCGTCAACCTCGCCCGAGTCGTGTTCGCGCCGCTGGTGGAGCCGCTACGGGCCGCGTTCGGGTTCTCCGGCGCGACGGTCGGTCTGGTGGTGACGATGACGTGGGTCGGCAGCGCCCTCCCTCGCCTCCCGACGGGGTACCTGCTCACGAAGGTGCCCCGTCACACCGTCGTCTTCGGCTCCGGGACGCTCCTGGCGGTCGCGGCCGCCGTCACCGCCGTCGCGGGCTCGTTCTACGCCCTCGCCGGGGGCGCGCTACTGATGGGGCTGACCAGCGGGGCGTACTTCATCGCCGCGAACCCGCTGGTGAGCGAACTGTTCCCCGACCGGGTCGGCCGCGCCGTCGGCGTTCACGGCATGTCGAGCCAGTTGGCGGCCGTCGGCGCGCCGCTGGTCGTCGGCGGCGTGCTCCTCGTCGCCGACTGGCGGGCGGTGTTCTTCATCGTCACCGGCGTCGCCATCATCGGCGCGACCGGGTTCGTCTGGAACGGGGTGTTCAACTTCTACGTGACCTACCTCGTCGAGACGAAGGGGCTCGACGAGCCGATGGCGCGGAACGTCCTGACGGGCGTGTTCGCCGCCGGCGTCCCGGCGTTCGTCCTCACCGGGAGCATCGCCGAGCGGGTCGCGTACGTCCCGTTGATGCTCGCGATCCTGGCGGCGTTCGTCGCGAGCCTGCTCGCGCTGACGGTCGTGCAGGGACTGACCGCGGTGGTCGTGGTGAGCCTCTTTTTCGGCTACGTCATCCACAGCCTCTTCCCGGCGCTCGACACGTACCTGCTGGACTCGCTGCCCGACGAGAACCGCGCGAGCGCCTACTCCCTGTACAGCGCGAGCATGATGCTCGTGCAGGCGACGGGCAGCGCGGTCCTCGGAGGACTGACCGACGCCGGGATCGGGTTCGACGCGGTGTTCCGGGGGTACTCCGTCGCCCTGGTCGCCGTCCTGGTCGTCCTGCTCGGACTGTACGCGGTCGAACGCCTGCCGAGCGAGGCCGCGCCGGCCTGAGGCGTCCGGATCCGCCGAGGTTTTTGTCGCGTGGTCCAAGGGACGGGTGATGGAGTACGTCCAGGAGCGGGTCACGACGCTGCACGCGTTCGACGACCCGACACCGGCCGCCCCGACGGACCGGAGCGCGGTCGTCGTTCCGATGACCGACCGCGAGTACGCCGGCCTCGCCGCCGACCGGGTGCTGTCGACGCTGTCGACCGTCTCGCCGCGCCGGGTGGTCGTCGCGCTCCGCGCGCCCGCCGACCGCGTCCCCGAGTTCGTCGAGTGGCTGTCGACGTTCGAGGGACCGATCGACCTGCTGTGGTGCAACGCGCCCGCCGTGGAGGCGGTTCTCGACGACGCGGAACAGCGCCGCGCCGACCTGCCGGGCCATCTCGGCGAGGCCGGTCGGCCCGCTGACCGCCCGGTGGTCGTGCTCGTGGCGGCCGAG